>NZ_BPWE01000013.1 GCF_020884755.1 Bifidobacterium mizhiense | reverse complement strand
GGGCTATAGGAACTAAACGCGTTGTTTATGTTGGGGGTTTGGCCTTGTGGCTGTAAGCGTGTTGGGTGGTTGTTAATAGGTCGGGTTGTTAATAGGGGTCTTGCAGGGGTGCCCGTTCCTGTTCGATTGGGGAATGAGAACCAGATCGAAGAGGGCCAGGCATTGCCCCATATGCCATGGGCGGATGCGCAGGCATGGGCGCAACAGATCAGGCACGCAGCGCTGGATGTGTCCGTCCTGCTCGATCACGTCCACCGCGCGCAGGCAGGACCGGGCCCGCGCCGCGCGGTTGAGGGAGTTCCTGGACTGGCTGCTGACGGGCAGGACCCGGGAACAGATGGGGGCCATGGGCGCCAGGGCCTGGCGTAAACGGGTCGGCTGGTGCTGGAACATCAAGCCGGCAATCACACCGGACGGGGTGGTCCATCACACGCTCATGGCCGACGGCACGTATATGGCACACGGCTGGTGCCTCCTGATAGCGATCGACGGGCAGACGGGCCAGGTCATCGACCGGCAGTGGTGCCATCAGGAGAACACGGCGGCCTGCACGGCCCTGTTCTCCCGCATCCCCGGGCCCGACGTGCTCATCACCGACGGCCTTCGCGGCGTGCAGAAAGCCTGCCATGCCTGCTGGCCGGGCACGCGCATCCAACGCTGCCTGGTGCACGTGCAACGCAACACCAAAACCGACCTGACACTCAAACCACGACTTCAGGCCGGCAAGGAACTCAAGCGACTCTCCGACCAGCTCACCCGGGTCCATGCCATCGAGGAAGCGGTGCGTTGGGGTGAGGCCTTGAACGCCTGGCACGAAAGATGGAAAACCCTCATCGAACCCTCATCGACGAACGCACCATGGCCAAGGACGACCCAGCCAACCCCAAAGCCAGCCACCAATCGGACGACCCAGCCAACCCCAAAGCCAGCCACCAATCCTGGTGGTGGACCCACCAGGAACTCCGCCGCTGCTACCGCAGGCTCGAACACCTCTTCCAAGACAGGCAGCTCTTCGCCTTCCTGGAACCCGAACTCACCGCCGGCGGGCCAATGGAACGCACCACCAACCGGCTGGATGGAACGCACCACCAACCGGCTGGAAGGAGGAGTCAACTCACCCATCAAACGCACCCTCCTGCAACACCACGGCCTACCCGAGAGCCACATGGGACGCGCCTGCGAATGGCACTGCTACATGAAAACCGACAACCCCGACCCCGCCAGCCTGATCAGGGACGAACACCACCAGCCACAACCAGCACCCAAACGGGAAACCAGACAGGAACAGGACGAGCCCGAACACTACGGCACCGCCATCAACTGGAACGAGTTCCACACACCAGTCAGATACCCCAACACCACACTCTGACCAACACACAACCAAACCCACACACAGAACCTAAAACAACGCGTTTAGTTCCTATAG
>NZ_BPWE01000012.1 GCF_020884755.1 Bifidobacterium mizhiense | reverse complement strand
CTCGTTGGCGTGGTTGGTTGTTTATGGGGCCGTTTGCGGTGGTGTTTGTGGTGGTGTTTGTGGTGCCGGTGGTGTATGCGGTGTGGATTTCGTTGTTTCAGCATCGGATGGTTGGTGGGACGGTGTTTGTGGGGTTGGCGAATTATCGTCGTCTGGTGGCTGATGGGCAGTTCTGGTCGTCGGTGCGCCGGGTGGTGGTGTTCACGGTGGTGCAGGTGCCGATCATGCTGTGCCTGTCGGCGTTGATGGCTTTGGCGTTGGATTCGTTGCGTCTGCATGGGATGCGGTTCTTCCGTATTTCGACGTTTCTGCCGTATGCGGTGCCGGCGGTGGTCTCGGCGCTGGTGTGGGGGTTCATGTACGGGGCGAAGTATGGCCTGGTGGGCTCGTTGAACGCGTGGCTGGGCACGCATGTGGATGTGCTGCAGCCGTCGGTGCTGCTGGCGGCGATCGGGAACATCAATACGTGGGAGTTCACGGGGTATAACATGCTGATCTTCTATTCGTCGCTGTCGACGGTGCCGCGTTCCTTGTATGAGGCGGCGGCGATCGACGGGGCGGGCGAGTGGCAGGTGGTGCGCCGGGTGAAGCTGCCGGAGCTGCGGGGCTCGCTGGCGATCACGGTGATTTTCAGCATCATCGGCTCCTTCCAGTTGTTCAACGAGCCGAGCGTGATGCAGAACATGGTGCCGGGCAATGCGATCACGACGTATTACACGCCGAACATGTATGCGTATAATCTGAGTTTTTCGGGCAATCAGTCCAATTATGCGGCTGCGCTGGCCATCGTGATGGCGGCGTTGACGATGCTGGTGGCGTATGCGGTGCAGCTGCGGAGCATGAGGGAGCAGATGCGATGAGCGTGCTGGATGAGCAGGGCCGCCGGGTGCGGTCGGCGGAGCGTGCGCGGGCGCGCCGGGTGGCGGCTGACGAGCGGGCGGAGCGGCGTCGTGCGGCGTCGAGCGGGTTCTCGAACCCGTCGAACCCGCGCCGGTCGGTGTGGCTGACGCTGGCGTGCGGCGTGTTCGCCCTGTACTGCCTGTTCCCGTTCGCCTACCTGCTGGTGAACGCGACGAAGACGCAGGCGGATTTCACGAGCACGTTCGGCCTGGGGCCGGGACGCTCGTTCGCCCTGTGGGACAACATCCGGGAGGTGTTCTCCTACCAGGACGGGATCTTCGCCCGCTGGCTGGCGAACACGCTCCTGTACGTGGTGGTGGGCGCGGGCGGGGCCACGCTGCTGGCGGTGATGGGCGGGTACGCGCTGGCCAAGTTCCGGTTCCCGGGCCGCAAGGCGGTGTTCGCGGTGGTGCTGGGCGCGATCAGCGTGCCGGGCATCGCGCTGGCGGTCCCGCAGTTCCTGCTGTTCGCGAAGCTGGGGCTGACCAACACGCCCTGGGCCATGATCATCCCCAGCCTGATCAGCCCCTTCGGCCTGTACCTGATGTGGATCTTCTCGGACCAGGCCGTGCCCGGCGAGCTGCTGGAGGCGGCGCGCGTGGACGGCGCCTCGGAGTGGCGCACCTTCCGCACCATCAGCCTGCCCCTGCTGGCGCCGGGGATCGTGACCTGCGCCCTGTTCACGATCGTGGCGACCTGGAACAACTACTTCCTGCCCCTGATCATGCTCAAGGACGCGGACTGGTACCCGCTGACCATCGGCCTGAACCAGTGGAAGGACCAGGCCAGCACCGCGGGCGGGCAGGCCATCCAGAACCTGGTCATCACCGGCAGCCTGATCACCATCATCCCCCTGGTCATCGCCTTCCTCCTCCTGCAGAAATACTGGCAATCCGGCCTCGCCGCAGGAGCCGTCAAAGAATAA
>NZ_BPWE01000011.1 GCF_020884755.1 Bifidobacterium mizhiense | reverse complement strand
GATCTGGTTCTCATTCCCCAATCGAACAGGAACGGGCACCCCTGCAAGACCCCTATTAACAACCCGACCTATTAACAACCACCCAACACGCTTACAGCCACAAGGCCAAACCCCCAACATAAACAACGCGTTTAGTTCCTATAGCCCTATAATGGTGTAACGGTGGTGCTACTGTCACCGTTGATGTAATAACTCAAGAATGATAGTTAGGCCTATCTATCAGTGCAGTATTCCAGTTTTAGCTGGGTTGTCAGAGGTGCCATGGCTGACACCGCTGACTTCGTTATTGGTTATCAAGGATGAATTGACTCAACAAACGGAAAGGGGCTTATGATGAAAGCTCTGAACACTATCAAAAGTAGGTTGCTCGCCAGCGTTGCTGTTCCACTTGCGCTGTCTATGGGAGTCGCCATGGTTCCCAGTTAGGCGATGGCTGCAGAGCCTGTGGATACCGCTTCGACATCTATCGTGAGTCAAGTCACCGATTCGCTGACTCCGAGGGATGTGCTGGAGATAGCGGATACCGCATGGGAAAACGGTGATTATGAAGGTGCTGGCATCCTGACCGAGTATGCATTCTCGATGCATGATGGCACTGCCGGTAATGGCTTCCAATCGAGGAATTGGGCTACGACGATCGCCAAGAAAGCTGTCATTAAGCTTCTGCGCTGGGGAGGTTCCAAGCTTCCTGCCAAGATTGCTCCGTGGGCCGGTCGGATTGCAGACTTCCTGGAAGCCACCGGCGTCTGGACTCATGCCGCTATCGTCTCAGGTTTGATGCAGCTGGGCATCCCTTACGATATTGCTGAATACACGGCGACATGGGTTGATTTGTTCCTCTGATTCATGGAGAGAGGGGTGAGCGATGAGTGACCGTGGACGATCAGACCATGTAACGGTTTCGGATGCGATTACCGGTGTTGGTTTTTTCGGAACTGTGTTGTTGGGTTTTGTCTTTCCTTTTGCGGTCGGCATTGGTGTCACTTATCGCTTGCTCCCTTTCGGTGGCGTTCGTTCCTGGGTGCATGGGTGGCGTGGGGTTTTGGGTACCATCGTTATCTTTCTGTTGTGGTTCTTTGGTACCTACATAACTGATGCGTTGGTGGATGTGTTGTTTAGCATGAGCAGTCACAAGGTCTTGAAGAAGCTTGTTAGCGAAGTTGTGAGTTTTGTGTTTCTCATGGGGTTGATGGCCTTGGCCTTCAGCAGGTGGGAAGCCATGGCGCTCTCATCTTTGATAACTGAGGTTCTCACCATTCTCATCTCCCTACTCGTCATTCATGCCGTTGATGCTGCAGACAAGCATGATTAATCTAAACAACGATCATTCCTAGGGAATGAAGCGGATTCGAGTGCCCCTTTTATGGGGCGGGAGAAACGCATCGGACGCGGAGAGGTCTCCTCCTTGGTTTGGGAGGAGACCTCTTCGGTTTGGTTGTGTGTGGTGTTAGTCGTCGGTGGGGTTGATGTTCTTACTGAGGGCCAGGGCGATGAGCGCTGCGAGGTTGTTGGTTCGGTCGAGGGTGAGGGCTTGGACCATGTATGAGCTGGCTTGGTCGGGGTCGCGGGCGGCCCAGGCCAGGTAGGCTCTGGAGGCGCTGAGGTGTGGGGTGGGGCCGACGGCGGCGGTGAGCTGGTCGAAGAGGTTGTAGGCTCTGTCGGCGCGTTCCTGGTTGACGGGGGTCCGGCCTTCGAAGCAGGTGGTGAGGCTGGTGAAGATGAGTTTGACGGCGGCGGGGTCGTGGGGTTGTTCGGTGATGGTGGTCAGGTCGTCTCGGGTGGTGTCGGGGTTGATGGCGGCGACCAGGAGCGCGTCGCGGTGCGGCAGTGAGGTTTCTATCAGCGCGGCCATGCGGGTGAGCCGGTCGTGTCCTATGGCTTCGGGCTGGTGGGTGCCGTCGAGTATGCGCATGATGCTGTCGAGGGCCTGTCGGCCTGCGGTGAGCATGAGTTGGGGGTCCTGGCTCAGTTGCTTGACGTCGTCCTGGAGGCTGGTTGTGGTGTTCATGGGTGTTCCTTTCCTTGGTGCCGGGACTGTTTGTGCCGACGCCTGGAATGGCGGCCCGGGTATAGCGGAGAGTCAAGCCCCCGCGTGGATCCGAACACTCCCCCGGAGGCCGAGGGGGCATGCTGTTCGGCC
>NZ_BPWE01000010.1 GCF_020884755.1 Bifidobacterium mizhiense | reverse complement strand
GGCCGAACAGCATGCCCCCTCGGCCTCCGGGGGAGTGTTCGGATCCACGCGGGGGCTTGACTCTCCGCTATACCCGGGCCGCCATTCCAGGCGTCGGCACAAACAGTCCCGGCACCAAGGAAAGGAACACCCATGAACACCACAACCACAGTGACCATGCTGCCCATCGACGCCATCAGGCCCAACGACGCCAACCCCCGAAGCGAGATAGGAGACGTGTCGGAGCTGGCCATGAGCATCGCGTCCCAAGGCATACAGCAGGCCCTGGTCGTCACACCGGCGAACCAGGAGGGGCGGCACACCCTGGTCATCGGACACCGGCGGCTGGCGGCCGCCGAGCAGGCCGGCCTTGCAACCGTGCCCTGTATCATCACCGACATGGACGAGCAGACCCAGGCGGAGGTGATGCTGGTAGAGAACATACACCGTGACCAGCTCACCGCCCTGGACGAGGCACGCGGATACGCCCACCTCCTGGACCTTGGCGAAGACGTGGACCAGATGGCCAAAGCCACTGGCCGCAGCCGCAGCACCGTGCAGCGACGGCTCAAAATATCGTCCATCGACGACGAGAAAATACTCGCGCTGCCATCCCAGCTGAGCTTCGAGGAATTGGAGACGATAGCCGACTTCCGCGACGACGAAGGCCTGCAAGACCAGCTCATCAAAGCCGCAGGCACCAACAACTGGAACATGACACTGCACCAGGTCCAGGCCAAACGGTCGCTGGACAAGTGGATCGAACAGGCCCAGGAAGCCATCAAGCAGGCCGGGCTGCCCATCGTGCCGCTGACACCATCACAATCCTGGTCTGACCCGGAAGGTTGGCGCACCATCGCCCGATTCTCCCCGGATACCGACCCCGACCCCAAGCAGGCCCTCGACACATGGCTGGAGGAATGGGAAGGCGACAAACCCACGGCCGCCGGACTGCTCGACCGTGGCGGACAGTGGCGCGTCAAAATCACCCTGCTGGAGCCATACACCCAACAGGACCAGGAGGACGAACGCCGGCAAAGAGAGGATGACCTGGCCAGGTGGCAAGCCGAACAAGAAGCCGAAATCGCACCGGCCAAGCAACTGGACACGGCAAGCCACGACCTGCGGCTGGCCTACACGCAACGGCTCATGTCCCTCAAACGCCCCGCCAAAAACCAGTCCCAGGCCCTGTCCATGCTGGTCATCGCCCAAGCGAGCCAACGCACCTGGTGGGTCAGCCGGGACCAGGTGCGGGACACATGGCGCGCCATCGTCCAGGACCAGGAAGCCGAGCTGGCGCAAAAGGCCGACCTTGACGAGAGTCGCCGCACCCAGACGGCCTTCGCCCTGTGCCACGCCATCATGGAGACACAGATCAACCACGAGACCTGGCGCAGCCAAGACGACATAGACGGCCTGCTCAAACCCCTCTACCGTGCCCTCCAAACCGCAGGCTACGCCATCAGCGACGAAGAGCAATCCGGTCTCGACGGCGACCTGGTGCCCCGACCTGAAGAGGAAGACAACGAAGGGAACGAAGATGAAACAGACGACGGCGACCAGGAGGAGGACACCAAAGAGTGAATGAACCCCGCAGCCGGCCCCGCCACCAAGCGGGGCCGGCTGCCGGCGGCGGCGCAGCGATGCCTCGCGCCACCCCACGGGGTGGAATCGGCATCGTCGAACGCCCCGCGTTCGGACAGCCAGACCGCAACGCGAGGAACGCACGACTGGTTTGTATGTGCAATTTGTACTACACTCATGGTCATGGAGATCGAGATAGAGCAATCAGCCCGCAAGCACGGCTGCGCCGACGACGAAATCAGGCACGCGGTCCTCCACTCCATAGGCCACGAACAAATCGAGGGCTACGGCGACGAGATGACGGTGGTCTTCGTCGGCCAGCCACACCCCGGGGCCCTACCCGACAACCTGCTCGAAGTCATCGTCAGCAAATGGCAGGACGGCCAGCTCCACGCCTTCCACGCCATGCCGCTGACCAGCCGGTGGCAACATCTCAGATACCAATAGACACAACCAACAAGGAGCCAGACCATGACCAACACACAGACACCCGCCGACAGGGCAGCACACGCCGAAGCACTCGACCGCATGGCCGACGCCGGCCAATTCACACCCATCGAAGGCACCCGGGTATACCGGGGCTACGACGCCGGCCCCCTGACCGACGACGACCTGCTCTCCATCTTCGCCGGCCGCCCCCGCGACGAACTCAAACAACCCACCAGCAAAACCTGGCAGGTACGCACCACCCCGGCCCTGGACCAATGGGCCGAAGCCGCCGTCAAAACAGAAGGCACCAACCTATCGGCACTGATCCGCCAAGCCACCGCCGAATACCTGGCACACCACTACCCAGGACTCCGAAGCCAGATGGCCTGACCCATCAGGGCAACATCATCAAGGGACCCCTCAACGGGGTCCCTTTTTCCATGCTCGGCTCGGCCGGGGTTGTGGTCATCGGCGGCTGCGCCTTGATGTCTGGCCGCCGCTGTCGCACGCCTGCGGCGTGCTGCTGAAGGGGTTGGGAATGTGGTGTTTGTGCCGCCCCCTTCCATTCTGGCCCGGGCCGCTGCGACTCAAGCCCCGAGCGTCTCCGCCCACACCCCGCTCCGGCCGAGGGGGCCGAACAGCATGCCCCCTCGGCCTCCGGGGGAGTGTTCGGATCCACGCGGGGGCTTGACTCTCCGCTATACCCGGGC
>NZ_BPWE01000009.1 GCF_020884755.1 Bifidobacterium mizhiense | reverse complement strand
AACAGGACGAGCCCGAACACTACGGCACCGCCATCAACTGGAACGAGTTCCACACACCAGTCAGATACCCCAACACCACACTCTGACCAACACACAACCAAACCCACACACAGAACCTAAAACAACGCGTTTAGTTCCTATAGGCCCCTAAATTAGGTATGCCCTTAGCGCATACGAATCATACTTTACAATAATTTTTGACTTATTGCATCTTTTTGTCAATAATTTATGGAAGACTTTTAACCGTCACGCAAGCAATACTTGTATTGCGTCTCAGTGTAAAGTTCGCTGTAGCTTTTCGCGTTGTGGATTCGTATGGTGCTCGGGGTTTCGTCGGGCTGTGGATTGGGGTTGGGTATGGCTGGTGAGTTTCTGTCCCTTGAGGGTGTCTCCTATCATTACGGTTCGGGCGGGGCCGGCATCACCGACGTGTCCCTGCAATGCCCGCCTGGGTCGTGGACGGCGATCATGGGGCCCTCGGGCGCGGGCAAGTCGACCCTGCTGAATTGCGCCTCGGGCCTGCTGCCGGTCGACCAGGGCTTGGTGCACATCGGGCAGCATGACCTGGCCCGGATGGGAGAGGCCGACCTGACACGTGTCAGGCGTGACCTGATCGGGTTCGTGTTTCAGGACTACAACCTCGTCGAAGCGTTCACATGCCTGCAGAACGTGATGCTGTCCTTCCTCTTCGGCGGGCCGCGCATCGAGGTCGACGACGCCGTGCGGGCCCTGCAGGCGGTGGGTCTGGATGGTTTCGCCGACGTCTATCCCTCGGACATGTCGGGCGGGCAGCGGCAGCGTGTGGCGGTGGCCAGGGCTTTGGCCTCGAGGCCCTCGGTCGTCTTTGCCGACGAGCCGACGGGCGCCCTGGACACCGCCGGCTCCCAGCTGGTGCTGGACGCCTTCGGCCAGGTGGCGGCGCGGGGGTCCACGGTGCTGATGGTGACCCACGACCCGGATGTGGCGGCCCGTGCTGGCAGCACCGTGTTCCTGGTCGACGGCCGCATCCACTCGGTGTGGTCGGGCTGCACGGCCGAGCAGCTGGCCATGCACCTGGCCGAGACCACGTTGAGCGGGGCCGACCGGTGAGCGCGGGCATGGCCTCCCCGGCCCAGCAGGCGAGCCGACCCTGGCGCAAGCGGCCAACAAGGGCCAGCCTGTCCTTCTCCCTGGTCAGGGCCCACCGCTCCTCCTACTGGATCATGTGCCTGGCCGTGTTCGCCACCACGACCCTGTCCTGCGCGACCCTGCAGGCACGTCAGGCGGGCCTGGCCTACGACGGCCTGCACGGCCTGGAGGGCCTGAACGCCTACCACCGCATTCTGACCAAGGCCTACTACGACCTGGCATTGAACACTGTGTCGCTGATCGCGCTGGTGTTCTGCCTGCTGGTGACGGTGTTCCTGGTCCTGTCATCGGTGTCCTTCCTGGTCCAGGAAAGGCGCCGGGAATACGGCCTGATGCGGCTCAACGGCGCCTCGGGCAAACAGGTCGTGGCCATGGCCCTGCGAGAGTTCTCCCTGCCCCTGGCCCTGGCCGACGCCGCGGGATGCCTGGCCGGATCCCTGCTGACCGTTCCTGTGGGCATGGCCTTCATAAGGGCCATGGGCACCACGGACATCGACCTGCTCTTCCACCCCAGGGCCCGCCTGTGGGTGGCGGCCGTGGCCTTCGCCCTGATGATGGCGGTCTGCCTGCTGGGCGTGTGGCTGGCCACGCGCAGGTTCGGGGCCGAGACCCCCCTGAAGCTGATGACACAACCGGCCGTCAAGGACAAAAAGGCCAGCCGGTTGCGGATCGTATGCTCCCTGGCCCTGTTCCTAGCCTCTATCACGGTCGCCTTCATGCCGGTCGACCGCTCGGAGTTCTACGACCGGCTGCTGGGCTTGATCGTCCTACTGATAATCACCGTGTACGTGGCCGCCCCCCTGCTGGTCCCCCCGGTAGCATCCCTGCTGGGCCTGCTGGCCGAAAAAACCGCGGCCGGACCGGGCCTGCTGGCCCGGCAACGGGTCCGCAGGGGCAGGGCAGGCGCCACGGCCATAGCGTTGCCGGCCATGATGGCGCTGACCATTCTGGTCTCCTTCATCCTCATCATGCAGGCGGGCCGCATGAGCTCGGTGGTGCTCAGCATCGAGCCCATGAAGGCCGACGTGGTGGCCTCCTCGGACGACCTGTCCCAGGCCGGCAGGATCTCGCGCACGCTGCAGGGGCTCGGACGGGAGGTCGGCACAGCCGACATCTACCAGACCCAGCAATGGGTCCTGACCGACAAGCACGGAAACATCCAGATGGACACCTTCCTCCAGGTCACCTGGGCCCAGGCCCGTGACCTGGCCGACCCCAGCCACAAGGACACCGCCCCCAAGGTGCTCCAGGGCAGCCTGGCCGACCTGGGCGCCGGCAAGGTGGCCATAAGCAGAGCATACGACAACCAGCGCAAGCCGGGCGACACGATCACCCTCATCGACCGCCACGACAAAAGACACCAGGTCCAGGTCGTGGCCGTCATCGAGCCGCCCAAGACCACCCCCCACGTGAACATGGACATGCTCACGACCGAGGATGGCCTGCCCAGGGAGGGCGAGAACGGCCGACTGTACGCCTTCATCACCGCCCGCGACCACACCCAGGCCGACGACATAGCCCAACAGATAAGGGACACCACCCACAAGATCACCGCCTTGAACAGGCAGGACTTCATCGACGACTACATCAAGACCAGCATCAAGGAGCAGCAGGGAACACCGCTCATGATAGCCGGCGGCACCATCCTGGCCCTGATATTCCTCGTCCAATCTATAGCCATAGGAATCAGCGAACGACGCATGCAGAACCGGCGCCTCAACCAGATGGGCGTCACCCGCGGCGCCCTCGCCTGGTCAGCGGCCATCGAGACCACACTCGACGTCACCGCCGGCATCATCCTCTCCCTCGTCGCCGTGGCCATCACCGAGGCATCCGTGGCGATAAGCTTCGTCCGGGACGGGGTCGGCATACAACACACACCCATCATCGCAGACATCTTCCTACCCATGTCCCTCCTGCTCCTGGCCGTCGCCATAGCCACCACCATCCTCTGCACACGCCTCACCCACAAGAACCAACCCACAAAACACTAGAGGCCAGGCCAACCATGAACTTTATCCACGTCGTCAGGAAATACATGCCGGGGCACATTCTTGCATACACGGCAAGCCTTCTGCTGGGAATCCTCGCACAAGCGGTCGTCCTGCTGCAACCACAGCTCAGCGGAGCCCTCATAGACGGCGTGCAACAACACAAAGCAATCGTATTAATCGCGGTGCAATTGGGAATACTGTTCATTCTTGGCGCTGTATTGACAGCAATCCAGCAAGCCATACTAGGCACAATAGGGGAGAAATCATTATATTCCATTCGCAACAGCATGGTCGACAAGTTTTTCCGGATGAGTTTGCTTGATAGGGAACAGAAACCTCCGGCCTGGTATTCGCAAAGAGTTTCCAATGATGCCGCTTTGATAAAGTCGGTTCCATCGCAATTCCTCTCACTGGTGCAAGGAATAATCCTGATTGTAGGTTCAGGGGTGTGCCTTGTGTGGCTTGACCCCATTTTCTTTGTGATAGTTCTCATTCCTGCAGGTTTTTCAATATCACTTATGCTTATTGCAACTAAGCCGGTAAAAAAACTGCAGAACAATCTGCAGAATGCAACAATGGACATGACCTCGACTGTGCAGGAAGCCGCCGCTTCCATGAGAACACTTGAAGCCTATAACTCTATCGACCCGGAAAAAAACAAGATATATGCGGCCTATAGGAACTAAACGCGTTGTTTTAGGTTCTGTGTGTGGGTTTGGTTGTGTGTTGGTCAGAGTGTGGTGTTGGGGTATCTGACTGGTGTGTGGAACTCGTTCCAGTTGATGGCGGTGCCGTAGTGTTCGGGCTCGTCCTGTTCC
>NZ_BPWE01000008.1 GCF_020884755.1 Bifidobacterium mizhiense | reverse complement strand
TGTTGGTGTGGTGGTGGTTTGAGAACTCAAGAGCGTGTTTGTGCTACTTATAGCTTTTTGATTGCCAGTCCGGTGCCTTCCCCTGTTGTGGGGTTTCGTGGGAGCGTGTAATTGGTGTCGGGGTTTTTCGTGGGTTGGTTTCCTCCTTATGGAAGCTGGCCCGTCAATTATTGATGTGAGTCGTTTCGGCTTCTTCATGGTTTTTTGTGGAGGGTTTGATTCTGGCTCAGGATGAACGCTGGCGGCGTGCTTAACACATGCAAGTCGAACGGGATCCGGGCAGCTTGCTGTCTGGTGAGAGTGGCGAACGGGTGAGTAATGCGTGACCAACCTGCCCCATGCTTCGGAATAGCTCCTGGAAACGGGTGGTAATGCCGGATGCTCCGCACTGTCGCATGATGGTGTGGGAAAGGGTTTACCGGCATGGGATGGGGTCGCGTCCTATCAGCTTGTTGGCGGGGTGATGGCCTGCCAAGGCTTCGACGGGTAGCCGGCCTGAGAGGGCGACCGGCCACATTGGGACTGAGATACGGCCCAGACTCCTACGGGAGGCAGCAGTGGGGAATATTGCACAATGGGCGAAAGCCTGATGCAGCGACGCCGCGTGCGGGATGACGGCCTTCGGGTTGTAAACCGCTTTTGATTGGGAGCAAGCGAGAGTGAGTGTACCTTTCGAATAAGCACCGGCTAACTACGTGCCAGCAGCCGCGGTAATACGTAGGGTGCAAGCGTTATCCGGATTTATTGGGCGTAAAGAGCTCGTAGGCGGTTCGTCGCGTCTGGTGTGAAAGTCCATCGCTTAACGGTGGATCGGCGCCGGGTACGGGCGGACTGGAGTGCGGTAGGGGAGACTGGAATTCCCGGTGTAACGGTGGAATGTGTAGATATCGGGAAGAACACCGATGGCGAAGGCAGGTCTCTGGGCCGTCACTGACGCTGAGGAGCGAAAGCGTGGGGAGCGAACAGGATTAGATACCCTGGTAGTCCACGCCGTAAACGGTGGATGCTGGATGTGGGGCCCGTTCCACGGGTTCCGTGTCGGAGCTAACGCGTTAAGCATCCCGCCTGGGGAGTACGGCCGCAAGGCTAAAACTCAAAGAAATTGACGGGGGCCCGCACAAGCGGCGGAGCATGCGGATTAATTCGATGCAACGCGAAGAACCTTACCTGGGCTTGACATGTGCCGGACGGCCGCGGAGACGCGGTTTCCCTTCGGGGCCGGTTCACAGGTGGTGCATGGTCGTCGTCAGCTCGTGTCGTGAGATGTTGGGTCAAGTCCCGCAACGAGCGCAACCCTCGCCTCGTGTTGCCAGCACGTTATGGTGGGAACTCACGGGGGACCGCCGGGGTTAACCCGGAGGAAGGTGGGGATGACGTCAGATCATCATGCCCCTTACGTCCAGGGCTTCACGCATGCTACAATGGCCGGTACAACGGGATGCGACATGGTGACATGGAGCGGATCCCTGAAAACCGGTCTCAGTTCGGATCGGAGCCTGCAACCCGGCTCCGTGAAGGCGGAGTCGCTAGTAATCGCGGATCAGCAACGCCGCGGTGAATGCGTTCCCGGGCCTTGTACACACCGCCCGTCAAGTCATGAAAGTGGGCAGCACCCGAAGCCGGTGGCCCAACCCGCAAGGGGGGGAGCCGTCTAAGGTGAGGTCCGCGATTGGGACTAAGTCGTAACAAGGTAGCCGTACCGGAAGGTGCGGCTGGATCACCTCCTTTCTACGGAGATTATGAAATTCCTCTGCGCGGTCTGCGTGGGGGTCGTGCCTGCGGGCCGGCCGTGTGGCCGGTTGGCGTGGGCGTGCTGGCGTGGAACGGTCTTGAGGCTGTGGCATGGATGCGCTGTTGGGTTCCCGGACCGCCACCCTTGTTGGTGGTGTTCCCGCCGCCCGTCGGTTCCCGTGTGGGGTGTTGCCCCGTGTCGGGTGTCGTCGGTGCGCTGGTGGTTTGAGAACTGGATAGTGGACGCGAGCGGATGGCCGGCTTTAGGCTGGCTGTCTGCTGTATTGTTTCGTCCGAGCCCATGTTTTGAGTGGGTTCGGGTCGATCGTTTTGTGATCGTTTAGTGTGATGATTTGTCGTCTGGCAGTTCGCAGTTGTTGTTGTCGTGGCATGGCCTGTGGTCGTGTTGTCGGCAAGGGCGCATGGTGGATGCCTTGGCAGACAGGACCGATGAAGGACGCGTGGGGCCGCGATAGGCCTCGGGGAGCCGCCGACAGGGCTTTGATCCGAGGGTGTCCGAATGGGGTAACCCGCCGGCTGTTATGGGCCGGCACCGCATTCGTGCGGGGGGTACGCAGGGAAGTGAAACATCTCAGTACCTGCAGGAAAGGATATTCCGTGAGTAGTGGCGAGCGAAAGCGGATGATGGCCAAACCGGTGCCGTGCAAGACCCGTCGGGGGTTGCGGCATGGGTGTTGTGGGACTTGGCGTCCGGGCTCCGACGGGCCCGGCGGCAGTGATAAAGCGGCGTGTGAGGCGAACGGGATTGAATTCCCGGCCGTAGAGGGTGATGGCCCCGTAGCCGAAGGCGCGCCGCCTGCCGGTTCTTGTTCCCAAGTAGCGCGGGACTCGTGGAATCCCGTGTGAATCGGCCCCGACCGTGGGGTAAGCCTGAATATTCCTGTCTGACCGATAGCGTACGAGTACCGTGAGGGAAAGGTGAAAAGCACCCCGGGAGGGGAGTGAAAGAGTTTCTGAAACCGTGTGCCTACAATCCGTCGGAGCCTTTCGGGGTGACGGCGTGCCTATCGAAAAATGAGTCTGCGAGTCAGTGGTGCGTGGCGAGGCTAACCCGTGTGGGGCAGCCGTAGCGAAAGCGAGTCCGATAAGGGCGTTCCAGTCGCGTGTCCTGGACCCGAAGCGGGATGATCTAGCCCTGGGCAGGTTGAAGCGCGGGTAAGACCGCGTGGAGGACCGAACGGACCTGGGTTGAAAACCGGGCCGATGACCTGGGGCTAGGGGTGAAAGGCCAATCAAATTCCGTGATAGCTGGTTCTCTCCGAAATGCATTTCGGTGCAGCGTCGCGTGAGTGCCTCCATGGGGTAGAGCTACTGGATGCTTGAGGGCCCGTATCGGGTACCGACAGCAGCCAAACTCCGAATACGTGTGAGGTGTATCGCGGCAGTGAGTCGGCGGGGGATAAGCTCCGTCGTCGAGAGGGAGACAGCCCAGATCGTCGTCTAAGGTCCCTAAGCGCGTGCTAAGTGGGAAAGGATGTGGAGTCGCATAGACAGCCAGGAGGTTGGCTCAGAAGCAGCCATCCTTGAAAGAGTGCGTAACAGCTCACTGGTCTAGTGGTTCCGCGCCGATAATGTAGCGGGGCTCAAGCACGCCACCGAAGACGCGGCAGCGCAGTTTGCTGTGCTGGGTAGGAGAGCGTTCCGCGTGGGGCGAAGCGGCGGCGTGAGCCGGCCGTGGACCGCGTGGAAGTGAGAATGCAGACATGAGTAGCGAGAGGCGGGTGAGAATCCCGTCCGCTGGATGACCAAGGGTTCCGGGGCCACGTTCGTCGTCCCCGGGTGAGTCGGGTCCTAAGGCGAGGCCGACAGGCGTAGTCGAATGGATGAAGGAGTCGATATTCTCCTACCGGCGTCAAGCCGTCCAATCCAAGACGTGGAAGCGTGCCCTTACCTGTGTCGGGTGATGGTCTTCGGACCGTCCGATGGCATGGGACCGGCGTGTGGATGCGTGGCGGGTAGCGCGGGAGTGACACGGAACGGGAGCCGGGCCGCGGTGGTGGTTATCCGTGGTCAAGCATGCGGCGCGTCGGGCAGGCAAATCCGCCCGGCATGAGCGCGAGGTGTGATGATGGGGGGTCTTGTGCCCCGAATCCGGTGTGCCGTTCCGTCGAGAAAAGCTTCGGCGTGAGGAGTGGCGCCGCCCGTACCCTAAACCGACACTGGTGGTCAGGTAGAGTATACCAAAGCGATCGAGCGAATCCTGGTCAAGGAACTCGGCAAATCACTCCCGTGCCTTCGGTATAAGGGAGGCCCCTGCCGGTGAGGCGCCTTGCGCGCGGAGCCGGTGGGGGCGGCACAGACCAGGGGGTAGCGACTGTTTACCAAAAACACAGGTGCATGCGAAGACGTAAGTCGCTGTATATGCACTGACGCCTGCCCGGTGCCGGAAGGTTAAGAGGATCCGTCATCCCTCTTCGGAGGGGGCAGCGGTGAATTCAAGCCCCGGTAAACGGCGGTGGTAACTATAACCATCCTAAGGTAGCGAAATTCCTTGTCGGGTAAGTTCCGACCTGCACGAATGGCGTAACGACTTCCCCACTGTCTCGACCAGGAGCTCGGCGAAATTGCAGTACGAGTAAAGATGCTCGTTAAGCGCAGAAGGACGAAAAGACCCCGGGACCTTTACTATACCTTGGTATTGGCGTTAGGTGCGGACTGTGTAGCATAGGCGGGAGGCTTCGAAGCGGGTGCGCCAGCATCCGTGGAGCCGGAATGTGAAATACCGCTCTGTCCTCATCTGGCCTCTAACCTCGGCCGGTCATCCCGGCCAGGGACAGTGCCTGGCGGGTAGTTTAACTGGGGCGGTTGCCTCCCAAAGAGTAACGGAGGCGCCCAAGGGTTCCCTCAGCCCGGTTGGCAATCGGGTGTTGAGTGCAATCGCACAAGGGAGCTTGACTGCGAGACCGACGGGTCGAGCAGGGACGAAAGTCGGAGATAGTGATCCGGTGCCGGCGTACGGACGCGGCATCGCTCAACGGATAAAAGGTACCCCGGGGATAACAGGCTGATCATCCCCAAGAGTCCATATCGACGGGATGGTTTGGCACCTCGATGTCGGCTCGTCGCATCCTGGGGCTGGAGCAGGTCCCAAGGGTTCGGCCGTTCGCCGATTAAAGCGGCACGCGAGCTGGGTTCAGAACGTCGTGAGACAGTTTGGTCTCTATCCTCTGCGCTCGTTGGAATCTTGAGGAGCCCTGCCCATAGTACGAGAGGACCTGGGTGGACGAACCTCTGGTATGCCGGTTGTCGCGCCAGCGGCACGGCCGGTTGGCTACGTTCGGATGGGATAACCGCTGAAAGCATCTAAGCGGGAAGCCCCCTCCAAGATAAGGATTCCATGAAGCCTCAGGGCTTCTGAAGACCCCATGCAGAACACATGGTCGATAGACCGGACGTGGACACCCCGCAAGGGGCGGAGCCGACCGGCACTAATGGTCGAAGACAACACACCATCCACCCCCGTGGGGGGTGGCGGCATCAACCCGACTGCGAAACATGCCTGCGGCAATGAACACGAACACGCACAGGCGATCAGACAATCGGAACACGCGTCCACCATCCGGTCCCCAAACCGCCAGGAAACCCCGACCCGGCAACGGGTTGGCAGAATTGAAGATTCGCGGCGGTCATGGCCTGGGGGAGACGCCCGGTCCCATTCCGAACCCGGAAGCTAAGACCCAGCACGGCAATGGTACTGCACCCGGAAGAGTGTGGGAGAGTAGCACACCGCCGCCA
>NZ_BPWE01000007.1 GCF_020884755.1 Bifidobacterium mizhiense | reverse complement strand
ACCCGGCAACGGGTTGGCAGAATTGAAGATTCGCGGCGGTCATGGCCTGGGGGAGACGCCCGGTCCCATTCCGAACCCGGAAGCTAAGACCCAGCACGGCAATGGTACTGCACCCGGAAGAGTGTGGGAGAGTAGCACACCGCCGCCATTACATTTGAATATGGGAGGCATCCTCGGGAGAACATTCCTGAGGATGCCTCCCTTTTTATATTCACTTCAGACCAATGCTTGGCCGTCCCTGTCCTCCTGCACAAAGCCGTGAGGGAAACAATCAAACACAGTTCGGCTGAATACCAAAAGCCGCCTTTCACTTGCGCAGTCTGCGATTTGAACCTAGAGAGCACTGATCTCAAAAGCGTCGCCCACTTTGCCGCCTGTCGTTTTTGCCGCCTGTCGTTTCTGGTTCAGGACATCTAGAATGAAAAGCAGCCGAATCAGGCGAACAAACACGGATACGAAGAAAGCGGATGAGCATGGGCAAAAGAATCATTCTTGTAGGAGCCACGGGCAGAGTAGGCGCCTTGACCTGCGAGGACCTGGTTAAAGCCGGCCACGAAGTGGTCGCCTGCGCGCGAGGGGCCTCGAAGATTCACGCCAGCCAGCAGGTTGAGCCCGTGACCTTGGATCTGCATGACCCGCTCTCCCAGGTAACCGACGCATTCCGCAAGACGCATGCGGATGCCGTCGTCTTCACCGCAGGCTCACGCGGCAAGGACATCAACCAGATCGACGCTTTGGGAGCCATGAAGACCATAGAGGCCGCCAAAACGGCCGGCATCACCAGGTACGTCATGCTGGGAGCCATGTATGCAGCAGACTGGCTGCGCTGGGAGCAGCCCCAGATCAAACCTGCCATCGACGCCCTCGCCGACTATTACGTGACCAAGAACATGGCCGACCAATACCTGATCGGCTCCGGACTGGACTACACCATCATCGAGCCAGGCAGCCTGACCGAACAGACCGGCACAGGAGCCATCCAGGTAGAACCAGACCGCCCCGGACCCATACCGATCCCCGACGTGGCACAATGCCTGGCCGACTGCGTCGACCTTCCCCAGACCACAGGCAGGATCTACAACATCACCGGGGGAGGCACACCAATCAAACAGGCCCTAACCGCAGAGCTCTGACAGCACCAACCGATCAGGCCCTCACAAGAAACTTCTGCCGCGAGACCATGGCGTGTCTGCACAGCAACGGTGATGGTACCTTGGTTGCATTGCTTGTTGGCTCTTGCTGTTGATTGCGCGCTGGCGCACTGCGTCCCAGTGACCTTTATAAAGGCGGGATTGGCGTGGGGACTGGGCGCAGCCTAAGGAGGTCGTTAATGAACATCACCAATTTTCGTGATCTGGGGGGCATGCGGACCATCCACGGCCGCCGGGTTCGTCCCTACAAGTTCATCCGATCAGGACAGCTGGTGGGTCTGAACGAAGATACGAAGAGGGAACTGGTCGACCGCTATCGGGTGACACAGGTCGTGGACTTCCGCCGGCCCTTTGAGAGACAGGAAAGTCCGGACGACAGGATCGATGGTGTGACCTTTACCAACATTGATCTGCTGGAGCAAAGTGGTACCAACGGCGCCAGCCTGGACGATTTCGCCTCGCTGGGTTTAGCGGATCAGGTCAACGACCACATGTTGAATGTCTACCATGACCTGGTCATGAGTCCTGCGGCCCAGCGGGGATATGGGAAGTTCCTGCGCATCGTCGTGGACAACATCCAGGGGGCTACGCTCTTCCACTGCTTTGCCGGCAAGGATCGGACCGGGTTCGCCGCGGCCCTGGTGCTCTGGCTGCTGGAAGTGGACGACACCCAGGTATTTGCGGACTATCTGAAGACCAACCAAGAGAGGGTCGAGGCCAACAATCAACTGCTGGACCAATTCCGCGCCAAAGGCTTCGACCAGGATTCACTGGATGCCCTGCAGATTGCGCTCTGCGTCAAGAAAGAATACCTGGCCCATGCCCAACAAACCATGATCAAGGCCTATGGGGATGTCTTTACCTATGCGCGGCAGGCCCTAGGGTTCGGGCCAGACCAGGTCGAGGCACTGCGTGGCAACCTGCTGGAGTAGCCGCACAAGGCTGGAGGTAGCCGGTACGGGTAGACTCGAGCCTAGACGTCAATTGCGAGGAGGACATTGTGCGATACATGAACTTAGGACGGTCAGGATTCCGGGCCTCCCGTGTGGCCCTGGGGGTCATGCGGATCGATCAGAAGAGCCGCGAGGAAGCGCGGACCATTGTGGAGACTGCCATGAATGCGGGCGTGGACTTCTTCGACACAGCAGACTGCTACCATGCCGGGGCCAGCAGCCGAGCCCTGGGGCAGGCTCTGAAGGATCTGAGCGTAGACCGTGACAGCGTGGGCATTCAGACCAAGTTCGGCATTTTCCGCAACCCGGACAGCGACCAGATCACCCGCTACGACTTCTCCAAGGATCACCTGCTGAAGGCCCTGGATGAGGAGCTGGTCAACCTGCAGACCGACCATGTCGACTTCGTACTGCTGCATCGCCCCGACACCCTGGTCGACTTGGACGATCTGGCTGAGGCCTTCAATGAACTGCAATCCAGTGGAAAGGTTCGGCACTTCGGCGTCAGCAACGTCAACCCCATGCAGGTGGAGCTGTTGCAGAGCGCGGTAAGCCAGCGCCTGGAGGTCAACCAGCTGCAATTCGGTCTGGGGCACACCGGCATGGTCGACCAGGAGATTCATGTCAATATGGGCGACGATCCCAGCCTGGACCATGATGGTGGTCTTCTGGCCTATTCGCGGCTGAAGTCCATGACCATTCAGGCCTGGAGCCCCTTCCAGACCGGATACTTTGACGGAGTCTTCCTGGACAATCCCCGCTATCCCGAACTCAATGCAGAGTTGGACAAGTTGGCTCAACAGCATGAGGTAGCCAAGAGCGCTATTGCTGTGGCTTGGATTCTGCGGCATCCCGCGGGCATACAGGTGCTTCTGGGATCCATGAACCCCGAGCGCATCACGCAGATGGCCGCCGGCGCGGATGTGGATCTGACCGCTCAGGAATGGTACGACCTCTACCTGAGCGCCGGTCACGACCTGCCCTGATCCGTGCTCTAGAGTCGCTCGCGTCCGCCCGTCTTTAACTGCTTCTGGTTATGAAGGATTGCGCCCTGCCAGTCTGATCTTGCATCATTCGGATGTGTCATCTGGCAGGGCCTGCCCGATCGGGCATTGGGCGCTATGAGTGCAAAAGTGTACAGAAGGATAGTCAGATCGGTTTCGAGGTAGTCGTACGCTGTCATGCATTATTTCACCCCACGACGTTGCGCTGCTACGTCCAAGATCATGTATCACGATCGGGCCAAGGCCCAGCAGGCCGCCGACCGCAGCATGGTCGAACGCAACGTTCTTCTGTGGGTCTACCGTTGTGATTACTGCGGAAACTGGCATCTGACCAGCCATGAGCCGGGCTCCTACCAGCGTATGAGGACGGGCTCGCGAACTCTGAAACCGCATAGTCGCAAACGTGGGTATAAACCCCGCCGTCGGTAGGGGCAGTCATTGCCTCTGCAGCTCTAGCGTTCGACTTGGCATTCTTGATGATCGCAGAGGTGATCCATACGGCCCCAGGCAGCAAGATCGGATTCCGCTGATCTCGCTGCCTGGGGCCGATTGGGCTTTGTTTGTTCACAACTAGGCTGGTGAACTAGGCTGGTGAGCCTTACAGTTGTCTGGCCAGCAGGGACTTCATTGCCTAGCAGGCTGGGTCAAAGCCCTGCCGGCGGATCGAATCCAGCATGGGTTCATGGCCGGAGGCAGGGTTGCGAACCTTGTCAGTCATCATGGCGCTGAATGAACGGTGAGGGTCGTCCATGTGCCGGATGTCGCGATAATAGCGGGTGACCGTCTGATCGAAGTCAGCCAAGGCGTCCTTCATGTCTGCATCATCGTCGGCCCGCTGGTAGGTGTTGGTAAAGATTTGCGCCTGACGAGGCATCCTGGGCTTGGGATCTGGGTCCTGGGCCGGATGGCCGATGGCAAGACCCAGCACCGGATAGACCAGCTTGGGCAACTTCAGCAGATCGATTAGTCTGTTCGTATCATTGATGACACTGCCCAGAATGACTCCGCCCAGGCCCAGGGCGTTGGCTGCGGTCTCCATGGCGTGCAGGGCCAGGACCGCATCATTCTGGGACTGCAGGAAGACATACCCGGAGTTGAGCAGGGTGGTATCCGGATCCAGATCATCGTCGAATCGTCGGACCAGATCGGCATTGCGGCGCTGGTCGGCGAGGAAGATGTAGAGTAACGGGGCTTCGGCGACATAGCGCTGATGGGCCATATCCGCGATAGCCAGCGCCTCATCATGATCCGTGACCCTGATGGCCGACCATTCGTGGAAATACCGGCTTGTCGCTGCATGCTGGGCCGCCTGCTCCAGCAGGGCGACGGTCTGGTCGTCTACCGGTTCGTCAGTGAATCCGCGGATGGAGCGCCGTTCAAGCAAGGTCCGTATGGTGGGATTGTCGGCCGGATTTGCGGTCGGGGTTTTCTGTGAATTTGATAAGGTCATTTTGACATTCTGGCCGTCAACGCCTGCCAATGCAAGACCTTGTCGTCAAAATCACGCAATCAGCGTTATCTGGACCGGTCTGGTTATCAGTCAGCGTCCCTTGCTTTCAGCGCTGGTGACGACGGTCGATCAGAGCCTGGGAACCCCGCTCGGACAGACCTGAGACCAGGGCGGTAACGGCTGCCGATAGAACGCCGAAGAGAAGACCGGCAGTAGCGCTCTCCTGATCCTCTTCGGGGCTGTCCACGCCTCCATTGCGCTTGCGGACCAGTCCGCTCCAAAAGGCCTGGAAGAGCTTGCCAGCCAGCAGTGCGGCGATGCTGGGAAGCGCAAACTTGACCAGCTTGTCTGTCAGCGATTCCGGGTCAGATTCAATCGAGTTGCGCATGTCATTCACCTTGCTATCCACCTGATGAAGCATGCCGACCACTTGGTCGGCCATCCTGCCAGGTTCCCGTCCTGAGTCCGTCATAGGTTCATTATCCCACATGCACGGTGCTTGGGCGTGACCGTACCTGGGGTTAAACTGCCATCCATGGACATTGTGAAGAATACGTCGGGCAAAGATGCCTCGAACGAGAGCGAAGGCTATGCTGTGCTGCTGCGGCATGGTCAGACAGTTTGGAGCGAAACCGGGCAATACACGGGGCGCACTGATATCCCCCTGACCGACCAAGGGCGTGAACAGGCCAAAGAGGCGGGTCAAAGGCTGGCTAAGGCCTTCCCCGATGGATTTGACTCTGACTGCATTTTTTCCAGCCCCCTGCAACGAGCCAGGCAGACAGCCGAACTGGCCGGTTTCTCTGATCCGGAGCCGATGGATGGGATTCTGGAGTGGGATTACGGTCCGGCCGAGGGGCACCGTCCTCAAGACGTGGTGGCCAGCCTTGGCCGTGACTGGAAACTGTGGATCGACGGTCCGCATGCTTTGGGCATCGATGAGCTGGCTGGCGACCGGGTGGTCGATCTGCCTTCGGGCAGCCCCGTTTCCGTGCATGTGACTCAGGGCGAAAGTCTGGATCAGGTAGCTGCCCGTGCGCGTGGGATTGTCGAATGGCTCGAACCTCTGGTGTGTTCGGGGCGGCATGTGCTTCTGGTGGCGCACGCCCATATCCTGCGCATCCTGACGACGCAGTGGCTTGACTTGGATCCCCATAAGGCCCAGCTGTTCAGGATGAATACGGCGCATTACGGTGTTCTTGGCATCTACCAGGGCAAGCGTGTGCTCAGGCAGTGGAACGTGTGATTGGGATGAATATCGAATTGTCTCTTAGTGGGTTTGACGATTTCGATTGAGTCTGAGCGGGATACCGTAAGCCTGGTCGAGCAGTAATCCATGGTGCGTTATGGTTGTCGTCCAGATGTGAGGCTTTCGGCCTCATGCCTTGGACGGGATGTACTGCTGCGTAGAATTAGCCTCGCAGGTACTGTTTCGCAAGGGTTAGTTATTTTCTTGCCCGCAATAAGGTCTAAAGCTTTCTTGGCGGCAATCTCTCCAAGTCGTATGGGATCCTGATGGATTGTAGTCAATCCGACTTCATGAGCATACAGGCTGTCATCGAAACCTGTCACCGAGACTGTGACAGGCACCTCAATGCCGCTCTTCTGCAATTCAAACATTAAGGGCACGGCTATGCCATCCTCTTGGCAGGCTATAGCAGTGGGAAGGGATGAAAGGCTGAATATTTGCGTTAAAGCATCATCTATCTGGTCATGGCTGTCTGCAACCTTGATAATGGTGGGTTCCACTCCATTGGCTCGGCAGGTATCAAGAAAGGCATTAACGCGCTTTTGCGCACTGAAATGAAGTACTGAAGCATACATCTCCGTAATGATGAAGACAATATTTCGGTGCCCCAATGACAGGAGATGACGTGCCAGCAGCATGCCTCCCTGCACGTCATCAATATTGACTGCTGCGTCGAACAGCTCCGATAATGATGAATTGATGCCGACAAGAGGAACATCTACTGAATGAAGTCGTTCAACTTCGTCCTTGTCAATGTCAAACGAGGTTACGATGACTGCATCAGCGTTGCGCCTGATAGGGAGATCGCGGAAGAAGTTTTGTCGTTCTTGAAGGGTCAGAATTCGACGTATAGCAATGTCATAGCCAGCCGGGTTGAAGATTGTGTTCAGCCCTTCCAAGATTGAAGAATTGAACCAGGACTGGATAGGGCTGTTAATCAGTAATGCGATACGTAGCGACTGTCCTGATTTCAGTACAGTCGCTGATCTCATGATGGAGAAGTTCAGTCGGCGCGCTGCCTCAAGTACCCGTGCCCTTGTCTTGTCGGATACCAATGAAGGGTTGTTGAAAGCTCGTGAGACTGTGGAAACCGATACATGTGCCGAGGCAGCAACATCCTGAATTGTCGCATTCACAAGGTTGCCGCCTTTCAGTTGTTCCCAGCGCTCGCAGGCCGAGCTCTCCTTCTAATGCGGGGATCGGTCGTAAATGTTCACTCTAATAATATCCATGCAGTGGCATCTCGAGGAAGAAGGTTGTCTACGATTTCTACTGAAGCAAGAACTACGCTACCGGCAGGTAAAGGAATGGGGCGTTCGCCGAAATTGGTGATGACTGCTAGTTTGCCATTTCCGCTGCTGCATGATCGGGTGTATGCAATCACTTTCGGATCGTCATAGTCCGTCAGCCAGGTCAGAGATGTATTATGCATCTCTGTCAACAATCGTGCACGTTTAGCTATGGCCTGTCTGTAGAGACTCAACATGGATGATGGATCTGACTCTTCGCGATTAACACAGAACCTTGCGAACCACATGGGTTGGGGCAGGTGAGGCTTTACGAATTGCCCGGATTTGCATGTGGAGAATCCGAAGGTTCCGTTCTGCCCGAATTTCTGATTCCATGATGCTGGCTCGGGGGAGTCATGGTCATCCCAAGGCAAGGGGACACGGCAGCCGTCACGTCCCTTTTCTTTTAAAGGTCCTTTGGAACGTACGGCTGTCGGATCCTCTAAGCGCTCCCACGGAATGTCTGCCACCTCAAAGAGACCTAATTCCTCCCCTTGATAAATGTATATAGACCCGGGCAAGCCCATTTCAAGTAGGATAGCGGCCCTTGCCCTCTGTGTACCTAGCACGCGGTTTTCTTCATAGGACTCGCCGTTTCGTAGCACCCAGTCCTTAGCTAATTGATGCTGTGTTCGGGAGTGGATCTGCGGCAACGCATAACGGCTGGCATGTCGAACCAGATCGTGGTTGCTCATTACCCATGTAGCCGTTGAGCGGGAGCGTTCGGCTGTTTGGAGACCATCCTCAATCGCATTCCGAATTTCTGAGGAATCCCAATTGGCCTTGGCAAATTCGAAATTGAATACCTGTCCTAATTCATTCTTGGAGGCGTAACGGTATTGGTGATCCGGCTCGACCCAAGCTTCTCCAACCGCAAACCGAGCCGGTGTATATTCATCAAATACCTTTCTCCACTCGCGGTAGATGTCATGGACCTCCGGACGATCCCAGAGAGGATTACTCCCATCTGGATTATCCTTGTTTTGCAGAGTCCATTGGTTTAGCTCTTCCAAAGGCCGGTTTAATACGTCTTTGGCCAGGCCATGTGCGACATCGATGCGGAACCCATCGGTTCCATGATCGGACCAGAAGCGAAGCGTGCGCTTGAAGTCTTCGCGCACATCCGCATTCTTCCAGTTTAAGTCGGGTTGTTCGGAAGCAAATATATGCAGATACCATTGGCCGTCTTCAACTTGTTTCCATGCAGAGCCACCGAATTCTGATATCCAGTCAGTGGGAGGAATGGAACCATCAGGACCTCTGCCGTCACGGAATATATACCGGTTACGGGCCTCAGACCCTTTTGGTGAGGCAAGAGCCTCCTGAAACCAAGGGTGATGATCCGATGTATGGTTGGGCACAATGTCAACAATGACTTTGATCCCATGTGAGTGAGCTGTTGCTGTCATGGTATCGAAATCCGCCATAGTTCCTAGACGTGGGTCGACATTGCGGTAGTCAATGACATCATAGCCACCGTCGACCAGTTCAGAAGGATAGAAGGGTGAAAGCCAGATGGCATCGACTCCTAGGTAATCCAGATAGCTTATTTTACTCGTAATTCCAGCGATGTCGCCAATCCCGTCTTTGTTCGAGTCTTTGAAGCTACGTGGATAAATTTGATAGACGACCGCTTGTTTCCACCAGTCGTCCCGTTTCTGCATCTGCTGCATAATGCTCCTCCTGTGACATTGTGCTGCGGCAACAGGTAAGTGGCCCCACCGATATGCCTGGTTGCTCATGCCGGCTGCACTGCCAACCTGTACGATTATTGGATGGATGTCTCTATCGGATCGATCGAAAAGACATACCGATCCGTATTGCTTTTATTTGCCGCCTATGGCCTCCTCTTTCAGCAAGTGGTATACAGATAACCTATACTATAGAGATGACAACGATTGCAATTGAGAGTTGCGATAACTTATTGCGCCATGCAATTATTATAAGGCATTTGATCAGCAATGAAGACTAATTACCGAAACTATAGAACAATAAGGGGTCTTGAATATAAAAATAACCTCGACTGACTGCCATTGAAGGCAATAAAATAGAGAAGTATTGGAACTTATGCATACGTTGTTTCTGTTTTTGATAGAAGCAAACAGCTGCAATATCAGCTAAATAAGAAGTCCTTTTGATTTTAAAGTGCTGATTATTTTGCTCATATTTGACAACGGTTGCAATAAATGCCATACTACAAGTGTTCATGAGAATTCGCAAAGGAGCGTGAGCAATATGCACAGCGGTATCGTGAAAAGTATGACTGTCATGACCACGGTAGCCATGCTGGCGGTTGGTTTGGCGGGCTGTGGTGGTGGTTCGTCCGCTTCCGGTTCCGACAAGGGAAGAGTCTATTTTCTAAATCACAAATCTGAAGTTGCCGATCAGTACCATCAACTGGCAAAGGATTTCACAAAGAAGACCGGCATCAAGGTTGACATTGTCACGGCCGCGACCAATACACTAGACCAGACCACACAGTCGGAGTTGGCCAAGAAGGATGCGCCGACCATTCTGAGTATTGGCATGGATAACTTCCCGAAATTCAAGAAGTATCTGCTGCCTATCCAAGACACTGATGTCTACAAGCTGCTGGATAAGAATGGCAAGGAGTATTCCATGAAGGATGGAAACGATTCCTTCACCTTCCCCTTTGCAGCTGAATATTATGGCATCATTTACAATAAAAAAATCATCAATGAATATGGGACTAAGCCCTACGCAGTAGTTAAAAGTGTCGACGAAATTAAGGATTACGCGACATTAAAGAAAGTAATTACTTCAATCCAGGAGCACAAAGACGATTTGGGTCTGCAAGGTGCAGTGACTACGCCGTCGGTAGACGCTTCCGATGAGCACAGGTTCGTATCCCATATGTCACGCATACCGCTTTACTACGAATATCGGGACTCCAATACAACCTTCAAACCTGAATTGAAAGGCACTTATTTGAAGAATTACAAGGATCTTTTTGATCTCGAAGTTGCTAGCAGTCCGTCGAATCCAAAGACAGCCAGCAATAAGACTTATGACGACTGCGTCGCTGAATTTTCCCAGGGACAGGTTGCTTTCTTCCCTGAAGGGGTCTGGGCCTACCCATTGATTCGCAATAACAAGGTAGCGGATGAGGATATGGGCATGCTTCCCTATTGGATGGGCATTCCTGGCGAAGAAAAAATGGGGCCTGCGTCTGTATATGATGCTTCATGGGCAATTAACAAAAAAACCAGCAAGGCCAATCAGGAAGCATCCCTGAAGTTCATCAAGTGGATGGTTACTTCCGAAGAAGGCAAGGAAACTCTTTCGCATAAGATGAGTTTCTCTGTGCCTTTCTCAGCATTCAACGACAAATACCAGCCCAACAATGTTCTTACTTTGTCCGCGCGAGCCTATGAGAAGCAGGGTAAGCCGCTGGTTCGCAGTTTCAACCTCCCCAGCACTCAGTGGGGCGATAACCTGGCCAACGCGCTCTTGGAATATACCCAAGGCACCAAGGACTGGAACAATGTTGAGCACAGCTACATTGATGGTTGGCAGAAGGACTGGAAGCTGGTCAAACAGACAACCGGTGCCTTGCCGACTGCCACTAAACTTCACTAATTGATCGCAGACGAAAGTGGTCGTCTGAATAACAGCATCGCCGACGGGGACAGACCCTTAATGCGTGCAAAACGCATGAATCTGCCCCCGGCTTTGTCATGAACCAAGGCTCATAGCTATTCCGAACAAAGTGGGCGACCACAATACGTCAGAAAGTCAGCAACATAATGATATCGATGATAGGCAAATCCATACGCAAATGGTGGATGTTGTTCTCCTTACCGACCTTGGCAGCTTTTATGGTGGGGTTTGTAGTGCCTTTCATTCTCGGCATCTACTTAAGCTTCACAAACTTCACTACTATTACTGATGCTGAATGGATTGGTATCGGCAATTACTCAGGTGTCTTTAGTGATCCGGAATTCATACATTCCTTGGTCCTTACTGTTCTATTTACAGTGATAACTACCGTCATCATTAATGTTGTCGGGTTCATGATCGCCTATATGCTGACTAAGAAAATCAGTGGGTCGACATTGTTCCGCAGCATCTTCTTTATGCCTAATTTGATTGGCGGTATCATTCTGGGATACATCTGGCAGTTGCTGCTCAATGGCGTGCTGTCGTTCTGGAACCGGTCTATCACCTTCTCGGCGACGTATGGATTCTGGGGCCTGGTGATACTTACCTGCTGGCAACAAATCGGCTACATGATGATTATTTATATCGCCGGGTTGCAGGCTTTGCCGGGGGATGTCATCGAAGCTGCGCAGGTGGATGGTGCCAGTCAAGGTCAGACATTGCGGCGCGTGATTCTGCCCCTTATGATGCCCAGCATCACGGTGTGCACATTCTTGACCATAACCAACGGATTCAAGACATTCGATCAGAACCTCGCATTGACCAATGGTGCTCCATCCAATAATTCCGAGCTGATCACGCTCAATATCTATCGAACCTTCTACGGAACCGCTGGTATGGAGGGGGTCGGGCAGGCCAAAGCTGTCATATTCTTCGTCATTGTCGCGATAGTGGCGATTGCTCAGAATCGCCTCTCTGCAAGGAAAGAGGTGGCATTGTGAGCAAAAGCACCCTGCGTCACGGTCGTTTGTGGACAGTGTTCTTTTCGCTGGTCTCATTGCTGTGGATTTATCCGTTGATACTGGTGATTATCAACTCCTTTAAGAAAAAGGCATATATTTCCACAGAAACTTTCAGCTTACCCAATGCAGAAAGTTATACAGGACTGGAAAACTATCGACGCGGCATCGAGCGCACAAATCTTTTGGTCAGTTTCTGGTGGACCATTATTCTGACCGTAGGAAGTGTGTTGTTGGTCCTGTTATGCACATCTATGTGCGCCTGGTGGATAGTCCGCGTTAACAACAAATTCGCAAAGCTCATCTATGTGTTGTTCCTTTTCAATATGATCGTACCTTTTCAGATGATCATGTTCCCACTATCCAAAATCACCGACATGCTCGGATTAAACACGCCCTGGGGTCTATGGGTAATCTATCTGGGCTTCGGCGCCGGTCTCGCAGTCTTCATCTTTACAGGAGCTGTGAAATCGCTGCCAATAGAAGTCGAAGAATCGGCCATGATCGATGGTGCATCGGTTCCACAGACTTTCTTCAGAATTATCCTGCCCATGATGAAGCCGACGGTCATGAGCGTGGCCATTCTTGAAACCATGTGGATCTGGAATGACTTCTTGCTGCCATATCTGACCTTGGATATTAGAAAATACAAAACAATATCGATAGCCGTGCAATATCTAAAAGGTGGCTATGGCGCTGTCGATCTGGGTGCGATGATGGGCTGCCTGGTCTTGGCCATCATACCGGTCGTCGTATTTTATGTGCTCTGCCAGCGATACATCGTTGAGGGTATCACTACTGGAGCTGTAAAGGGGTGAGCTGTGGGTGAAGTAACCAGCAGGAAATCGAGTGGAATAAGAGGCTCCCAGCCAATAATGGGCCAGTCGGTCTCTATGGGCTATGATGCCAGAGGCGGTGCCCGTAATCGGTCTTCATTGTATGCTGCAGCAGGATTGGAATGGCCAAACGGCTACATGCCTGAGGAGGAGATACCTCGATATAACGATTATCCATTTTGTGTAGATGTCTCCAATAATCGACTCTTGGCTTCGCTGGATCGTTCGGCATTCGTTCGTCGTGCAGTAGTCGGTGTGGGGTCTCAGGATGCGAGGGGTTCTGATGCCCCAGGCGTATACACTAAAAAACAATTGGCTTACTTCGATGGTCATTGTGGATTGTGCATGTCGATTGACGGCAGACCTTTGCAACAGCCTTCCCTGAGCTTCGAGAAGGGGGTGGTTCCTGTTTTCGGCTTCTGCCGGCGCGACGTCGAAGTGATGCTGCGGGTATTCGTGCCAGCTGTCTATGAGACAAAGGCGAGTGCTGTTTTCCTGCTGGCTGAGGTGAGAAATCAGAGTGATTCGTCCCATGCGCTGGGTATTGAGTTGGATTACGAAGAATCAGGTCAATCAAAGTGGCCGAATTTGGCAACGGACGTAACGCTGATTGTTGAAGGTAATACCGATAACCATGGCAGCTGTCAGATGAGTATTGATGCCGGACAGATAATACAGATCGGCTGCATTTGCAGATTCGGTGTCGGCGTGCTTCCACCACCTCCAGTGGTAACTCTTGAGGAGATGGATTGCGCACTTGCGGCAGTTTTGGAGTCCGTGGGCTCACAAGGAGTGCTAGAAGTACCAGAAGAGCCGTGGGCTGGTGAGGAGCTGACACGAGCGGCTGAACTTGCTAGGCAGAGTGTCCTTCAACTTGCTAACGGTGAGGTCATAGGCTCTTTCTGGGGGTCTAATGTAAATCCGAAGCCTGACGTGTGGATGAGGGATTTTTCCTACACGGCTATTGGTTTAGTAGATACGAATCCAAAGTTGGCATATAGGTGCGCTAAATATCTTTGCGCCGCCAGTGCTCCTGGCGAGCTGTGGGGTACGACTGAAGAAGGCCAAGGAGATGAATCATCGTATCGGCACTCTTTGGGTAACGCCTGCATGGGCGCAGTTGTCCTCTCGATGATTTTTCGACGTTATGGCTACGATTCGGTGGATCAGCCTGATTCGGTGATTGTCGATTATCTTCATCAGCTTGCAAGGTGCATGATCGCCGACCGGCCTGATCGAGGATCATTGTATGCCACGCGTTTCATTTCCGATGGCTTGTCTCGCGGGGACTTTCATACTGGTTCCAATATGCTTGCATGGAGAGCTGCGGATGCCTTAATTGAAGATTTCCATGCTCTGTTTGATAACAGCACGATCGAGACGCTGTCGTCGATTCGTTCGCAACTCGCGGAGACCATTGAAACGCTGTGCGTGGGGTCCTTCGGTCAGGGTGAGCAGTTCGTGGAAGGTGCATATGCCGATGGCACTCTAGTGCCAATTCATGATGCTGAGGAAAGTGATTTAGCGCTTGCAAGCGTTTATGGTTTTACCAAACGTGATGATCGCCGCATCATCAACCATATGTATTGGGCTCATAGCACAGGTAATCCATATTATGCCCGGATCTCCGGTGGCATTGATTTCTGGGATTTCGACGGAAGCAATGGCGTTTCATATCCAGGGCACTTGTGTTTACTGAAGCGGACAAGGAATCGTGAGGATCTTCGGCAGGCTTTTGCAGCAATACGTAGGACAACCGATTTAGATGGGTCGTTTTGGTGGTGGCCGTTTAAACATGACGAAACGGATGCGAATCGAGTAAAACGAGGTCTGGGAAAGTGCGGCTGGTGCGGTGGTGAATTCGTGAGTCTCATGCTTCATGACATTCTCGGAATACAAACCGATGCGAAAACCAGCTCTGTAAGCTTTGCACCGTATCTGCCTTGGCGCAAGGCTAGTCTCACCGGTTTCGCTTTCCTGGATGGCACGGTGGATTTTGTGGTGGACGACAAAAAGCTTAGCTTAGTAAACAACACAGGCCGCGATATCCATGCTCGTCTACAACTTTGCATGCCCGCAAATTCCATGCTTGAAGATGTCAAAATCAATGGTTCGAGCAGGAGGATGGAAGCTCAGCTGGTCAGGCTGTTCGACAGTTCTTCAGTAGTTTTGAAAGAGATAGTGGGCCCACGGAAGCGGATTGATATGACTATCGCGATTTCCTAAGCGATCAATAGCCGACATACAAGTTTGGATGAATCAGAAAGCGAATGGTGCGATTGATGGTGCAAGCATACGAGAATGAGCTGCTTTATCGCCTGCTGAGGCCCAGGCATGGTGTGACTAGGTGCATAAATGGGGAAAATCCTCAGGGAGGCAAAGGGGAAGCTGGAAATTCAAGCAGTCCTTTAGGGTTTACCAGAAAAGGGCATCCCAGTCTGCCAGTTCTGCGCCGCGGCGAAACAGTCACTATTGCAGATATTCAGGAGCCGGGGATCATCAAGCATATGTGGTTCACTGTCACGGATGCCACTTCGCCACAGGGTTTGTATGTTCTTCGGAATCTGTTAATTAAAATCTATTGGGATGGTGAAGAGAGACCGTCGGTCGTCTCTCCTTTGGGTGATTTCTTCTGCTGCGGACATGGACGGGGTGCTCTGGTGGACTCCTTACCTATCTGCGTTAACCCAACGAGAGGATTTAATTGCTACTTCCCCATGCCGTTCAGCTCGGCTAGAATCGTGCTGGTTAACGACCACGACGAGGATGTGCAATCAGTCTTTTATCAGATCGATTATGAACTTAATGATGCACTGCCTGACGAGCTGATGAGGTTCCACGCTCAGTGGCGGCGGGAACCTGTCACTACTAGACAACAGGATTACACCGTGCTTGACGGTGTAGCGGGTGACGGAATATATGTGGGTACCTATTTGGCCCTTACTGCTTTGCAATCACGATGGTGGGGCGAAGGTGAGTTTAAATTCTTCATCGATGGAGATAACCAATTTCCCACCTGGTGCAGTACCGGTGCTGAGGATTATTTCGGTGGTGCTTGGAGTTTTCGATCGGAAACGAATAAAGATGCCATGCATGAACAGACCTATAACAGGGCCTTCATGGGGTACCCATTCTATTCGCGGACATCTGGGGGTGAAGCCAGTGATTATTGGGATGACTCAGGTCCTGTAGTTCGGGGAATGTATCGATGGCACCTAATGGACCCAATTATCTTCCATCAGGATTTGCGGGTCACATGGCAGCAGATAGGAGGCCGCGAGAGCGGAATGTTCGAGCGGGAGGATGATGTGGCCACTGTGGCTTATTGGTATCAAACAGAACCGCATCTGCCTTTCCCGACTGTTGTCGAAAAGCCTGATCCAAATCTGCTGATGCCTAGGTGACGTCGAAAAGAACATCATGCATTTTCTGTCGCCAGAGTCTGCCTTCATGCGTGGACTATCTACGGTTATTGATGCAGTATGGATAACCATCTTGATGATTGTGGCATCGTTGCCCGCAATTACTGCAGGCTCTGCTCTGGTCGCTGCGAATTATGCGGCCAGGAGATCTTTGGCGGGCATCGGACATGTGACACGAGATTTTTTTGCTGCCTTTAAAAGCAATTTTATGCAAGCAACCATCCTGTGGCTGATTCTTGGTATTCCTGGTGCTGCTTTGATAGTCCTCTGGATTGTTGTGCGTTCATGGGCGTTACTGGCTCCACAGCTTATTGCTACCTGTTTTTGGACAATCAGTTTTGAGTGGGTTTGGTGGTTACAGGCGCGATTTGCCAACTCTCTTGTGGGAACATTGAAGAATTCATTGATTTTCGGGCTGACTAAATGGCCATATACCGTAGTGATAGTAATGCTTGACTGCCTCATTTTCGGACTTCTATTCGCCTCGATGGCTGTTATGCCACGCGGTCTTTTTTTGCTTGCTCTAGCGGCGCCTGGAGGCTTGGTCATGGTTAAGAGCGCAATTTTAAATTATGCAATGCGTTCCTACGTCGCATAAGAAAGTGACCATCTGAAACTGATGCAGGAATCGTTTACTTAGGTGGGAATAATATTTGCCAGAAGAAGTTGAGTGATGTAGGCTCAAGTTTCGGAGTGGTCATGATGGCTGCTTGCCCGGGCCGACGGGAGCCGGCCATCGGGACCACGAACGAAGCGCGAGCGGAGAACGTGAACGATGAGGTGCAGGGTCAGGCCCTACGCCCCGATTTCATCAGGAGGTAATGAGTATGGCACGTGCAGTTGGCATTGATCTGGGAACCACCAATTCCTGCATTGCAACCCTGGAGGGCGGCGAGCCCACCGTAATCGTCAACGCTGAGGGCGCGCGGACCACTCCGTCGGTGGTGGCGTTCAGCAAGTCCGGCGAGATTCTGGTCGGCGAGGTGGCCAAGCGTCAGGCAGTCACCAACGTTGACCGGACCATCAGCTCGGTCAAGCGCCACATGGGCACCGACTGGTCCGTCGAGATCGACGGCAAGAAGTGGACCCCTCAGGAGATTTCGGCCCAGATCCTCATGAAGCTCAAGAGGGATGCCGAGTCCTACCTGGGCGAACCCGTCACTGACGCGGTCATCACCTGCCCCGCATACTTCAACGACGCTCAGCGCCAGGCCACCAAGGATGCCGGCAAGATCGCCGGTCTGAACGTCCTGCGCATCATCAATGAGCCCACTGCCGCGGCTCTGGCCTACGGTCTGGAGAAGGGCAAGGAGGATGAGCGCATCCTGGTCTTCGATCTGGGCGGTGGCACCTTCGATGTCTCCCTGCTGGAGATCGGCAAGGACGACGACGGCTTCTCCACCATTCAGGTTCAGGCCACCAACGGCGACAACAAGCTGGGCGGCGATGACTGGGATCAGAAGATCATCGACTGGCTGGTCAGCGAGGTCAAGAACAAGTACAACGTGGATCTGTCCAAGGACAAGATCGCCCTGCAGCGGCTCAAGGAGGCTGCTGAGCAGGCCAAGAAGGAGCTGAGCTCCTCCTCGTCCACCAGCATTTCCATGCAGTACCTGGCCATGACCCCCGACGGAACCCCAGTCCACCTGGACGAGACCCTGACCCGGGCGCACTTCGAAGAGATGACCTCCGACCTGCTGGGCCGCTGCCGCACGCCTTTCAACAACGTGCTGCACGATGCCGGCATTTCGGTTCAGGACATTGATCACGTGGTGCTGGTCGGCGGCTCCACCCGTATGCCCGCCGTCAAGGACCTGGTCAAGGAACTGACCGGCGGCAAGGAAGCCAACCAAACCGTCAACCCCGATGAGGTCGTGGCTGTCGGCGCTGCCGTGCAGTCCGGCGTCATCAAGGGCGACCGCAAGGATGTGCTGCTGATCGACGTGACCCCGCTCTCCCTGGGCATTGAGACCAAGGGCGGCATCATGACCAAGCTGATCGACCGCAACACTGCTATCCCCACCAAGCGGTCCGAGGTCTTCTCGACTGCTGAGGACAACCAGCCCTCCGTGCTGATCCAGGTCTACCAGGGCGAGCGTGAGTTCGCCCGTGACAACAAGCCTCTGGGAACCTTTGAGCTGACCGGCATCGCTCCGGCTCCGCGCGGCGTTCCTCAGATCGAGGTCACCTTCGACATCGATGCCAACGGCATTGTGCACGTCTCCGCCAAGGACAAGGGGACCGGCAAGGAGCAGTCCATGACCATCACCGGCGGTTCCGCCCTGCCCAAGGACGAGATCGACCGCATGGTCAAGGAGGCCGAGGCCCACGAGGCCGAGGACAAGCAGCGTCGTGAGGATGCCGACACCCGTAACGCCGCCGAGTCCGCCGCCTATCAGACCGAGAAGCTGGTCAACGACAACAAGGACAAGATCTCCGACGAGGTGGCCAAGGAGGTCACCGACAAGGTCAACGCTCTGAAAGAGGCTCTGAAGGGCGAGGACATGGACAAGATCAAGAACGCCCAGAGCGAGCTGATGACCTCTGCCCAGAAGATCGGCCAGGCCCTCTACGCCCAGCAGGGCTCCGCTGACGGTGCAGGCGCTCAGGGCGCTGCAGGTGCCGCCGGTGCTGCCTCGAGTGCAGGCTCCTCTTCGTCCGCCGATGACGACGTGGTGGATGCCGAGGTTGTGGATGACGACGACAAGAAGAAGGACGGCGAGTGACATGTCGGCCTTCGACAAGGATGATGCCGGGCCGCTGAAGGGCGACCCGGCCGCCGCCGGCGAACCGGACGGGAACGAGGCCAAGGCCTCTGACACCGCCTCGACGCCTGACCAGGAAGCGGCTCGCGGACGTCACGCCGACAAGAGCGCAGCAGACGAGAGCCAGGCGGCTGGCCAGACCTCGTCGGATTCCTCCGCCAAGGACGCTTCGTCCGCCGATGCTCAGGCTGACGACAAGACTGATTCTGATTCGGCCAAGGAAGACGGCACCGACAAGGAATCAGAGGGTCTGACCCCTCTGGGCCAGGCCAAGAAGGAGGCCGCCGATTATCTGGAGGCTCTCCAGCGTGAGAGGGCCGAGTTCGTCAACTTCCGCAACCGTGCCAAGAAGGAGCAGGACATCTTCCGCCAGCACGGCATCGTGGATGTACTGACCGCCCTTCTTCCGGCCCTTGATGACATTGACCGGATCAAGGAGCACGGGCAGATGGACGACTCCTTCCAGGCTGTGGCCAAGAAGATCGACAAGACCTTCGAGAAGTTCGGCGTCGAGAAGTTCGGTGAAAAAGGCGAGGACTTCGACCCCACCAAGCATGAGGCCATCCTGCACAAGCCAGACCCCGATGCCAAGAAAGAGACCGTTGACACGGTGGTCGAAGCAGGCTATCGGATTGGCGACCGGGTGATCCGGGCTGCCAGGGTAGTGGTGACCTCGCCCGGGCAGTAGCAGGGACGGTGATTGCGGACCTTCCGCAGGCTGAATCGACGCCTTCGCATGCGGCGGCTGGGTGGGTTATGGTCCCGCCCGCCGCCGCACGCGAAAGAGCGGATTCCAATTCCATATATTCGTAGCTTATGAGGAAAGGAGACATGGATGGCTGAGAATGAATGGCTGAGCAAGGACTATTACAAGGTCCTTGGTGTCTCCAAGGACGCCAGCGAAGCGGAGATCACCAAGGCCTACCGCAAGCTTGCCCGCAAATACCATCCCGATCTCAATAAGACCAAGGAGGCCGAGGAGAAGTTCAAGGATATCTCCGAGGCCTACGACGTGCTCAGCAACAAGGAGCAGCGTCAGAAGTACGATGCCATTCGCCAATTCGGCATGGGGGGAGCCCGGTTCGCCGGCGGCTCCGGCCAGGGTGGTTTCAACACCGATGCATTCTCGGACATCTTCGGCTCCATGTTCGGCGGGGCCGGGGCGCCGGGAGGCACCCGCATCCGGTTCGGTAACGGTTCGGGACAGCCCGATTTCGCTGACATCTTCTCCTCCTTCGGCGGAGGGGCCGGTGGTGGCGGCCGAACCACCTACCAGGAGAGCAGGCCCAGGCCCGTCAAGGGCGAGGATCGCAACTCGAAAATTGGCCTGTCCTTCCGTCAGGCGGTCAAGGGGGCCACGGTATCCCTGAGCGTGGGTGGCAAGCGCTTCAAGACGCATATCCCCGCTGGGGTTCACAACGGCCAGCGGATCAGGCTGGCCGGCAAGGGTCGGCCTGGCAGGGACGGGGGCGCCAATGGCGACCTCTACCTGCAGATCAGCGTTCAACCCAGCCAGCGGTTCACCATGGAGGACAGGGACCTGGTCATGACCCTACCGGTGACGGTATCCGAGGCAGCCCTGGGAGCCAAGGTTCAGGCACGGGACATCGACGACCAGGTCGTCACCTTCAAGATTCCGGCTGGCTCCTCCAGTGGCGATGAGATTCGTATCGCCGGCAAGGGGGTTCAGGACCGGCGCGGCAAGGGCGACCTGGTGGGGCGGCTTGAGATCCGTATGCCCGGTCGGTTGGGCATGGCCCAGAAGAAGGCCATGCGTGATTTTGCCAAGTCCAGTGGCGACTTCGACGAGCAGATCGCCGGAGAACGCATGAAGATATGACGATCCGGATGCCGGATCAAGTCGGAACGAACAGCGGAGAGGAGTGATGATCATGGTCAGGGTGGATCCCGAGACCAGGCGGATCTATCTGGCCTGCGCTCGCGGTCTGGTGGCCGGGCGCATCAGCCTGGATGCTGCCGACGATGCCGGCTTGGACATTGAGTTGCCGGTCTTCAGCGTCGGCCAGGTCGGGCAGTTGGCCAACATCCATCCGCAGACCCTGCGCCAATATGACCGGTTGGGTCTGATTGTGCCGGAACGGACCGAGGGGGGTGCGCGCCGGTACTCCCTGCGGGATCTGGACCGGTTGGGCCAGGCCCAGCATCTGAGCCAGGACGAGTCCATCAACCTGGCCGGGGTGACCAGGATTCTGGCCCTGGCCGAGGAGAATCGACAACTGAGGCGCCAGCTGCGCCGCTCCCACCAGTCACAGGGGTCCAGCATGTTCGCCGCCGCTGCCGACGGCCGGGTTGTCGAGGTCAGGCGGTCCAGCAGAGCTCGGCTCTGGCGGCAGGACACGACGCATGACGAGGCCGATCCGACTGAGTCCAAATCGCTGATCGTCTGGAGCGTACGCTCCTGAGACAGGTGAGTGGCCTGTGCTATGGTGTACAGGTTGGCCGCTCGCCCAAGAGCGGCGGCTGATCGTCGCCTGAATGCTTTGAGTACGGGGAAACCGCTTGCGCGAAATTCGTCATTCTCTGCTTTGCACGCGGCCCGCGAACTGTCGACCGACAGTACCGTTTTCTTCCCTGTTGTGAAAGGTCATTGTGACTGCTTCATCCATGCCCGATTCCAATTCGTCCAATGCCGACCATTCTGCTGTAGAACCTATGACTTTTGACCAGCTGGGGGTGCCCGAACCCTTGGTTCGTGTCCTGCGCAAGGACGGCAAGACCAGTGCCTTCCCCATCCAACGCGACACCCTGCCCGATGCTCTGGCCGGCCGTGACATCCTGGGGCGGGGGCGGACCGGTTCCGGTAAGACCCTGGCCTTCAGCATCCCCCTGGTGGCTCGGCTGGCTGCCGACCAGGGATGGCGGGCTCGCCATGGCCGCGGGAATGCCGCCGGATCAGGCAGTCTGCCCCGTCCGCGTGGTCTTGTTCTGGCTCCCACCCGCGAGCTGGCCAATCAGATCGACGAGGTTCTCAACCCCCTTGCCCAGGCCTACGGCATGCGGACCTGCACCGTCTACGGCGGCGTTGGCCAGGGTCGTCAGGTCGATGCCCTTCGCCGCGGGGCCATGATCGTGGTGGCCTGCCCTGGTCGCTTGGAGGATCTGCTCCGCCAGCACAAGCTCAGCCTGGAGGATGTGGAGATTGCCGTGTTGGACGAGGCCGACGAGATGGCCGACATGGGCTTCCTGCCTGCCGTGGAGCGGATTCTGGCCCAGGTTCGCCCGGGCGGTCAGCGCATGCTCTTCTCAGCCACCCTGGATCACGGTGTGGATGCCGTGGTCAAGCGTTTCCTCAAGGATCCCAAGATTCACGAGGTGGATTCCGCCACCCAGCATGTGGATCTGATGACCCACCACATCTTCCGCACCACCCAGGCTGCCAAGCATGATCTCGTGCGCAAGTTGGCCTCGGGCACAGGACGCCGGATTCTCTTCACCCGGACCAAGTTCCAGGCCAAAAAGCTGGCCAAAAACCTGATCGACAATGGCATCCCGGCAGCACAGCTGCACGGCAACCTTTCTCAGAACCAGCGTGATCGCAACCTGGGGGCTTTCTCCCGGGGCGAGGTGAAGGTCCTGGTAGCTACCGACGTGGCCGCCCGCGGCGTGGACATCAGCGATGTGGACCTTGTGGTTCAGGTGGATCCACCAGCCGATCCCAAGTCCTTCCTGCATCGGTCAGGGCGTACGGCCCGGGCCGGCCGTTCCGGCGACGTGGTCACCGTGGTTCTGCCTGACCAGTGGCGCGACACCAGGCGGATGCTACGCATGGCCCATATCGATGCCAAACCGGTTCAGGTGACCGCCGATTCGCCCGAGGTTACCGAACTCGTAGGGCCTGTGGCCAAGCCGGTGCACGGCTGGTCCTTGCAAGCCGAGCAGCCGCAGACCTCGGGGGACCGTTCTGCCCGTGGAGGCCGTGGCGGCCGAAGCGGACATCGGAATCGTTCCCGGTCGGACAGGCATTTCGATCGCGGCGGCCAGGCTAGGGCTGCGGGCCGAGATCGGGACCGTCGGCCTTACCGCTCCCGGCGGTCAGGTGACCGACCGGTATTCGATCGTGAGGATGGCCCCTTGGACGGCCGGACCAGAGGCCATCGTCATTCCGGCAGCAGCGAGCGGACCCATGGTCACGACCATGGCCGTGGCAACGGCCGTGCTGGCTCTCGTTTTGACGCAGACCGTCGCGGATTCCGCCGTGGTCATCGTCATCATCGTCGCGATGACAACCCCTTCCGCTCTGCCTCCAAGCGTTGATCCACTGATGGGCGTGTTTCCAGCAATACGTCCATCGTGGTTGTCGGCTTCGATGAAGCCTCTCTGAGGTATGACGAGGAATTGCAGTTCAATCTGACCCTGGCCGTGCGCCAGGGTTCTTGCTTTTAAAATTGCCTGATTGATCCTGGCAGAAGAGCGATTGCGATGTAGCGAAACAGCATAGAAAAGAAGAAAAAAGTATCTCGACACTGTGGAGCTGAGGGTAGTCGAAACCCCGACCTCTTCGATGCGAACGAAGCGCTCTACCAACTGAGCTACAGCCCCATTCGTTGCCCGACCGTAGCCGAACAACAGAAGCTTACTTTAGCGCGTGCCCTGGCCAAACGCAAAATATCTCAGGCCAGGTATCAGTCTGCCTTGGCGCTGGTTTCTTCGGCGGAAGCCTTCTTGCGGCCGAACTTTGCCTTGAGCAGGCCAATGACCGTGGGCAGGACCGAGATGACCAGGATCAGGATGATGACCAGCTCAAAATGCTGCTGGACTGCGGGGATGCCGCCGAAGAAGTAGCCCAGGAGGGTGAAGAGACTTGACCATACCAAGCCGCCTAGCACACTGAAGGGAGTGAAGCGCCGCCACCGCATTCCGGAGATGCCTGAAATGAAAGGCATGAAGGTCCTGATGAAGGGGAGGAAGCGTCCCAGGACCACGGCCAGAGGGCCCCACTTGTCGATCAGGCCCTCGGTCTTGGCGATTCGTTCGGGGGTCAGTGACTTCACGCGCCCTGAACGGACGATGGCACGGCCGAAGAAGTGCCCGATGAAGTAGTTGCTTTGATCGCCCAGGATGGGGGCCAGCCAGACGACGGGCAGGAGCACGTCCAGGGCCATGCCGCTGGATGGGTCATGGGCGAAGACGCCGGCGGCGAAGAGCAGGGAGTCGCCCGGCAGGAAGGGCATGAAAACCACGCCTGTTTCGATGAAGATGATCAGGAAGATGAACCCGTAGGTCGGCACCAGCCCCATGGCGATCCAGCTCGCGATGGCGCTGCGCGGATCCTTGAGCAGGTGTATCAACCAGTTGACGAACCCCATGAATCGTGTTCCATTCCGTCGATGTGTGCTTTTCCGAAACCGAGACATACTTTAACAAGCTGGCCTTGGCACCCGGCACTCCCCGGTCTGATTCCTTGCGAGGACAACACAACCTATCGGCAGTCGGCCACGGTCCTGTCGTCGGCCCACCTGTGCGAAGATAGGCGGGAAGGGTCACACAATTGAGGAGTGGACATATGGTCAACGACGAACGACTCGCCTTCCCCGAGGACTTCACCTGGGGCACGGCAACGGCATCCTTCCAGGTAGAGGGTGCGGCGCACGAGGATGGCAGGGAAGACTCCATCTGGGACGTTTACTGTAGGCAGCCAGGAAAAATAGCGGATGGATCCAATGGCGATGTCGCCTGTGACCAGTATCACCGCTACCCAGAGGACATTGCTCTGATGAAGCGGATGGGGGTGGGAGCCTACCGGCTGTCTGTGGCCTGGCCTCGTATTGTGCCCCAGGCAGGCAGCGCCATCAACCAGGCTGGCCTGGACCACTACCGGCGGGTGCTGGATATGCTACTGGAAAACGGCATCAAGCCTGTCGTCACCCTCTACCACTGGGATCTGCCCCAGTACCTGCAGGAGGCTGGAGGCTGGGCCAACCGCGACACCGCCCAACGATATGCCGACTATGCAGCTGTCCTGGCCAAGGCTCTGGGCGATCGGGTCCAGACCTGGACAACCCTGAACGAACCTTGGTGCTCGGCCTATCTGGGCTACGGCAATGGCGGCCATGCTCCAGGTATCTGCGACTACGGGCAGGCCCTGGCAGCGGTTCATCATCTGAATCTCGCTCACGGGCTGGGAGCCCAGGCCATCCGTGCCGAGCTGGGTGACAGGGCGCGCATATCGGTGACCCTGAACCTGCAGGTCAACCGGGCCGATAGCGACGATCCCGCGGATCTGGCGGCCAAGACCCGTGCTGACCTGTTCGCCAACGAGGTCTGGCTGGGCCCCATGCTTGCCGGCACCTATGACCAACGCATCCATGATGCCGCCGAGGGCCTCACTGACTGGAGCTTCGTCCGTGACGGTGATCTGGAACAGATCCATCAGCCCTTGGACGTGCTGGGCATCAACTACTATTCAACCAACCACGTGAGGGGTCGAAACGGCGCTGGTTCCGAGCGCAACCCCATGCCCGCCCAGGATATGGTCGAGACTCTGCCTCCTCAGGGACCGTTGACCGCCATGGGCTGGAACCAGGAGCCTCAGGGGCTGACCGACCTGCTTATGGAAGTCTCCGAGCGTTTTCCCAAGCTGGATCTTATGATCACTGAGAACGGATCCGCCTGGGAGGACCAGGTCAGCTCGGATCCATCTTTCCCTGGAGGTAAAGGGGTGCACGATCCCCAGCGGGTGGCCTATCTGGAGGAGCACCTGCGTGCTGTGGCCCGGGCCATCCATGAAGGGGCCCGGGTGACCGGTTACTTCGCCTGGTCCCTGCTGGACAACTTTGAGTGGGCCCTGGGCTACACCAAGCGTTTTGGGCTGATCAGGGTCGACTATGGCACCCAGGAGAGGATCTGGAAGGATTCCGGTCTGCGGTACGCACAGATCATCCATGATCGCGTAGTCTGAGCAAGACGGCATACAAAGGTTACTGCAAGGCGGTCGGGCATCCCTGTCCGGCTGCTTTCTTTGTCTTAGATCCAGCTGGACAGCCACATGTGCATGCGCCAGAAGTCATAGGGGATGGGCATGGCGGTCCACAGCGGGTAGAAGAAGACGGAGGTCAGGCCTAGCAGGGTCAGGCCCATGATCATGGTCTGCCGGTAGAGGATGCTGTCCGAATTCTGCCGTAGCCAGTTGACCACATAGCAGATTGCCAGGATCATCCAGGGCAGGATGACGATGGAATAGAAAGTGAAGGTGGTCCGGTTCATGTATTGGATCCAGGGCAACCAGCCGGCCAACATGCCTGCCAAGACCCCCCAGATCCGCCAATCTCCGTGCTTGACCACGACAGCGATGAAGATAGCCAGGATCATGCAGATGCTGCCCAACCACCAGGTCAGGGGATTGCCCAAGGATGTGACGGCAGCCACACAGGGGGAATCCTTGGCCAGTCCGCACAAGCCTGGGAAGCCTGTGATCTTCTGCCAGTAGAAGCTGGTGGGCCTGATCTGCAGGGGCCAGGTCAGGGGGTTGGCCATGTATGGGTGGCGGGTATGCAGGGTGGTGTGGAAGTGCCACATCTGCCGGTGGTATTCAGCTAGGGACCGCAGCCCCTCCGGCAGCCAGGTCAGGCCCTGGCCCGGGTGCTGGGCCGCCCAATTGTGCATGAAGGAATCGCTATGCAGGAACCATCCCGTCCAGGAGGCCAGATAGGTGCCTGCCCAGACAGGGATCATAAGCAGGGCCGCCGGCAGTCCGTCCCTGAACACGGCGCTCTGCAACCAGGATCCGTATCCTGCCTGATGGCGCTCCCAGCCATCCCAGAGCACCGAAATCAGGGCGAAGACAGCGAAGAAGTAGGCGCCTGACCACTTGGTGCCGGTGGCCAGGCCCAGGAGCAGGGCGGCTCCTGTCCGCCACCAGGACCAGGCGATGAAGGGGCCGGTAGTGGCCACAGGCAGTTCAACGCGGCTGTTCTGTCCTTGCTGTCCCTGTGGCTGAATGATCTTCACCCGGTAGTGCAGGCGGAAATCAGCTTGATCCTTGGCCCAGGATTGTCGCAGCCTGGCTCGAGCCCAGTCCCGATGGCCCATCAGACACAGCCAGGCTCCCAGGACGAAGATCATGACGAAGTTGTCGAGCAGGCCGGTACGGCTCATAACGATGCCCAGGCCATCGATAGCCATGAGGAAGCCGGCTGTTAGGGCGATGGGCAGGTTGTGGAAGAGGCGCAGGGCTACTCGGCAGAGCAGCAGGATGGCTATGGTGCCCGCCAGGGCAGTTGCCACCCGCCAGGCGAAGGGGTTCCCGGCTCCGCCGAACAGTTTGAGACCCAAGGCGATGCACCACTTGCCCACCGGCGGGTGAACCACGTATTCGGCCTGGGGCAGCCAGTCGCTTGTATGCCCCTGGGCAAAGATCTGGTCGATGGGAAGGTCAAGGGGGCCGGCTTTTTTCGGCCAGTTGCGCGGTTCGCCGGTCATCAGCATAGTCCAGGCGTCTTTGACGTAATAAGTTTCGTCGAAGACGATGGCCCGAGGGCTGCCCAGCCGTACAAACCGCAGAAGCCCTCCCAGAAGAGCCATGAGTATGCAGGCCAGCCAGCTGCTCTGCCGTCGGGAGAACCGGGGTATCGAGATTCCTCGTTTAGTATGGTGACCCTTGGGCCTGCTGAAGATGGACAGCATGACAGGGCGACCGGACCGGTGGGCGGCGTGCCTGCCGTGTCTGGAGGAGCGATGCTGCGAAGAAAGCCCTGCCAAAGATGTCATCACCCCTAGATTAGGCCATACTGAAGGCATGAGCAGCATGAATGGCCGGAGCGATGGACATATACAGGGTGGAGAAAGCCATGCAGGGTCGATTTCACCCGGTGTTTCACGTGGAACAGTGGTGCTGGCGGCCACGCCTATCGGCAATGTCGCCGATGCCTCGACACGCTTGGTGGAGCTCCTGCAGTCGGCGGATCTGGTGGCAGCAGAGGACACGCGGCGGCTCTATGATCTGGCCAATCGTTTGGGGGTGCGCGTAGGCGGCAGGGTTATGGCCTATCACGATCATAACGAGCGGCGAATGGCTGATCCCATCCTGGATCAGGTGCGTGACGGAGCCTGCGCGCTGGTGGTCTCAGATGCGGGCATGCCCACCATTAACGATCCGGGCATGGCCATTGTCAGGCGGGCCATTGAGCGAGGCATACCGGTCACCTGTGCCCCTGGCCCCAGCGCCGTGCTGGATGCCCTGGCCCTCTCCGGACTGCCGACCGACCGCTTCTGCTATGAGGGGTTTCTTCCCCGTCGACACCAGGAGCGGTTGCGGCATCTGCGCACCCTACGCAGCGAGGAGCGGACCATGGTCTTCTACGAGACGCCCCACCGCATTGATCAGGCTATGCAGGACCTTCAGGAGGTCTTCGGCCCCGACAGGCTCATGGCCCTCTGCCGGGAGCTGACCAAGGAACATGAACAGATTCGGCGGGGCACAGTCGGCGAAATTGTGCGTTCCCTGCAGGAGGACCCTCCCCGGGGAGAGATGGTCCTGGTCGTGGCTGGTGCATCCGCCTTGGAGGCCAGGCGCAACGATCCTGAGGCCATGGATGATCGGCGGCTGGCGGTTCTGGCGCGTGATCTGGCCCGCACCGAGGGCTTGCGGCTCAAGGAGGCCATCGCCCGGGTAACTGCCGAACACCCCCTGGCTGATGGCAGCCTGCCCAATCGCAAGCGGATCTATGCCTTGGCTGTTCAAGAGGATAAGGGGGACTGATTTCCATTGCCTTCATCCAGCAGTACCTCCAGTGCCCTGCGCACACCGGGCCCGCCCAACTGGGAGATGGTCTCCAGCAGTGCTGGTGAGGCGGCGGGATTGGCCACCAGCCACCGGCGCAGCTGAGGCTCCTCCCGGGCGATGGCCCAGAGGATGCTCGGGTCGGTCGCGGGGTCTGTGGCCATCAGTGCGGTGGGCACCAGGGGAGGCTCTGGTGGCGGGGCGCGCATCTCGGCCGTCGGTTGGATGCTATGGGGATCGTCTTGGCTCGAACCGTCTTCTGCCAAGGATCGCGACCGGCTGCTGATGGCAGTCATGAGCCGGGCTATGCGTTCAGTGGCGGAGGATCCACGATGGCCGTGCGTACCTCGGCCACCCTTCATTGGCAGACTCATAGGATCGCCTTGAGTCTTCTTATGGTCTCCAGCCCTTGAGCGTGGCCTGGCCAGCGGGGGTTGGAGGACAGAAGCGCCTCGCAGGATCCGCAGCTGACCTGATATCGCTCCATGAGCTCATGCAGGACCGCCATGGTCTCCTCTCCGTTGCACCGGCCCGAGGGGTCGCAGGCCAGATCACAGGCCGTCCAGAGCGGCGAAGTCACCCAAAGTTTCCCCAGCTTCATCAGATAGCGGGCATCCAGCTGTCGCTGGTGGGGATGCAGAGGCCTGCCGTGAACCGGCGTGCGGAAGTGGGAGTTGGAGATGATGTCCAGTGCATCGGGGAAACGGCCGTTGATCCATATCCAGAGCGCCAGTCCGCCGCATGCTGCTGCGCCATAAGGCACCATGGGCATGACGATGGAGGCGCGGCCGTAGAGGCCATCCGCCTGTTCGTTCAGGTAGCAGCAGGATCGGTCCAGACAGGTTACGATCCCCTCATTCACCAACAGACTGAGGCTGAGCGGGCCAGGCAGGTCTCCGGTTTGGATCAGACTGGGCAGCGGTTTGGGTTCGGGGGTCAGGGCCCCAAGTTCGGTCGTAGGAGGACGGCCGCGGGTGCGCATCGGCGCTGCTCCGGCTGGTGGTCCGGGCCACTGTTGAGCGGTGTCGGCGAGTGGTGCTCGGCCTGGCGGCTTTGTTGTAGCTCTGAGGGTGCGGCTGGCGCCATGGGCAGTGGTAGGCGTCCACGTCACTCCCCCGAGGACGTGTTCTCGATTCATGGTTCGACTGTAAATGGCTGGTTCCGGGTTTATCTGGGGGAAGGCCAAATTTGTGCACTTGTGGATAATCTGCTTGCTGGATGGCAGTCCTGTGGACGGGCAGGGGGATTGTAGGCCTGAGCCGATAATCTTGCTGGTATGAGTCATATCCTTGTTTCCGTCGCCTGGCCCTACGCTAATGGGCCCCGTCACATCGGCCACGTCGCTGGGTTCGGCGTCCCCTCGGACGTCTATGCACGCTACGAACGCATGAAGGGCAATGATGTCCTCATGGTTTCGGGGACTGATGAGCACGGCACCCCCATCCTGGTGGAGGCTGACGCCGAGGGTGTGGGCCCCCAGGAGATCGCCGACCGCTACAACCGTGTCATTGTCAAGGATCTGTGCGATCTGGGGCTCAGCTATGACCTCTTTACCAGGACCACGACCGGCAATCACGAGAAGGTGGTACAGGAGCTCTTCCGCCAGTGCCGGGCCAACGGCTACATCTATGAGGGCCAGCAAAAGGTGGCCATATCACCTTCCACCGGCCGGACCCTGCCCGATCGCTACATCGAGGGGACCTGTCCCATCTGTGGCGCCGATGGCGCTCGCGGCGACCAATGCGACAACTGCGGCAACGAGCTGGATCCGGACGAGCTGATCAACCCCGTATCCAAGATCAACGGGGAGACGCCCCGGTTCGAGGAGTCCAAGCACTTCTTCCTGGATCTGCCCGCCCTGGCCGAGGCCAATCTGGCCTGGCTGAAGACCCGCAAGGGCTGGCGCAGCAACGTGCTCAACTTCTCCCTGGGACTCTTCAAGGAGGTCAAGCCACGGGCCATCACCCGTGACATCGATTGGGGTATTCCCGTACCTGTGGACGGCTGGGTGGATGACCCCAACAAGAAGCTCTATGTTTGGTTCGACGCCGTCATCGGCTACCTGTCGGCATCCATCGAGTGGGCCCGCCGTCAGGGCGATCCCGAGGCCTGGCGCAAATGGTGGAATGACCCCAAGGCTCTGGGCTACTACTTCATGGGCAAGGACAACATCACCTTCCACTCGCAGATCTGGCCCTCGGAGATTCTGGCATACAACGGCAAGGGGTCCAAGGGCGGGCAGCCGGGCTCCTACGGCGAGCTCAACCTGCCTGAGCAGGTGGTGGCCAGTGAGTTCATGACCATGGAGGGCAAGAAGTTCAGCTCCTCGCGGGGCATCGTCATCTATGTCAAGGATATCCTGGCACGCTATCCGGTCGATGCAGTCCGCTATTACATTTCCATCGCTGGGCCGGAGACCTCGGACTCGGACTTCACCTGGGCTGAGTTCGTCCGGCACAACAACGAGGAGCTGGCCGCCTCCTGGGGCAACCTGGTCAACCGCGTGGCCAACCTGCTCAACAAGGACTTCGGTAGTATCCCCCGAATCGAGGAGGACTGGCTGACCGAGGAGGATCGTGCCCTGCTGGACCGCAGCCTGCAGGCCTTCGATACCGTGGGCTCCCTGATCGAACACCATCGTCAGAAGGCCGCCCTGGTCGAGGCCATGGCTCTGGTGGGTGACATCAACAAGTACATCTCCGCCCAGGAGCCTTGGAAGATCAAGGACGACCGTAACCGTCTGGCCGCCGTCCTGCACACTGCAGCCCAGGCGGTGCTGGACGCCAACATCATGCTGGCCCCCTTCCTGCCCCATGCCTCACAGCGGGTCTGGGAGACCATGGGCGGCAAGGGCACCTTCTCACCCCTGCCCCGTATCGAGGAGGTTGACGACCTGGATCGGTCCGACTTCCACTATCCCATCATCACCGGCGACTACCGGCTGGGGGAGACCGTTCATCTCTGGGCACGCGAGCCCCTCAAGGACGGCACGCCAATCGATCGGCCCACACCCATCTTCCCGCGCATTCCCAAGGAGGCTGTGCAGGAGGAACTAGACCGCTTCCAGGAGCAACTGGATCGCCGCAAGGCCAAGGAGCGCGCCCGTTTCGAGGCCGAGCAAGCCAAGTTGGGCGACCAGAGCAAGTAACAGTCGACGCGCCCGGGATGGTATTCGTGATTCACAGAGAACTTTGAGGTTTTCGGGCACTTCCTCCAAGGTAGCGCTGGTTATATTTGTTCTGTCGGTTGAAGTACTGGCCGATGGGGGTCATGCGGCCCCGATAACTGAACCCCTTCTTCTCTCTCTTCTCGCCCGGCGGTTCTTCGAACCGCCGGGTTCTTTCGTCATGGAAGACCCATAGGATGAGTAACCATGAAGGTTGCCCAATTCGCCTGTGTGCTCTTCGATCTGGACGGGGTACTGGTGCCCACGACCGTCCTGCACAAGGCCGCCTGGAAGGCGTTGTTTGATCAGGTCCTGCCCTCGAACGTCCCGGCTTATACGGAGCAGGACTACTACGCCTATGTGGATGGCCGGCCCCGCTATGACGGTGTCGACGCCCTGCTGCGCAGCAGGGGCATTGAACTGGACTGGGGCAGCCCCAATGACGATCCGCAGCTGGACACCGTCTGCGGATACGGCAATCGCAAGAATATGACCTTTGAGCGGATGCTGAAGCAGAAGGGCATCGATCCTTACCCGGATACGGTGGATCTGCTCAGGCACCTGCGCACCGACAAGAAGCGTCTGGCTGTGGTATCCAGTTCGCGCAACACGGCCGAAGTCCTCCAAGCTGCTGGAATCGCTGGATACTTCGACACCGTGGTGGACGGCAACCTCAAGGACGAGATGGGTCTTCAGGGCAAGCCGGCCCCGGACACCTACGCCTATGCGGCCAAGGTGCTGGGCCTGCGCAATGAGGATGCTGTTGTGGTCGAGGATGCCCTCTCTGGTGTAGCCGCCGGCCATGCAGGCAGGTTCGGCCTGGTTGTGGGTGTGAACAGGGGTGCCGGCCGCGAGCAGCTGCTCAAGGCGGGCGCGGACCTGGTGGTGGATCAGCTGATCGAGCTGATCGACGACGATGCCAGCGAGCGTGCACAGGCGGAGGATCCGGACCTGGATGAGAATCGTTTTCCTGTCGAGGACTGGGGTCTGAGCGAGGTCGGTCGGCCCGATGCTGTCAGTGCCACGGTTTTCTCGGTCACCAACGGCTCCGTCGGTGTCAGGGGCGAAGGCGGAGGGGAGCGCTGCCTGGGCAACGGCACCTTCCTGAGCGGCTTCCATGACACCTTCCGTATAGCCCATCCCGAAAGCGCCTACGGATACGCCCAAGTGGGTCAGCTCATCCAAGGGGTGCCCGATGCTTCGGATTTCACCCTCAAGGTGGAGGGGCTGCCCTTGGGTCGGCCGGAGAAGACCACGCAGCGTTTGGACTTCCGAACCGGAATCGCAACCACCACCAATCTGTACGATCTGGGCCACGGCATCCACCTGAAGACCGTGCTCACCCGCATGGTCTGTCTGTATGACCGCAGCCTGAGCGTCTGCACGCTGACCGTCGAGTCGCCTGACCGGGACATGGCTGTGGTGGTCGAGGGCCCGGTCAACGCCGACAACCCCCGCCATGTCAACTCCAGCGACCCCCGCAAGTCGACCTTTGTGGACGGCTGTGGAATCCATGAGGTGCTGGACAATGCGGTCTATGGTGAGCTGAGTGCGGATTGCAGGGTCTTTCGTTGCAATAATTCACGGCTCAGCCTGGCTTTGGGTGTCAGGCAGTTCAGGGATGGTCGGCCTGTCGAGGGCTCCGGTTGGCGCATGGACGTGCCCAAGGGCGGTTCCACCCGTCTGGTCCGTTACGCCGTCTACCGCAGCCACCCCATTCTTCCGGCTGGCACCAGCGGCAACGGTCTGGTCGTGCAGACCCGCGGCGAGGGGACCAGGAATCTGGTCGAGGACTGCCGAGATCGGCTGGAGGAGGTCAGCACCCTCTCTGTGGAGGAGCTGGAGCGGCGTCAGCGGGAATGGCTGGACCGATTCTGGGAGCGTCAGGATATCCGCATCCAGGCCGACGATGGCGGTCGTACCCAGCAGATGGTGCGTTGGGAACTCTTCCAGCTGGCCCAGTCCACGGCCCAGATCGAGAACGGTGTGGGTGCCAAGGGTCTGAGCGGGTCTGGCTACAGTGGCCACTACTTCTGGGACACCGAGATCTACATTCTTCCCTTCCTGATTTATTCAGCGCCTGCCCGGGCAAGAGCCGTCCTCCACTACCGCTATCTGATGCTGCCTGCCGCCAGGCGCAGGGCCTGCGCACTCAACCTGAACGGCGCCCTTTTCCCCTGGAGGACCATCGATGGTGAAGAGGCCTCCGCCTACTTCCCCACGGGCACGGCCCAGTACCACATCGATGCCGATATCGCCTACGCGGTGGCCCAGTATGTGCAGGTCACCGGCGATGAAGACTTCCTGCAGGCTGAGGGCATCGACATCCTGGTGGAGACGGCCCGTCTCTGGATGAGCCTGGGACGTTACAAGGAGGACGGCCGCTTCCACATCCACTGCGTGACCGGCCCAGACGAATACACGGTCCTGGTTGACGACAACCTTTACACCAACCAGATGGCCCGATTCAACCTTCTGGCCGCTTACAAGGGCTACCAGCACCTACGGGAGAAGCATCCGGATCTAATCGGCGGCATACGCGAAAGGCTGCACTTCGACGACGAGGAGGCCGACAAATGGTCCAGCGCGGCTCAAGCCATGTTCGTCCCCTTCGACGATCAGGAGGGCGTCCATGCCCAGGATGCCCAGTTCATGCAACGCCCGCGCTGGCATTTTGATCGGTTCACGGCCAGGCCCCTGCTGCTGCACTACCATCCGCTGGTCATTTACCGGCACAAGGTGCTCAAGCAGACTGACGTGGTTATGGCTCTCTATCTGCTCAGCTCCTGGTTCACTCCGGAGCAGAAGCGGGCTGACTTCGACTACTACGATCCGCTGACCACCGGGGATTCGACCCTGTCAGCAGCTTCCCAGTCCATTCTCGCCGCAGAGGTAGGGCATGGCCAGCTGGCCATGCAGTACTTCCGTCGGTCCTTGTTTACGGACGTGGACGATCTCCATGCCAACACTACGGACGGCATCCACTTGGCTGCCTGCGGAGGCGTCTGGTCCAGCCTGGTCTGCGGCTTCGGCGGTCTGCGGGACACGGGCGGAACCGGTCTGAGCATTGACCCCCACCTGCCTTCATCCTGGCGCTCTATGACCTACGAGCTGGAAGTGCGGGGCACCAGGTTCCAGGTTGCTGTAACGACGGACGGTGTCGATCTGAAGCGTCTGTCAGGACCCGAGCTGGATCTTCTGGTCCAGGGACATCCACGCCACATATGACCTACGGATTCTGGGCCTAGACACACTCGGGATCAATGGATTAAGTAAGTGCCGGGCTGATCGAAGACGACTGGAACCTAATGCTACAGACCCGAGCGGGTCTGTAGCTTCAGGAACATTTTTCAAAAAAACTAGAAGTGAAGATACCATGATCTGATTCACTCATAGCCCAGGTCTAAGTTTTACTGGTCGTGTCCCCTGTTGCGGTACCAGTGAACACATTTATTGGAGCACCAACGCACGATTATAGGATTGTATTCGTGAGAAGCTTCGCCATGGCTGTCTGCATGCTGCCGCCGCTCAGCGGGTCAGGGTGCGCTTCAGAATTCGGTACTCGCTCTCGGTGATGGGCATGATGGAACCGTGGCGCTTGGTCAGCCGGCCGAAGTTCATGTCTGTAACCAGATCCCAGTCCTGCCGCTCTCTGGAAGACAGATCGGCACAGCGGAAGGGCAGATAGCCCCGGCCCTCGGCGAACTGGTCGCAGATCAGGCCGAAAGGCATGGCCCGGCCGTCGGGTCCTGCGGCGTCGGCATCGTTGTAGAGGAAGAGCTCGGGGCCCTCCAGATACCGTGAGGAGTAGCGTCCCTGGCCAAAGATGTCGGTCAGGTTGGACAGGTATGACCAGGCCTGGTCGTCGTCGGTACGCACCAGCTCATGGGTGACAGCATAGGGGTTGCGGGTGCGTTCCAGGGTGATCTGGTCATCCTTGGAGGCCCGGTACCACCAGCCGTCGGGTGCCTTGAGCATGGTCGTGTCGATGATCCCGTTGCTGCGGTCGATCCATTTGACCGGGCGGGAGAAGGAAACCAGATCGGTGCTGGTGGCATAGTACATGTTGATACCGTCGCCCAGCTCGTTGGCCAGGTCGGCTGCGGCCGGGTCCTCGGCGCTGTCGGCGGCCGCCGTGGCCCAGAAGACTATCCATTGCTCCCTGTCGGCGTCCCAGCAGGCCTCCGGTGCCCAGGCCATGCCCGCCTTGGGTATGGCTGAAGCCACGTCCACCAGACGGGGTCTGTCCCAGTGGGCCAGGTCCGGCGAATCCCAGATGACCAGGCCGGTGGATCCATCCACCGTGGACCGGCCCTCCTGCCAGCCGCCCCTGTGGTAGACGGACAGGTCGGTGGCGATGATATGGAAGAGGCCGTCTGGTCCACGGACGATATAGGGGTCGCGCACACCACCCTCGCCCTCGCTCCAGGTCAGCACCGGGTCTCCCTGGGCCCGCAGGTCATGCCAGTGCAGACCATCGCGGCTGAGGGCGAAGTAGAGCTGCTCATCCGTCTCGGCCTGTTCATGGCCGGTGAAGTGGACGAAGAGGTAGGCGCTGGTCGCCTCGAACGTGGGTTGCCAATCCGTAGACATGTTCCACCTTTCCTGCTTACGGCAACGGTACCGCGGCGGCGGGGGACTGGCGGACAGGCGGCGGGTGCTTGTTCGTTCTTCCGTTCCGGCCGTCCCAGGGCCGTCAGAGGTGATTCTAGCTGCCGACCTTCCTTTTGGCAGAGCCGGTCGTCCGGGCGGGTCGCAGTTTGGGCCGCATGAACTCCTAGACTGTGGACCATGAGCAAGCATCATCGCGACCGCAGCTGGGCTCCCGACCCCGAGCCGCTGCCCGAAGGCGTCGGAGTCATCGACGATCACACCCACATGGCCTCTGTGGTCCCCTTCGCCCAGGAGATGGACCGGCAGGCCAGGGAGCGCGGGCAGAATCCCGTCCCCGTCCGCACAGTCGACCAGCAGCTGGAAAGGGCCAGGGCTGTGGGGGTGGTCGGGGCCATCGACGTGGGCTGCGAGCTGCCCAACCTGCAGACGGCTGTGGACCTGGCCCTGGCCCATCCCGTGGTGGTTCACGCGGCCCTGGCCATCCATCCCAATGAGGCCGTCCTGCACGGCCATCGAGGGGTGCCGGGCCCAGATGGACTGCCGCTGCAATATCAGCCCTGGCATGATGTTTCTTTCGAGCAGGCGCTTGAAGAGGTAGCCCGCCTGGCCCGCGCATATCCCGACCAGGTGGTGGCCATCGGGGAGACGGGCATGGATCTCTTCCGGACCGGTCAGGGGGCCGAAGAGATCCAGCGGCAGGCCTTCCGCGACCACATTGCCCTGGCCAAGGAGCTGGATCTGCCCATGCAGATTCACGACCGCGACGCCCATCGGCAGGTTATCGAGACCCTGCTGGAGGACGGTGCTCCCGAGCGCACGATCTTCCACTCCTATTCAGGTGATGCGCAGATGGCCCAGGTGGCCGCCGAGCACGGCTGGTATCTGAGTTTTTCGGGGACGGTCTCCTACAAGGGCAACGAGGGAATCCGCCAGGCCCTGTCCGTGGTCGGCATGGATCACATCATGGTGGAGACCGATGCGCCCTACCTGAGTCCCATGCCCTACCGGGGACGCACCAACTCCCCTTACATGATTCCCTACACCCTGCGTGCCATGGCCGATGCGCTGGACTGCCCCCTGGATCAGGTGGCCCGAGCGACGGCAACCACCACGCGCCGGGTTTATGGCCTGTGAGGGAGGTCCGACGGACGGTGCCAGACCGGGATTAAGCTTATGGAGTGTCGCGGTCTGAATCGCCCCCGCCAGGTGTGGGGGGAGAGTGCTACGGTTGTCGTCGCACGTGTGCGCGAACAGCAACATACGGCACCCGGAAGTAGATGAGTGAAGGCATTGGCCGATGGAGGGCTCTATGGCGGATGAGCGGCATGAGTTGGCGGCTCAGGATGATGGCAGGGGCGCTGACGAACCACCCCGGTTATCCGGTGAAAAAGCGGCGAAGCCGACGACGGCCCGTCGTAAAGGTCGGCCGACGAAAGAATCGATACTTCCTCAGGAGAGCTTCACCAAGGCTCCCAAGATCTCGGCCAAGTCCCGCACCCGGGAAGAGGAGAACGAGCTCAAGCGGGTTCGGCGCGAGGCCCAACGGGCGGCCCAGCGTCGCCGCACCCCGCCGAAGGGTCCTCTGGGCCGCTGGTGGCGGCGGGTGCAGTCCTCGCCAGACAGAATCAGCTTGGGCATGTGCATCGTGGCCTTGGGCGTGGTCTACGGCGACATCGGCACCTCGCCCCTGTACACTATGCAGGCCTTCGTGGCCGGTCAGGGCGGCATGGCCCGTGTGGACAGGCCGGCCGTGCTGGGCATGCTCTCCCTGGTCTTCTGGTCCATCACGCTGATCACCACGGTCAAATACGTCCTGGTGGCCATGCGTATCGACAACAAGGGCGAGGGCGGCATCTTCGCCCTGTACACCCTGGTTCGGCACTACGGCAAATGGCTGGCCATTCCGGCCATGGTCGGTGGTGCAGCCTTCCTGGCTGATTCGGTGCTGACTCCTGCGGTCTCCATCTCCTCGGCAGTCGAAGGCCTTAAGACCATCCCCATCCTGACTCCGATCTTCCGTGAAAACGGGAACCTGACCATGGTCATCACCTTCGTGATCATCCTGATCCTGTTTGCCGTCCAATCGCGCGGAACCGAGCGGATCGGCAAGGTCTTCGGCAGCGTGGTCATGGTCTGGTTCGCCTTCTTGGCCCTGATTGGCATATACTGCATCGGCAACGACTGGTCCATCTTCGAGGCCCTGAACCCGGTCTACGGGATTCGCTTCCTCTTCAGCCCGCAGAACCCGGTGGGCCTGACCATCATGGGCACAGTCTTCCTGTCGACTACGGGAGCTGAGGCCCTCTACTCCGACATGGGCCACGTGGGCCGTGGCAACATCTACGCCACCTGGCCCTTCATCAACATCGCCTTGGTCTTCAATTACTTCGGCCAGGGGGCGTGGATTCTGCGCAACACCGACAATCAGGCCCTGCAGGGCGTGGACGGGCTCAACCCCTTCTTCCAGATGATGCCCACCACCGTGCGCTACGTGGCGGTTCTTCTATCGGTGACGGCCGGTGTCATCGCTTCGCAGGCCCTGATCACGGGCGCCTTCACCATGGTCTCGGAGGCCACCGGCCTCAACTGGATGCCCCACCTGCAGGTACGCTACCCGGCGCGTACTCGCGGCCAGCTCTACATCCCCACCATCAACTGGGTGCTGTGCGCGGCCACGCTGACGGTGCTGGCCATCTTCAAGGATTCCGAGCACATCTCGGCCGCCTATGGACTGGCCCTGACGGTGACCATGATCACCACCACCGTCCTGCTGGCCGACTACATCTGGCACGACGGCAAGCGCGTGTTCTCTCTGCTCTTCGCCTTGGTCTTCCTGGCCATCCAGATCCTCTTCTTCATGGCCTCCATGGCCAAGTTCATGCACGGCGGCTGGTTCACCATGCTGCTGACTGCGGCCATCCTCTACATCATGTACACCTGGGACGTGGGCACCAAGGTGGAGCGCTCGCAGCGGCGGCATATGACGGCCAAGGAGTGCCTGCCCGCCCTGGAGATGCTCCACAACGACTTCCGCGTTCCCTACTACGCAGACAACCTGGTCTATCTGACCTCGGATGCGGAGATGCGGCGGCTGGACACCGACATCTTCTTCTCCATCTTCGCCAACCGGCCCAAGCGGGCCCGGGCCTGGTGGGCCGTCTCGGTCCAGACTACTGACGCCCCCTACACCCGCAAGTATTCGGTGGAGAACTTCGGCACCAACTACCTCTTCCGTGTGCGTATGAGGCTGGGCTTCAAGGTGGATCAAAATGTGGCCACCTACCTGCACCAGATCATGCACGAGCTGATTGACAGCGGCGAGCTACCCAAGCAGCCCTCCATCTATCCCAAGGTGGACGAGGATCCGCAGATCGGCACGGTCACCTATGTGCTGGTTCATAAGGCCCTGATGCCCGAGTCCAAGATCGACTCCCGCGGTGCCTTCTCGCTGAAGGTCAAGTACGCCATCCGCAAGGTGGCGGGCTCGCCGATCAAGTGGTTCGGCCTGGCTCCCTACAACCCCATCGTGGAGGTGCAGCCCCTGTTCGTCTCCACCAGGGCGGTTCCCAAGCTGACGCGCGTGGTCCTGCCCTCCCGCAAGATCAAGGGCGGCAAGCACCACAAGGGCTGAATGAGTGGAATCTCACCCCGGGGAGCCTGGCTCAAATCGAGTCCGGGCCATAGAATTGACGGCATGGAACCTGGTGCCCGGCCTTTCCGGGCTACCGTCGAAAGGTGATGTGATGACACAAGCTCAAGCCAATATCGGAGTCGTGGGTCTGGCCGCCATGGGTGCCAGCCTGTCCAGGAACCTGGCACGGCACGGCAATACCGTAGCGGTCTACAACCGCCACTATTCGCGCACCGAGACCCTGATCAACGATCATGGCCAGGAGGGCCGGTTCGTTCCGGCCAAGACCCTGCAGGAGTTCGTGGCCTCGCTGACCAAGCCCCGCACGGCCATCATCATGGTCAAGGCCGGGGATCCCACCGACCAGATGATCAACGACCTGGCCGACCTGATGGAGCCCGGTGACATCATCGTCGATGCCGGCAATGCCTACTTCAAGGACACCATCCGCCGGGAGAAGGCCATCAGGGCCCGCGGGCTGCACTTCGTGGGCTGCGGCGTCTCGGGAGGCGAGCAGGGCGCCCTCCTGGGGCCCTCCATGATGCCCGGCGGGACCGATGAGTCCTGGAAGACCCTGGGGCCCATCCTGGAATCCATCGCCGCCAAGGTCGATGGGGAACCCTGCGTCACCCACATCGGCACCGACGGTGCGGGCCACTTCGTCAAGATGGTCCACAACGGCATCGAGTACGCCGACATGCAGGTGATCGCCGAGTCCTATGACCTGATGCGCCGGGGTCTGGGCATGGAGCCCGAGGCCATCGCCAAGGTCTTCGAAGAGTGGAACCAGGGGGATCTGAACTCCTACCTGGTGCAGATCACTGCTGAAGTGCTCCATCACACCGATGCTGCCACCGGCAAGCCCTTCATCGACATCGTCACCGACCAGGCTGGCATGAAGGGCACCGGCACCTGGACCGTGCAGACCGCGTTGGATCTTGCCGTGCCCGTGACCGGCATTGGCGAGGCCGTCTTCGCCCGGGGACTGTCCTCTTCGCCCGAGCTGCGCAGCCAAGCGGCCCAGGAGGGCCTGAAGGGGCCGCAGCCCAAGGCCGTCATGGCCGACCTGGCCGCCGATCCCGAGGCTCGCAAGTCCTTCATTGAGGACATCCGTCAGGCCCTCTACGCCTCCAAGATCGTGGCCTACGCCCAGGGGTTCAACGAGATGCAGGAGGGTGCCCAGGTCTACGGCTGGAAGCTGGACATGGGTGCCATCGCCCGCATCTGGCGTGGCGGCTGCATCATTCGGGCCAAGTTCCTGAACCGGATCTCCGATGCATACGCCTCTGGCCGTGAGCCGGGCTCCCTGCTCTTCGACCCCTTCTTCAAGCAGGCGGTCGAGCAGGCTCAGGATTCCTGGCGGCGTGTCGTGGCCCGTGCCACCCAGGCCGGCATCCCCATCCCTGTCTTCGCCAGCTCCCTGTCCTACTACGACGGGCTGCGTTCCGATAGGCTCCCTGCCGCCCTGATTCAGGGCCAGCGTGACCTCTTCGGCGCCCACACCTATGGGCGTGTGGATCAGCCAGGTGCCTTCCACACCCTCTGGGCCGAGGACAAGTCCGAGATCAAGCAGGACTGAGCTTCTCGCCAGAATCGCAAGGGGTCCGAGCAGCCGCTGAGACGGCAGCGCGGACCCCTTTTTATCATCTTGTCAGCGGATCTTGGCTGTGGATTCCCGGACCACCAGCCGGCAGGCGGCGGTCGTCCGGGTGGGGGGATGATTCTCATCGCTTCCCTGCAGACGGGTCAGCAGGGCATCCACCGCCTTGCGGGCCAGGTCGTCCTTGTCGGTGCTGATAGTGGTCAGCGAGGGTATGTAGGACTCTCCCTCCTGGATGCCGTCGAATCCCACGACGGCCAGGTCCCTGGGGACCTCCACGCCGCATTCGTGCAATCCTCGGATCAGACCTAAGGCCAGAGAGTCGGTCATACAGAAAATGCCGTCAAAGGGCTCGCCGGATGTTTCCGCCAGATGATGGCCCAGGTCGCGTGCCATTTCCCCGTCCCAGCGGTCCAGGGGCAGGAAGTCTTTGGGGCGGGCCTTGATTCCGGCGTCCTTCAGAGCCTTCAGGCAGCCGGCCACCCTGCGACCGCGAACCGAGTGCCGTTGGACCGGATCGCTGCTGGCCGTCATGTCGGCACCCACCACGCCTATTCGTCGGCATCCGCAGTCCAGCAGGTGCTGCACGGCCATAGCGGCTCCCTCGAATCCGGCGGTCATGACCGAATCGAAGACCGGCTGGGCCGAGGGATCGTCCAGCAGGACCAGAGGCTTGCCGTCGGCCAGCTCCTGCATCTCTTCATTGGTGATGCTGCCAGGACTGAAGATGGTGCCGTCGCACAGCTGACTGGTCACATGCCTCAGGATGGAGACCTCGTCCTGCTTGGAGTTGGAGGTCTGCTGGATGATGGCCTGCATGCCGTGGGCGTTGATCTGCCGGGAGATGGCCGCACTCATCTGTGCAGGGTAGGGCTTGTCCAGCTCGAAGATAGCCACCCCGATGATGCCACTCTTGCCTGAGCGCAGGCTTCTGGCTGACAGGTTGGCCGAGTAGCGGAGCTTGCGGGCGGCGAGCAGAACCCTGCGCCTGGTGTCATCCGCTATACGTGTATCGCCTCGAAGGGCATAGGAGGCAGTGGCTCGAGAGACCTGCGCCTCCTTGGCCACATCGCTCATCGTCACCATCTCGCACCTTTCCCGGGGTTCAGCCATTATCTTAGGCACGCGGGTGGCCTTATCAGAATGTAATTGACACGATTCAACCAACGTGCTATACCATATTGTGACAGCAGTTGAATCGTGTCAATTCGCGGGCTTCGACGTTGAACAGCCCGGACGGATGTTCAGAGGATTGATTGCAAGGAGGAGTCATGAAGCTGAAGCGAGCATGGAAGGGCATAGCTGCGGCGCTTGGGGTCGGCATGGTGGTGTCGGCCATGGGTGCCTGCGGGGCTGGTGGCGCTGACGGATCCAAGACCACGCTGACCTTCCTGTCATGGAACAACGAACAGGTGATGAGGCCATACATCGACCAATTCGAGCAGGAGAACCCCGGGATCAAGGTGGACTTCAGCTATTCGCCGCCGACCCCTGAGTACATCCAGACCCTGCAGACCCGGCTGGTCGGCAACCAGGCCCCGGATGTGTTCGTCATCACCTCCGAGAACAAGGCTGACCTGATCAAGAACGGCTACGTGCGAGACCTGACCGATGAGCCCTTCATGCGCAACATCTCCAAGGCCAACAAGGACTTCGTCAGCCATCAGGGCAAGGTCTACGGCATGTCCGTGTCCTCCTGGGCCTCAGGAATCGTCTACAACAAGGACCTGCTGGCCAAGGCGGGTGCCAAGGAGGTCCCGCAGACCTGGGATGGCTTCCTGCAGCTGTGCAAGAAGCTCAAGGCCGCCGGGGTCACGCCCTTCCTGGAGACCATCGCCGATGGCCCCAGCAGGATCCCCGATGCCTTCATGGGCTCGCAGTTCGACAGGGACAAGGTCGATGTGACCAGCCTGATCGACCGCCGCCCGCAAAAGCCAGGCAGCGACCAGCGCGAGGCGGCTGCGGCCTGGATGAAGCTCTACGACCAGGGCCTGGTCACCCGGGACACGGTCGGCATCAGCGGCGACGACATGAAGACCCAGTTCATCAACGGCCAGGTGGCGATGATCTGCACCGGCCCCTGGGACCTGCCATCCATCGGCCAGTCCGGGCTCAAGTATGGCATGGCCCCCATGCCGCTCATGGAGAAGGGCATGGTCAACTATGCCCAGGGATCGCCATCGCCTGCCTACGCCATCTACTCCCACCTCAAGGGCGCCAAGCTCAAGGCAGCCCAGAAGTTCCTGACCTTCATGGACAGCCGCTGGGCCCTGCAGCGTTCGGCCGACAACGGGGATGCCATCACCGTCCAGGGGTTCAAGGCCAAGGTCAAGCCCGAGTATGAGCAGGTCTACCGGGCCAACGTGCAGCCGGGCCACTACTTCCTGCTTATGAACTTCTACGCCAAGCCGGATGTGCTGACCACCGTCCGCCAGTCCGAGACCCAGCAGCTGGTCCAAGGATCCATCAACCTGGATCAGTGGGCCAAGGCCATCGACGACAAGATGGCCTCGGTCAAGTAGGAAGGGCTGGATCATGGCTTCCCAATCTGCCTCGGAGCGTGCCAACGCCCATCGGCGGCGCATGCTCGGCCTGCGGCAGGATCTGACCTCTTTCTGGTTCCTCCTGCCTATCCTGGCCGTCTTCGTCATCCTCTTCGCGGTGCCACTGGTGCAGACCATCATCTACTCGGTGACCGACTTCAACGGCTACAGCCTGAACATGCACTATGTGGGCTGGAAGAACTACCACAGCGTGTTCACCGATTCCTCGACCATGCAGGGCCTGGTGTTCACCATCCTGTACGCCGTGGCCCAGACGGTCCTGGTGACCATCTTCGCCATCCCCCTGGCTGTCACCCTGAACCGGAAGTTCTGGGGCCGCAACTTCGCCCGTTCCCTGTTCTTCTTCTTCAGCGTGCCATCGCTGGCCATCATGGGCATGGTTTGGAAGTACATCTTCTCGCCCATGAAGTCAGGCGTCTTCAACACCATCCTGGGCGTCTTCGGCCTGGGTCCGGTGCCCTGGCTGTCCAATTCGACCCTGGCCCGCTGCTGCGTCATCTTCATCGCAGTTTGGGCGCAGATCGGTTGGCACGCCACCCTCTACCTGGCCTTCCTGCAGTCCATTCCCGGCGACCTCTATGAGCAGGCCACGGTGGATGGGGCCACCAGCCGTCAGCAGTTCGTCCACATCACCCTGCCCCAGCTGATTCCAGGCATCGTCACCTCCAGCTTCCTGCTCATGTCAGGAGGCCTCAAGGTCTACGACCTGCCCTACACCATGACCAAGGGCGGCCCCGGGTACTCCACTTATACGGTGACCCAGTCCATCATTCAGCAGGGCATCGGCCAGTCCCAGTATGGGCTGGGCTCGGCCCTGGCGGTCCTGTTCACTCTGGCTACGGCCCTGGTGGTCTTCGCCCAGATGGGTGCCGCCAGCCTGATTTCCAGGAGGTTCCAATGAGCAGCAACAAGAGCTCGACCCTGACTCTGAGCCAGCGGGAACGGCGGCGTTCGACAGTCAGAAGCGTGGTGGTGCTGATCATCGCCCTGATCTGCGCTGTGCCCCTCTGGTACATCCTGATCAACACCTTCAAGACCATCCCCGACATGGCCACCAATCCCCTGGGCCTGCCCAAGCAGTGGACGCTGCGCAACTACACGCGGGCCTTCGCTACGGTGCCCATCGTCCGCAGCCTGGTCAACACCCTGATCGTCACTTTCTTCGGGGTCCTCTTCCAGGTGTTGATCGGAGCCCTGGCTGCCTACGGGATGATCCTGCGCAAGTCGATCTTCACCTCGGTCATCGGGGTGATCCTCATGATCGCCTTCGTCATCCCCACCCAGTCCACCCTGATTCCCCTCTATCGGATGGAGTCTAGCGTGGGGCTGGTCAACACGCTCCTTGGCCTGATCATCATGTACCTGGGTGGCGCGGTCTTCTGCTACTTCCTGATTGTGGGCTACATGCAGTCCCTGCCCTTTGAGGTCATCGAGGCCGCCAGGATCGACGGGGCCGGCCCCCTAAGGATCTTCTGGAGCATCGTGCTGCCTCTGATCAGGCCCATCCTGACCACGGTGGTGGTCTTCCAGACCATGTCGACCTGGAACGACTTCATGACAGCCAACGTCTTCATCAGCAGCTCCAACCTGCGCACCATCGTTCTGCAGGTCTACAACGCGGTCGGCCAGTTCACCACTGATTGGCCCAGCTTCATGACCATTACGGTCCTGGCCCTGATCCCGGTCTTCGTCTTCTTCATCTTCTGCCAGAAGTGGATCGTCTCCGGGCTGGTTGCCGGGGCAGTCAAGGGGTAAGCGACCAGTCGGAAGGTCGTAGTCAATGGCGGCGGTCGGAGGTTCCGGCCGCCGCACTCATAAGGAATCGGAGTCACAGTCCATGGAGGAATTCGCAAGCGCACAACAAGGGTCGAAGGGGATGGGATTGGCGAGCAATCCCTTGCATCGCTACTGTGCGGACCCGGATCTGGTCATGATCGGGGACCGCTGGTACCTGTACTGCACCGAGGACGGTCTGCCTGATTGGTCCTCGCACGCCTTCTACGTCTATGAATCCAGGGATCTATGCCACTGGACCCGCAGAAAAATCCTGGACCTGGACCAGGTTCCCTGGTGGCATGGGGGACAGGGTGCCTGGGCTCCCTGCCTGCTGGTGCGCCAGGGACGCTGCATCCTGTATTTTGTGGCCGACGGGCAGATTGGCCAGGCTGTCGCTCCTGGGCCAACTGGACCCTTCCGGGCGGCCCAGGAGCCATTCATCGCTCGGGGGGACTATGACTGCCTGCCCATCGATCCCTCGGTCTTCGTGGATGACGACGATGTGCCCTATCTGCTCTGGGGCAATAGCCGTGCCTACATGGGGCGGCTGAGTCCGGACGGCCTGCGTCTGGAAGAGGGTTCGGTGCGCTCCGCTGTGCCCGACAACTTCCGCGAGGCCGTCACTGTTTGCCGACGGGGAGACACCTACTATGCCTCCTGGTCGGAGAACGACACCAGGGATCCGAGCTACCAGATCCGCTGGTCCAAGGCGCCATCGCTGGACGGGCCTTGGACCGCGCCCCAGGTTCTGATCAAGGCCGATCACGCCAAGGGAATCCTGGCCACGGGACACCACTGCATCACCCGTGTGCCAGGCCAGGACGACTGGATCGTGGCCTACCACAGGTTCGCCAAGGACGGCCGAGGCGACGGCTGTCATCGCGAAATCGTCTTCGCTCCCTTGGATTTCGCCGATGACGGCGCCATGGTCCAGGTCCGTCCGCAGGTAGGATCCTACTGGTACCCGGCCCGGAACCCGGTTACTTCCTGACGATGGGGTGGCCACCGAAGGCGCTGCGCAGGGCGGAGACCACCTTCATGGTCATGGGGTCCTCGATCTTGGAGGATTGGCGGGCATAGAGGGCTGAGGTGATGGCCGGTGTGGGCACCCCCAGCTCCAGGGCATCCGCGATCATCCACTTGGTCTCGCCGGTCTCGTCGGCCTTGCCAGCGATTCCGCTCAGGTGCGGGTCCTCTTTCAGTGCCTGGGCCAGCAGGTCCAGCAGCCAGGACTGGATGACCGAGCCCTTGCGCCAGGACTCCACCACTTCGCCTGGCTCCTTGATCAGGTCGGAGGCCTCCAGGACCGCATATCCCTCGGCCAGGGCCTGCATCATCCCGTACTCAATCCCGTTGTGGACCATCTTGGCATAGTGGCCCGCGCCGGTGCCTCCCGCGTGGACCAGACCGTAGTCGCCTTCGGGCTTAAGGGTGTCCAGGATGGGCTGGATCCGGGCCACGTCCTGGTCCGATCCGCCGACCATCAGGGCGTAGCCCTTCTCCTTGCCCCAGATGCCATTGGAGGTGCCTACATCCACCAGGCCTATGCCCTTGGCGGCCAGGGCTTGGGCGTGTTCCTGGTCCTGGGTGAATCGGGTGTTACCCCCATCCACGACCAGGTCGCCGCGCTCCATCAGATTGCCCAGTTGATCGAGCGTGGACTCGATGGGCTTGCCGGCCGGGACCATGACCCAGATCACCCGGGGGGCCTCGAGGGCCTGGACCAAGGCTTGCAAGCTGTCCACATCCCTGCCCGAGTCCGGCGCGATGTCGTAGCCGACCACCTGGTGGCCGCCGGTGCGCAGGCGGTCTGCCATGTTCTTGCCCATGCGTCCCAGGCCGATCATGCCAATCTTCATAGTGTCAGTTCCTCTCCATTGACTGCAACAGTGTGAAGTTGACCGCGATGGTTGGTGGTCGGCCGCGGTCGGGCCGAATTGTCGGTGCTACTGGCGGGCTGCCTGCTTGACGTCGCACTGCAGGCCCAGGGTGTCGATGACCTCCTCGGCTTCGATCTCTGGAGACATGCGTAGACCCACGTCGATGGTCAGGTGAACCTCATCCGGTCCCAAGGGTTCCAGGTCATCGAACTGGGAGCGGAGCATCTGCGGCTTCATGAAGTGGCCCTTCCGCTTGGAGAGCCGTTCCATGATGGAGTCGTAGTCCCCGCTCAGGTGAATGAAGACCACCCCAGGCATCCGCAAGCGATCACGATAGATCCGCTTCAGGGCCGAGCAGGTGACGGTTCCGGGCACCCCTCGCCGCATGTGGTCCTCGATCCAATCATGGATGCTGTCCAGCCAGGGCCATCGGTCCTCATCGTTCAGGGGGATGCCGCGGGCCATCTTGTCGATGTTGGCCTGGGGGTGAAAGTCGTCGGCCTCGGCCATGTCCCAGCCTAGCTTGTTGCCGAGGTGCTCGTTCATGGTGGTCTTGCCGCAGCCGGAAACCCCCATGATGACCAGAATAGGAGTGCGGCCTTGGAAGTAGTCCGGGGGAACCGTGTTGTCCACTGCCGAGGGGACTTTCGGCTCCGGGTGATCCTCTGCGCTCAAGGCATCAGAATTCTTCAACGTTGTGTCGACCATGTGCAACCTTTCTGAAAAGTAATCTGACAATGACGCTCAGGCGGTGATGGGCACAAAGATGCTGGCGATCATGACTAGGACCAGAACCACTACCGACAGCAGGCATTCCAGAACCGACCAGGTCTTCAGGGTCTCGCCAACGCTCAGGCCGAAGTACTCCTTGATCAGCCAGAAGCCCGCGTCGTTGAGGTGGGAGAGGAAGATGGAGCCGGCGCCGATGGCGATGACCAGAAGCGTAGTGGCTGTGGAGCCCGCATGCATCATGGTCATGGCGTTGCTGAGGATGCCGGCCGTGGTCAGGATGGAGACCGTGGCCGAGCCTGTGGCGATGCGCACGAAGACGGCGATGACCCAACCCAGCAGGAAGATGGAGATGTTGGAGTGTTCCACAAAGGTGCCGATGATCTTGCCGATGCCGGTGGAGACCAGTACGCCCTTGAAGCCACCGCCTGCGCCCACGATCAGCAGGATGCCTGCCACAGCGGGCAGCGAGGCTCCCAAGGAGTCATTGACGGTCTTCCAGGAGATGCCCGAGGCCGCCTTGAGAACCAGCATGGAGACAATCAGGGCTATGGCCAGGGCCATGACCGGGTTGCCGATGAAATTGATGGTCTGTGCCAGGCCGTCCGTGCGATCCTTGAAGCCGGGAACAGCGATCTCGAAGATGGAGGTCAGCAGCATGAGGACTGCCGGCAGCAGAATGCAGCAGACCGAGATGGCGAAGGAGGGCAGTCGGGTCTCCTCCTTGCCGGCCTGCTCGCTCTTGGCTACGAAGTCGGCTGGTGCCTCGACGGGCACCCAGCGGGAGGCCAGCCGGGAGAAGCCCGGGCCCACGACAACCAGGGTGATCAGGGCGAAGGGGATGCCGAACATCATGGTCAGGCCCACATTGCCGGTCTGCTTGAACTGACTCAAAGCGGCCAAGGGACCGGGGTGAGGAGGTACGCAGGCGTGCATGATGGACAGGCCCGCCAGGGTGGGAATGGCCACCCGCATCAACGGAAGCTTGGTACGGCGGGCCACCAGAATGATGACCGGAACCAGAATGACCAGGCCAACCTCGAAGAACATGGGCAGGCCGATCAGGGCGCCGATCAGGGCCATGATCCAGGGGATGGTGGCGGGCTTGGACTTGGCCACCAGAGTGTTGACCACCTGGTCAGTGGCCCCGGTGTCCATGAGGACCTTGCCGATCATGGCTCCCAGGCCGATCAGAATGCCCACGGAGCCCATGGTGGAGCCGAACTCGCCGGTGAAGCTGGTCAGGGTGGCCACGGGACCATAGCCGGAACCGATGCCGACCACCAGGGCGGCACCCAGCAGGGAGACAAAGGGATGAAGCTTAACGACGGTGACCAGGAAAATGAGCACTGCCAGGCTGAGCACCAGACTGATGCCCAATTGGGTGGTGTTCAGGGAAACGGCCTGACTCGCCGCCAGGGTCAGGTACCCGTCGGCTGTCGGCTGCGACGCTAAAAGCATTGCTGCCTCTTCTCTGAGGATGCGAACCGTTCGGCCTGAGCAGCTTTCCGGCTCTTATTTTTGCATTACATAATATCGACAGTGTGATATTACGTATGCCTTAACAGACCATATCTTACACGAACCTGGGACGGTTCGGAAGATCTAAGAGCGAGATTAAATTTCGGTTGGTTTGCTCATCTGTCTGGTCCGCTTGGGGAAGGGCCTGGTTGCTAGAGTGACATTTGTGGAAAGTTCAAGGACACCTGATGACAGAACGGCTGCTGAAGGCACTCTGCATGATCGGTTGCTGGACCAGTGGGGGGCGGCCATCGTCAATGGCACCATCGATCCGGGAGACCGGCTGCCTGCCCCTAACCTGGATAGCCAGAGGCCTTCGCGCACGGTGACTCGGGAGGTCACCAGGGTCCTTGAGGCCATGGGTCTGATCACCGTCAAACGCAAGGTCGGCGCCACCGTCAACTCATGTCAGCTCTGGAATATCTATGATCCGCAGGTGATCGAGTGGAGGCTGCGCGGACCTGACCGGGGGCGGACCCTGCACGAACTGTCCGAGCTTAGGGCATGCGTGGAGCCCATGGCTGCCCAGCTGGCGGCCAGTCACGCTGACCAGGATCAATGGGCGAAGCTGACGCAAGCTGCCATCGATATGGTGGCCAATGCTGACCGGGCCGACGGGCCGGACTATCTTCGGGCTGACGAAACCTTCCATCGAACCCTGCTCGAGGCATCGGGTAACGCTATGTTCGCAGCGCTGGGTGATGTGGTTGCATCAGTGCTGTCTGGGCGAACCCGGCATGAGCTTATGCCCAGGAAGGCTGATGAGAAGGCACTGCGGCTGCACGGCGATGTGGCTGCGCTGATACGTCGGGGCGATGCAGAGGGGGCCCGCCACGCCATGGATTGGATCGTCGAGGAATCCGATCGGGCTGTCGAGGGAATGACTCGAAAAGACTCCGAAGACTCCTTCCATGCTGCGGATAAGGAATCTTCGGAGTCCTGAGATTTGTAGAGGCTCTTGGTGCGGAAGGCTCAGTGCAGTTTCGAGGCGGCATCGGCGTCCAGGAGCCAGAAGGTCTCCAGGGTGCCCCTAGCATAAGAGGAGGGGACATGGGGATCATCTGTGGTTCCCAGTGCGGCGGCCACGGCCGAAGCCTTTTCGGCGGTTGAGGTGAAGAGCCAGACCTTGGGAGTCCGGCGGATGAATGGTGTGGTCATAGTGACCCTGAGCGGCGGAAGCTTGGGAGAGTTGCTGACGCCCGTCACCAGCAAGTTATCGTCCTGCAGCCTGACCTCGGGGCGGTCAGGGAAGAGGGAGGCATAGTGCCCGTCGGGGCCTACGCCAAAGACTGCCAGATCCATGTGGCCATCGGGGCCCAGCTGGTCGATGATCTCCTGCTGGTAGGTGGCTGCCGCCTGGGCCAGGGCCTGTTCGTTCTCCTCCTGGTCAGCGGCCTCAACCTGGGCTGGGCTGCGGGTGTCTACGGGCATGGAATGCACGTTGGCCTTGGGCAGCAGCCCTTGGTCGATCAGCGAGCCATACCAGGCCCGCCGTGCCTGTTCATCGTTGCGATCAGGGTCTTCCAGGCCCACGAACCGCTCATCGCTCCACCAGAGGTGGACCCGGCTCCAGTCAACGCTCTGGCTCAAGGGATCAGCGCCCATCAGGGCATAGACATCCGCTGCGTCCCTGCCACCGGTCAGCGCCAGGTCGGCCCGATCCTGACGGGCCAGGAGGTCGCCCAGCTCCAGCAGGATCCGGGCTGCGGTGGCTTGATTGAGCAACTCGGTTGTGGCATAAGTCACGACACGACGATCGGTCATCTGATCCTCCTTGCATGCAGGTGAAGCTGGCCTCAGCCTACACCCAGACGTTTGCATATGAATTGAGTCACTGCAGAGGTCTACTGGTGGTCAACCATTCCCCAGCCGGTGTGGATAACCTCCTGATAGACCTCGTCAGGATCCAGTCGACCCAGTTCCTCACTCATGCAGTCCACGGCAGAGCGCAGGGGCATGGAGATGGTCTGTGAGGCCTGACCGGGCTGGTTGATTCGGGCCTGGTCGTCGTGGTGGCGCTCCATGCTCATGACCCCGTCCGGGCGTTCGAAGTAGACACCGGTGACCGCCTGAGCCTTCGGATCGCGCTCGACAGTGACCGGCACCTTTAGCTTCAGAGCCAGCCAGGAGGCCAACAGCTCCAATGGCAGGTAGTGGGCTTGGCCGGTTACCCTGACCGAACGGATGGGCAGGTGGGGCGGTTGTTGCACCATGGAGGTCAACAGCGCTCGCCAGATAGTGATCCTGGTCCAGGACAGATCAACGTCCTGATCGCGCGAATGGGCCAGCAGCCCGGCGAAGGTGGCCTGGCGATCGTCGGCCTCCATGGCATCGGTGATTCTGCTGGCGGCCATGGTCCCGATGGGATCCTGCGAGGGATCCAGGGGCGGATTGGTGGGCCACCAGACTACTAGAGGTGCATCCGGCACCAGGAGGGGAATAACCAGGGCATCGGAATGGTCCAGCAGGGCTGCCACTGGTCGCAGGACCACCACTTCGCCGGCACCGGCATCCGAGCCGAAACGGATCTCGGCATCCAGCGTGTGATCCCCGTTATGGTCGGTGTTCTTGTAGGAAACGCAGTCTTCTGAGGACTGTGCCGCAGCGGTTCTCTGATCCGCCTCCTGTTGGGCCTGATGGTCTTCGGCATTGGTCACTATGGCGATGACCCGGCAGGGATGTTCCCGGCTTGCGGCGTTTATGGTTTCCAGGGCCGCCTCCAGATGGGCCTGTTCGGTGACGATGACCAGGGTCAGCACCCGTCCCTGGGCGGCCTCACCGCGTTCGACGTGGAGTTCGTCGATCTCCCTGGCGATGGCGGAGGTAGTGGTGTTGTTCAGTCTGACGATCATGGCATCCTCCAGTGGTATCCGTCGCGGGCCAGCATCAGATCAGCCTCTCGCGGCCCCCAGGTGCCGGCGCGATAGGGCTGGGGCTGGCCCTGTCCTGCCCAGAACTCCTCGATGGGGTCCAGGATCTTCCAGGACAGATTGACCTCCTCGGTGGTGGGGAAGAGGGGTGGGTCTCCCAGGAGTACGTCCAGGATCAGCCGCTCGTAGGCCTCGGGGGAGGCCTCGGTGAAGGAACGCCCGTAGGAGAAGTCCATGTTGACGTCGCGCACCTCCATGGCCGAGCCAGGAGTCTTGGCCCCGAAACGCATGGTCACGCCCTCATCAGGCTGTACGCGGATGACCACGGCGTTCGCGCCCAGTTCCCGGGTGGCTGTGGCCTCGAAGGGCAGGTGGGGAGCACGCTTGAAGACGATGGCGATTTCGCTGACCCGCTTGCCCAGGCGCTTGCCCGTGCGCAGGTAGAAGGGGACGCCGGCCCAGCGGCGGGTGTCCACATCCAGCCTGATGGCCGCATAGGTTTCGGTGGTGGAGGAGGGGTCGATTCCGTCCTCGTCCAGGTAGCCGACCACGTGCTGGGATCCCTGCCATCCGGCCGTGTACTGGCCCCGGGCGGTGTGGGCCGCCAGATCCTTGGGGATGCGGACTGCCGAAAGGATCTTGGTCTTCTCAGCCGTCAGATCCGATGCCGAGAAGGAGACCGGCTCTTCCATGGCTGTCAGGGCCATCAGCTGCAGGAGGTGGTTCTGGATGACGTCCCGGGCTGCTCCGATTCCGTCGTAGTAGCCGGCTCTGCCTCCGATGCCCATGTCCTCAGCCATGGTGATCTGCACGTGGGAGACATAGTTGGAGTTCCAGACCGGCTCGAACATCATGTTGGCAAAGCGCAGGGCCAGGATGTTCTGCACGGTCTCCTTGCCCAGGTAGTGGTCGATGCGGAAGACCGAATCCGGCTCAAAGACCTCGGAGACCACTCGGTCAAGCTCCTTGGCCGAGGCCAGGTCACGGCCGAAGGGCTTCTCGATGATAACGCGGCGCCAGGCCCCCTCGGTGGAGTGGGAGAGCCCAGATTCGGCCAGCTGACGGGCCACCTGGGGGAAGGCCTTGGGCGGCACCGACATGTAGAAGGCATGGTTGCCGCGGGTGCCCCGGACCCGGTCCAGCTCCGAGACAGTAGCCGACAGGCGGCGGAAGGCCTCGGCATCGTCGAAGCTGCCCTTGACGAAGCGCATGCCCTGGCTCAGATGTCGCCAGGTGGACTCGTTGAAGGGGGTGCGGCAGTGGGCGCGGACGTTCTCCTCCGCAAAGGCGACGAACTGCTGGTCGCTCCAGTCGCGCCGTCCGAAGCCGATCAGCCCGAAGCTGGCTGGCAGCAGCCCCCGGTTGGCCAGGTCATAAACAGCCGGCAAAAGCTTTTTCTTGGCCAAATCGCCGGTGACGCCGAAAATGACCAATGAGCTGGGGCCCGCGATGCGCGGCATGCGCAGATCGCGCGGATCCAGCAGGGGGTTGTGCCAGGGCGCCTGTCGGCCGCCGTCCTCGTCGGGAGGAGCGGGCTGGTCGGCGGAGCGCGCAAGTGGTGAAGTGTCCATAGTGCTCCTCGTGAAATACTGTGGCTCCCAGTGTACTGTCGGCAGTAGAAGGGCAGGGCTGATTATCCGCTGAAGTGTGCATAAGCGTCGCGAAGGTCACATTTGCGGCAAGAATCCCTAGAATGGTCGGTATGATTCCCAATGTTCCCATGGCCGAGGCCCTGCACCGTCAGTATGCGCCATCACAAGCCGCCTATGAACTGATACACACCCATTGCCAGATCATTGCCGCCCTCGCGGTGCGTATGGCTGACCAGGTCAACGAATGCCTGCTGCGTGACGATGACCCTGACGGTGTCCTGCCCGAGCGTCCCCTGGACCGTGACCTGGTCCGCATAGGTGCCCTGCTGCATGACATCGGCACCTACAGGATTTTGAAGGATGACGGCTCCCAGGGTCGGCCCCTGACCTTCCAAGGCGAGCGGTACATCGAGCACGGGCTGGAGGGCTACCACCTGCTGCTGGATGCCGGGGTGGACGAGTCGGTGGCCCAGTTCGCCCGCAACCACACAGGAGTGGGACTGACCCGCCGCCAGGTGGAGGAGGAGCATCTGAACCTGCCACCGGACGACTACCTGCCGATCAACCCTGAGCAGGAGGTGGTCATGTATGCGGACAAGTTCCACAGCAAGCACCAGCCGCCCATTTTCGTCTCCGAGCCCACTGCCGCTAAGCGCACGGCCAAGTATGGTCCCGACAACCTGGCCCGCTGGAAGCAACTGGTGGCCCGGTATGGAGTACCGGATCTGCAGCCCCTGGCTAAGTACTACGGCATGACCATCGTCTGATCCTGCCGGACCGGTCCCCAGGAACTGCGGAAGCGGCCGCCGAATTCACGTAGCATCCATGGGTCTGGTTGATAGGGGTCGACTGGATCGGTCCGGCAGGCCGCAACGGCTTTCAAGAAAGAGACCATGCCCTGAGGCCCGTAAGCATAAGGAGCTGCACACCAGACTGGGTTTCCCTCCAGGACGAGAGGTCGAGCCGACCCACGGAGGAAGGCCAGATCCACGCTGATCGGAGCAGGCGATCGACCCTTGGCTGCACGGAGGGCACAGTTCTCTGCGATCGCTCGATGCCTGGGATCGAAGATGGCACCGTCAAAGATCGTGGTAATGGCTCGAGAGCCCTCGCCTTCATGCAGGCAGTATCCGCTGGAGGCTACGATTCGATCCCCGTCAATGATGACCCGCCACTCTTCATGGATATCGGGCAAGTGGGTCTGGAGGCGAATCAGCGATTGCGCAGGGGCTGTACGCAGACCACTCTGCAAGTCTTCAAGGGTTCGTCGGGCTGCCGGCAGGCCCGATACCCGGCCGGCAGCCAGTTGCGACCAGGGGCGCTGTCCCAAGCCAGATGGCAGCCTACGCCAGTTCAGAATGATCTCGGCCGTCACAGTCAGAATCCTGCGTTCGGTCAGGGACTGGTCCAGCTCATCCAGCCACAAAGTAGGTGGTGCTGACAGGGTCCAGGAGGGATGTCCGTGGGAGGCCAGCCAGGCGTTCTGGGCGATCAGCAGCCCTGGGGTAATCCATATGGCTTCCTTGACGCCGACCTCCCGAACTGGTCCGAATCCATGGTGATGGTGCAGGATAACCCTCCGTTGCCGGCGTGGATCCTTGTTGCTTAAATCGATTTGTTCGGTCATGACCCGGGGTATCCACTCCTCATGGGTAATGACCGAACAAATCAGTGCAGTGCTGTCCATCCCCAACCCGGAAGGCTGCGGCTTAATCGACGATGAATCGGTCGTCGTAGGTGCCCTCGTCCACGGTGTCAGAACCCCCGGAGGTCAGGATGATCACGGTGCAGTCATGACGGCGGGAGACCCTCTTTAGTGTGGCCAGCAGGGTGTCCCAGTCGCTTGGCTCAAGACCTTCGGTGGGCTCGTCGGCGATGAGTACGTCGCATTCGCAGCACAGGGCACGGGCCACGGAAGCCAGGCGGAAGTCCAAGTGGCCCAGATCAGCGGTCAGCTTGTCCTGCAGGCGCTCCGGAAAGCCCACCTCGTCCAGCAGCTGACGGGCCAGATTGTCCTTGGGGCCCAGGAAGGTGCGCCCGCTGGCATCCATGGTGTAGACAAGATTCTGTACGGCGGTCAGATCGCGCCTCAAGGCATCGGTACCAAAGATGGCTCCGATCTGGTGGCCGCGATAGTCGGAAGCCAGCAATTGGCGCAGGTCCGTGCCACGGAAGAGCACGCTGCCTTGGGTGGGGGCGCGCAGACCGGTCATCAGGGCCATCAGAGCAGCTCGTCTGGAAGGCGAGGTGGTCTCCACCGAGTAGATGCGGCGACGCTGGAATTCCAGATCGACATCATCCAGGATCTGTTCGGGACGACCCTGGACCTTGCGCGTGTAATCCACATGCTTCAGGGAGAGCACCGGGTAGCCGCCAGGAACCAACACTCGCTGGCCATCGGTCTCCAGCAGTGGATCCTCCTCCTGATCGTCGTCGGGATCCTCGGCATTTTCCTGCTCGATGACCACCTTGAAAGCGGCCATCGACACGTCTTCTTCCGAAGAACCATCCTCCTCGGACTGTTCGCCCGTCTGAGAGGCTGCTTCTTCCTCGGATTCGGGCAGCGGTGCGGCGCCGGTGTTCTCGTCGGCTTTTTGCTCAGCATCGGCCGGTGCTTGAGCGGCTTGCTTCTGGTCGGCGGCCTTGGCTGCAGACTTTTCCTGGGATTCTTCGTCTGGCTGCTGGTCCGATGTCTTTTCGCTCATGCCTCGTCCTCCAGGTCGTTGGTGTATAGCTGGGCGGTTCTAAAGGCCGCTACCCTGGCGGCTGCTGCCAGGGCGAGAACCAGGCAGACGGCCAGGCCAATCAGGATCAGCTTCCAGATCAGACCAGCATGAGGCATGCTGGCCAGGTTCCCCAGCCGGAAGAGCGACCGGCCCAACGGGCGACTGATCGCGGCGCCCAGCACTAGGCCCAGCACCAGCCCGGGCAGGGTGAGCAAGAGGGTTTCCAGGGCGAACTGCCAACCCAGTCGAGCCTTGTGGATCCCGATGGTGATGGCCATGCCGATTTCGTTGGCACGGTTGTGCAGCATGAGGAACAGACAACCCAGCAGAATCAGTCCGCCCAGCAGGCAGACCAGGATAATGGTGGTTCGCGCCTGGTCGGCGGCCCGGTGAACAGGCTCCATCCGCCGTTGGTAGTCCTTCAGGCTGGGGGAGTTGATGTCGTACTGCGAGGCCTTGAGTCCGTCCTTGCGCAGCTCCTTGATGAACTTCTGGTAGGTGCTTGGTGAATCCAGGACGAAGGCGACGAGCAGCTCATGGCCGGGGTCTCCAGGCTTGCTGGCTGCATCCAGCCCCAGCATGGCAAAGGTGGGATAGGCCGTGTAGATGGCCCGGTTGGCGGCCTGATCCACGGCCTTGCGATAGTGGTAGGTGCCGGAGATGGTCAGCTTGACCTGCTGATCCTGCTGGCGAGGATCCTTGATGGTCAGGGTGTCGCCCACCTTGAGCTTGTTGGCCTGTGCCATTTGCTTGGAGATCAGCACGGTCTGGGTGCCGGAGGCATTCTGGGAGGCGTAGTCCAGCCCCTTGCCCTGATCCACCGCGAAGGGGCCGTGAGGCAGGGTGGGTTCGGCCTCCTTGTCGGAGACCCCCACCAGGGAGTAGGTGCCTGATTGGGGCAGTCCCTCCGGGCTGATGTCGGCGGTCTCATGGAAGTAGGCCTTGTACTGCATGCCATCCATCTGCAGGCGCTGGGCGTACTTGGAATACTCGTTCCAGCCCAGTGGAGAGGCCTTGGTTCCCTTGCGCGGGCTGATGACGGCATCCACCTGTTGGGATTCGTAGTCTGTGGTACGTGCCTTGGTGTCAGCCTGGAGCACGGTGGCCGCCGTCGTGGCCAGAGCCGTCACGACCAGGCAGGCCAGAACCATGACCAGGCTCCGCGCCGCATGCCGCCTGATGGTGAACCAGGCGTTCTTGAGAACGAACATGACACCCTTCCTGATAGCGTTCCAGGGATGACCGGGCGGCCCACAATGGCGGGCCTAAAGTCCGGTCGCCGTCCTCCAGTCTAGCCAGGGACGTTCCCAAGCTAGCGGTGCGAACTTGGAGCTTGCTGAATGTCTCGCTCGGCCTCCTGTTGGTCGGCGTGGGAGAAGTTGCGCACCTTCAAAGAGACGACCAGAGCAGCCAGGATCAGCACCAAGGTGAAGACCAGTCCGTAGTGGGTGCCCCTGGTGAAGGCTTGGGCTTTATCAACACCGGTTGCCTGCCCCTCGCCCATGGCCAGCAGGGAGGTGGTGATGGCCGTAGCCACGGCTCCTACGATCTGCTGCATGGTGTTGATGATGGTGCTTCCGTCGCCGGACTGCGGGCCGCTCAGAGAGTTGAGCGCGTAGGTCTGGGCCGGCGACATGGCCAGGGGGCAGCCGATCATCAAAATAATGTGGGCAGCCACCACCAAGGCCACAGGGGTGTGCGGGCCGGTGAACAGGAGGATGACCGTGCCAAGCAGGGCGACAAGGAATCCGCAGCGGACGGGCATTCGGGCTCCGAAGCCGTCATAGAGCCGGCCGGCGAAGGCTGAGACCAGGGCGTTGATGGCGCCGCCGGGCAGCATGAGGATGCCGGTCATGGCTACGGGCAGGAGCAGTCCCCGCTGCAGGAACTGGGGCAGCAGATACATGGAAGAGAGGATGACTGCAAAGTCCAGCATGACCAGGGTGGCACCGTAGCGGAAGGCTGGGATGGAGAAGATTCGCAGGTTGAGAACCGGGTGCTCCAGGCCCAGCTGGCGACGAATATAGAGGACCAGTGCAGCCAGGGCCACAACCAGAATGATCAGGGTGACCGGGGAGAGCCATCCATAACGGCTGGCCAGGCTGACTCCTGCCACCAGCCCGCCGAAGCCGACAATGGACTCCAAAATAGAGGCCAGGTCGGGACGCTGGTGGGTGATGGTTCCTACGTTCTTCAGGAAGCAGACGGCGAAGATCAGAGCCACCACCAGGAAGGGGGTGAAGAACCAGAAGATCCAGTGCCAGGTCAGCTTGCCGAGGATGATCCCGGTCAGGGTCGGGCCGATTGCCGGGGCGAACATGATGACCAGGGCGCACATGCCCATGACCGTGCCCAGACGGGCAGGCGGGAAGATCAGCATGGCCACGGTGAACATGAGCGGCAGGATCAGGCCAGTGCCGATGCCCTGGATCAGCCGTCCCGTCAGCAGGATGGGGAAGGTGGGGGCCATGGCCGAGACCACCGAGCCCGCCAGGAAGGCGACCAGGCCGAAGATCACGGTCTGCCTGGTGGTGAACCACTTGGAGATCAGGCTGGAGAAGGGCAGGACGATGCCGATGACCAGCATGTACCCCGTGACCAGCCACTGCACGGTTGAGGCGGGGATCTGGAAGCTCTCCATCAGGTTGGGCAGGGCGATATTGAGCGAGGTCTCGCTCAGCATGCCCACGAAGGCCCCGATCATCAGCGCGGCGATGGCCGGCCAGGGATGGGGGACGGCCGGCCGTGACCGGTGAACAGAGGCAGGGGTGGACGTGTTGTGCACGATAATGATCTCCTTCTTCAGACAAACAGCACGCCATCTTAGGGAGGCGGCCATTTTTTCGTAAGTCGGCATGTCTACTCGCTTCGCCGAAGGCGTGCCGCATCGGGGTGGAAAAGGTTATGCTCGGGAATGGTCGTCAGAGACCATAAGGAGGGTGCGTGTGGATTGGCATGCAACGGTCTACGGGTCAAGAGCCGTTGGTTCAGGAGGCCATGGTTTCTATGATCCAGGCGACGAGGAGGGGCGGACCTTTGGCGACCCGGATACCATCTCTGACGCCGCTCTGCGTCGGTTGGGCGGTAAGGCCTACTTCCGCGCCCATCAACTGCTGGATGACCACCGCTTTACGGACCTGCGCCTACGGCACCTGGGAGCTTTGACCGTTCTCAAGGGACGTGTGCCCGCCACCTATCAGCCGGACGGTGACTGCATGGTCCAGGCTCGGCTGGATGAGCAGGCCCATCGAGTCATCGACTCCTCCTGCACCTGCCGGGCCTTTGGGCGCCAGGGTCCTGCCTGCAAGCATGTGGTCGCCCTGATCATGGCCTACAACGAGTCCAGCCAGTCCTTTGCAGGATCGGATGACTGGGCCGGCGACCAGGGTGGATCCCGGTCCGCCCGGTCAACTTCGGGACCCTTGGCAGCCTACATGCACCGGCAGGAGGGTCGGCGGCGGCAGGCTTTTCGTGACCGCCAGCTGAGCCTGCTCAAGCAGGAGAACGGTCCAGTTGGTGGCCGTCACCTGCCCATCGGCTCGGTCGGGCTGATTCCCGATCTGACCAGCGAGCGCGGAGGCTGGCTGGTCCGTCTGCACATCACTCTGTCATCCCACGGGGTCGCCTACCTGGTCAAGGACCTGCCGGCCCTGCTGCGCGCTGTGGACCAGGGTGAATTCATGTCTTACGGACGGCGATTGGCCTTCATCCATTCCCGCGACACTTTTGATGACCGGGCCCAGGCTCTGCTGACCATTCTGGAAAGGGCCGGTGCCATCCGCCGTAGCCTGGCCGAGCAGGAGGGGGGCATGCGCCGCCGTCTTACCCGTGCAGGATTGTCGGGGATCCGGCTCAGCGACGACGAGGTGGCGCAGATCCTCGACCTGTTCGTGGACTCTGGACTCACCCTGGACTACACGCCTCCCGAGGATTCCTTCCTGCAGACCATGCCTGCCCCGGTAGTTAGCGGAGATCCGGACCCTGGCATCGCGGTCAGCAAGGAGGCGGATGGCTACCGGATCACCCATGCCCTGGCCGTGGAACGCTTCGTCGTTGGCCAAGCACATTCTTTCGTTATCGTGCGCCCCTCACAGCCCGGCATAGGGCTGGATCCGGAACCGGTCATCCACCGCTGCAGCGCGCATTTCATGCGTCATCGGGACCTGCTGGAGACCCTCTGCCGCCCTGGTGAGGATCGGGATCTGCATCTGGATGCCGACGACCTGGATCTGTTCGCCCGGACCGTCCTGCCTGACCTGAATCAGGGTTCCCAGGAAGGATCTGGGCTCTCCGCCAGTCTGCCCGAGGAGCTGGATGCCCGGCGGAGGCCGCCCTGCAGGATCGAGCTTTACCTGGACAGGGATCGGCAGGGGATCAGTTGCGATCTCAAGGCCCGCTATGGGGACCGTCTACTGCCAGTCGGTGCTGATCCCGCCTCGGAGGATGAACCCGGCAGGGATCGGGAGAGCGAGTCTTTGGCCCGGCAGACGGTCCGCCGTTATTTCCCTCTGATGGAGGAGGGGCTGGCCCGTATCCCCGAGGAGAACGAGGAGGCTATCCACACCCTGCTGACCCGGGGCCTGCCCGTGCTCAAGGGTCTGGGACGGGTCTTCTCCACCCCTGCCTTCGACGGGCTCAGCGTCGTATCTCATCCGCAGATCCGCGTGGGTGTACGGGTGCGCTCCGGTCTGGTCGAGATCTCTCCTATCGCCGATGAGGTACGGCCTGAGGAGGCTGCTGCCATTCTGGCTGACCATCGTCGCCGTCGCCGTTTCCATCGCCTGCGCAACGGGGCCTTCGTCGAGTTGGCTGATCTGAATACGGATGTTGTGGACACCCTGGCTGAAGACCTGGGCATCGACCCGGCTGATCTGGCCAAGGGGCCGGTCCGGGTGCCTGACTTCCAGCTCGGCTACCTGGATGCTTTGGTGCCCGAGCAGGATCGCGATTCCAGTTTCCGTGACTATCTGAAGGAGCGCAAGCCCGACCCTCAGGGGTTCAAGGTCCCCGACGGGTTGGGCGGACAGCTCAGACCCTATCAGGTAGAAGGGCTGCGTTGGCTATGCACCCTGAGCGACCGCGGATTCGGCGGCATTCTGGCCGACGAGATGGGCCTGGGCAAGACCATACAGATGCTGGCCTACCTGCTCTCCCGTCGGGATCAGGCCAGGGATCGGGGACCTTCGCTGATCGTCTGTCCGGCCTCCTTGGTCTACAACTGGGAGGCCGAGTGCCGCCGCTTTACGCCGGATCTGCGGGTAGCGGTCCTGGCAGGAGGGCGCAGCCAGCGTCAGGCTCTGCTGGATCAGGCCGGGTCCTACGATCTGCTGATTACCTCATACGATCTGCTCAGGCGGGACCTGGACCGGTATCGGAGTCTGCCCTGGTATGCCCTGGTTTTGGATGAGGCCCAGTACATCAAGAACCACGCCACCAAGGCCGCCCGTGCCGTACGTGCTCTGGACAGCCTGCACCGGTTCGCTCTGACGGGCACACCCATCGAGAACCGGCTGTCCGAGCTTTGGAGCATCTTTGACTTCCTGATGCCGGGGATGCTGGGTCCATACTCTCGGTTCCGGGACCGCTTCGAAATGCCCATACTCAGCGGAGACCAGGATGCCCAGTCCCGGCTCCAGGCCCTGGTGGGACCCTTCATTCTGCGCCGGCTCAAGTCCCAGGTGCTGACGGATCTGCCCGAGAAGATCGAAAACGTGATCAGCGTGCCCCTGCAGGGTCGGCAGCGCAAGCTCTATGCAGCCCTGGAGCAGGAGCTGAGGGCCACGCTCAACAAGGAAAGAGATCAGGAGTACGAGGTCGGCAAAATCCAGGTCCTGGCCCAGCTGACCAGGCTGCGGGAGGTCTGCTGCGATCCGCGTCTGGTCTACCAGGATCAAGGCCGGGACCGGCGCGGCGATTCGGCCAAGCTGGATGCCATCGAGGATCTGGTGGTCTCCTGTCAAGATGCCGGACGGAAGATGCTGATCTTCTCCCAGTTCACCTCTTACCTGGACCTGATAGCCCAACGGCTCCGTCGGCTGGACGTGCCCTACGATCTGATCACCGGCGCCACCTCCAAGAAGCGGCGGCTGGAGCTGGTGGAACAGTTCAATAGGGATGCCACGCCGGTCTTTCTGATCTCCCTGAAGGCCGGCAACACCGGGCTCAACCTGACCGGAGCTTGTGTAGTGGTCCATGCGGACCCCTGGTGGAATGCCGCAGCCCAGGAGCAGGCCAACGACCGCGCCCACCGGATCGGTCAGACCCAGGATGTCAACGTCTACCAGATCGTAGCCAAGGACACCATCGAGGAACGCATCCTCAATCTGCAGCACAGTAAGAGCGACCTGGCATCGCGCTTTGTCGATTCCGCCGCCTCTACCGGTGCAGCCAGCGTGGCCAGGCTGAGCAGAAAAGACCTCCTGGCCCTTCTGAGCTGATTTTGATCGCATCTTGATGTGAATCTACTTGAACCTGATAGTCAGCGGTCTTGAATGCGGTGTCATCATCGATGGCGAGGCCCTTGGGTTACGGTTCCGGTTATTCTTGATGCAGTAGTCAAATCGAAAGACTATGTGTATGAGCAGATTGACGGTTGCTTCATCTCGGACTTGTCGGTTTGGCAGCAACTGACTATTCGGTTCTGGGAGTCTGGTCACCTTCAGCTCCTTTGATGGCAGGAAGCTTGGAGGGAAAGCATGATCAGCGGTGTGCAGATGTTCTGCTCAGAGTTTATGGGTACAGCCATTATGATGGCCATCGCGGTCATGGTCGCAGCCAGCAGGTCACTTCCCAAGACGGGGGCCTATCGGGCCGACTGGATCAACGCTTCATTGGGTTGGGGTCTTGCTGTTTATGTAGGCGTATATGCGGGGTGGAAAACGGGCGGCCATCTCAATCCGGCCGTGACCCTGGCTAGGGTGGTCGGTCACTGGATTGATCCACAAGCGACTTTGAACGGTCTGGCTGTGGGCAAGGGTGGCATTCCGGTCACCTTAGCCAACGTAGCCATTTTTATTTCCGCCCAGTTCCTGGGGGCTTTCTTTGGTTCCTGCCTAGGCTACCTAGGCACTCGCAAGCATTTCGAACTTCCGACCGATACAGATACCAAACTTATGGTTTTCTGTACCAAGCCTGCTATACGTTCGAATTTCTGGAATCTGACATCGGAGGCTATCGGCACGGCCATTCTGGTTACCTGGGTTTTCCTCAATGGGGGGACTCCTACCCAGGTTGGGCCCTTGGGCGTGGCCCTGGTCATCACGGTTCTGGTCATGGCCCTCGGCGGGGTTTCTGGTGCGGCTATGAATCCGGCACGTGACTTTTCCGCCCGATTGGCCTACTGCCTTTTGCCCATGTCTGGAAAGAAGGACGCGGACTGGAGCTACGCCTGGATACCCTTTGTCGGGCCGATCGTCGGAGCCTGCATTGGTGTGCTAGCTCCTGCCTGGATGGGGCTTCTGCCTTGATTGTCGGCATGGAAAAGCCCCTGGACCTGTCAGGGGGTTATTACGACAGGACCGGGGGTCGAGTTAGTTAAGGTAGCTCAAGCTCAGTAGCTGGCTGAGGTGGGCTCCTGGAAGCGGACTGTCAGCCCGCGGCCGTGGTGAAGGAACATCTCTGCACCGTGGCGGTCGACGTCGCGATGGGTGAAGAGCATGCGGATGGCGAAAGCCGTCTGAACGTCATCGGGCAGATCCAGGAAGGCCTTGTGGGCATCCCATCCATCGGCTGCGACAGCCTTGTTGGGTACGTAGGCATATCCATAGCCGTCCTCGTCCACGTAGCCCAGGAATGGCAAATCCCATGCCTGGTGGTAGCTCAACTGATCCTTGTAATCCTCGACCTTCTTAAGGGCCTCGTCGCTGATGCCGTATTTGCGTGCGACCTCGTTAGCCTTGGCGGTTTTCGCGTCGGCATCTTTTTCGAACATGGAAGTATCAACAACAATGACTGTATCGTCTGCCATGACTGACCTTTCTGTGTGACGGCCTGCACGTGTGACAATCGACATCATGACCGTGCAGGGCCATGACCGTTCAGGTGACCGTCCATCGTCGACGGTGACCTCTGGATGCAAGATTCCTTCCACTTGCAAGAATAGCAAATTTCGTCTGCAGATAGGGGCAGGGAACCGTGAGGTTCGCCATAGGTGGCTGTCACCAGTGAGAAACGTGTCCAGCTGTGTTCTCATGCGGGGAACGATTAGCCCAGGTCAGCATCCTGATCCCTGCGATGCCGCAACAAGCACATCAGTGCCAGGCCGAGGACGGCAGTGCCGATAGCCAGCGCTACAGGCATGACCATGTCTGAGCCTGAGGCGGCTAGGGCTTGGGAATCTGCAGATGGCTTTGCTTGGTCATCAGAAGATTGGTTTCTTGGCGCCAGTTTTCGACTATCGCTGGTTTGGCCCGGTTTGCTGGGTGCATTATTAGATTCGCCCGGCTTGTTCGGTTCTACCGGCGGGATCGGCTTGGCATGTTCTCCGGAGTTGCCAGGGTCGTCGGGCTTGGCCGGCTTGGCCTGGTAGGTGTTGGTGAAGGTGGGGTTGTTGCCGTCGATGGTGGCTTGGAGCTGGCCTTGCTGGTCGTCGGTGACGTGGACGGTGATCCGGTGCGTCTTCTGGTCGTAGGTGATGCCGGGCAGGCTGCCCTGGGCCTCGCTCACGGAGTACGTGTAGTCGCCGGCCTCGGTC
>NZ_BPWE01000006.1 GCF_020884755.1 Bifidobacterium mizhiense | reverse complement strand
ACCCGGCAACGGGTTGGCAGAATTGAAGATTCGCGGCGGTCATGGCCTGGGGGAGACGCCCGGTCCCATTCCGAACCCGGAAGCTAAGACCCAGCACGGCAATGGTACTGCACCCGGAAGAGTGTGGGAGAGTAGCACACCGCCGCCACAACACATTGAAAGGCCTCTGATGACACAAGTCACCAGAGGCCTTTACTATATGTCTGCTCATACTCCCCACAAAACGGTCTCTATCAGCAAAATGTACCTCTACATCTAAGACCTACTGCAGCTATATCAGCACGCTTTATGGTGTGGTACAGCCAAGAAACACATGTAGGCCAGTACTACGGATCTGGACTCATATTCTCACCACAGATTAGACAACAATAGTGAAACTTATGTCGGGCACTCTAATGACATTCTGACTTATCTGTTACTGTAGAAGCCGTTAACGGAGGCTTACGCCGCTGATCGGGATTAGCTCAGCAGTTGGCACGCTGCACACTGATCATTAATGTATCTATTACTGATGAAGTGCTTGGTGCATTTAATGAAATTTATCCACGAACTGTGTTTTTAATATACCCTGACACAGTCTAAGAATCTTTGTGTGTCAATACATAAAACGTTGAAACAAATAAGTAAAATGTCAGCTATTGTCCACCATATACAGGGAGGTATTAGATGGCTGACAGGATATTCGATATCCATTTGGACAAACATGTGCCGAAGGCGGCCATACCGGTAGCCGAACAACGACATCTCTGGTTCCGTGAGTTCATGAAACCGTATCTCATGGTCATCATTCTGTACATTACTATGTACCTTGTTCGGAATAATTTTAAAGCGGCGCAACCTTTGATGAAACAGCAGCTGGGCATTACCACCCAGCAGTTGGGCGTAATTGGTTTTGTTTTCTCTGTTGTCTATGGAATCGGAAAAATCGTTGTGGGATATCTGGTCACGGACAAAGACAATAAGAAGATTGCATCTATTATGCTTTTCTGCTCGTCTATTGTGGTCATCTGCATCGGTTTCCTGTTCACCCTGAGTCATGTGCCTATGGGGTGGTTGATCGTTCTATGGGCCTTGAATGGGGTCTTTCAGTGCGCCGGAGGCCCAAGTTGCGCCACAGTGATTTCTAATTGGACGACGAAGACGACATATGGCCGATATTTGGGTGTCTGGAACGCTTCTCACAATATAGGCGGTGGCTTGGCTGGAGTATTCGCCATCTGGTGTGCCCAAACTTTCTTTGGCGGAAAGGTAGCTGGGATGTTTATCATCCCGGGTGTAGTGGCGCTTCTGGTGGCCATTATGTGCTTCCTGGTTGGCAAGAATCGTCCCGAGGATCTCGGGTGGGAACCGTCAGAGAAGATTTTCGATGAGCCTGTCAAGCAGGAAGACGAAGAGTCGCACGATGATACCACTTGGCAGATTTTCCGCCGGTACCTGCTTTCCAACCCTTGGGTTTGGGTGCTTTGTGTCAGCAACGTTTTCGTTTACCTGATCCGTATCGGCATCGACAACTGGGCGCCTCTGCGTGTGACTGAGCAGCTGCATTTCAGTAATCAGGTTGGCGCGCGGACAATCTTCTATTTCGAGATGGGTGCTCTGATCGGATGCCTTATCTGGGGAGTGGTGTCTGACTTCTTAGGCGGCAGGCCCGCCCTGGTATCCACGCTTTGCGCCATCTGCCTGCCGCTCGGAATGGTAGGCTATCAGCTGGGCCGCACACCTGTGGTCATTTACATCTCGCTCTTCTTCTTGGGCATGTTCATCTTCGGACCACAGATGCTGATTAACATCTCCATGCTCAATCAAATTCCCAAGCGAGCCAATGTACTGTCTGGCGGCATGGTCGGTGCATTCGCCTACCTGTTCGGTGACTCCACCGCCAAGGTTCTGCTAGCCAAAATCGCAGATTCCTCGTCCGATGGGCTGAACGTGCTGGGGCATGTGCTGCATGGTTGGAATGACACTTTTATCGTGCTGTATATCGCCATTGTCTGTGCAGTTGTACTTCTGGGCCTAGTGGCCTTGATGGAAGAGAAACGTATTAGAGGAGGTCGTCGATGAACATCACCAATTTCCGGGATCTGGGGGGCATGCGGACCATCCACGGCCGCCGGGTTCGCCAGCACAGGTTCATTCGGTCGGGGCAGCTGGTCGGCCTGGACGAGGCCACCAGGAGAGATTTGGTCGACCGCTACCGGGTGACACAGGTCGTGGACTTCCGCCGGCCCTTCGAAATACAGGAAAGCCCTGATGACCCAATTGAAGGTATCACTTTCACCAACATTGATCTGCTGGGAATGATTGGTGCCCGCAATACCAGCTTGGACGACTTCGCCTCGATCGGTTCGGTCGATCGGGTCAATGACCATATGCTCGGTACCTACCACGACATGGTCCTGAATCCAGGCGCTCAGAAAGGTTTTGGGCGCTTCCTGCGAATCGTCGTGGGCAACACCCAGGGGGCTACGCTCTTCCACTGCTTTGCCGGCAAGGACCGGACCGGGTTCGCCGCGGCCCTGGTGCTCTGGCTGCTGGAAGTGGATGACGACCAGATATTCGCGGACTATCTGAAGACCAACCAAGAGAGGGTCGAGGCCAACAATCAACTGCTGGACCAATTCCGCGCCAAAGGCTTCGACCAGGATTCACTGGATGCACTGGCCGTTGCGCTGTATGTCAAGAAGGAATATCTGATTTACGCCCGCCAACTCATGATCGACGCCTATGGCGACGTCTTTGCCTATGCACGGCAGGCCCTAGGGTTTGGACCAGACCAGGTGGCAGCCTTGCGCGACAACCTGCTGGAGTAATCGGACAAGTCTGAATAGATGCGGACGGGTTATTGGCTTGAGTGCCAACTGTAAGGAGGGCATCGTGCATACATAAGCCCGGGACGGACAGGATTCCGGGCCTCCCGTGGGGCCCTGACCGGTCAATGTTGATCACCAGGGAACCGAGGGGTCCGGTCCATTGTGGAGACGACCATGAATTCAGGAGTGGGTTTCTTTCACACAGACGGATTGCTGAGCAGACCGCGACTATATAGTTAGCAAACCGACATGGAAGCAGCCAGATCCGCTTGGCCGACCATATCAAGGCTGCAGGTGTCTGGATGCTCAAGGTGGATTTGGACTCAGCTTGAAAGAGGTATCCATGGCCCTGGAGCGGTTCCGGCCGTCTCCCCTCCTGGTTTGTTTTCGTCCTTTCTTATGTCACTGGAGGTCAGAAGAGACCATTGCCGTTGCGGGACTGTACGTCTTCCACGTTGTGCTCAATGATGTCCCAGTGCTCAGCCAGCTGGCCGTCCTGCAGCCGGTAGATGTCGCAAACCTTGTTGACGTGGCCGTTCTTTAGCGTGCACTTGAAGAAGACGTAGACCATGTCGTCCTCGCCATTCAGCCTGACGATCTCGATTTGCGGTCCCAGGGACAGGAAGCCCTTGATGAACTCCAGGAATCCCGCCTTCCCGTCGGCGCAGGTGGGGTTGTGCTGAATATAGTCGTCCCGCATGAACCTGTCGATGTTGCTGGTATCTCCGTTGCTGAAGACCTGGTTGTAGAACTCCTGCACCAGGGACTTGTTGGCTGCGGTTTCAGCCTCGCTCATCATGAACCTCCGTTTTCTGCCTGTTTATAGGCTCTTGGGTTTCTTCATGATAGGTAGTTCCGATCAGTCTCGTAAGCGCGTACGAAATCGCGGTGAGCAGATGGACAGTGGCTGAAGGGAAATGGTCTCAGGCCTTGAACCGGCGCTCATCGTTCATGGTGGCGAAGTTCAGACCGATCAGGATGCCGCCACCTATGTAGTTGCCCAGCATGGCCACCAGAACAACCAGGATCGCCTTCCAGGCGTTGATCCGCCCGAAGACGCCCAGGATGAGGAAGAGGGCCGAATCGGCTATCGAGTGCTCGAATCCGCAGAAGGCGAAGACGAAGACGGCCACGACCATGATGATGCACTTGGTAAAGTCGTTGGAAAGCTTGCCGTTGTAGACCATGAGCATGGCGATGTTGATGCAGAAGTTGCACAGGATGCCGCGCACGAACAGGTCGGCGAAGCCCATGGGACCGCCGGAGACGTAGCCGGTCTTGGTTGCCGCGGCCGCCAGCATCTGGTCCAGGGTCGGACCGCTGACGATGGATGAGAAGCGCAGGATGACGGCCACGATCAGGGCTCCGGCCAGGTTGCCCAGAAGGCAGAGGATCAGGATCCGCAGGGAGGCCAGCCAGCCCAGGCGCTTGTGATAGGCGCCTATGGTGACCACCATCATGTTGGAGGTCAGCAGTTCGGAGTTGGTGTAGTAGATCAGGACCAGGGCCCAGCCGAAGGTGGTCGCCGCCAGTACCCGGCCTGCCAGGATCAGGCCATGGTCGGCGGGGTTCTGGCCGGCCTGGCCCATGATGACGAAGAAGGCAGTGAAGAAGATACCCACAAAGAGGCCGGCCATGGTGGCTCGCTGCATGTACTTGCCGGTCAGGGCGCCGCTCATGGTTTTCTTACTCTCGACCACGTCCAGGACGGTGCTGATGAAGGCCCGTCCGGGGAAGAGGGGCTGCCGGTTCTGTTGATCTGTTATCTGATTGGGTTGCTCATTCACGGGGTTCATTATGGCATTCCCGAGTAAAGAGAGATCACCCTTAGGGCCCGACTGTGCGGGAACTCACTTCTTTGCCAGTGCCACCTAGTGCCACTCAGCTTCACTCGGTGCGCAGGGCGGTGGCGGGATCCTGCTTGGCTGCCTTCCGTGAGGGGATCAGGCCGCCGATCAGGGTCAGGACCACGCTCAGAATGACCAGAGCCACGCCACCCGAGGCAGGCAGGGCCGCGTTGACTTCGGTGGTTCCCATGAAGTGATGCATGATGCTGTTGGCCGGAATGATCAGCAGCAGGGTGATGCCCACCCCCAGCAGGCCAGCCAAAAGTCCGATGAGACCGGTCTCGGCGTTGAAGACGTTGGAGACGTTCCGCTTGGAGGCGCCCATGGCGCGCAGGATGCCGATCTCCTTGGTCCGCTCCAGAACCGATATGTAGGTGATGATGCCGATCATGATGGAGGAGACCACCAGCGAGACTCCAACGAAGGCTATCAGCACGTAAGTGATGACGTTGATGATGGTGGTGACCGAGTTCATCATCAGGCCCACGTAGTCGGTATAGACGATCCTGTTCTTCTTTGCGGCCTTGTCATTGTAGTGCTTGATGGAGTCGCCCACGGAATTCTTGTTCTCGAAGCTATCTGTGTAGATGCTGATGCGGGAGGGGGCGTCTCGGGAGATCAGGCCGAAGTCGCTCAGGTTGTCGGCATAAGTGCCGGTGGAGACGTACTGGTTGTAGATGGCGACCAGGGCGTCCTGCGGGGCTGTGGCGATGTACTGGTCGAAGGCCTGGGCTGTCTGCTGCTCGGCTGAGGCCCCCGTGGGGATGCCGGCAGAACCTTGGGCTCTTGCAGCGGCTCCGGCCCGGCCCTGGGCCTCCTGGCCGGCCATGGCTGCCGAGCCCTTCATGATCTCCTGGGCCATGCTGGCCTTCTGTGTAACGCCCAAGGATGCGATGTAGGCCTTGGCATCGTTGGCCTTGGCGGCATCGTCGGCAGGGGCGAAGGCCATCCCGTTGAGGACGCTGTGGCCCTGGTCGGCCTCCTGGTCGGTGACGATGGAGCTGGTCTTGGCCTGGTCGATCAGGTAGTCGGTCAGCTGGCGGGTATACCCGACACCGACCTTGAGGGGCGTGGCCTTGGCTCCTTGGGTGGGACGGACGATGCCGACGATGTGCAGCTGCAGGCCCTGGTCGGCGGCCTTGGTCATCTGGTCGGTGTTGTCGCCGATGTAGTGGTAGTGGCCGTCGGTCCCCTTGGCATATTGGCTCGCGGCGGGCACCAGGGAGAGCTTCTGGTCCATGGCCTTGGCGTATTCGATGGGCTTGGTGTCGACCTTGACCTCCTGGCCGCTGTTGAGCTTGTTCATCATGTCGGTGTACTGGCTGGAGGGGAGGATGCCCAGCTTGTAGAGGCTGGTGACGGGCATCTGGTTGTTCTTGTCCAGCACCAGGACCACCTGATCCTTGGCCTTGGGCCAGGTGCCGTTCACCACCTGGTAGTTGTCGGTCACCACCTTACTGATGGTGGTCTTGGCATCGGCCCCGGGCATGATCTCGCCGAAGATTTCCGGGGCCTTGTTCTTCTCGGTCTTGCCGGTCAGGTAGGACATCTGCATGGATTGGATGTCGCCCATGTCGCTGTCGGTGTTGGCCGTAGCCATCTGGCTGGCGGTGGAGCTGGCGTCGTCCTGCCCATTCATGGTCACCTTGTCTGCAGAGACCAGCTTGCCGTCCGGATCGTGCCCAAAAACCGCGAACTTGGTGGCGTAGGAGTACTGGATGCCCACGGATCCCACATACTGATGAATTTCGCTCTTGGGATTGTCCAAGTATTTTTTGAAGTCTGTTAGGTTGTTCTGGGTAATGCTACTGGTCAGGCTGGAGGCCCCCTTGACGCTGGAGTCGTCCGGCTGGATGGCCTTGAGGTCCTTGTGGGCCTTGGCCTCCTTCTGGGTTTCCTGGGCGGAGTCCACTATCTTGTTTAGGTCGAAGGACTGCTCCTGAATGGTGATGGGGTAGGAGGTCATGGTCTCCCGCTGTATCCTGTCGATGTAGCGGTTGACCCCGGTGGACACCGACAGGATCAGGGCGATACCGATGATGCCGATGGATCCGGCGAATGCTGTGAGTGCAGTTCGCGCCTTCTTGGTTCGAAGATTGTTGAAGCTCAGTGACAGGGAGGTCAGCAGCCCCATGGAGGCCTTGCCGAAGGTGCGGTGGCGTGCCCGGCGGATGGGCACCTGGTCGTCGGGCAGGGGGTCGGAGTCGCTGATCACCGATCCGTCGTGTAGCTCCACAATCCTGGTGGCGTACTGGTGGGCCAGCTCGGGATTGTGGGTGACCATGACCACCAACCGGTCCTGGGCCACCTCCTTGAGCAGGTCCATGATTTGGATGGAGGTCTCGGAGTCCAGTGCTCCGGTGGGTTCGTCGGCCAGGAGGATGCGGGGGTTGTTGACCAAGGCCCTGGCGATGGCCACCCGCTGCATCTGCCCGCCCGAGAGCTGGTTGGGTCGCTTGTTCACATGCTGGCCCAACCCCACCTGCTCCAGGGCCTTCCTGGCCCGCTCCCGCCGCTCCTGCCGGTGCACGCCCGAGATGGTCAGGGCCAGCTCCACGTTGGACAGGATGCTCTGGTGGGGGATCAGGTTGTAGCTCTGGAAGACGAAGCCCACGGTGTGGTTGCGGTAGGAGTCCCAGTCCCTGTCCTTGTATTTCTTGGTGGAGGTGCCGTTGATGATCAGGTCGCCCTGGTCATAGCGGTCCAGCCCGCCGATGATGTTGAGCAGGGTGGTCTTGCCGGAGCCGGAGGGGCCTAGGATGGCCACGAACTCGTTGTCGCGCAGGTTGACGCTGACATCGTTCAAGGCCTGCTGGACGAAGTCCCCCGTTTTGTACTGTTTGGAGATATGTTCGATCTGCAGCACCGTCGCCCTCCGCTTTCTGGATTCTCAATGGCTTTAATGGCATGGACTTATGGACTCTTGGAGTGCCAGCTTACGCCATCAGTATGGGTAAATGTCGATATGGGCTAGTCCACCGACTTGAGGGCCTCCAGCATGTCCACATGCTTGAGCTTGTTGTTGACCATCCAGCCCAGCCCAGCGGTGATGACCGTAATCATGACCAGGGGCACAACGAAGGCCACCCAGCTGATGGAGGGGTCAAAGAGGACGTTGTCCGGCGGGACGGTGGTGATGATGTAGTGGTGCAGCCAGGCCCCGAACCCGTACCCGGCCAGGACGCCGATGGCCGAAAGGAGGATGGTCTCCCGGTAGATGTACATGGTCACCTCTCGGTCGTAGAAGCCCAGCACCTTGATGGTGCTCAGCTCGCGGATCCGCTCCTCCACATTCAGATTGGTCAGGTTGTAGAGAATGACCAGGGCCAGCAGGGTGGCCACGATAATCAGCACCTGCATGATCATGTTCAGGGACCTGACCACGGTGTCGATCTGGCTCATCAGGGTCGTATTCTGCACCACCCCCTGGATCCCGTCGATCCGCATGAAGGAGGCGGCCTGCCTTCTGGTGTTCTCCGCGCTGGAGTCCTTGAAGGTGACCAGATGGGCGTTGGGCGAGAAGTCCTGATGGAAGACGGTCCTGTAGGCCGTTGGGCTCATGAAGACGAAGTGCCCCAGGTACATCTCGCAGATGCCATCCACCCGCATGGTCCTGTCCCTGCCGCCTGAATCCTGCAGGGTGATCCTGTCGCCGGCCTTGGTCCCTGTCAGCTGGGCGATCCGTTCGGAGAGGATCACGCCGTCGCCCTTGAGGCTCAGGGGCTTGTGCCCGGACCGGGTGTCCATGCGGATGAAGTCGTCCAGGTGCTCGGCGCTGGCCGGCGCGATCATGGTGATGGACTGCTTGTCGGCGTTGTGGCCGGCTGTCTTGCTCATTTCCTCGTAGCGCACGTTCAGGGAACGGCTCACATCGGGCTTCTCCAGCCGTTTTTTGATGGATTGGCGCTGGTCGGATGTGGCCTGGCTGTTCTCGGCAGCGATCAGGTCGTAGCGGATCACTTGGCCGAACTGGTGCTCGTTGATGGCCGAGATGGAACCCTGCACGCCGAATCCTGCCATCAGGAGAGCCACCGATCCGCAGACTCCGAAGATGGTCATCAGCATTCGCTGCTTGTAGCGGAAGATGTTGCGGGCGGTGACCTTGTGGGTGAAGTTGAGCCGGTTCCAGATCAGGGGGATGCGCTCCAGGAAGATCTTCGAACCGGCGCTGGGCGGCTTGGGCAGGAGGAGGGCCGACGGCTTCTCGCGCAGCTCCCGCCAGGCGCTCAGGAAGGCTGGAACCACGGCGCTCAGGAAGGCCAGCAGACAGGCCAGAAGGGTGATGGGCAGGTGGAAGCCGTAGTGGATGGGCGGCATGTCGAAAGCATGGGCATAGGCCTGGTAGACGATCCAGGGCAGGAGGGTGTGGCCGGCGATGATGCCCAGGAGGGCGCCCAGGGCTGAGGCCGCCCCGCCGTAAACCAGGAACTTGGCCATGACATCCCGGTCCCTGTAGCCCAGGGCCTTGAGCGTTCCGGCGTTGATCCGCTCCTCGTCCACGAAGCGCGTCATGGTGGTGAAGGTGACCAGGGCGGCCACCAAGTACATGAAGTAGGGGAAGACCTTGGCCAGCGAGTCCACAATGAAGGAAACGGAGGCGTAGACCTTGTAGCCTTCTGAGCCGGGCGCTTCCCGGCGTGAGTCCAAGGCATAGACCGGCTTTTCCAGTCGGCTCAGCTGGTCCGCCGCCTTGTTCAGCTTTTTCTGGGAGTCGTCGATCTTCTTCTGGGCGTCCGGGCTTTCCTTATTGAACTTGTCCAGTTTGGTCTGGTATTCCGCGGTTTTCTGATCCAAGGTGGCCTGGGCCTGGTCGATCTGCCCCTGGGCAGAGGCACGACTGTTGGCCAGCTGCTGCCGAGCCTGGGCCAGCTTGGCCCTGCCCTGGGCCAGCTGTGCTGAGCCCTGATCAAGTTGGGCCTTGCCCTGGGCCAGTTGGCGCTCGCCTTCTTCCACCTTGGCTCTTGCCTGGGTCAGTTCCCGCCGCTTTGCGTCCAGGGTCTGCTGGTTGGCCGCAATCTGGGCCATGCCGGGGGTGAACTGGTTGGTCATGAAGGCATCGCGGCCGGCCTTGGCCTTGGTTGCAAGGGCATCGATTTGCGGTGACTGCCGGTTGAGCTCGGTCAGCTGTGCCTGCAGCCCGGCCTTCTTGCGGTTGAGCTCCTCCTGCTGCTGGGGGGTCAGCCCGGGTGTGGCCAGTTGGGCATCGATAGCCTGAATGAGGCCGGTGACCTGTGCAATGCCTTGTCTGCATTGCTTCTGCGCTTCCTGGGCCTGGGCTACAGCTTGGTCGGCCTGGGCCTTGCCGCCCTCCAGCTGCTGGCGGGAACCATCAAGCTTGGCCTGTCCCTGATCGATGGCCTGTTGCCCCTGGTCGGCCTGTTGCCTGCCCTGGGCCACCTGGTTGACGGAAGACTGGTACTGCTTCTGCTTTCGAGCCAGTACGGCCGAGCTCAGATCCACCTCCTGTTGCCCCTGGTCGATGGCTGCCTGGGCCTGCACCGTCTTGGCGGCTAGTTGGTTCTTGGCGGACTGGATGCTCTGGGCACCCTGGTCCAGATCCTTCCTGGCCTGTTCCAGCTGCTGCCGGTTCCCTTCGAGTTTTTCTTTAGACTGGTCTACCTGGTCTTGCCCCTGGTCCAGTTGCTTCTTCAGGGGGGCCTTGATGGCGTTCAGCCTGGCGGTGGGGCGTCCTGACAGAATCCTGTTCAGGTCGTCCTTGTGGGTCTGCAGGGCTTGGATGTACTGGTCGGAATAGTGATCCCGGATCCGGTCCAGATCCTTGAAGGTCAGGCGGGCGATCATGTACTCGTCCGAGTCGAAGGCCCCGGGCGTGGTCACAGCGTAGGAGTCCAGCGACCCGGATCCGGCTGTGGAGGGCCCCATGTTGACTTTGCTGAGGATCTCGGTTGACTTGACCGTACCCACCACGCGCAGCTTGTGGTGCCTCAAGACCCTCCTGCCCAGCTGGTCGGCCTTCTCATCTACCTGGATGCTGCTGCCGATGGGGTGGCTCCCGGCCAGGGCCGTGTCGACTGCTATCTGGTCCGGTCTGGTCGGCATGGATCCGTCGACCAGACCGTAGGTGGAGATTCGGTTGGGGGCAGAGTAGATGCGCAGGCTCTTGTCGGTCCCCTTGAGCACCACATCCTTCAAATACCCGTATTCGATGCCTGAATTACCAGGGGCGGTGTCGATAGCATCCCGATCCTCCTGGTCCAGCCCGTAGCTGCTGATGACCATCAGATCGGCCAGATGGTGGTTGGACAGGTAGGCGTTGCCGGCCTGCCGCATGTCCGGCCCCGTAACGCTCAGCCCGACCAGGGCGAAGGAACCCAGTGCCACCAGGCAAACGATGGAGATGAATCGTCCCAGGGACTTGCGCAGGGAGACCCGGATGTCGTGCCAGAGCACCCTCCTGACAGGCTGCATCCTCACCACTCCACGTTTTCGATGTCTTCGGGGCTGTCGTTGGTCTGCACGGCCTGGACCCGGGCGTCGTGCATGCGGATGACCCTGTCGGCGATGGGGGCGATGGCCGCGTTGTGGGTGACGATGACCACGGTGGCGCCCTTCTTGCGGCACTGATCCTGGAGGATGCGTAGCACTTGCTTGCCGGTCCGGTAGTCCAGGGCCCCGGTGGGCTCGTCACAGAGCAGGATCTTGGGGTTCTTGGCCACGGCCCGGGCGATGGCCACACGCTGCTGCTCCCCGCCGGAAAGCTGGGCGGGGAAGTTGTCGATCCGGTCGCCCAGGCCCACGTCGACTAGGGTCTGGACCGGGTCGGCAGCGTCGTCCACGATCTCCGAGGCCAGCTCCACGTTCTCCCTGGCGGTCAGATTGGCCACCAGGTTGTAGAACTGGAAGACGAATCCCACGTCGTAGCGGCGGTAGGTGGTCAGCTGCCGGGCGTCGTAGCCGGCGATGTCCTTCCCGTCCACGATCACCTGGCCCTCATTGCAGGTGTCCATGCCGCCCAGGATGTTCAGCACGGTCGACTTGCCGGCCCCTGAGGCACCCAAGATGACCACCAGTTCGCCCTTTTCGATGGAGAAGGTGACCTTATTGTTGGCCACGATGGTCGTTTCGCCGGTCACATACCGTTTCGTCTCTCCGATGACGTCGATATAGCCCATCATGCCCTCTCGTAACCCTGGCTGTGCGGCGGGGCCGTCCGACGCGAGGGACGCCCCCTGATGCTCTTTTCCCCACTACTGTATACGTTCGCGGGGCCCGGGGCACAGGAGAACCGCCTGCCGGGTGGCGACATGTTCACCGACCCTGCAAGGGTTCAGAGGCTCAGAGGGCTTGCAGGAGGTTGCCTAGTTTGCGGCTGTCCCTGACCGGTCTGCCCTGACGGAAGGTGATGAACCGCTGGCAGGTCTGAGCCAGGAATTCCTGGTCGTGCGAGATGACGATCACCATGACCCCTAGGGAGCGCATGTAGCGGATCATCCCGGTCACCTGGTTCATGTGGAGCAGGTCCAGGCCGCTGGTGGGCTCGTCCAGAACTACCAGGCGTTTACCTGACAGTATGGCGGCCGCGATGGCCACCCGCTGCTTCTCTCCGCCGGAGAGGGTGTTGGGATGTCGGCCCAGGAGCCTCTCCAGGTCCAGCTTTCGCGCCACCTCATCGAAGAGGTCGGTTCGCTTGGCCCCAAGGAGCATTTCGCCTTCGACGGTCTCGCTGAAGAGTTGGTAGTTGACATCCTGGAAGACCATGTAGGAATCCTCGACGCGTTCCCTGGCTGTCTGCTTGGCTCCGTTCAGGCTGATCTCCGACCTGTCACCAGGCTTAAGCAGTCCGGTCAGGACCGAGGCGAAGGTGCTTTTGCCGGCTCCGTTACGGCCGATGATGCCGGTGACGTCCTCGCTGGACAGGGTCAGATCGTCCACATTTAGGGCAGGAGCCTGGTCGTGGTGGTAGGCATAGGTCAGATTCCTGACCCGGAGCAGGTCGGGAGTCTTCTCGGTGGTTACCCTGGCAGGCGCACTCGCCTCCTCGTCCGCATCCAGGTTCAGGGCCCGCAGTCCCCTGGCCTGACGACTTGGGCCATCCAGTCCCCTCATGGCGGCCGGAGACAGATGCTCTGCCAGCCTGCCGTCCTTCATGATAAGGAAGTCGTCGGCCAGCCCGTCCAGGTAGTAGAGGCGGTGCTCGATCAGCACCATGGTCAAGCCTCGGTCCTTCAAGCGGCCCAAGATCTGCGCCAGGCTGGCCACCGCTTCAACATCCAGATTGCCGGAGGGCTCGTCCAGGACCAGGATCTGCGGGTCCATCATGCAGGAGGAGGCGATGGCGATCATCTGCTTTTCGCCCCCGGACAGGGAAAAGATGTCCCGATCCAAGAGCTGGGTGATGCCAAAGAGGTCGGCCACCTGGTCTATACGCTCCCGGATGGCCTCCGGCTGAACCCCTGTGTTCTCTAGGGGGAAGGCCAGTTCGCTGCGGACGTCGGTGGTGAAGAACTGGGTTTTGGGGTTCTGGAAGACCGATCCCACCTGCTCCGAAAGCCGGTAGATAGGCCGGGCCGTGGTGGGTTCGCCCCCGATCAGGCACTCTCCCTCAAGCTTGCCCTCGTAGAGTTCGGGAATCAGGCCGTTGATGACCCTGGACAGGGTGGTCTTGCCGCATCCGCTCGGTCCGGTGACCACGGTCAGCCTACCCTGTCCCATCCGGCAGGAGACCTCCTTGAGGGATGGCTGGCTGGCGTCCTCGTAGGTGAAGCTAAGCCTGGAACATTGCAACATAGGCTCCACATCCCATAAGGACCAGGCCCAGGGCGCACATGAGCGCATCCAGTCTGGTGAAGGCAATCCGTTGGATGGAGGTCTTGGGACCGGGGTCGCCAATCCCCCTGGTCAGGGCTGCTGAGGTCAGGTCGGAGGCCACGTTGGTGGCGTTGTTGAGCAGGGGAACGTAGATGTACTCCATGGTTCGCATCGGGTGCCGGACCATGTCGCCGGTGGTGACCGCGATCCCTCTGAATTTCATGGCCCGTCTGATTTGGGCATAGTCGTGCCTGACGGTCGGGAAGAATCGGAAGAGGACGCTGACGGGGATGACCAGCCACTGGGGTGCGTGGATCTTGCGCAGCAGATAGACCAGCTCCGAGACCTTGGTGGTGCCCATCATGAAGGCCGCCACCAGTACCAAGGGGAGGACCCTGCCCACGCCGACGAAGAGGAAGAGCAGGTAATGCCCCGGCAGATTCTCGGGAAAGACCATGGCCAGGGAGGCGCCCGCGGCGAAGACCAGACAGACCAGAAGCCAGGCCTGGCCCTTCCTGACCCTGCCCACGATGACCTGGAAGCTGCAGAAGTAGATGTTGATGGCCAGGACCAGGGGGGTGGGGAGGGTGACGAAAATCAGGGCGTTGGCGAAAATGACCAGCAGGAATCTGGTGTAGATGGAGATGGGCCTCATTGCTTGGCGGGTATCCGGTTGAAATGCCTGTCGACGATCCTAGCGCCTATCCATGCCCCGAGCAGGGCGCCGACCAGGGTGGCCAGAATGCAGACCAGGAAGGTGGCTCCGGTGATGGGCGCGAAGACCCCGTTGATGTACTCCTGGCTCTTGCCGCGGCGGACCAGGCTGGCCACGTAGGCATCCTTCATGAACCAGAGTGGAAGCACGGGGCCGGTGCAGCCGAAGGTGAGGATGACGTAGCTCAGGTAGCGGGCCAGGTTGGGACGGCTCTCCCTGAGCGAGGACTGGACGAGATCAGCCAGCAGGCCGCAGAAGGCGTATGGGATGAAGGAGAGGGCGAAGTGGCCGAAGACCAGCAGGAAGAGGCCCATGATGACGCCGACGATGGTGATGGCCCCGAACCTTGGCACGCGGCGGATCATCAGCATGTAGACCGGACCGGAGACCAGCCCTACCACAGCAGGGATGAAGAGGGAGGACAGGCCGGGCATGACCAGTCCCGCCAGGAAGACGGTGATGAAGTTGCCGACCGCCATGCTGACGAAGTAGAGGGCCGTGAAAATGCCGACGTTGACCAGGTCTTTTGTCTTCAGTGCTTTCATAAAGGATCGCTCCCATCCGGGTGGCGGTCGCTCGGCCCTAGGCCATATCCGCCGATTTCAGGTTGTGCCGTCAAGTTTAGGAGGGCCAGGAGGGAAAGTAAATGATATTTTTTTATATCTCTTGCCAGCTCTTGCCAGGGCTTCACAATAAGGGTATTGCCTGGCGAGAGAGGATTTTGTTAGTGTCCACTGAGAGGGGCGTATCAGAAAGGCGGCACGGAGGACAGGCATGATCAGCAAGCGACTACTTCATCTACCGGGAGCCAGGATGGGCGCCAGCCTCCTGCTGGCCCTCCTGCAGACGATCGGCGTGCTGGCGGAGGTGCTCCTCCTGCCGGTAGCCATCGCGGCCGTGGGCCGTTCCCTTGGTCTGGCTGTTCCTCATGCCCTTGCCTGGGTGCCGGGTCGGCCCGGACCCCTAGCGGTCTCGATAGGCGGGCTGATCCTGGTTCGGTTCCTGACCCAGGCGGTCGCCAGGTTCGTCAGCGCCCGGCTGGCTGATGGGATGGGCAAGGCGCTCTCCCAGGCCCTCTACCTATCCGTGTTCGACCCCAACAGGCAGGAGGACGACCTGGGCGTTCCGGCGCAGACCCTGGCCAGGCTTTCTACCGAGGGGGTCAAGTCGGTCGTCTCCTACTTCACGGCCTACATTCCGGCCCTGGTCCAGACCGCCCTGATGCTGGTCGTGACCCTGGCCGTCCTCCTGCCGTTCAGCCCGCTGGCTGCGGTGATCGTTGTGATCGGCATGGTGGCCCTACCCCTGGCTTCCAAGCCCACTATGGGCGAGAACATCAAGGTACAGCTGGGTCAACTACGCAAGTACGACAAGGTCGGCGTCCACTTCGAACATGCCCTGAGGGGGCTCAACACCTTGAGGATCTTCGGGGCAGACCAGCGGCAGGCCGACGATCTGGCCGAGGAGTCCGAGGGGTTCCGCCGGATAACCATGGGAGTCCTGGCCGGGCAGCTGCGCTCGCTGATTAAGGCCGACGTGGTCATTTACACCAGCCTCATCCTGGCGGTCGTTGCCACCGTCCTGATCGGGCAGGGCAGGCCCTCACGAGTACTGTCCTGCCTGGTCGTTGCTTTGGCTGGGGTCCGGCTCTTCGCCCCTGAGCGGCAGTTGGTCTACATGATGCATTCCGGCATGGTCGCCATCAAGCAGGGCAAGGCCATCGACGATATTTTCCAAGCGCGGCAGGAGAGCGACGGGGAGTCGTCGGCTGCAGGTGCGACTCCTGAATCAAGCAAGAAAGTGGCCTCGGAAAGTGCTCCGGCAACGATTCCGGAAGCCTCTGAGGAAGCGGCTCCGGAAGCGAGTCTTGAAGCATCTGAGAAAGCAGCTCGGGAGTCTGACCCGGAATCCGCATCTGAACCTGCTCTGAAACCTGCTTCGGATGTTGTCCGAATTCCTGCATCTGGTTCTGCCGATGCGATAAGACAGAATACTGCTTCGGCACAATCAGGCTCGGAGCAGGCAGATCAGGCGGATATGTCTAACGACGATTCGCCGGGCATCCGCGCTCGCAATCTGACCTACACCTATCCTGGCGGCTTCCAGGCCCTGACTGACCTGAACTTTGACCTGCCAGCCAAGGGGCATGTGGGCTTAGTCGGTGCCTCCGGCTCCGGCAAGAGCACCCTGGCGGGTCTGCTGTCCGGGCGCCTTCAGGGGTATACCGGAGAGCTGACCATTGGCGGGCGCCAGATCAGCGACCTGTCACGTAAGGACCTGGTCGGCCTGCAGACCGTGGTTCGGGGAACCGATCACCTCTTTACCGGGACCGTCAGGTCGAATCTCGATCCGGCTGGGCTGGGCTACTCGGATTGGGAGCTGCAGGATGCACTAGATCAGGTCGGCCTAACTGGTCTTGTCCAAAGCAAGGGCGGGCTGGACGCTCCTATCGACCCCGAGGGTGGCAACCTTTCCGGAGGACAGCGGCAGCGTCTGTCCATTGCCCGCGGGCTCCTGCGGCGTTCTCCTCTCTACATCTTCGACGAGGCAACCAGCGCCGTGGATCGCGAGCATGATGCTACCTTGGCTGCTCTGATGGATGCGCTGGGCAAGGAGTCCCTGGTCCTGACCATCACCCACCGCCTGGCCGGGGTCCGCAATGCCGATTTCATTCTCTTCCTGCAGGGAGGTCGTCTGGCGGAGAGCGGCGGCTTCCGCGAACTGATGGATGCCGGAGGCGGATTCGCGGCCCAGTGGAAGGAGCAGGCACAGTATGAGGACGGGGAGTGACGACATGCAGCAGCAGACGACGAGCAACCTGGCGATGATGCGCCGCATGGCCCGGCTGATGAAGCCTCTGGCTGGTACGGAAGGCAAGGCCATCCTCTGCGGCAGCCTAGGCCATCTTTTTGCTGTCTGGAGCATGATGGCTGCCGCTGCGGCCCTGATCGGTCTGGTCATGGACTGGCCGCCGCTGAATGGCCAGTGGGTCGTCTGGGCTCTGGTAGCGGTTCTGACCGCTCTCAGCCGGGGTGTTATGGCCTATGGGGAGCAGTATTACAACCACGAGATGGCCTTCAGCATGCTTCGTGACATCCGCACGACGGTCTTCGATAAGATGCGGTCCCTGGCCCCGGCTGGCCTGCGGGACCAGGCGCGCGGAGACATGGTGACGGTGATCACCAACGACATCGAGTTGCTGGAGATTTTCTACGCCCACACCCTTTCACCCATCGCCATCGCTCTAGTGACCTCCTTGGCCAACCTGGCCCTGCTCACCTGGCTCTCGCCCTGGATGGGCCTGGCCGCCGTGATCTCCTACCTGATCGTCGGTCTGCTCATCCCCATCCTGAGCGCAAGACCCACCTTCAAGGTAGCCATGCAGGAGCGGACGGCCCAAGCCAACCTGCATTCCCTTCTTCTGGAGACCCTGCAGGGCCGCACCGAACTGGCGGGGTTGGGCGCTTTGGGGAACACTCGCCGTCGGGTGGGAGCCGCTACGGACCAGATGCTGGATGCCCGTGGGCGTACTTCTGGGCGGACTATCGCCAACGATATGGTCACCAACGTGGTCACTCTGATCTGCGCTGGAGTCTTCACGTTGATGGCTTGCTACCTAGGCTCGACGGGGTTGGTGGATCCTGCCCGGGGAATGATCGGACTGGTCGGCTTCCTCTCTTCCTTCGCTCCCTTGATACCTGTGGCTCGGCTAGGCGCTGGCCTGCAGCCCACTCTGGCTGCTGCCCGACGGGTTTTCTCGCTTTTGGACAAGAAGCCGCCTGTACGTGAGGTGGAATCAGGTCATGGGAATCCCCTGACGGAGTTCACTGGAGAGGAGGCCAAGGCGGTTTCCTTCTCCTACGCCGGCAAGACTGACCCGGATAAGGACGACCCAGGTGAACATGGCGGCCGGACTTCGGTTTTGGACGGTCTGGATCTCTCCATCAAGTCTGGCGAGCTGGTCGGCATCCAAGGGGCCAACGGGGTTGGCAAGTCCACCTTGATCGACCTGCTGATGAGGTTCCAGGAGCGCAGTGGTGGGGATCTGACCGTTTCCGGCCTGCCGATCGAGACCATTCGCACTGCAGACCTGCGTGCCCAGCAGACTCTGGTGAGTCAAGATACCTATATATTTAGCCTTACTTTGGCGGACAATATCGCCTTGGCTCGGCCTGATGCCAGCAGAGAGGATATTGAGCAGGCAGCTCATGATGCCTGCCTGGATGATCTGATCGACCAGCTACCCGACGGCTTGGATCATCTGCTTGCTGACAACGGCTCGGACCTGTCCGAGGGGCAGCGGCAACGAGTGGCCCTGGCTCGCGCCTTTTTGAGCTCGGCGCCATTCATGCTTTTGGATGAGCCGACAAGCAACATGGATGCCCTCCTCGAAGGCCGGGTTCTGACTAGGCTGATCGAGCGGAAGGGCGACCGTACCTGTCTGATCGTCTCCCATCGTCCCTCGGTCCTTGCCAGGGTTGACCGTCTGCTGACGCTGCAGGATGGAAGGCTTGTTTCTGCCCGAGCTTCCGCATAAAGAATGAGATGCAATTTATTATGTCGGTTCGAATAGCTGCTCGCAGCTATGATGCTATCAACACAATTCAAACCGGCATTGGCACATTTAATGAAAGATTCTGGGCGTGGATTCTTTCTGCCGACTCCGCAAATGTAGATGCGGCTCTTGAGCAACTTATTCAGCGTTTTGACATCCCTCGTCGCACGCGGCCCTTCGGCGTTCAGCTCGTCAGCTATCGCGTGCATCGACCTTCTTGCTGCGTGTTTGTCGAACATCTGCCTTACGAAGAGTGACGTGTCAGTGTCCACGACGTACTTCTTTGTCGCCCTGTTTAACCCCGTGCCTGAGCAGCTTGTGCCTATTGTACAGTGCGTGCTTGGCGTTGTAGTTCATGTCCCTCTGGAAGTTCTACAACAGCTGCCAGCTGTAGTATCTCGCCATTGGTGTCTATCAGGTCCTCGATGAGCATGCTCTCGGGAAAACCTGTCGAGATGTTCTTCGCAGCAGGTGTATTTCGCTGTCCGCCTCGCATACGGTTTTCTTGGCCATCGCCAACACGTACTTGTCATAGCCCAGACCGTCTGCCTTCCACATGATTAGCATATGAGGCCGGATTTCGCAATCACCGACAGCGTCAGCTGAGACACTGGACAGGCGTCCGTGTTGCCAGATATGGCCGCATTCTCATACATTCCTCACGATGTTAACCCGCTGGTATCTGCCTACGCGTGGGCAGGCTACTTCTGTTGCTCGATGCCTACCTCGTTCTATGAGAGCGACGAGAACGGGTAGTGGGCGACGGCGAGACTGTTGTCTTTCAGCTCGGTTTTCTCCTAGCGTGCCATAATTATTCAATCTCCCCCTTGATAGAGCCCGCCGTTACGATGACGACGGGCTTGACTGAATCTATACAAACATCTGCTGAAGCAGGCCCTTTTTCAGCTCCTGCCACTTTGCCAGCTCGGCTTTCGCCTTAACGATAACGTCGTTAATTGACGACAGACAGTCGGCAATCTTGCGCTGTTCGGGCAGAGAAGGCAGGATCAGCGGCATGTGCATTATATGAGCCTTATCCCCACGTGGCATCTTTGAACCTTTGGCAGCACTCATGACATAAGCGACAAATGAATCAGAAGCAATCACGCAATGTAAGTAGTCGCTTTCAACATTCGTTGGATGAAAAACGAGCACGTCTGTACTGCAAACACCATTGCAGTTAGCCTTCCATGCTTTCTTGAGATACGGGCGAATATTCGACATCAACGTGTCGCCTTCAAAATACAACGAACCTGAAGCCTCTGCTTCGGGGTTGTCAATAGCAATTCCCTCAAAATCTTTAAGCATGTTCTCTGTACCAACGTAGTGAGCGCCGATACCTCGCTGCCGCCCGTATTCGCAAATTTCCCCTAGCTTCTTCTTCTCCCAATCAGGGAAATCAGACCCGTCATCAGCCTTGAACCTGACCTCCTGACTGAACAGCTTCTGCATAACGCCCTTCTTGCGCTGTTCCCATGCATTCACCTCGGCCTGCTGGGCAGCGATAACTCTGTCGACGGTCGAGAGCAAATCGGCAATCTTGTGCTGCTCGGGGAGAGAGGGAACAGCAAACGAATAGGATGCATATTCGGTTGCGTTAATTCCCGGTTGACCAGATCTCATCGAAGTCGTCTTAACCCATTTCCAATACTTATCAGTAAGCGTTTGGGAATACACAAAGTAGTCGTCCGAACTTGAAAGCACATGCGCTTTAATCAAAAAGCCCGCATAAAACAATTTGCCGTCTTTTGAATGATACAGATAAGACTTGCCTGTACTTGCACCAGTCCTTGCCAGTAAAATATCCCCGTTTCCAACAATATATTTATCGTCAAGTTTACCCTCTGGCGAAACAACATCGTCAGACAAATATGCATGCGTTTCGTCGTCAATATCAGTAATGCGGATATAACGATTTTCGCCATCAAACCTCGTTGCAGCCGCATTCATTCCGTATGTCAAAGGCGCACAAAGTTCTCCCAGTGTCTTCTCTTCCCAATCAGGAAAATCGGACCCATCATCAGCCTTAAAACGCAATACTGGTTCCATATCACTTCACCTCCTAATAAACTCAAACAATCGATGAATGGGATTCATCATACTTGGTGCTGCGCTTGCCACAGCAGGCACCGTGTCGATAGTCGTCGCCACATTCTCCGCCATGTATACCGCGTCGTCCTTCTTCTCTGATGCTGCAATCTGCGATTCCAGCGCAACCAGTGATTCATCAAGCTTCTTGCCATGCACCTACATCGCAGTTGTATTCTCGTGAACGGCTGCAACAAACTCGCGAATAATATCGTTTGCCGAGTCGTCGAGCGTCGCGAGGTCTTTGAGCTACTTTAGCCCTGAGAACGTAATCGCAGGGGCGTCAATAGTGCCTTCCAATAATCCACGTCCAGCAAAATCATGAACTCGGCTGCGCGTTCGCCGCATGATTACATCTTGCTCCGCCAACAAACACACCTTCAAACGTCTCCGTATATCCGCTCGTCATAAATAAAGAGGGCAGATTCACCTCAGCGATGCGCACCGTAACGCCATCATGCCCTTCGAAAGCCTGTGCATCGTGCTCAGAAACAGAGTCTTCTCCTGTTCTGGCGACGTCGAATACCAACTATCGGTCACGGCGGACGAAATACAGGCGTTGTTCTCGTCTTCCCTCAAGTGATAGTTGTAAATCGCACGCTTCCAAGGTCAGTCTTCTGCTTTCTTTTCCACCATAGTCATATTCCCAGCTGCCGCAGCATCGACTCCACCTTGTCGGCAGAGGCCTTCTTCTCGCCCTCGATACGCTTGATGTCATCTCGTACGGCCTCGAGGTCGACGGGCTCTTCCTCCTCGTACGTATCCACGTAACGCGGGATGTTGAGGTTCCAGTCGTTTGCCTCGATCTCTGCCATATCCGCCACATGGGCGAACTTCTCGATGTCCTCGCGCATCGTGTAGGCGTTCACGATCTTCTTGATGTGCTCGTCCTCAAGCGTGTTCTGGTTCTTGCCGGGCTTGAACTCCTTGCTCGCGTCGATGAACAGCACGTTGCTACTATTGCCGTTGCGCTTGGACTTCAGTACGAGCAGGCACACGGGGATGGACGTGCCGTGGAACAGGTTTGGTGCGAGGCCGATGACGGCATCGAGGCGGTTCAGGTCCTTGACGATGTACTTGCGGATGACCGCCTCGGCACCGCCGCGGAACAGCACGCCAAGAGGTAGCAGGACCGCCACACGTCCGTCGTCATCGTCCATGTGGTAAATCATGTGCTCGACGAAGACATAGTCGGCATAGGACTTCGGTGGTAGCTTTCCCGCGCCTGAATATCTCGGGTCATCAAGCAGGGCTGGGTTGCGGTCATATTGCAACGAGTATGGCGGGTTGCAGACCTGCACCGTCATCTTCACGTCGCCATACTTATCCTCGCGCAGCGTGTCACCCTTGTAGATGTCGAAGTTCTGGTAATCCACACCGTGCATCAGCATGTTCATACGCGCAAGGTTGTACGTGGTGGCATTTTTCTCCTGCCCGTAGAAATGACCGACACGTCCGGTCGTGAGGTGCTTCTGCACTTCGAGCAGCATGGACGCTGAGCCGCATGTGCAGTCGCCCACTGTCTTCGCCTCGTCCAAGCCGACGGTCGCCAACGTCGCCACCAGCTTCGACGGTCCCGTTGGCGTGAAGAACTCGCCGCTCTTCTTGCCGGCGTCCGAGGCGAACAGCCCGATGAGGATCATGTATGCCGTGCCCAGCACGTCGAACTGCGAATCGGACAGCTTGAAATCAATCTTGCTGATTTTCACGATGACCTTGGCGATGAGTGCCGTACGATCGGCCACGGTGTCGCCTAAGTCGGGGTCTTGCAACTTCATATCGTTAAACAATCCGGAGAACGCCGCCTCGGACTCCTGACCCATCGTGGAACCCATCAGCTCGTTCACCGCACGCTCGTAGTCTTCGATGCTGAACTTGTCGCTGTCATCCGTAGGATGGACAATCTTGCGAACCAGTTCGCTGAACAGATTCTTAGGCTTGATGATGTAGCCCAGATGCTCGATGGACCACTGCTCGACGATAGGGCGGTAATTCGCATCGGCGAACGCCTGCTCGTAGCTCAGGCCGTCCTCCTTCAGGATTTCCTGCATGTACTCCTCGGTGCGCTCCGACAGGTAGCTGTAGAAAATCGTCCCGAGGATGTAGTTACGGAACTTGGTGGAGTCCATGTTTCCGCGCAAATCGTTCGCGATGGCCCAGAGCTTCTGGGACAGCTCGTTCGCCTGCGCCTGATGCTTTGTGGAATCAATCATGCCGCTTACTCTCCTTCTGCCCGAAAGCGGTTGTAGGTGTCGATGACGAATCGCTTGATGATATTCGTCATCGACGTGATCTCCAGAAGTCCCTTACCATATGCGGTCAGCTTCTTGCGGACGGCCTCCTCAGAGAAGTTCCCGTTGAAGGTGTACTCCGAGAAGATGTCCTGTACGTCCGTCGCCTCAAGACCGTTTTCATGGGCGAACGTCTTGATCTCGGCCTTGAGGCTCTCGCACTCGAACTGCTCGTAAGCCTGCTGTACGTCGGCGTCTTCCGGCAAGTCGTAGAAGCGAGTTCGGATGAACGCCTCCATGATGTCCTTCTTTGCACGTAGGGCGTCGTTGTCCGAACGCTCGATCTCCCGCATCACAAGGTCGATGTCGCGATCGAGGTTCGCTTCGCTTTTGCGGGCTTTGTGCGCCGACTTCAGCAAGCTTAGGATGTACATCACGTTGATACGGTCGGTACGGACTAGCTCCACGTCGAAATCCACGTCGACGGGCACGGGGACCTTCGGGTTGCGTTTCTTCGACTCGTCGTAATAATACAAATACCAGCTTTTGAAGCCCTCGTATTCCTCCTCGCCGAGAGCCACGGCTAAATCCGCCCACTCGAACTTGCCGAACGTCTTCAGCGTCGCTAGTGTGCCCGAAAGCGAGCGGAACGCGAGGATGAACTGGCGGATGTCATCCTCGCTCTGAAGCTGCCCTGCGTCGTCCACGGTCTGTGCGATTTTGCGGAGGACGGGCACCTGATTCATCCACTTGTTCATGTAATACTCATAGCTTTCGAGCAGATACTCGTTCGGGTCACCATCGCCGGAGAACAGCCGCAGGGCATCGTCCTGCGCACGCTTGATATTGCGATAGGAAACAATCTGTCCGAACTGCTTCGTCACCTTGTCAACTCGGTTTGTACGACTGTACGCCTGTACCAGCGTGTGCCAGATGAGATTCTTGTCCAAATAAAGAGTGTTCAACGGCTTCGCGTCGAATCCCGTCAGCATCATATTGACCACCAGCAGGATGTCTACCTGCGGCAGATCCTTCTGCTTCATGCGGCGCGTGATGTCCTTGCGGTATGCATCGAAGGAATCCAGCCCGAATGCCGTGCCGAACATCGCGTTGTAGTCATTCATGCAGCGCTCCAGCAACTCCTGCGAGTGCTCGTCGCCGCCCTCGTCCATGTCGCCGTTGGGTTGATACGTGAAGATGGCGGCCACGCGATATCGCTTGTCGTCGTCTCTCATCTCATTCAGCGACTTGAAAGCGTCGTAGTACTTGCCCAGCGTCTTGATGGTGTCCACTGCGAACAGCGCCGTGTACACATCCTTGCCCTGCGGGTGGGCATGCTGCTCGTGATGCTCAAAGATGTCCTCGGCCACCAAGCGTATACGCTCGTCGTTGTGATACAGCGACTCTAAATTTAAGTTGTGGCGCCGGCAATAATCAGGGTCGCTCAGCTGCTCGGGATCGATGCCATTCGCAGCAACATGCTTGGCGAAAATCGTACGCTGGTACTCGACCGAGAAGCGCAACACGTTTCCGTCCGCAATCGCGTCTTTAATCATGTAGCGATGCAGACAGGCATCCAACTTGGGCCCAGCGTAGAACACATCGGCGGTCGTCTTGCCATCCCTGCCGCGATTTGCCTCGAAAATGGGCGTGCCCGTAAAGCCGATATAGTTCGCATTGTTGAAATGGCGCTTGATGTCTCCGTGCATCTTGCCAAACTGGCTGCGATGGCACTCGTCGATGATAAACACAACCTTCTTGTCACGGTACGAATCCATCAGCGACTCATATCGCTTGTTTTTGACGGCGTTCGCCATCTTCTGAATCGTCGTCACAATGAGCTTGTGGTCGTCCTGCTTCAGCTGCCTGACCAGTACGGCGGTGGAATCGGAGCCGTCCACGCAGTCTTTCTCAAACGAGTTGTACTCGTCCACGGTCTGGTCGTCGAGATCCTTACGGTCAATCAGGAAGATGACCTTGTCCACCCTCGGCTCGTCACGCAGAAGCTGAGCTAGCTTAAACGAAGTCAGCGTTTTGCCCGAGCCTGTGCATGCAAAGACATAGCCGTTCTTGTTGGAATCCAGCACGCGGCGCTTCGCGGCCTTCACCGCGTAAATCTGATACGGGCGCATGACCATCAGGATAGGTTCAGTGGTCTTGATGACCATGTATTTGTCGAGCATCTCCGTAAGCGTCGAGCGACGCAGGAACTCTGTCGTAAACTCGTCCAACTTGTTTATTCGCGTGTTCTTATCGTCCGTCCAGAAGAACACGAGGCTCTTCAGAATCGGGTTGTAGGAGCCGCCGTCCATCTCGTTCTCATTGCAGAAGTACTTTGTCTGCACGGAATTCGACACCACGAACAGCTGTAAATAATGAAACAGCCCCTTGAACGAGAACTTGCGATAGCGGTTAATCTGGTTAATAGCCTCGTTGATTTCGACGCCGGGGCGCTTCAGCTCGATTTGCACCGTCGGCAGGCCGTTGATGAGAATCGTCACGTCGTAGCGGTTCTTATAGACGACATCGCCCTTGTGCGCCTTGTCCATCGTTACCTGATGCGTCACCTGATAGATGTTCCGATCGATGTCGGAGCTGAAGAAATCCAGATACACGGTCTTCCCGTTATCCAGCGTCAGTACGTACTTGTCGCGAATGATTTTTGCGGACTCGTAGACGGTGTGGTTGTTGACATGAATCATCACGCGTCCGAACTCAGCATCTGAGAACGTTGCCTTGCCCTTCGCCTCGGTCAGCTTCTCAGCATTGAATGCTGCGAGTTGCTTGCGAAAATTCGCCACAACGTCGTCGTAGTTATGCATCTGGATAAACTCATAACCGATCTTCTCGAGCTTGTCGATGAACAGATTCTCGGCATCGTATTCGGAGACATGTACCATCTGTTTGTTCCCCTCCCTGCTTACCACTCGTGGTTCGCGATGTACTCGTCAGCCGCCAGACGGAAGAACGCGCTTAGGCTCAGTCCGTGGGTCTTCGCGACAGCTGTCAGGCGCTCCTTGTTGCTTTTCGTCATGGACACGAGCGATGTGACACGCGTTTCGCACGCCGTGGTTCCAGCGAACGCGCCGGCTTCTTTCAAGCTGTGCTTCTTGGCGGCATTAGTCTCGAATGCGTCGAGCATAACCGTTACATCCTGCTTCTTGGCCATATGCAGCCTCCTCTTTGCCGCCTCGCATTAGATACTCATTATCTAACAAGTAACTAATGAGTATCTCATCTCAGTCTTGTTCTACTTCAGCTTTACCCGCTCGAACAGCAGACCAGCGGGCGTTCTCGCCTTGGCGCACATCGTACGTACAGTCCTGGCTGCTTGGCCATGGCCGTCCACGGCAACGGCGGAGCGTTTGAACCCTGTGCCTGCGGTTGCCTCGGACTGCGGCAGCATGACGAGATGTTACGTGCCGAAGGGCTGAAAATAGCTTAAAACGGCAAATTTAGGCCTTCTAGGCCATCAGAACGGAAAAGGAGAGTCTACATTGCGCTCTTTAATCTATAAACAAGCTCGAACTTGTTTCTGAAGAAGATTAGTCCAACGCTTCCTATTTTGTTTTGTGGAGCTAGCCGGATTCGAACCGGCGACCCTCTGCTTGCAAAGCAGATGCGCTACCAGCTGCGCCATAGCCCCGTGAATGTGTAAAGAACTTCAACCGCGCGAGAAATGCGTGGGCCTGGGAGGACTTGAACCTCCGACCTCATCCTTATCAGGGATGCGCTCTAACCAGCTGAGCTACAGGCCCATGCCGTGTGACCGAAGAATCACACAAATGGATAGCTTACCATAGTGTCCCCTCAAGTCAATCTCGGCAGCGTCGCGTCGCGTCTTGGCGGAAGAATGGTGGTCATGAGGCGGAAACGGCGTATGGAACCAGTCCGGTCGGAGCAGCTAGAGGTCGGTGGTGAGACGGTTCTGGTCATCAGGAAGCGGATCGCCAACGTCTATCTGCGGGTTAAGCCGCCTGACGGCCATCTGGAAGTGACAGCGCCTCTAAAGTTGGGCGATGACCAGATTCGCGCCTTTATCGACGGCAAGCACCGCTGGATCGCAACCACTCGAGAACGTCTGGCCCGCTCACGCGATGTCTACGCCAAACCTGAAGCCGATGGTCAGCTGCAAGCAGGACGATCCGAGGCTGAAGCCAAGAGAATTCTCCACGAGAGGCTGCCGACTCTGCTTGATCGGTGGGTCCCCGTGGTGGGTCGCCGACCCGAGCGCATCAGTCTGCGGAAGATGAAAACCCGCTGGGGCTCCTGCACCCCCGCCACTGCCAGCATCCGGCTCAACACCGACCTGGCTTGGCTGGATCCGGATCTGTTGGAGTATGTGTTGGTTCATGAGCTTACCCACCTCTGCGAGCATGGCCACGGCCCCGCCTTCCGCGCGCGGATGGATCACTATATGCCTGACTGGACCGAGCGCCGTCGTCGACTCAACCGCTATCTGGCTCTGTGACCTCCGAAGCTTCGACATCTGAAGTCATGATCTCCAGAGTCATGATTTTGGGAGCTATGAACTCGGCGTGATTTCTGAACTTGCGCACTGCGAGCTAGTAAATTATGAACCCACCGCATCATTCGTACTGATGAGTTCCGAATCGGAACCCCTGCTAGGCCATCTCGTACGAAGCAGGATTGGTTTTTGACGCGTCCTTTCGATCCTGATCTAACCTGACTTGCGGCCTGATTCAGCCCGATCTGACTTTGATCTATTCTGACTCAACTAATCTGCCTTTAATTCGTTCCGACCCTACTCAAGGCTGGTTTAATGCGCCACATTTGTTATAGAAGACCGAAGAGAGTCTGCCACAGCCCATGCTGGTGCGCTAGCGTTAAAGAAGAAGGGCGATCCTGCAGCAGCTAGGCAGGCTCCCTGCGGCCCGGAGGCTAGTGTGGAGCCGATTCGGGGCAATTGATCATGAAGGAGCAGATAAAATGGCGGAATCCAAGAAGACAACCAAGCGTGCTGTGGTTACCGGTGCCTCCAGTGGCATCGGCCAGGCTAGTGTGCGGGCCTTGGTGGACAAGGGCTGGAAGGTGGTAGGCCTGGCCCGGCGCGAAGACAATCTCAAGGCCCTGGCTGATCAACTGGGTCAGAATTTCACCTATGAGGTCTGCGATGTGACCGACGAGGACTCCACCCAGGCGGCCGTCGATGCCGTGCTCAAGGGCGGTCCGGTCAAGGCTCTGGTCAACTGCGCCGGCGCGGCCTTCGGCAAGGACCCGGTGGCTACCTCCAGCCTGGACGACTGGCGCGGCATGTACGAGCTGAACGTCATCGGCACTCTGCGGGTCATCCAGAAGTTACTCCCGGCCCTGAAAGAGTCGGAGGGCACGGTCCTGGTCATCTCCTCCACGGCAGGCATCGAGCCCTACGAGGGCGGCGGCGGATACTGCGCCTCCAAGGCGGCGGAACGGGTCATGGCCCGCATTCTGCGGCTGGAGCTGATCGGCGAGCCAGTGCGCGTGGTCGATATCGCCCCGGGCCTGGTCCATACCGACGAGTTCTCCCTGAAGCGGTTTGGCGGCGATAGCGACCGGGCTGACGCGGTCTATGCCGGAGTGCCTGATCCGCTGACCGCCGACGACATCGCAGGATGTGTCACTTGGGCCCTGGAGCAGCCCGACACTGTGGACATCGACCAGATTGTGGTTCGTCCCCGTGCCGAGGGCTCATACACCAAGCTTTACCGTCGCAGCTGAGCCTATGCGCGCCTGGCGGAACGCAGTCGACCGGGGATAGTGCCCACGGCCACGACGAGCACAGACAGGACCGACCCCGCCAGCACGCCCAGCAGGGCTGACTCCAAGTGTGGGGATCCGGCGAAGGCCAGGTTGGCGATCAGGAAGGACATGGTGAAGCCGATCCCGCAGAGCTGGCAGAGGCCGATCATGTTCCAGGTCGTAGAGCCGGCAGGTCGTCGTAGCCCCAGATGACCTGCCAGGACCACCATGGTCAGGATTCCCAGGGGTTTGCCCAAGGCCAGTCCCAGCGTGGCGCCCCAAAAGACCCGGTCCATCAGCAGTCCGGGTCCCAGCTGATCCAGGGAGATGCGCAGCGAGAAGAAGGCGAAGACGGGTAGAACCACCAGGGCGCTCAAGGGTGTCAGCAGGCGATCCAACTGTTCGGCAGGCGATGATGCCTGGGAGTAACTCTGCTCAATCCCTATTGTCTCGATCCTGGCTGGATTGGCCCCGGTAGACTCTGTTCCGGATGGTTCAGCCTCGTGTGACCTGGCGACAGGGGTCAACAGGCCCATCGCAACTCCCGCCAGCACCGGGTGGATTCCAGCCTTGAAGAGGCCGTACCAGGCCAGCAGTCCGCCGGTAAGGGCGCCCAGCAGGAACAGCGGCATCAAGGGTCGCCAGAGCCGGGAGGAACGGCTCGCTGCTCGAACCAGCAGGGCCCAGACCACTAGGCCGGCCAGGCAGACAAGCAGCCAGCCCGGTTGTCCCAAACTGGAGTAGCCTAGGGCGATCAGCAGGACGCCAATCAAATCGTCGAAGATGGCCAGGGTCATCAAAAAGGCCTGCAGGGCGGGCCCAGTCTTGGGCAGGAGCAGTTGCAGAGCCGCCAGGGAGAAGGCTACATCGGTGGCCGTTGGGACAGCCCATCCACGCAAACCGGCGGGAGAGCCCAGGTTGAACAGGCAGTAGATCAGGATCGGAACGGCCACACCGCCTAGAGCGGCCAGCATGGGCAGTAGGACCTGCCTGTGGTCGCGCAGAGTGCCCGTGGCAGCTTCCTGGCGCAGGTCAAGACCCATGGTCAGGAAGAATATGGTCAGCAGCCCGTCCTGTATCCAGTCCTTCAAGGACAGGTTCAGTCCGCCCGGCAGATCCAGAGGTACCCAGGCGGCAAGCGCATTCAGGCATGGCCCGGCCTTCGGCAGATTGGCCAGGATCAGTCCGGCTACTGCGCAGACCATCATGAACAGGCCGGTGATCCTATCGTTTTCGGCCAAGGATGATAGGGCTGCGAGAAAACTTGAAGGATGAAGTCGGTTGTGCCGGCCTCTGTTAGATCCGCCCTGCCCACGCTGTGGATTTGATGGTCGGGCATTTGATGGCTTGGAATTCTGCTGCGAATTCGAAAGTCGGGGGTCTGATGGTTCGGGGTCTTGACGACGCGGATTAATTTGAGATTTCGGGAATGTAGGCGTGGGCGGCATGATGCTCCTGGTCGGGCGGGTAGGGTTCGGTCTTCCATGGCCGACCAGTCTTCCCGGCATGAGGCGGCGCCCGGCCGTCTCCCAAATGTCAATTCTATCTTGTTCAAAGAAGTTATGCCAGCGGCCCCGCACCTTTCACGATGCAGGGCCGCTGGCATACCGCTTATCGGAGCGGCGATGAGCTCTCAGAACTCAGAAACCGAGTAACTCAGTAACTCAGAACAGGTGGCTGCGCATGAACCACTGGAAGTGCTCCAGCTCCTGCACGTGGTCCTGCACGATGTTGGAGCTGATGACGTCCAGATCGTCCAGCTTCTCGATGGCCTCGCGGTCGCGCTTGATGAAGGTGGTGTAGTAGGTGTCCAGAGCCTTCAGGTAGTCCAGGGCATCCTGGCGGCCGGTCATGGTGATGCCATCCCAGTCGCGGTTCTTCATGATGTCGTCGGGCCGTCCGGCGGGGGAGCCGCCCAAGGTGGCGATACGCTCGGCGGTCTCGTCGGCCATGTTCAGCACCGAATCAACCTCGGGGTCCATCATCTCATGAATGCCGATGAATTCCTTGCCCTTCATGTTCCAATGGGCGTGCTTGAGGATAAGGGCAGTCTCCTGTTCCTGGCTCAGACGGCTCTGCAGGATGGCGATGACCTTCTCGCTGGTCGCTTCGTCGAGTCCCGGTACGGTAAAGTTCAATGCCATAATCGCTCCTTAAATGTGAAATTATGCCTGCGGTCGGGTCGGCCCGACCATGTACCTCCAGATTAGAGGAAAAGGCAAGGAAACGCTTGGATTTTACGGGAATCAACCAGTGAAATCATTCACGTACCATCGGCTACGCTGACAGTCACTTTTCCTTGACTGACGTGTGACCGGTCACCGGCTGACTGCCAACCGAGCACAGGCCAGAGGATAGCTAGGCTGCGGTCACGGCATCGCCTCGGCCCGCGTCAGATTGGCCGTCTCCGTCGTCGTCATCATCGTCGGCCTGGTCCTCGGCCTCCTGCCGCCGCCTGACCTCGATGGTCTCGATGCGCCGCCCGTCAACCTTGGTCACCACCATGTCATACCCGTCGTCGGAGTGAATCACATCTCCCACCTGCCCCATCCGCCCGGTCTGGGCCAGGAAGTAGCCGGCCAGGGTCTCGTATGGCCCGTCCTCCAGCTCGATCCCGGTCAGGTCGGCGAAGTCCTCGATGGTCATGCCGCCGTCGACCGTGGCAACCCCGTTGACGAAGGCGGTCGCCTGGGGATGGGCCGGGTTCTGCTCCTCGGGCAGGTCGTACTCGTCGCGGATGTCGCCCACCAGCTCCTCGGTCATGTCCTCCAGGGTGACGATGCCGTCGGTGCCCCCGTACTCGTCGATGACCACAGCCAGATGGATGCCCTTCTTGCGCAGCTTCTCCAGGCTGGGCAGGAGTTTGGAGGTGCCGGGCAGGGCGATGCCGGGCCTGGTCACGTCGGCCACGGTCTTGGCATGGGGATTGCGCACGTCCATCAGGTCGCGCACATGGACGAAGCCCAGCACGTCGTCGAAGTCGCGTCCGGTCACCGGGTAGCGCGAGTAGGGCTCGTCGTGCACGAATTCGACCGCCTCCTGCAGGGGCATATCCCCGGCGATGAAGACCACGTCGGCCCTGGGGCGCATGACCTCGGCCACGCTGGTCTCGGAGGCATCGAAGACGTCGCCCAGGATCATCCGCTCGTCCTTGCTCAGGTTGGTGTTGGAGGAGACCAGCATCCGCAGCTCGTCGTCGCTGACCTCGGTGTCGGTCTGCTGGGGATCGAAGCCCAGGATGCGCACGATGAGGTTGGTGTTCTTGCCGATCAGCCAGATGAGCGGCCTGCACAGGGTGGTGAAGACGTCGATGGCCGGAACGACGGCCCTGGCGATGGCCTCAGTGCGCTGCATGGCGATCCGCTTGGGCACCAGCTCGGAGATGACGATGGAGCAGTAGGAGATGATCAGAGTCAGAATCACCGTGGTCAGGGTGCTGGCCAGACCCTCATGCACGCCCCACCCGGTTAGGACGGGCACCACGTAGGGGGCTATGGATGATGCGCCGAAGGATGCCGAGAGGAAGCCCGTCAGCGTTACACCGATCTGCACGGCGGAAAGAAAGGTGTTGGGGTCGCGGGCAATGCGGGCCACCCGGGCTCCGCGCGCGTCCTGCTGCTCCATCTGCTCCAGCTGCGAGCCTCGCAGGGAGACCAGCGCCAGTTCAGTCCCCGAGAAGACGGAACCGAGCAGGAGGAAGAAGAGAATGAGCAGGATGTTCAGCCATAATGCCATGCCTTCAATGCTAGGGTATGGACGCCCCATGTGCCCTATGTCACACCCAAGCGGTGAACCTCCGTCTTCCCCATACAGCGCTACCTGACTAGCATGAAACACGGAAGCAGGTTCGGCTCCAAGCCGGCATTCCCAACGCTCCCGAAAGGATTTTTCATGTCACAGCTTCAGCACGAATTGACTGAGTTCACCACGCAGGCCTACCAGGATAACAAGACCTTCTCGGTCTCCAAGAAGGATCTGCTGGGCCACTGGTCCCTGCTCTTCTTCTACCCTGCGGACTTCAGCTTCGTCTGCCCCACCGAGCTGGAGGATCTGGCCAGCAAGTATGAGGACTTCAAGAAGATCGGCTGCGAGATCTACTCCGTCTCCTGCGACACCGAGTTCGTCCACAAGGCCTGGCACGAGGCCAACGAGAAGATCGCCAAGGTCCAGTACCCCATGCTGGCCGATCCGACCGCAACTCTGGCCAAGGACCTGCAGACTTACAACGAGGCCGAGGGCAAGGCCGAGCGTGGCGACTTCATTCTGACCCCTGAGGGCAAGGTCGTGGCCTACGAGGTCATCTCCTCCAACGTGGGCCGCAACGCCGACGAGCTGCTGCGCCGCGTCCAGGCCTCCCAGTTCGTCTACGAGCACGGCGATCAGGTCTGCCCTGCCAAGTGGGAGCCCGGCGAGGACACCATCGAGCCCAGCCTGGATCTGGTCGGCCAGCTCTGATCCGCAGCTGCCAACATCGGGAACTCGCCGATCGGAAGCGACCAGGGCGGGTTCCCTTTTCTGTATTCACGACCAGCATCCAACATCAGCACATCTGTGCATTCCTTCGGAAGAGGCATTCATGACGGAAGACAAGAATCTTTATGACGTGGTCGTCATCGGCGGCGGCCCTGCAGGCCTGAGCGCAGGCCTCTACCTGGCCCGGGCGCGGTATCGCACCCTGATCCTGGAGAAGGACGACTTCGGCGGCCAGATCACCATCACGGCCGACGTGGTCAACTACCCGGGTGTGGCCAGCACCGACGGCCGCAAGCTGACCGACACCATGCGCCAGCAGGCCCAGAACTTCGGAGCCGAGTTCATGAGCGCCGAGGCCACAGGCATTGAGGCCCAGGGCGACATCAAGGTGGTCCACACCTCCCGGGGTGACCTGCGCACCTTCGGCATCCTGATCGCCACCGGCGCCAGCCCCCGCAAGATCGGCTTCCAGGGCGAGCAGGAGTACGCGGGCCGTGGCGTGGCCTACTGTGCCACCTGCGACGGCGAGTTCTTTACCGGGCGCGAGGTCCTGGTGGTCGGCGGCGGGTTCGCGGCCGCTGAGGAGTCGGTCTTCCTGACCAAGTACGCCACCAAGGTGACCCTGCTGGTGCGTGAGGAGGACTTCACCTGCGATGCCGCTGTGGCTGACGAGGCCCGGAACAACGACAAGATCGAGATTCACTACTCCACCGAGCTCAAGGGAGTCTCCGCTGGCCCCGGCGGGCTGGTCGAGGCCACCATTCTGGACCGCAAGAGCGGGCAGACCACCACCTGGAAGCCCCAGGACGGCGGCACCTTCGGTGTCTTCGTCTTCGCTGGCTACGTGCCCCAGACCGGCATGCTCAAGGGCGTGGTGGATCTGGACGACCATGGCTACGTGCTGACCCACGACTACCTGGAGACCTCGGTGCCGGGCATCTACGCCGCCGGCGATCTGCGGGTCAAGAACCTGCGCCAGGTCATCACCGCCACCTCCGATGGGGCTGTGGCCGCCGTGGAGCTGGAGCGCTATGCCTCCAACATGTCGGACAAGACCGGTCTGGTGCCGCCGCGGCCCGAGGATTCCCCCTACGCCCGCTCCGAGCGGCAGGCCGAGAACTCCGCCCTGGCCTCGGGCACTTCGCCCGCGCCTGTGGCCCAGGAGCACGACCAGGCCCCGGCCAAGACCTCCGGCTTCTTCGGGCCGGACATCCGCAAGCAGCTGGACATGGTCTTCGGCAAGATGACCGGAAAGCTGGAGCTGGCCCTGGACCTGGACGGCAGCCAGGTCTCCAAGGAGCTGGAGGCCTTCGTGGACGAGCTGGTCGGGCTCTCCGACGGCAAGCTGACCTCCAGGGTGGACTCCCGCACGGATAAGGACGGCAAGGATTACGATCCCGCCGGCGACCTGCCCGATGCTCGGCCCAGCGTGCGCATCTGCCGGCTGGACGATCAGGGCGTCTCCCAGCCGACCGGGTTGGCCTTCCATGGCGTGCCCAGCGGCCACGAGTTCAACTCCTTCGTCCTGGCCCTCTACAATGCGGCGGGCCCCGGCCAGCAGGTGGATCAGCCCACCTCGGACCGGATCGACGCCATCAAGGACCAGGTGGACGTGATGATGCTGGTCTCTCTGACCTGCACCATGTGCCCGACCACGGTTCTGTCCGCCCAGCGGGTGGCTGCCCAGAACGGCAAGGTGCGCGCCGAGGCTTACGACCTGGCCCACTTCCCCGAGCTCAAGGATCAGTACCAGGTCATGAGCGTCCCCTGCATCGTGATCCGCAAAGATGGCAAGGAGACCGTGGAGTTCGGCAAGAAGTCCGTTCCTGAAATGCTGGATCTGATCGGGGCCTGACCCTGGGTCTGAGCCTGAACAGAGTCTGAGAAGGCGCTGACGTCAATGCCTTTGTGGCGATGATGCCAGCGTCTTTTCTGATGTAAGCCCCCGAATTATATTGATGAAAAACTATGGATATTATCCATGGTTCATATGCTTTAATTAGTTGTCGTATCAGCAGCCGCAGGAGTGACGGACGACCAGATCCGCCTTGATGATCTGCACGTCGGGAACCTTATCCGGCTCCAAGGCCGCATTGATGGCGCAGGAGGCAATTTTCGCAGTGTCCTGCTGCATAGTGGTCAGCTGAGGCCAGGTGTAGAGGGAGTCGATGGTGCCGTCGAAGGAGACGATGGCCACGTCCTCGGGAATGCGCAGCCCGCGCTCATGCAGGGCCCGAAGAGCCCCCATGGCCTCCAGGTCCGATCCGGCGAAGATGGCCTGGGGCGGCCTGCCGCTGTCGATCAGGTCCAAGGTGGCGCGATAGCCGCCCTCGCGGGTGAAGAAGGCCTGGCGGATCCTGCCGGCGGGAAGGTTGGCGTTCTGGTGGGCCGCGTACCAGCCCTGGATTCGCGCGTCGCCCCGGTCGTCGGGGGAGCCGCCAAAGAGCATGTCAACGCTGCAGTGCCGGTGCTCGATCAGGTGCTGGGTGGCGGTCAGGCCAGAGTGGAAGAAATCGGTCGACACGCTCTTGGCGTTGGTCACCCGGTGAGGCTGATCCATGAAGACGAAGTGGCTCTCCTCAAGATGGGCCATGCTCAGCTGTGTGTAGCTGCGTGACGAGGAGAGGAAAATGGCGTCAACATTGCGCTCCAGCAACTGCCTGATGGCCTGCTCCTCCAAATCGGGGTCGCTGCGCACGTTCATGAAGAGGACCGAGTACCCCCGCTGTATGGCCACCGTCTGCAGCTCGTCGTAGATGCCGGCGCTGAAGGGGTTGGACGAATCCGGCACGATTACCCCCAGCATCTTGGAATACCCGGTGCGCAGGGCTCGTGCAGTGGGGTTGGGGTGGTAGTTCAGCAGCTTCGCCGCCTCGCGCACCCGCTTGGATGTGTCCGGAGCCACAGCCCTGGGTCCGTTATTGAATACGTAACTGACCACCGCCGTGGAGACGTTGGCCAGTTTGGCCACATCCGTGCGCGTGGCCCTTCTGCGTTGTCGGTGATTTTTATCATTTGCAGCCATCAGAACTCGTTCCCATCTGCCTATTCACCAGTCTCAATTTATGCTACCCGGAATACGGAATCTACTCGAATTGATATCGCTGTCAAACCAAGTTCAAGGCCATCATTGACCTGTATGCGCAAGCCTTGCTATAGCTGAAAAATCAAGGAAAACAGTACCAATTACCCGGCGGTCACGAGTGTGTTTTTCCTCAAAAGCAATCGTTCAAGCAATCAGCATCAGATATTTGACAGATAAATCTACTCGTGTATATTTAGAGACGCGAAGTCAGTTCCGGGTTTCTTGGAACGTGTTCGGCAAAGAAGCAACCTACGAAGGAGTGGTTGATGAATAGGATCAAGACGGTGGCGGCGGTCGGCATCTGCTGCGCTATGGCAATAACCTCATTGGCTGCCTGCGGCTCTTCCTCCTCCGGGGGCAAGAAAACCGTGGAATTCATGACCATGCAGTCAACGGGGACCCCCCAGCTCAAGGCTCTTCAGGGCCTGGGCAAGAAGTTCGAAGAAAAGAATCCGGACATCACCATCAAGATGGTTCCGGGCACCAACAACAACGAGAACGACATCAAGGTTCGCCTGGCGGGCCATAACCCTCCGGACATCTGGAACACCCACGGATGGTCGCGCGACCGGTACGGCAACTTCCTGGAGCCGCTGCAGAACAGGCCCTGGGCCAAGCGGCTCAAGCCGATAGGCAACGATGTCTTCAAGACCAAGGACGGCAAGTTCTACGCCCTGCCCGCCGACATCCAGGTGTCGGGCATCATGTACAACCAAACGGTCCTGGATGCGGTCGGCATCGACCCCAAGTCCATCGACACCTGGGACGCCTTTGAGCAGGCCTGCACGAAGCTGAAGGCCGCCGGATACACTCCGCTCATCTCCTCCAACAAGGACGCGGGCCCCAACGGGGACCTTGCAGACTACATGCTTCCGGGCATGTACGACGAAAGCCAGCTCAAGGATCTTTCCAAGGGCAAGTTCGACACCGCAGTCTACGAGAAGTACACCTCCAGGGTGGCCAAGTGGGCCAAGGACGGCTGGTTCAATGTGGATTACACCTCCGCCTCCCAGGATGACATCTCCAGGCTGATGGCCCAGGACAAGGCCGGCTTCTCCTTCCGCTCCAACGGCAACTCCCAGCTGATCCAGTCCTACAACCCCAACGTCAAGCTGGGCATGATGCCGGTTCCTGCCGAAGTCGGCAAGCCCTACTTCTCCACGGGCGAGGACACCCTGACCTTCGGCGTCTCCAAGACCAGCAAAAACAAGGATGCGGCGCTGAAGTTCATCGACTTCATGGCCGAGCCTGAAAACCTGCAGAAGCTGGTCGACGTGAGCATGAACGATTCGGCCCTGACCGGCGTCAAGTCCGCACTGGGGCAGTTCGAGCCGACCTACAACTACTGGGTGAACGAGAAGAAGACCAAGCTGGTTCCCTTCTTCGACCGCAAGTACCTGCCCAACGGCATGTACAACACCTTGGCCAAGTCCACCGACGGTCTGCTGACCGGTCAGCTGACTGCACATGCCGCTGCGGATCAGGTCAAGACCTCCTTCAACAGCCTGTATGGCCAGAAGTCTTCCTGATTAGTCGACCAAGAGGAGTCGAGTCATGACAGATAGTCGCTCAGGGGCGATTCCTTCGCAGGACACCCAATCCGAATCACCGTTACATGGGGATGGCAGGAATGCATCCGTTGGCCACGGCAGGGGTCCCTCCCCGCGTCGTCGCCGCTTCAGGGGTGCCTCGATCAATCTCTTCTATCTTCCTGCCGTCATCCTCCTGGTGATCTTCATCATCTATCCGCTCCTGTCGGGGATCGGGCTTTCCCTGACCAACTGGGACGGGTACAACGACGCCAAGTCCTTCGTGGGGCTGGCCAACTACAAGCAGATGCTGACTGACACCAACTTCAAACAGGTGGTCATCAACACCTTCATCTACGGCATCGGCAGCACAGTGCTCCAGCAGATCCTGGGCTTGGCTCTGGCGCTGCTGCTGAACGCCAAGATCAAGGGGCGCACCCTGATCAGGGCCATCATCTACCTGCCCGCCCTGGTGGCCCCGGTCATCATGGGCATCATGTACTACTTCGTCTTCCAGTACCAGCAGGGCGCTCTGAACGCCGTCATGACGGCACTGGGTCTGCACAAGGTGGCCTGGTTCAACAATGCGGGGTTCTCGGTCTGCATCATCGTGCTGGTGAATTCCATCCAGTTCGTCGGCGTCTCCATGATCATCTACCTGGCCGGTCTGCAGACCATGGACCAGGAGGTGGTCGAGGCCGCCGAGGTCGATGGGGCATCCGGCTGGAAGAAGTTCTGGAACATCACCCTGCCGCTCCTGTCGCCCGCCTTCACGACCAGCGTGGTGCTGAACCTGATCGGAGGACTGAAGCTCTACGACATGGTCAAGGTGCTGACAGGCGGCGGCCCCGGGTATGCCACCAACTCCATCTCGACCTATATCGGCACGATCTACTTCGACAACCAGGCGGCCGGGTATGCCTCGGCCATCGGGGTCTTCCTCTTCGTCCTGATTGCCATCGTGACCTGGCTGGTCAACAAGGGACTGGCCAAGCTGGATTGGGAGGCCTGACATGGCTAGCAAGAACAAGAATGAGATGACCCCTGCCGAGCGGTCATACCAGCGTGGGCGTTGGGCCATCTACCTCTTCCTGGTCATCGTCTGCCTCTGCCAGCTCCTGCCCTTCTACCTGGCGATCACCACCTCGCTCAAGCCCTCGGATGATCTGAGCTCGGCTCTGAGCATGCGCACCCACGACATGGCATGGTCCAACTGGACCGAGGCCGTCAATGAGGGCGGCATCCTCAAATCCGTGCTCAACAGCGTGGTGGTGACCGTGGGGACGACGGCTCTGGTCTGCGTCCTGGGAGCGGCTGCGGCCTACCCCCTGGCTCGTCGCCTGACCCGGTTCAACAAGCTGGTCTCGGCCTTCATCCTCTCCATGATGATGATTCCGCCCCTGAGCATTCTGGTCCCCCTCTACTCCTTCCTGGTGAAGATCGGCGGGGTGAACAACTACTGGGGCATCATCGCGGTGCTGACGGCCACCAACCTGCCTCTGTCGGTCTTCCTCTACACGGCCTTCATCAAGGCCATACCTCCGGCGATTGACGAGGCCGGCGAGCTGGACGGAGCCAACAAGCTCCAGGTCTTCATGCGCCTGGTCCTGCCCATGCTCAAGCCGGTGACGGCGACCGTGGTCATCATGACTGGCTCGACAGTATGGAACGACTACGCCCTGTCCAGCTACATCCTGACCGACCCCTCGGCCCAGACCATCGCCCCTCGCGTGGCCTCCTTCTTCTCGGCCAATACCAACAATCTGGGCGTCGCTGCAGCGGCATCCCTGATTGCGGCAGCCCCCATGGTGGTCGCCTACATGTTCCTGCAAAAGTACTTCATTGCAGGGATGGTGGCCGGAGCAGTCAAGTAGTCTATCGATCAGGAGCCGCCCAACTGCAGTGGGCTGGGCGGCTCACTGGTTCATCAACCATCGTTGTTTTTGCACATTTGTGCCGTAGTTACTAAAGGATTTTTCATGCTCTTTCCACAGCCGGTCCATTCTGATCAGCCATTCACCTATATGGCCCTGGGGCCCATTACGCCGGGTGCCGATATTCCTGACATCAGGGGGCTCTATGCGGGTCCTGACCTGAATGGCTTGGAACAGACTCCCGCCTGGACCTCGACCCATTCGCCCCTGCTGCTGGAGCATGCACAGAACACCTACCTGCATCCGGGCCTGACCGGGCATCGGATCGCCCAAGGCCCCGAGGGCATCCAGGCCGGGCGCTCCTGGTCGCCTCGATTCCTGGTCGAGAGCCAGCCCGAGCAGACCGCCGACTCGCTGACCATCAAGGCCCGTGACGAGGATGCCCAGCTTGGGTTGGAGACCAGGGTGGAGGCCATGGCCGGCGGTTCCCTGAGGATTCGCCACACCCTGCGCAACCTGGGCGCCGACCCCTTCCTGCTGGAGGGTCTGGAGGTCCGCCTGCCCCTGGACGACCAGCAGACCCAGATTCTGGACTTCGCCGGCCGGCACGAGCGTGAGCGCAGCCCCCAGCGCCACGACCTGGCCGACGGGGCCTGGGTGCGCGAGTTCCGCTGGGGCCGCACCGGCTTCGAGGGGGCCGTGGTCATGGTGGGCACCCCCGGCTTCGACTTCCATCGCGGCAGGGTGCTCTGCGTCCAGCCGGCATGGAGCGGGAACACCGTGCTCCGGGTGGATCGGAACAGCGCCACCCCGGCCGGTGTCAGCGCTGGCGAGCTCCTGTTGCCCGGCGAGGTGGTCCTGGACCAGGGCCAGGAGTACAGCACGCCCTGGATCGTGGTCACGGCCTCCGACCATGGCATGGATCCGATCATGAACAGCCTGCACGCCTGGGAGCGCACCCTGCCCGAGCATCCGCGCGAGCAGCCGGTCATCCTGAACGTCTGGGAGGCCATCACCTTCAACCACGACTTCAATACCCTGCGCGACCTGGCCGACCGGGCCGCACGCATCGGGGTGGAGCGGCTCGTTCTGGATGACGGCTGGTTCCACCTGCGCCGGGACGACACGGCCGGTCTGGGCGACTGGTGGGTGGACCCGGCGGTCTGGCCCCAGGGTCTGGAGCCTTTAGTTGATTATGTCCACAAACTGGGGATGCAGTTCGGCCTCTGGTTCGAGCCGGAGATGATCAATCCGGATTCGGATGCCTTCCGCGACCATCCTGAGTGGGTCATGAGGGCATCCTCCAGAAACCCGGAGCTGCAGCGCAACCAGCTGGTCCTGGACCTGACCAACCCCCAGGCCTTCAACCATGTGCTGGAGGCCATGACCCGAGTCCTGGAGTCCTGCCAAATCGACTACGTCAAGTGGGACCACAACCGCGACCTTCTTGAGGCCGGCTCCCAGGCCCATGGTGGCGCGCCGGCCATCCACGAGCAGACCCTGGCCTACTACCGCCTGCTGGACACCCTCCGCGCTCGCTTCCCCAAGGTGGAATGGGAGTCCTGCGCCTCGGGCGGCGGCCGCATCGACCTGGGTGTGATCGAGAAGATCCGCCGTTTCTGGAACTCCGACATGACCGATGCCCTGAGCAGGCAGCTGATCCAGCGCTGGACCGAGCAGACCGTGGCCCCTGAGTACATCGGCGCCCACATTTCCCAGCCCTCATCCCAGCAGACCGGCAGAACCTACAGCCTGGATTTCCGGGCGGCCACGGCTGTCTTCGGGTCCATGGGCATCGAGTGGGACATCCGTCAGGCCAGCGAGGAGGATCTGGAGCGGCTTAAGGAGTGGATCACCTGGTACAAGGCCAACCGGGGCTTCCTCCACTCCGGCCGTGTGGTCCGCCTGGACCTGGCCGACCCTTCGGTCCTGGCTCATGGCGTAGTGGCCCCCGACCGCAGCCGTGCCATCCTGGCCCACGTCCAGTTGGACGAATCCCTGCATAACCGTGGTGTTTATCTACGTATTCCCGGCCTGGACCCCAAGGCCCGGTACCGGCTGGCCTGGACCGGCCCCGCCAAGCCCAGGGCTTCGCTGGAGCATTTGGATCCGACGGGTCCACTGGGCACCGCCGAGGTCACAGGCACCTATCTGGAGCGCGTGGGCATCCGCATACCCCGCTGCCAGCCCGAGACCATCCGCCTGATCGACCTGGTCCGGGTCTGACCCGCCGCCATCTGCCACACCACAGGGATGAAGGAGCACTGAATCATGAACCCAACCAGCCTTAGCCTGGGAGAGCCGGACTGGATTACGCTGACCACCGATGCCGACAGGGAGACCGCGCCCGCAGGCAGGTCCTTCCGTACAGCCCCCGATGCGAGGATCAGCCTCAAGGGCGAATCCGCTCTGACGGTCAGCCTGACCGCCGGCTCCACCCCCATCCGCTCCCTGGCCCTGCGCTGGACCAGGCCCATGCCTGCCGACGACCTCTACCTGGGCGATGCCTGGGAGCGTGGCTACGGGCGAATGGGTTTCCAGACCATGCGCGCCAACCGGTTCATGCCCTGGTACTTCCTGGCGGCTGGTCAGGAGCAGGCCGAGGGGTACGGGGTGGCCACCGGTGCCAACGCCTTCTGCTTCTGGCAGGTCGATACGGCCGGCATCACCCTCTTCATGGACCTGCGCAACGGCGGCAGTGGCCTGGTGCTGGACGGTCGGCAGCTTGAAGCCGCTACCATCATCTGCCTGCAATATCCGCTCCAGGAGCGGTCTGGCGGCCCGGTCTTTGCTGTGGCCAGCGACTTCTGCTCCCGGATCAGCCGCAAGGGCCTTATGCCCCCTGAGCCGGTCTACGGGAGCAACAACTGGTACTACGCCTACGGGGACTCCAGCCGTTACCGGATTCTTGCCGATGCCGAGTATCTGGCCGACCTGACCCAGGGCAACGCCCACCGCCCCACCATGGTCGTGGACGACGGCTGGCAGGACCACCACCGGCTTGAGGACTACAACGGCGGCCCCTGGCGGCGTGGCAACGAGAAGTTCGGCGACATGGGCGCCCTGGCCGACCAGATTAAGGCCATGGGCATCAAGCCTGGCATCTGGTACCGCCCGCTCCTCAACGAGGACGAGGCCATTACCGACCAGTTCAGGCTCCCGCACAACGGATGCCTGGACCCCTCGAACCCGCAGGCCCTGGACTACATCCGCCAGGACATCGCCCAGCTGGGGGAGTGGGGCTACCAGCTGGTCAAGCATGATTTCAGCACCTTCGACCTGCTGGGCAGGTGGGGATTCCAGATGAACCCCTGGCCCAGCCCGGACGGCTGGCACTTCTACGACCGGAGCCTGACCAGCGCCCAGGTGGTCAAGCAGCTCTACCGTGCCATATTCGAGCAGGCTACCAAGGCCGGGATGCTGGTCCAGGGGTGCAATGTGGTAGGCCACCTGGGCGTCGGCTTCATGCAGATCAACCGGACCGGCGACGACACCAGCGGCCTGCAGTGGGAGCGGACCAGACAGATCGGGGTCAACACCCTGGCCTTCCGCATGCCCCAGCACGGAAGCTTCTACGCCACCGACGCCGACTGCGTGGGCATATCCGACTCAATCGACTGGGAGCTCAACCGTCAGTGGATGGATCTCTTGGCACGGACCGGCACCCCGCTCTTCTTCTCGGCCCGCCCCGGCAGCCTGACCGCCGACCAGGAGGACCAGCTCAGGCAGGCCTTGGCCCTGGCCTCGACTGGCGGCGCGCATGCCATTCCCTCGGACTGGCTGGTCAACGACTGCCCTGAGATCTGGACTGACGACGGCGGCACCCGCCGATATTCCTGGTATCAGCCGGCTGGCCTGGAGTTTTCGGACAAGCCCGAGCGCTACGACGGGTACCTTTCCGCCGTTTAGAAGTAGATGGCGACCGTGCTCGGTTGGGATGGGCACAGCCGCCAGTTCGCCGGATTGCAGTGATGGGAACCCGGCCTTACTCGTGCGAAGTACAGTGGGGAATATTCGATAACGCCATTTACAGAGCCTCCCAAGAACTCTGCCGACTGTCTCCCCAACAGACGGTGCATGTCATCCGTTTCTGCGTCTTTGTACAGTTGATACAACCTTATCATCGCGCAATGACTATGACAGCCTGATCCAGTGTCGGCGGAACTTATGGTTGACGGAATGAGTAAACAGAGGCCAGGCTGGCTGGGGTTGTATACCCGTGGCCGGCTTGGCCGTGTTTCCTCCTCTCCCAGGCAGAGGCGGGGGCGTGCATGCCTGTCCTCGGCTTCCGCCTGCAGAAGTGTGGTGGGGGCGCGGGAGGGAAGTGTCGGGCTCTCTTGGGGTTGAGCCTTACGTGACACGTTTCCTCCCCGCTCCCCTTGATGGGCCGGGGGCGGGGGGATTGATACGCCGCCCGGCCGCTCTTACTCGTGCGAAGCGTGAACCAGTTGGCGTGTTTCCTGCCGGTGGCGGCGTGAGGCCAGGACCCCGCCCATGCCGGTCATGCCGGTGGCCAGGGCGAGCAGGATGCCTTCCCTGCCTGCCTTGGGGAGCACGCCTGCTGGCAGGTACGTGTACCTCAAGGATGTGTCCGGCGTTTGGGGTGCGCCGCCCAGCGTGTAGTCCACGCTGACCGTGACCGTGCCCGGCAAATGTGCGGGCGTGGTCACGGTGACGCTATTGCCGTCGCCGCGCGTCAGGCCTGATGCGGGGGTCTGGTCGAACCTGACGCCGGTGATCGCCAGAGCCAGGTTGAACGACACCGGCACAGGAGCCGACTTGGTGTCTGTGCTGCCGTCGCCGAGCTGGCCAAAGTTGTTTAATCCCCATGCCCAGGCGTTCCCGTCGCTGCCCACGGCCAGCGAATGAGAGCCTCCGCCGCTGACCTGTGCGGCTTGCAGTCCTTTGCTCGTGTCGGTGGGGCTGCTTGGGTCGCGCACGCGCACAGGAACAGACGAATTCGCATAGCTGCCGCTGCTTGTCCCGTCGCCGAGCTGGCCATACTGGTTGTTTCCCCATGCCCAGGCGTTGCCGTCGCTGCCCACGGCCAGCGAATGATAGTATCCGGCGCTGACCTGCTGGTAGGTGAAATCCGCTGGCAGGTCCGGGTACGTCTTGCGGTCGGGTGTCTTCACCCTGACCGGCGCATGCCGCTCGGTGATTGTCCCGTCGCCGAGCTGGCCATTGTAGTTCCATCCCCAGGCGTAAACGTTGCCGTCGCTGCCCAGGGCCAGGGAATGCCAGCTTCCGGCGCTGACCTGCTGGTAGGTGAAATCCGCTGGCAGGTCCGGGTACGTCTTGCGGTCGGGTGTCTTCACCCTGACCGGCGCATGCCGCTCGGTGATTGTCCCGTCGCCGAGCTGGCCATTGCTGTTGTATCCCCAGGCGTAAACGTTGCCGTCGCTGCCCAGGGCCAGGGAATGCCAGCTTCCGGCGCTGACCTGCAGGTAGGTGAAATCCGCTGGCAGGTCCGGGTACGTCTTGCGGTCGGGTGTCTTCACCCTGACCGGCGTAGTCTGGCTGCTGCTTGTCCCGTCGCCGAGCTGGCCATTGCTGTTGTATCCCCAGGCGTAAACGTTGCCGTCGCTGCCTATGGCCAGGGAATGAGCGTCTCCGGCGCTGACCTGCAGGTAGGTGAAATCCGCTGGCAGGTCCGGGTACGTCTTGCGGTCGGGTGTCTTCACCCTGACCGGCGCAGACTGGTAGCCGCCGGTTGTCCCGTCGCCGAGCTGGCCATTGCCGTTGTTTCCCCAGGCGTAAACGTTGCCGTCGCTGCCCAGGGCCAGGGAGTGATAGTATCCGGCGCTGACCTGCAGGTAGGTGAAATCCGCTGGCAGGTCCGGGTAGGTCTTCCGGTCGGGCGTCCTCACCATGACCGGCGCAGACTGGTAGCCGCCGGTTGTCCCGTCGCCGAGCCGGCCATTGCCGTTGTATCCCCAGGCGTAGGCGTTCCCGTCGCTGCCCACCGCCAAGGAAAAACCATAGCTGGTGTTTGTTGATCCGCTGACCTGGCTGAATCTGATGCCCCGGCTGGCATTGTCGGGCGGGGTGATGGTCGCGGGTTCCCTGCCCAGCTGGCTGCCCTTATTGGGGCTGATGCTCCACTTGGTGTTCCGGCTTGCCGGCGTCCAGTGGGCGGCCAGGGTCAGGTCCTTGTCGACGGGCCTGCTGAAATCGTAGGCGACCTCGCCGGTGAACCAGCCGTCGAACAGGAAGCCCTCCCGCGCAGGGTCGGGGGAGGGGCGCTTCACCCTCCCGTACGGGGAAAGGACAGTCTGGTCCGCTGGTTTCGGGCTTCCGCCGCCCGTGTCGAAGCGGACCGTGAACGCGGATTCTGGTTCCGCAGCTCGTGCCGGCGGCTGGTCGACCGTGTACGCAAGGCTTCTGGCGAAAGGCTGCCCGTCCTGCCTGCCCGTGATAAGGATGGCGGCTTGTCCCGGTTTATGGTCGGGCATGCCCGCCCGCCAGGCGCTGCCGATCTTGCTGAGGCTGAGCGGCTGGCCGTCCAGGCTGGCTGATTCCAAGGTGGGCGCAGCAGTGGTGTCGAGCCTGTCGGGTTTACCGGGGTTGCCTTGGGCATCCAGGCTCCACGCGCGCATGCCGCCCTGCCTGCTGATGGCGGCGATCCTGCCGCCGGCAGCGGCGGCCTGCATGTACTGCTGGCTCTCGTCGTCCGCGCGCTTGGGGGCTTCGCCGGGCTTCCAGACCCAGACGTGGCCGTGTTTGTCGATGATCGTGGCCTGATCGCCGCTGCTGTTGATTGTGCCGGTTTGCTCGCCGCCGGGCAGGCTGACGATTGTCGGGCTGCTCTTGCCGTCTGGCAGGTACCGGGCCTGCCCGTCCGCGTCCAGGAGGAGGAACCCCTGGTTGAGGGCCTGGGCTTGGACGGTGCGCATGCCCGGGTCCTGCTTGACGCGTGTGGGCTTGGCTTTCCCGAGGTTGCTCATCTCCCAGGTCCAGGCTTGCCCGTCCGCGTCCACGATGAGCGCCTGGCTGGCGGAGGCGACGGCGGTGACGGCCTGCGCTTTCTCGGGCAGGCTGGTTGCGGCCTGCTCCAAGAATTCCGGGTTCTGATTCTGGCTGTCGGCCTGGCTGGCCTGACAGGCGTGGACCCGGCCCTGCCGGTCCACCGCCAGCAGGAGGTCGTCGTTCAGGCTGATGCTGGTGAACCCGTCATCCTTGCCGGTGTCGAGGATGGCGGGCGTTGATTGTCCGCTGTCCCAGGTGTAGATGTGCTGATCGGATCCGAGCGCGGCCTGCGATCGGCTGCCGGCTGCGGCCTGCAGGTAGCGGAACCCGTCGGGGGCCTGGGCGGGGGAGGGAACTGGTTTGGGCGTGCTGTCCTGCGTCCAGGTGTAGATGCGGCCGTCGCCGGCCAGGCCGAGGATCTGGCCGCCTGCGGCTTGGATGCTGGCGAACTGAGGCTCCTGCCTGTCGGGCGGGCTGATGGTCAGCCGGGCGCCGGCGGCGGGCCCGTGCTCCGGGCTCAGCCGCCAGTCCGCGGTCTTCGACCACTGGGCTTTCAGGGTCGTGTCCTGGAGGATGGGGGTCTGCAAGTCGAAGGGCTGGCCGTCAAGCGTCCACCCGTCAAACAGGAAATCATCACGCGCAGGATTCTGTTGCGGGGGAGTGGCGAGAGTACCGGTCTTCACAGTTGATGGTGTTATCTTGCTGCCGTTGGCAGGGTCGAAGCGCACTATACGAGAAGCTTGATTATCTGTCTTTTCGGCTGATTTAGCCGGAGCGGAGTCTGTGCCGTCTGTATTGTTTGTCGTCGATGGTGGAGTGCTTGGACTCGGTGTTGCGGGGCTTAACGGTGTGGTGGCTTGTATTGGTGAGGGTGATGGTAGTGGTGTGTTGGTTGCGTTGCTGGGGAGGGTGCCGGGGGTTTGCTCAGCTACGCGAGGGGTCTGACGACCCCCCCCCCCCGGTGAGGATAGGAGCATCCGCCTGGGCGGATGCGACGCCCAGGCCCGCAAGCATTCCCAGCAGGATGACAGCCATCGCCAGGATGCGGCGCAGACGGGAAACCAGATGCATCAAACCAAAACCCCTTCACCAAACACCAAGCGGGATCAACACCGCCTGCCTATCAAAGTTCTGCCTGTCAACGCCAACCCTGCATCAAATTGCAAGAGCTAATGGCGTAAGCCAGCTGTCTCTCGACATCCCCCGCTTTTCACCCTACCACCCAGTCAGAAAACAACACACGATCACATCAGGGTCACTTGAATACGGCGAGGCCCCGCCTTCTGCTATCTGCAAGAGAACGGGGCCTCATCCTTAATCCGTCAAGCGGCGATCAGCCGGTGTTCTGCAGACCGGCGGCGACTCCCGAAACGGTGCAGAGGATCAGGTAGATGAAGTCGGCCTGTTGGCTCTTGCTGAGCTCCTCCTTGTCGTTGCGGCGACGCAGGGCCCGCAGGGCGCGCACCTGGGTCACCGACAGGGCGTCCACATAGGGAGAGCGGATCCGGATGGCCTGGCCCAGCACGTGGCGGTGCTGCAGGGGCCACTCGTCGCCCACGATCTGCAGAACCCACTTGCGGGTCAGCTCCATCTCCGAGAGGACCTTCTGGCTCAGGTCGTCCCGGTCGCCCAGGGAGAGGTACATCTTGGCGATGCGCTCGTCGGTCTTGGCCAGGCTCATCTCGATGTTGTCGATGAAGGTGCTGAAGAGCGGCCACTCCTCGTAGGCCTGACGCATGGTCTCCAGGTCGCCGAACTTCTCGCAGGCGGTGCCCAGGCCGTACCAGGCGGCCAGGTTGATTCGGGCCTGCGCCCAAGAGAAGACCCAGGGTATGGTCCGCAGATCGTCCAGGGACTTGGCGCCCAGACCGCGCTTGGCCGGTCGGGAGCCTATGGGCAGCAGGCCGATCTCGTTCAGGGGCGTCACGATGGAGAACCAGGGGGCGAAGTCCGGCGTGTGCAGCAGGTCCAGGAAGCGCTCGTGGGCGGCCTGATCCAGCTTGCCGGCCATGTCCGCGTACTTCTCGGTCATGGTGGTGTTGCGCTCCTCCACGCTGGGCGCGGACTGGAGCAGGGTGGCCGCGGCCACGGACTCGATGTGGCGGATGGCCAGGACCGGGTTGCCGTAGCGGGCGAAGATGACCTCGCCCTGTTCGGTCAGCTTGAACCGGCAGTTGACCGAGCCCACAGGCTGGGCCAGCACGGCACGGTTGGCAGGGCCGCCTCCACGGCCTACAGCGCCGCCGCGTCCATGGAAGAGGGTCAGATCAATGTCATGGCTCTCGGCCCACTTGGCGATGCGCTCCTGGGCGGAGTGCAGGGCCAGGGTCGCCGAGACGGGTCCGGCATCCTTGGAGGAGTCGGAGTAGCCCAGCATGACCTCCATCTTGTTGCCGGTCTCCTTGAGCCGGGCCTGGACCTCGGGGATCTTGATGATCTCCTCCAGCACGTCCACCGAGTTCTGCAGGTCCTCCAGCTGCTCGAACAGGGGGATCACGTCGATGACCGGCACGTCCTCGGCATGCTCGAAGGCCAGCCGGTTGAGCTCGTAGACGTCCTTGACGTTCTGGGCCGACTTGGTGAAGGAGATGATGTAGCGGCGGGCGGCCTTCTGGCCGTTGCGCTTCTGGATGGCTCCCAGGGCCCGGAAGGTGTCGAGCACCTCGTGGGTCATGGGCTGCAGCTCGCCGCGTTCGCCGTGCAGGCCGTGCTCGCGGATGTCCTCCAAGGCGCGGGCGTGGACCAGGGAGTGCTGGCGGAACTCCATCTCCACCATGTGGAAGCCGAAGGTCTGGGCCTGCCAGATCAGATCCTGCAGGGGGCCGTAGGCCTGACGGGCCGCGCCCGCCTTGGCCAGGGAGTCCTGGACCACGCGCAGGTCGGCGATGAAGTCGTCGCAGTCGGCATACATAAGATCGGCGTCACGCTGGATGGTGGCCTGCAGGCGGTCGGCGATGACCAGGACCACGGCCCGGTGCAGCTCGTTGTGCGAGATGGTGGTGGCCCGGTCGGTCAGGCGCTCGCTCATCTCCTTCTGGTGGCTCCACAGGCTCCTCAGCTCGGGGCTGGGCGGCGTGGTGGTCACCTCCATGGTCATGTTGCGGCCCACGGTGGTGGTGGCCTTGACCAGGGCCTTGAGCATGTGGTCGGAGAACTTGCGGGCCACCTTGCGCGAGACCTTGGCGGTCACATTGGGATTGCCGTCGCGGTCGGAGCCGATCCAGCTGCCCGGGTGGAAGAAGGCGGGGCAGACGGGCTTGACCATGCCGGCCTTCTTGCCCAGCATCCAGTCGTCGAAGCGGCGGTAGACCTTGGGAATGGTCTCGAAGAGCGTGGCGTCGAAGATGTCCAGAATGGTGTTGGCTTCCTCGACGGGCGTCGGCTTCTTGGCTGCGATGGGCGAGGTGCGGAAGAGGGCGTCGATCTCGTTGTGCAGCAGACGCTCGTTCTCCTCCAGCTCGGAACCGCCCAGACCACGGCGAACGGCCAGCAGGTTGGCGATGCGCCGGATCTTGCCCTCCACGGCCTTGCGCCTCGCCTCGGTGGGGTGGGCGGTGAAGACGGGGTGGAACTCCAGCTTCTCCAGCAGCTCCGAGGCCTTGGCCGGGCCCATCTCCTGAAGGAGCTGGCTGTAGGCGCTGGTCATCTCGTTGATGGGGTCGGTGCCCTTGACTTTGAGGTCTACCTTGCCCTCGCGCTCATGCAGGACCTTCACCCGGTAGTTCTCCTCGCAGAGGTTGGCCAGGTGGAAGTAGGTGGTCAGGGCGCGGGCCAGCAGCTGGGAATCCTTGACGGATGTGTCGTCGATCAGGGCCACGGCCTTGGACAGGCCGTCCTCGTCAGGTACAGGGTCCGAGGGGTGGCGGTTGAAGTGCTCGGCGCTGGCCGTCATCACGTCCTCGCGCAGGGAGTCGAAGCGCTTGAGCAGCTGTTGATCGAATTCCCCCAACACATCCCTGAGCAGCCGCAGGCACAAGGCCATGTCCTCATCCAACGATTGAGGCAGCTTGCGTTCCTCCGGCCCCTTGGTCCCGGTGCCGGATGTGACCAGGGTCGCATCGGCAGCCGTGATTTGCTGATTACTATCTGTCATCAGTCCTCCTTGTCGAATCGCAGGTTGCCTGGTCTTCGACCATTCCACGGCTCCTCCGCGGTTATTGGTGGTCGGCGTTGCAGGCCCACAGCCTTCGGTTCGATGGCTCGCGGCCCATTCTAGGACGCTTTAGGGTCGAATACGTTTCATGGTCCCGTGCGGCGGTGCAAGGGCACGTGACCCGGGTGGAGTATGAATGTGGGTGTGAAATTCAAGAGCAGGAGTTCCAAGGACGGCTATCGCGGCAGGACCGCAGCCGAGGTCAGACGGGTCAGCAAGTACCACACCCACTCCATTCCGCTGGACATGGAGGACATTGAACGCGATTACGACAAGCCCATCGTCGAGGCCTGTATCGCGGCCAAGACCAGCCTGATCGTGCGGGTGGGCATGCTGGAGCTGGGGGCCGGCACGGGAAGCTTCCGCGTGCGCGAGATGATGCACAGGATCGCCTACCCCATGGGCGTGCATGTACGGGCTGACGTGAACCTGACCGACATCGAGGCCACCTGCACGGATGGCGTTTCTCGGATTACCGAGGTGGTGGACCTGCCCACCACCGGGGTCAACACCGAGCGGATCTGGCTGCTGGAGCACTTCGCGGACTGGCTCAGCGTCAAGTGCGGGCAGGCGGGGACCTACCACACCATGACGGTGGTCTCCCGGGAGCTGGTGGACAACCTGGACGAGCCGAACGTCTATGCGGCGGCCCGCAAGGCGGTCAAGGAGGTGTTGGCCCAGGACCAGGATGCGGCCAAGGCGCTCAAGGATGCGGTGGCCACCGCCGTACACAACGAGGACGAGATCAGCCAGAGCCGGATCGATGCGGCGGCCATAGACACCAGGACCGCCGCCGGTCTGGGCACTGTAGGCTCCACGCCTCGCTCGGAGGGTTCCAAAGATTCCAAGGCTGCTCCCGCTCCTGCTGACGTCGTGGCCAAGGATTCGGATTCGAGTGCCGCTGATTCTCAAGCCAGCCAAGACCGCGACTCTGAGGCTGGGCGGCCTGCCTCCTCTGACAAGTCCACGTCCCCGGAGCCGCAGGCAACGGGTGGCATCACAGTCCGGCAGGCGCATGAGCGTCTGGACCTGATCGAGCGACGCAAACCCCTCTATTCGCCCCTCTTCTCGGGCTTCGCCTCGGCCGTGGCCTGCGCAGCCTTCGTCTTCCTGCTGGGAGGCGGCCCCTACGACATGGCTGGAGCCTTCGTCGGCGCTGGCATAGGCCAGTGGGTGCGTCGTCAGATGCTGGGCAGGCGGATCAACCAGTTCTTCGCCACGGGGGTGGCGGTCATCATCGCCGCCCTGGCCTGCGTCGGCACACTGAGACTGGTGGGCATCTTCGACCCGGTGGCCCTCAAGCACGACACGGCTTATATCGGCGCCATCCTCTTCGTCATTCCGGGCTTCCCCCTGGTCACCGGCGGCCTGGACATCGCCAAGCTGGACTTCCCATCGGGGGTGCAGCGCATCACCTACGCCTTCTCGATCATCCTGGTGGCCACGCTGGGCGGCTGGGCCGTGGCGCGGATGGTCATGCTCAACCCGCAAGGCTTTGAACCGATGAATCTGAGTCCCTGGCTGATGGCTGGCCTGCGCTTGATCGCAGCCTTCTGCGGAGTCTGGGGCTTCTCGGTCCTCTTCAACTCACCACAGCGCATGGCCCTGGTGGCCGCCGTCATCGGTGCCCTGACCGACACCATGCGCCTGGAGATGCAGGACATATTCCATGTCCCTCCGGAGATGGCCGCCTTCCTGGGCGCCTTCCTGGCCGGTATGCTGGCCACGGTCTGGCGCTCCTCGGTCCGTCACGGTCTGCTGCCGCCCCACCTGGGTTACCCAAGAATCAGCCTGACTGTGCCCTCCATCGTCATCATGGTGCCTGGCCTATATATGTACCGGGCCATGTTCTACCTGGGGCAGTTCAATACGCTCAACGCCCTGGACTGGGCCTTCCGGGCCTTCATGGTCATCATCTGCCTGCCCATCGGTCTGGTCACGGCCCGGGTGCTGACCGACCGCTCCTGGCGGTACGACGTCTAGTAGCGCATGCCCATGGCCGAGCGGACCTGATCGAGGGTCTCCTCGGCTATCTGGTTGGCGCGCTTGTTGCCCTCGACCAGGATGTCGCGCACGGTGTCCATGTCCTTGGCCAGCTCGGCCCGGCGCTCGCGGTGGGGCGCCAGGAATTCGTTGACCGACTTGGTCACGTAGGCCTTGAGGGCGCCCGAGCCGGCATTGCCGATCTCCTCGGCGATGTCCTCGGGCTTCCGGTCGGTCACCAGGCCGGCTGTGGTCAGCAGGGCCGAGACCTGGGGGCGGTTCACAGGGTCGAAGGTGATCTTGCGCTCGGAGTCGGTGGGCGACTTGCGAATCAGCTTGGCCGTCTCCTCGGCGGTGGTGCCCAGCATGATGGAATTGCCGTAGGACTTGCTCATCTTGCGTCCGTCCAGACCCGGAATCTCAGGGGTGTCAGACAGGATGGCATCAGGCTCGGGGAAGACCGGGGCCTGGCCGGGGTAGCGCTCGTCAAAGCGGCGGGCGATGGTCCGGGTCAGCTCCACGTGCGGTAGGTTGTCCTTGCCGATGGGCACCACGTTGGCCTTGCAGAAGAGTATGTCGCAGGCCTGGTGAACCGGGTAGGTCAGCAGCAGACCGGTCAGGGCGTGGCCGCTGGCCTCCATCTCGGCCTTGACGGTGGGGTTGCGGTGAAGCTCGGCCTCGGTCACCAGGGAGAGGAAGGGCAGCAGCAGCTGGTTCTCTGCGGGTGTGGACGAATGGGTGAAGATCATGGTCTTCTTGGGGTCGATGCCCGCAGCCAGATAGTCCAGCACCAGGTTGAGCACGTTGTCGCGGATGTGCTCGGTGGTGTCCCGGTCGGTGATGACCTGGTAGTCGGCGATGACGATGTTGGTGTGTACGCCGCGATTCTGCATCTGGACGCGCTCGCGGATGGAACCGAAGTAATGACCCAGGTGGAGCCTGCCGGTCGGGCGGTCGCCGGTCAGCATGGTGTAGCGGCTGGGATTCTTGTCCAGCTCGGCCAGCACCTGGTCGGACCGATGCTTGGCGGCTCTGAAGCTATCGCTGATCTCGTTGCCTGCCGCTGTGACTTCTTCCTGCATGGTCCCACCCTCGTCGTCGTGCCGAATGTCCTTCTGGGAATTGCTTTTATGGTAAAAGTCCGAGCCGACAAGATGCGTAGGTGGTACTCTCATAAATGATGCAAATTCACATTCAAGTTGCCTAAGTGCACGTTACCTGGCGAAGGGGGTCGGATGGGCCGCGGACGTCAGAAGGCTAAGCAGACGAAAATAGCCCGGAAGCTCAAATATCTGACAACGGACACGGATTACGACGAGCTGGCCAAAGAGCTCAGCAGCAAGGAACCCGGAACCAGGGGCAAAGATCCCTTCAAAATGGTTGAAGAGGAATACTCCAAGTCGGATTCACGCAAATCGGGGGGCCAGGACCCCGAGGATTCCATGGACGATGATCTGGACGATTACGCCCGGTGGGCCGCTGAGGCCGCCGCCAAGGCCACCTCTGGAGAGATACCGGCCACGCCCAAGCCCCACAAGCGCATACCCATACCCGTGCCCAGCGCGCTCAAACACCACAAGGATCAGAAGAGCGCAACCAAGGGGTCCGCGAGCAAGTAGCCGGCCGCAGAGGCAGTCGGCCTCATACCAGCGGCAGCAGCTCGTGCAGGTCGTCGCGCTCGCCCACGGCGCTGATATGCCCGGCGGCGGCTTCTTCACTCCAACTGGTGATGCCGGCGGCCAGCCGCAGCCAGACATCCGGATCCAGTTCGATGACGTCGGGCGGGGTCAGGTTATGCGGGTCGGATGCCGGCCCATCCAGAATCTTGACTGCTCCCCAAGGTGCCACCCTGACCTCTACGCCGGGGCCTGGGGCCTTGATCTCCAGCATGTGCAGGGAATAGCGGACGGCCATGGCCTTGCTGCGCCTATCGGTTTGGGGGGCCACTGTCAGCCGGTCGCCCTCCGGGCCCAATTTATTCGCGGCCTCCTTGGCCGCATCGCGCCAGGCCAGAAAATCCCGGCGGCCTTCTTCCATGTCTGCTTCCCGTATGGCACTCATGGCTCCATTGTGACGCGCCGCCCCAACAGGCGTGTCCGGCAGGCTGCGGTCAAGCCGCAATCAGGCATGAAAAAAGGAATCCGTTGCCCTCACGTCCTTGACGCTGGGTCGGATTCCCTCCCGACCGGAACGGTCAGGCCTGTGCGCCCGCTTGCAGAGGGGTCTCAGGATCCTCAGATCCTTTGTCCTCCTCATCCTTGGCCAGGCCCAGGTCGACTGGCGATGAGCTGTTCTCCCAGGGCTCCTCCCAGGGATCGTAATCCGGGTTCTGCTGCTTGTATACGAACAGAGCGACAACGCCGGCCAGCAGCGTGCCGAAGAGCAGTGCAAAGAACTTCCAGCCGTTTGAAGATGAATTCTCCATGTTTGGCTCCTTTCGACGACTTTCGTCGGTCCTGCCCACTTCGACCGACCTAGTCATCATCCTAGTAGAAAGCGGCGAACTGTGGGGCGCATCGGTGCCATTGCGGCACGGAAACCGCACACCCCGGCCGGATGGTCAGGTAAGGTAAGGTTCATGGTCAATGGCATGGGCACCAGTTTCACAGGCGGAGGGAATGGTCGGGGGCCGCTGGGATGGATCCGGCGGCACTGGGGTGACCATGCTCCGGTGGTGACCATAGCCATCACCCTGATCTGCATAGTGGCCTGGGTCATCCAGATGGCCCTGTACCTGCTGGCTCCGCTTCGCTATCAACGGCTTTTGCTGGGCTACTGGGCCTTCGTGCCGATTACGGCCATTCATGAGCCTTGGATGTTTGTGACCAACATTTTTCTGCACGCCACCAATGTCTCGCATATCCTCTTCAACATGATCACCCTTTGGGTTGTGGGGCCGGTGCTGGAAAATCTGATAGGGCATGGGCGTTTTCTGGCCCTCTACCTGATCAGCGGGCTGGGCGGAGACCTGGGGCTGATGGTCTATGCGGTTCTGGCGCCCAATGGATGGGGCACGTCGGCCATCGGGGCCTCGGGTGCGCTCTTCGGGCTCTTCGCCGCCATCCTGGTGGTCTACCGCCGTCTGGGGATTGACATCGTTTCCATGGTGGTCTGGATGGCCATCAACTTCTGCATGCCTCTGTTTGTGCCCGGCATCGCCTGGCAGGACCATGTAGGCGGATTCATAGTCGGCGGCCTCTTCATGCTGGCCCTGCTGTACATGGGCCGGCCCGGCTCGCGGGTGCATGGCCTGCTCTCCTGGCTGCTGCCCACGCTGATCTTCCTGGCGGCCCTGGTCCTGCTGGCGCTGGGCTGCAACATGGCCAACCCCATGCGATGAGAATCAGCTTCTGCCTGTTGTTGACCGCCCTGCTGTCGACGGCCAACTTTTTCTTCCCCGCCTTGGGTCTCGTTTTCAACAAATGACATGGGTGTCATCTATCCACATTTGTTGACAATCGTGTGGATAACCTGGGAATAAGTATCCAGAACTGGTGCACATATAGCAGCAAAAAGTGGATAAGTGAAGGCAGAACCCAATCAGCAGTAGGGTTGTGGACGAGTGTCCTAGCGTGTCCACGAGAAATTCGGGCGATTGTGGATAACTTTGGCTTGAGTCTGGAACTGGTGGATGAAATCGGTGGAGCTGAGTAGCCGAATCCACACATGCCTGACGCTCAGGTGTGGATGGGTATATCAAGAACCCCACAGCCGTGCCTGAGCGGTTGTGGGGTCCCTAAAAAACAATGTGGCAGATGGATCAGTGCCACCACATGGTCATGAGGAAGCCGACCAGCAGAATGCCAAAGCCCACGGCCAGGTTCCAATTGCCGATGCCGGGGATGGGGAAGACATTGCCCCGGGTGGAGGCGATGTAGTAAACCACGATCCAGATCAGGCCCACCACCATCAGCGTGACGAAGAGAGGCACGAACCAGCGTGGATTAGCCTTGGTGCTCTTGATGGTGTCCTCCACGCGGCGGGTGTTCTCCTCCTGCCGCTGCACGATGCGGCGCATCTGCGGGGTCATATGCTTTTTGTCAACGCTCTGGTTGAGCACGGCTTCCACCTTGTCCATGGACAGGCCGTACTCCTCGTCCTCGGCGTCCTCGCCAGTGTCAGCGGTCTTGGCCTCGTCCACCGCCTGGTCCTCGTCATCATGGAGTTGATGCTCTGCCATGAGGTTATTCTCCTTCAGTAGATCTACTAAGCCATAGTAGCGGTTAGACTCGAACGTAATACTATCGCAGACGAGGATGAGGGTATGCCTATGACCAGACGGACGGGACGGCACGGTGCGCACAGGTCCCTGGTCGGCACAGTGTCCGTGGCTGTGGTGCTGGCCCTGGTCGGGTACATGCTGACCACCAATATCCGTGTCAACAGGACGGTCACGGTCACCTCGGATACGGCCGGGCTGGTGGAGGAGCGCCAGAACAAGGCTGCCGAGCTGCGCAAGGACATCAATGACATGAGCTCGCAGATCAATGCGCTGAAGACCCTGACCGACGACAAGGGCAGTTCGGACCAGTCCCGCGAGGACCCTGGCTCGGGCACGGTGCTCAAGGCCGTCCAGGGGCCGGGGCTGACGGTGACCCTCAACGATTCCCCGCTCTGGCAGCAGAAGGTGGGGTCCGACGGGTCGACGGCCAACATCAACGATTACGTTATCCACCAGCAGGATGTGGAGAGCGTGGTCAACGCGCTCTGGGCCGGGGGAGCCGAGTCCATGCGGATCCAGGATCAGCGGGTGCTGCCCACCACGGCCGTTCGATGCGTGGGCAATGTGCTGCTGTTGCACGGCCGAAAGTACTCGCCGCCATATAAGATTTCAGCCATAGGACCAGTCGATCGGATGACCAAGTCCCTGAATGCTTCGCCATCCATCCGCGTTTACAAGGAGTACGTGAATACGGTGGGTCTGGGTTGGAATGTCGAGTCTTCGGACAATCTGAGATTCCCTGAGACGACGGCTGTCCTGCAGCCACTCCAGTACGCATCGCTAGATGAGAAGGCACGGTAAATGACGACAGAAGACTCGGAGAACGACAAAACGCCGGCCGATAAGCCGGCCGATAAGCCGGCGGATAAAGGGCGAACTTGGCTGGTGGGCATTGCAGAAATCATAGGGGAGCTGCTGATTACCCTGGCCGTCATCTGCGCACTCTACGTGGTCTGGCAGCTCTGGTGGACCGGCGTGCAGTCCGAGCATCAGCAGTTGCAGGCCCGGGCCTCGACCTCCTGGAGCAACCCGGGATCGGGCGACACCCGTAAGGTGGCCAAGCCTCAGAAGGGGGCGCCGCCGGTGCAGCCCAAGCAGGCCTCCGAGGGTGAACTGATGGCTCAGGCCTATATTCCTCGTTTCGGACAGCATTGGGAGCGCAACGTGGTTCAGGGCACGTCGCCCCGAGAGCTGGCCTACGCGGGACTGGGGCATTACCCCAATACGCAGATGCCGGGCGAGATGGGCAACGTGGCCATAGCCGGACACCGTGCCGGCTATGGTGAGCCGCTGGGCCATGTAGACGAGCTGCGAGTGGGCGATGCCATCGTTCTGCGCACCAAGGATTACTGGTACGTCTACCACTACACCCGCTACAAGATCGTCTCGCCCGAAGAGGTGAGCGTCATCGCCCCCAACCCTTATTCGCCCAACGACGCTCCTGATCGGCGCATGATCACACTGACCACCTGCGAGCCCAAGTACACCACGGCCACCCATCGGTGGATCAGCTGGGGCGAATTCGGCTACTGGGCCAAGGTGTCCGACGGTGTGCCCAAGGAGCTGCTGGGCGACCGAGGCAGCAACGTGGCCTTTGCCGACGACAAGGGCTCGATCATGGCCAGGCTGGGTTCGTTGCAGCCGGTCTTCCTGGTTTTGGCAGCGGCCTATCTGATCATCTACCTGGCGGCACTGGCTGCCTGGCGGTACCCCTTGCTGAAGCAGATTCGTAAGGGCGAGAAGCCCCAGCCCATGATCAGCCTCTACGGCTGGCTGCTGCGGCACCAGTCCGGCATAGCCCCGATTCGATGGCTTCTACTGATTCTGCTTCTGTTGACTCTGGTTTGTGCCCTGATGGAATGGGGCTTCCCATGGTTGGCCAGCAACGTGCCCATGCTCAGACAGATGTCCAACTACTCCACCTTCTGACCTAGACGGCATAGGAAGAGCGGCGGGGCCGCAGGATCCAATGTGATCCTGCGGCCCCGCCGCTTATTGATGTCATATCTTGCCGACTGCCGGAAGTGATTGCCCTAGTTTATCTAAGACACCACGGTGGTATTCACCCCTACTCATGCTGCCCGGCCTTATATGACCCAACATATGGCCCCGGCGGCAGGACTGTGCCCGCCGGGGCCATATCAGGTCAGTTGGTGGAGCTGATGGTGGTCACCGTGATGGGTGTATTGTCGTCCACCCTGCTTCCTGCCGCCGGGTTTACAGCGGTCACCTTGTCCGTGTCCTTGCCGATGGAGGTGATCCTGTCGGCGCTGACACCGCTGTTGGTCAGCTTCTGCCGGTAGCTGCCCAAGGTCTCGCCCTGGGAGAAGGGCGGGATACGGATGGCTGTGGTCAGGGTGATGGTGTCCTTGGACTTGTCGAAGGAGGCGCCAGCGGCAGGATCCTGGCCGGTGACCTCGGCGTTGTCGTTGTTGGGGCCATTGACCTTGATATTGACCCCCTGGCCCAGGGTGCGCTTGGCCTCGCCCAAAGTCATACCGATATAGTTGCCCAACTGCATGCCGTTGCTGACGGTGACCGTGATCATGGCTCCCTGCTGGACGGAGGACCCGGCAGCCGGATCGGTGCTGATGACCATATCCTTCGCCACGCTATTGGAGGCCTGCTCGCGGATGGTGATGTTGAAGTGCAGACTCTGCAGGGTCTTGGTCGCGTCGTCCTTGCTCTTGCCAGACAGATCAGGCACCTTGGTCATGCCCGAGGAAATGTAGATCAGGATGCTGGTTCCCTTGGCCACGCTCTGGCCCGCGGCGGGATCCGTGCGGGTCACGTGGTCCTTGGGCACGTCCTGGCTGTCCTCCACCGAGGCGGCTGGGGAGACCTTGAATCCGGCTTTCTCCAGGGTTCTGCGGGCCTCCTGCTGGTTCATACCCTTGACGTCGGGAATGGCTGTGTCCTTAGGCCCGGAGGAGAACCAGACGGTCACTGTGGAGCCTCTGGGAGCCATGCTTCCGCCCTTGGGGCTTTGCTTGGTGAAGGTCCCCTTGGGCTCGGCAGAGTCGTGGTCCTCCTTCTCCTGATAGTGGAAGCCTGCGGCGGTCACCTTCTCGCGGGCGAGGATCCGTGACATCTGCGCGTTGATGGTAGGCACCTCGGCCATCTGATGATGGTTCCGGTTCACGACCGTCCAGAGACCCAGTCCGGCGGCTACCAGAAGCAGGGCTCCCAGGACGGCGCCGATGATGATCTTCTTGCGCTTTTTGGCCTTCTGCTGGGCCGTCTTGGCGGCTGTGCGCTCAGCTGTGGCTACGCCGGTGGCAGCAGGGTTGAGCGAATCCTGGACGGGGTTGAAGGCCTGGGTGGCGGCCGTCTCCTCTTCGGTCAGCGGCATGGTGGCCGTTTCGGTCCCCTGCTCGGCATCCTTGCGGGCCTTGACGTTGGCCAGGTCGGTCAGCGGGTTGAAGGCGGCAGCCACCGGGGTTCCGCCGTTCATGAAGGCCAGGATGTCGCTCTTGAAGGCGGAGGCCGTGGCATACCGGTTCTGCCGGTCCTTGGCCATGGCCTTGGCGCAGATGGAATCCCACATCTTCGGCAGGCCGGGCACGATGCTGCTGGGCGGGGTGGCCACCTCGGTGACGTGCTGGTAGGCGATGGCCACGGCCGAATCCCCGTTGAAGGGCGGCCGTCCGGTCAGCATCTCGTAGAGGACGCAGCCGGCCGAGTAAAGGTCGGAGCGCATGTCCACGCTCTCGCCGCGGGCCTGCTCGGGACTCAGGTACTGGGCCGTGCCCACCACGCCCTGGGACTGGGTCATGGTGGCGGCAGAGTCGTCCATGGCCCGGGCGATGCCGAAGTCCATGACCTTGACGATGCCCTGCTCCGAGATCATGATGTTGCCGGGCTTGATGTCCCGGTGGATGACGCCCATATGGTGGGAGTAGTCCAGGGCGCTGAGCATGCCCAGCATGACCTGCTCGCTGTCGCGCTGGCTCAGGGCGCCGTTCTCCTTGAGGATGGACCGCAGGGTCTGGCCCTTGACGTATTCCATGACCAGGTAGGGCACCCGCTCATGGTTGCCCTGGTCGTCGGTCAGTATCTCCTCGCCTGAGTCGTAGATGGAGACGATGTTGGGGTTGTTGAGCAGGGCGACCGAGTGGGCTTCCCGCCGGAACCGCGATAGGAAGACCTCGTCGTTGGCCAGATCGGATCGCATGATCTTGACCGCGACGGTCCTTCCCAAACGTGTGTCCACAGCCTTGTGGACCTCGGCCATGCCACCGCGTCCGATCAGCTGTCCCAGACGGTATCGTCCGTCCGCTAGGGACGGCGGCAGTGTGATGCTCATAGGGTATCCCCTCCGTTCGTCGCTTCAAGGCCGCGCTGTGCGCTTCCTTCTCCATAGTGCCCCCAGAAGGGCCTGAAGATGTCTTTTACCGCGTGCGGCCTGCTCATAATGCGTCGAGGCATGGGTGCGCGTGGATTGATGACCTCCGTCTCGCCCACTTGCTGATCCAGCAGCCGCTGCTCGATCCTGGCCAGTGTGTGCGAGACCACCAGTGCATTCGCCGGGCGGTCCCGCGGGTCCTTGGCCAGCATGGACATGACGAAGTTCATGAGTTGGTTGTCCACCGAGTCGGGCAGCGGCGGCACAGGGTCGTTGACGTGTGCCGCGGCGATGTCCACCGGGGTGGCGCCGGTGAAGGGCCGGTGCCCGCAGAGTCCCTCGTAGGCCACTACGCCCAGGGAGTAGATGTCTGACTGGGGGGTGGCCTGGAGGCCCTGGGCCTGCTCGGGCGAGATGTACTGGGCCGTGCCCACCACCATGCCATCCTGGGTGATCTGCCCCTGGTTGGTTGAGTAGGAGACCCCAAAGTCGGTGATCTTGACCTCGCCGGTGTCGGAGACCATGATGTTGGCCGGCTTGACGTCCCGATGGATGACCCCGTGGGAGTGGGCCACGTAGAGCCCCCGAGCCGTCTGGATCAGGATGGGCAGCAGCTCAATGGGGTCCAAGGCGCCCCGGTCCCGATAGATGTCGGCCAGGGATTGGCTGGGCACGTATTCCATGATCAGGAATCCGATGCCGTCGTGCTCGTAGTACTCGAAGAGGGCGGCGATGTTGGGGTGGGCCAGGTTGGCGGAATTGTGCGCCTCGGCCCGCAGCCGCAGCAGCTTGGATTCCTCGTTGGTCAGGTCCTCGCGCAGGGCCTTGATGGCCACCACACGGCCGAGTTCGATGTCGTAGCCCTTCCAGACCTCGCCCATGCCCCCTTGGGCCAGACGGCGGTCCAGACGGTACCGTCGATGGATGAGCTGTCCCTGTACCAGTTTCACTTGGCAGCCTCCTGCATGACGCGTTTCATGATCGGCCCGGCGATCTCCATGCCATAGGAGGAGATGCCATGCACCACGACGGCAACAGCCACCTTGGGGTTATCGGCCGGAGCGAATCCTACCATCCACCCGTCATTTGCTGTATTGCCTGCACCGATCTGAGCCGTGCCCGACTTGGCCGCCACCTGCATGCCGGGGATGGCCAGCTCCGGGTAGCTCTTGGTAGTCACCGCATCCATCATGGTGGTCAGGGCCTTGGCGGTGTCCGAGGAGAAGGCCTGCGAGTAGACCGAGGGCGTGGTTTCGCTGATGACGCTCAGATCGCTGGAGCGCACCCGGTCAACCAAGGTCGGCTGCATGAGCTTGCCCCCGTTGGCCACGGCAGCGACCGTCATAGCCGCCTGCATGGGGGTGGACAGGGTGTCCCCCTGGCCGATGGAGGCCAGCGCGAGCCGGTCCTGGGACTGGTCCTCGGGGAACTTGGAGGCCACAGCCTTCATGGGTCGGCCTGTGGAGTTGGTCCCGTCCAAGGTGATGGTGGAGCCGTAGCCGAACTTGCGGGCCTGCTCGGCCAAGGCCTTGCCGCCCAGGCTGACACCCAGCTGAGCGAAGGCGGTGTTGGAGGAGTAGGCCAGGGCGTTCTCCATGCTGATCCTGCCGTTGACCCCGTTGCCCGTGGCTGTGGCGTTGGTCAGGTTGTAGTTGGTGCCGGGCAGGGTGTACGAGGCTCCTGCCGGCAGCTGGCTGTCGGGGTGGTACTGACCGGACTCCAGGGCGGCGGCGGCCACGACCACCTTGAAGGTGGACCCGGGTGGATACAGCTGCGAGGTGGCCCGGTTGAGCATGGGGTTATCTGAGCGGGAGGCCAGCTTCTGATAGGCCTGGGAGGCATCGCCGCTGTCGTGGGCGGTCAGGTCGCCGGGGTTGTAGCTCGGCGTGCTGACCATGGTCAGGATACGGCCGGTGGAGGGCTCGATGGCCACCACCGATCCGGACAGGTTGCCCAGCATGTTATAGGCCGCCTCCTGCATGCTGGGATTGATGGAGGTCTCGATGGAGGCGCCCTTGTTCTGGGTGCCGGTGAAGAGGGACTTGAGCCGGTCCATCCACAGGCTGTCGGACTGACCGCTCAGCAAGCGGTCGCGCGAGGCTTCGATTCCCCGGTCGGCCGGGCTGGTGATGGAGTAGTAGCCGGTGATGGGCGAGTAGACGGCCCCCTTGTTGTAGTGCCGCTGGTACTGGAAGGAGTCGTTGGTGGGGTCGGACTGGGCGATGACGGCACCGTCCGAGGTCAGGATGGCCCCCCTGGGCGCCGCATACTCATGGTAGAGGGCGCGCAGATTTCGCGGATCCGAGTTCAGACTCCCTGCCCGGATCACCATGATGATGGAGCTGGAAAGCCCCAGAATGACGAAGAGGACGATGACGGCGTTGAAGAGTTGACGCAGGGCCTTGTTCACTGTCCACCTCCTCGTACCTGGCGGGCGGGAATGCGTCCGGTGGCTGGCAGGTCGGTCTCCTCGTCCTGGTCCGAATCGTTATGGTCCGAGTCGTCCTGTCCGCTGCGCTTGCTGGTCTCCTGCTGGCGCAGGACGGCCAGGGCCTCGTACTTGAAGGTGTCCGAGCTGACCTCCGGCGCAGGCTTGTTGGCCGCGTTGGAGATGATGATCAGCAGGACGGCCAGGATGCAGTTGGCCACCAGGCTGGAGCCGCCCGCCGCCATGTAGGGCATGGTCAGGCCGGTCAGGGGGATGACCAGGGTGATGCCGCCCACCACGGTGAAGACTTGGAAGGCCATGGTGAAGACCAGACCGGAGGCCAGGAGCTTGCCGAAGCCGTCCTTGATCTTCATGGCCGTGATCATGCCCGAGGCAACGATGACCAGGTAGAGGGCCAGAACCACCAGCAGGCCGCTCAGCCCCAGCTCTTCGCCCACCGACGTATAGATGAAGTCGGAGTTGGCCAGAGGGGTGATCCAAGGGCGTCCCTGACCCAGGCCGGTGCCGGTCAGCCCACCGGCGGCCAGGCCGAAGATGCCACGCACCAGCTGTCCGGACCCTCCGAAGGCCTTGCTGAACTCGGCATCGCTGAAGGGGTGCAGCCAGGCGTCCACACGGGCGCCCACATGAGCGAAGATCATGGAGGCGGCCACGGCCCCGATGATGAAGAAGACCGAGCCGATGGCGATCCAGCTGGTGCGGCCGGTGGCCACATAGAGCATGGAGACGAACATGGCGAAGTACATCAGCGAGGTGCCCAGATCATGCTGGATGACCAGGACGGCCAGCGAGATAAGCCAGACGATGATGATGGGGCCCAGATCCTTGATTCGGGGCATCCGCATGCCTAGGACCTTCTTGCCGCCCACGGCCAGCTGGTCTCGGTGGTCGAACAGGTAGGCGGCGAAGAAGAAGGCCAGGAAGAGCTTGGCGAATTCGCCGGGCTGCAGGGTGTGCGACCCCACGCCGATCCAGATGCGGGCGCCGCCGATCTCGCGGCCGATGCCGGGCAGCATGGGCGACAGGAGCAGGACCAGGCCCACCACCATGCTCACATAGGAGAAGCGACGCAGCAGTCTGTAGTCCCGCAGCAGCACGACCAGCAGTCCGCACAGGACCAGGGCCAGACACAGCCAGATCAGCTGGGTGAAGCCCACGCGTGTGGGTTGGCCGATCCGGGCGTTGCGCAGATCTATGCGGGTGATCAGGGTGATGCCCAGGGAGCTCAGGATGACGATGCTGGGCAGGATGGCCTGGCTGCCATAAGGCTGGAAAATCTCCAAGAGGACCCATAGGGCGATGAAGAGGGCAGCGGTGACTGCCAACAGGGCGGCGTAGTCTCCAGGGAAGTGGCCCGCGGAACGGGCGAACATCTGGAAGAAGCCGATGAACCCTACCAGCAGGGAGAAAAGCAGAAGGCCTATGCGGCGCAAACGGATGGCGATCATGACGAGTGCCGCCCGTCCTGGCTGGTTTTCGACGGGGAGGGTGAAGCGGAGGGTGAGGCGGAGGGGGAAGCAGCAGTCTTGGCGTGTTCGCGCTTGAGGTCGCCGGCCTCCTTGCGGATCAGGTTGGCGTGCTCCTGGGCGTCATCCATGCTGGAGACGGTGATGCCCTCTTCCAACTGGTCGCGCCAGGACTGGGGCAGCCCCTTGACGGCGATGTCCGTGGTTTGTACCGGGTGGGACAGCGAGAGGGCGAAGGCCTTGGTGGGCACACCCTGGTAAATGACCACATGGCCTTGATCCGTGCCCAAGTAGTACTGTTCCTGGCTCCAACGATAGGCGGCACCTGTGCCTCCGGCCAGAGCGAGGATTACCAAGGTGATGATGCCGGCCAGGATCAGTCGAATTCTCCGGTGCCTGGAGCGCTGGCGCTTGCGCTGCTCCAGGTGCTCCTTGTGGATGGCGTCAGCCACGTCGGGGTCGTAGGGATCAGCTGAGGCCGAACCGTCCTTCTTGCGGACGACGGGGATCTCGCTGGTGTCGGGCACATGCCGTTCGCCGCTCTCCTCGCGGGCAGCCGAGGGCTGGGCAGTGCGGCCATCTTCGTCCTCGTCCTCCTGCTTGCCGGCATCCCGGTCCTGGGTCAGATCGGCGGCCCGCTTGGCGGGGGACTCCCGGGATTCGTCACGCAGGCGCGGTGCCGCCGCTACGGGCTCATCCAGGATATCGGCCAGGGCCTCCAGGTTGGAGCTGGCTGCGCCACCGACCAGAGGGGTCTGATGGGGCAGGTCGAAGGCGTCGGCATCCAGGGCCAGTGTGGCATCGGCGATGACCACAGTCACGTTGTCGGTGCTGCCGGCCTTCAGGGCGAAGGTGACCAGCTGCTGGGCACACTCCGCCTGGTCCGAGACCGAGGACAGCACCTCGGCGATGGTCGAGTCCTCCAGAACGCCGCAGAGGCCGTCCGAGCAGATCATCCAGCGGTCTGCGGGCAGGGCCTTGGTAATGGAGATGTCCGGGCGGGGGTCGATGTCGAAATCCCCCAGGACACGCATGACCACGTTGCGCTGAGGGTGGTTGCGGGCTTCGGCCGGGGAGATGCGGCCGGTGTCGATCAGGTGCTGCACGTAGGAGTGGTCCTGGGTCATCCGGATCAGCTTGCCATCCCGAAGCAGGTAGCCCCGGGAGTCCCCGATATGGGCCAGCACCCAGGAGTCGTCGGCCAGCGCCAGGGCCGTGACCGTGGTGCCCATGCCTGACAGCCGGTGTTCGCGCTTGGCCTTGCCCACGATGGCGTCATGGGCTGCGATGACCGAGGTCTCCATCATCCGGGCCAGGGACTGCACGTCCTGCTCACGGTCGTCGCGTTCGATGTGAGCCAGGGATCGGATGGCTATGGTTGAGGCCGTGTCTCCGCCTGCGTGGCCGCCCATGCCGTCGCACATGGCCACCAGGCGCTCGCCGGCGAAGGCTGAATCCTGGTTGTTGCTGCGCACGTACCCCACGTCTGAAACCGCCGTGGAGTAGAGGAACAGCTTTTGGCTCGCGTCGTTCCTGGTCATGGGCGGCTACCTCAACTCGAAGGTGGTGGCTCCGATGCGTACGGGAACCTCCGCCGGTAGGATTGTCGGCGCCGTGATTTTCTGCCCCGATACGACGGTGCCGTTGGTGGACCCCAGATCCTCAATGGCCCACCGGCCCGATGCAGGGTCCTGGTAGACCCGCGCATGATGGCCTGAGACGAACTCGTCGTCCAGCACCAGGGTGTTCGAGGAGGAGCGGCCCAGGGTGATGGGCCGTCCGGACAGCGGCGTGGAGGAGCCTGCCAGGGGCCCGTCAATGACTACCAACAAGGAGGGGTCGTCGCTTGCAGGCTCTGTTTTGCTGACCGGGGCAATAGGTACGGATCTGGCTGCCGCCGGCAGCTTGCCCTGGGCTGCGCGTTCGCTGCGTCGGCGGGTATGAGAGGTCTTGGGGCTGAAGGTTTCGATATCTTTGCGGAGTGAACGGATGGCCAGCCAGACGAATACCCATAGCAGAGCCAGGAATCCGTATTTGAGGATGGCGAATGTCAGTTCAGTCAGCATAATGATTCGACCTTACTTCAAGGTCTGGGCGACTTACGAATCCTGTTCCTGTGACGATGCCCAGTAGAGGATGCGGGTACGGCCGATGGTGATGGTATTGCCGTCCAGCAGGGTGGCTGCGGGAACCTGATGTCCTTCTACATAGGTGCCGTTGGTGGACCCCAGATCGCGGGCTACCACGCCCTTGTCAGTGATCTCGATCTGCAGGTGTCGGCGGGAGATGCCTGCGTCATCGATGACGATGTCGCAAGAGGATCCACGGCCGATGGTGGTGATGGGGGCGGTCAGCAGGTACTGGCGGCCGTTGATCTCCAGCACCGGGCAGTCCTTGGACTCGTCTGGGGTGGTGACGGGTGCTGCGTTGCCTTGGACCGACTCGGCAGACAGGTGGAAGTCGCCCTTGTTCAGGTTGAGGTCCTCCTCAAAGATGACCACGACCGGGCCGACGAAGGCATAGTGCTGGCTTTCGGCGTACTTGGTCAGGTTGTCTGCCAGCTCGTTGGCCAGAGCCTCCGAACCCCACTGCTCGATGCGGTCGAAGTCGGGAGTGGATAGTCTGAACCGATACTCGTTGGGCGCCACGGTGCGGTCGCGACCGACGGGCATGGCCTGTGAGTCTATCTCACGCTCGAGGGCGCTCGACAGGTCGACGGGCTGTAGGTCCTTGGAGCCGAACTTCGAGAAGACACCGTTAACGGCGCCTTCCACGCTCTTCTCGAAACGATCGAGAACGCTCATAGTCATCCCTTTCCATATAACCCTTTCATAGTACGTGACCCTGCCGGAAGGGGGTAATGGGCGGTCGGATGCTTGCAATTTCTCCAATGAACAGGTTCGAACGACCGCGACTGCCGGGTATGGATAAGGCCCCGTGGTCGCAATGGACCAGGGGCCTTTGAACTTCAATCATCATGGGTCAGGCCGAAGCCTGAGGGCTCACAGAGCCAGCTTGCGACGCAGACCCAGGGTGATGCCGGCAGCCAGGCAGAGGCCAGCGGCAATGGCCAGAGGAGCCACGGCATCGGCGCCAGTCTGAGCCAGAGTGTTGTTGTCCTTGGCGTCCTTCTTAGCCGGATCCTTGGCGGGAGCCTTGTTGTCCTTGGCAGGCTGCTTGGTGTTGTTGTCAACCGGAGCGGTCTGACCAGGCTTGTTAGGCTCGTTGGGAGTGGTCACCTTGGTGTACCTGGCCCTGAAAATAGTGTCTGCGGTGTAGGTGCCACCGCGGACGTAAGGGGATCCGCCATTATCGCTAAACCAACCGGCGAAGCTGTAACCGTCGAAGTTATGAACCTCGGGTTGTGTGTTTTCGTCTATATCCAGCTTGCCTTCACTATTAGTTTCGAACGGGTCCATATATGCATCTTGGATATTTTCAGGATTCACACTGATGAAAGTGACCGTGTAAGTGGGGGTGGCGGTGGGGTCTAACACCGCGAAGTGAGGATAGAGATGGGTGTCTTTGGTGAAAACATGAGTGGCGAAGTCGATCTTAGGTTGATTTGGTTCCACTGAACTCGCAGCCCAGCCATCAGATGTCACGTTTTGACCGGTCATCTCAGTGGTCACTGTAGGCGTTGGGACATCAGCGGGGTTCAGCTTGCCGTCTGTGCCGGTAGTGCGAGTAATCTCAGTCTCACCAGCACCGAGGTCGTGAAACGTGATTGTGTAAGTAGCGGCCTTGGTCTGGACATTCTTGCTCTCCACAGCCTGGGCCACGGTAGGCAGCAATGCTAGGCCGCCTGCCAGGGTGGCGCCGGCAGCGAGTACTGCGCATGCGCGTTTGATACGAACCATGATATTCATTGGTTACCTCTATTTTCTCTATTGTCGGTTGCTCCCCAGATACATTCATAGGGTGTCCTGCCTTGACACCCTCACCCCTGGGAAACAGGCATCATCAACCAGTCTTTGGCGATAATACGCCACAATTCTATCGCAGGGAATGGTCATCGGCCGGCCGAAGTCAGGAAATAGGCCTTATTCGGCGATAAAAATTTCTCATGTAGAACGATTAACGTCTGCTGCGGGCAGGGTGGCGCATCGCAGTTGAGCTATTCGAATTCCCCTTTGGCGCCTGGGCGCTTATCATCGTGGCAGACGCATGGTCATGGAGATCATGTCAGAGATAGTCGAGGAGCGAGCATGGCCGAAGAGGTGGATCGGGCGATGGAGGCATATCCGCGGGCCAAGGCCCGGACCCTGCGGTTTACGTTGGGTGCGCCACGGTCGGCCCTGGCGGTGGGGGACGGTTCGCGGGCCGTATTCCTGCGCTCCGACGGGCCTGAGGACCTGGTGACCGAGCTCTGGCTGTCTGTATTTGACCAGGAAGGCCGTCACCATGAGGTGCTCCTGGCTGACCCCAGGGCCCTGCTGGATGATGCGGACCAGGAACAGGTGCCAGCCGCCGAGCAAGCTCGCAGGGAGCGCTCGCGAGAGGGCGGCGAGGGCATTGTCGATTACAGCGTGGATGCTGCCGGGGATCGGGTGGTCTTTGCCTTAGGTGGTCGGCTCTGGCTCTCGCTGATAGCCCCCGATGGTCTCACCGCCTCCACGCGGGCCCTGAGCTTGGAAGATAGCGATTCTGCAGTGCTCAATCCCGCCATCAGCCCGGACGGCACCATGGTGGCCTATACCACTGGCGACCGGTTGATGGTGGTCACTATCGGGCAGGGTGCCGAGCAGGACCGTGAACGGGCTGTCCTGGCCCTGCGCCCCGGCACCGATGATCGGATGCAGCTGGGGCTGGCCGAGTTCGTGGCCGGCGAGGAGATGGATCGCTACCAGGGGTTCTGGTGGTCGCCGGATTCCCGGTCCCTGTTGGTCGAGCACATGGATTCCTCCGATGAGCCGATTTGGTACATCAGCGATCCGGCCAATCCTCAGGTCGGGCCGCGCGCCCGGCGGTATCCTCAGGCTTTGACCGCCAACGCCCGCGTCGGGCTGAGCCTGGTCCTCCTGGGCCAGGATGACGCCGACCCCTGGGTGGGCGAGGTGGACTGGGATCATCAGGCCTTCGAGTATCTGGCCGTGGTTCGCTGGCAGGACGGGCATCGGCCCCTACTGCTGGTTCAGAACCGTCGGCAGACCAAGGACAGGATCCTGGATGTGCAGGTGCCGGATGCTCGTCAGGACTTGGAGCCGGGACAGAATATGACCCTGCTTGATCCCGAGGCCGCGCCCAAGGTGGCCACCAGGGTGCTGCAGACGCATGACAATGACCAATGGATCGACCTGGTGCCCGGGTTGCCGGCCTACCGGCCCCAGGGCGGGCTGGTGGATGCCTTCATCGATACAGAAGCCGACACCACGCGGCTGCGCCTGGACGGGAGGGTCTTTTCTCCAGCGGGTTGCCAGATTCGGCAGGTGCTGTCTGTGGAGGACCGCGATGTGTTGGCGGTGGTCTCCACTGATCCCCGCAGTTTCGACCTGATGCGCCTGAGCTATGACGGCTCCATTCATGTGCTTAACCGTCTGCCTGGGGTGTGGTCCGCTTCGCGAGCTGGCCATGGCATCGTGGTCAGCGGACGGACCATGGCTTCGGCGCAGGGGCAGGTGCGCCACTGCTACCTGGGAGCAGACGGGGATTTGGACCGCCTGGGTGCTGAAGGGCTGGGCCTGGTGGGTGAAGCCCGCCCCGACAGCAGCGCTAAGCAGACTGGCGAACCTGTTCGACATGAGCACCAGGATCGTCCTGATCGGCGGGCCGTGGATGCCGGCCATATCAATAGCCAGGGGGCTATGAGCGCCGTCCTGGCCGACACCAGCAGCGATCCCGGGTTCACCCCCAACGTGGACTTCGTGCGCATGGGTCAGCACGAGCTGTTCGCAGCCATTGTCAGACCGTCCGAATCCAGCCCCTACGCCAGCGCCGACAGCCTGCCCGTCCTGCTCAAGCCCTATGGCGGGCCGGGCGCCCAACAGGTGGTCTTCAACCAGTCCTACTACTGGGAGTCCCAGTGGTGGGCGGATCAGGGCTTCCTGGTTCTGACCGCCGATGGCCGGGGTACGCCGGGTCGTGGGCCTGCTTGGGATCGAGCCATTTTCGAGGACATGGCCCAGGTGACTTTGGATGACCAGCTTGAGGCCCTGGAGGCCCTGCCGGACTTCGCTCCTGAGGCCGACCTGGGGCATGTGGCCATGATCGGCTGGTCCTATGGCGGCTTCCTGTCGGCCCTATCGGTTCTGCGGGCTCCCGACCGGATCCATGCCGCCTGCGCGGGTGCCCCGCCCACCGACTGGACCCTTTATGACACCCATTACACCGAGCGCTATCTGGGTCTGGATCCGGCCGTCTACCGCCGCAACGGGATTATTGATGATGCTCCCTCGCTGCGCCGCCCGCTGATGCTGATCCACGGGTTTGCGGACGATAACGTTTCCGTGGCCAACACCCTGAGGCTCTCCGGTGCTCTGATGGCGGCCGGCCGTCCCCATACGGTCCTGCCGCTGACCGGTATCACCCACATGACCAACGACGAGACCGTGGCCGAGAACCTGCTTATTCTGCAGCGAGACTTCCTGCGGGAGGCTCTCAAGAACAAGACGGACTGACAAAAGGCTGCTTGGGCTAACGCTCTGCTGGCGGTTGCTTCCGCTAGATTGGGGTTGTGCATACCCAACGAAAGCCTGACCAGACTCCAGGGCCCGAACGTGGATTCCAGCTTCCCCGCAGCTGGGGTCTGGCGGTTTCGGTGCTCTGCTTGGGCCTGCTGGTCGGACTTTCCTCGGGCCTACTAGCAAGGTTCTTTGAGCTGACCCAGGTCGGCCTGTTGGGTTTCGCTGAGACTCCAGGGACTCCCACAGCTGAGGCGGTGCCGCCGATCAGGAGGCTGGCTTCGGTGACCATCGCTGGTCTGGCGGCCGGTCTGGTCTGGGCCTGGCTGCGGACGAGGACCAGGCTGGTTCCCTCGGTAGGCCAGGCCGTTAAGGGTGCGCCCATGCCCCCGGGGCGGACCGTGGTCCATGTGCTCACCCAGATCTTCTTTGTAGCTGCCGGGGGCTCCATCGGCAGGGAGGTGGCCCCGCGCGAGGCCGGGGCCCTTCTGGGCGGTCTCTGGGCCAGGATGGGTCGGCGACTTGGACTGCGTGATCAGGACGGTCCGCTGCTGGTCGCCTCGGCTGCTGGTGCGGGTTTCGCCGGCATTTACATTGCGCCTCTGACCGGTGCCTTCTTCGGCATCGAGGTGCTGCTGCGGCGGGTGGATGTCGAAGTGGTCACGGTCAATCTGGCCATGTCAGCCCTGGCTACCCTGGTTGGCGGCTCCATCAAAGGGTTTGCTCCTTACTATAAGGTCGGCTCCGAGCCCTTCCGGCCCTGGCTCATGGCGGTAGTCCTACTGATCGGGCCGGTCATGGGACTGCTGGGGGCAGGATTTCGGCGGATGACCTCCTGGGCAGAGGCCCATAGAACCACTGGTCCTGCGGCCATCTGGCAGCTGACGGTGGTAGCTCTGTTGACCGGTCTGGTCGCCCTGGCCGTCCCGCAGGTCATGGGCAACGGCCGGGCCCTGGCTCAGATGGGCATAGATCAGCGCCTGTCTGCAGGGTTCTCAGGACTCCAGCTGGCTCAGTCGCTTGCCTTGCTGGTTCTCTTCGCACTGGCCAAGGCTCTGCTGACCACAGCCACCATCCGTGCCGGGGCCTTCGGCGGTACTCTGACGCCGTCCATAGCCCTGGGATCCGCCATGGGCGCTGTCCTGGGGCTGTTGCTAGCTTGCCTTGTGCCCGGCCTGCCGGTCTGGCAGTGTGCCGTGATCGGTGCCGCCTCCCTGCTGGCCGCCTCCCAGCAGGCTCCGCTCATGGCCATGGCCATGCTGATGGAGGTCTGTCACCTGCCGGTCATGGCCTTCATGCCCATGGGCCTGGCCGTGGCCCTGTCGATGGCGGTCTCGCGTCTGTTCGTGGCCAAAGCATAAACCGTTGTCGGGAGCCCGTGTCGCCCTGGGAATCCGTCCTTACTCATATACGATGAAACCACCACTGGTCGCATGCCTGCCCTTCCGCCTCCAGCCTTGAGTGGGCATTCACGATCAGCTGACCGGCCTGGGCCAGTAAGGAAGGGTGGCTATACTCGGGCCGGACGTAGGTCCCGGGAGGATGCAGCCGATCCAAGTGGAGCAGGCCAGCGCCGCGATCCCCCGGACAGACAATAAGGAGGTGCCTGGCGGTGAAGACCGTGTTGGCCATCTTCAGGCGAGATCTCTGGCGGATACTGCGCAACCCCGTGGCCTTGGTGGTGACCATAGGCGTGGCCGTGCTGCCCTCCCTCTATGCCTGGTTCAACATCATGGCCCTCTGGGACCCCTACAGCAATGCCAAGAACCTGCCGGTGGCCGTCGTCAGCATGGATCGAGGAGCGCAATCCGCGCAAACCGGCAGGATCAACGCCGGCAGATCAGTCATCCAGGAGCTGCGCGCCAACAAAAGCCTGGGTTGGAAGTTCATGGACGACGACCAGAGAGCCATTGAAGAGGTCCACTCGGGCCAGTGCTACGCGGCCATCATCATCCCTGAACGGTTCAGTGCCGACCTGGTTGGCATCGTCGAGGGGACCGGGAACAGGCCTGCCCTGAACTATTACGTCAACGAGAAGAAGAACGCCATCGCTCCCAAGGTGACTGACACTGGCGCCTCCACCATCGACCAGGAGATCAACACCGTTTTCGTCTCGGCCGTCAGCGATGCCCTGGCCGGGAAGGTCCTGCAGACTGCTGGCGATGCCAAGGGCGCGGCTGAGCAGAGCCGCAGCCAGGTGGTGGGTGACTTGGGGGATATCATCGACCAGCTGGATCGGACGGACGGCCAGCTTGACCGGATCGGTTCCACCATGGGTCAGGCCCGGCAGACCGTGGCCAGCTCCAGAAGCGACATCAAGGATCTGCAGAGTCAGATATCGGCCACTCAGGCCACCCTGAGCAAGGCCCAGGACCACATGACCAGGACCCGCGACGACAGTCTTCGTTTTTCATCTGCACTGAATCAGGCCCTGGCGGACGGGTCAGTTCGACTGTCCAGCGCGGTCACTGATGTGAATACGGTGGCAGGCGGGATAACAGCCGACCTGAACGCCACCCAGGACAAGGTGGACCGGGTCAATTCCGGCCTGGGTCAGCTGGTCGATGCCAACGGGAAGGCCGTGGATCGGCTCCAGTCGGGTCTGGATCAGTCCGGGCTGCATCCCGGGGATCCGGCCTACGAGAGCATCCAGCGGCAGATCGACGATCTGAAAAAGACCAACCAGCAGCAGAAGGCATCCCTGGATGCTTTCAAGAAGAACTCTTCGACGGCTCTGAACTCGGGCAAACAGGCCGCATCGGACCTGAGCTCGGCCATGACCGACACCGGCGACACAGGCATCAAGGCCTTGACTGCGGCCAGCCAAAGTCTGACGGGGACCACCATGCCCAACCTCCTTACCGGGCTGGATAACCTCAATGCCTCCAACGGCTCGCTTCAGGGCGCCCTGAGCAGCCTGGCCACCACGGCTGCCCAAACCGATGCCCTGCTGGATCAGCTGGATTCCACCATTGGTCAGGCCCAGTCGACCCTGTCCACCACCAGGGCCTCCCTAGCCTCGGTCAGGTCCGATCTGGAGGGGGTCCGCACCGATGTGGCGGCCCTGGGATCCTCGGCCGCCTGGAACCGGATGTCCCAGACCCTGGGGTTGAGTCCCGAATCCTTCGGAAAGGCCATGGCCTCGCCGGTGGAGCTGGCCTCGCACACGGTCTACCCGGTCAGTAACTACGGGTCATCAGTGGCGCCCTTCTATACCAACCTGGCCCTCTGGGTGGGCGGGTTCATCCTGATAGCCATCTACAAGCTGGAGGTCGACAAGGAGGGTATCCGCAAGTGCACTGCCACCCAGGCCTACCTAGGCCGCTGGCTTCTGCTGGTCTTCGTCGGCTTCTTCCAGGCGCTGATCGCTACAGTGGGCGACCTGATGCTGGGCATCCAATGCCATCAGCCGGCCCTGTTCGTCCTGGCCGGGGTCTTTGCCTCCTTCGTCTACATCAACATCATCTATGCCCTGGCCGCCTCCTTCAGGCACATCGGTAAGGCCCTGGCCGTGGTCCTGGTCATTCTGCAGATACCTGGCTCCTCGGGCATGTATCCCATTGAGATGATGCCCGACTTCTTCCGCAATCTGAACCCCTGGCTGCCCTTCACCTACGGGATCAACGCCATGCGTGAGACCATCGGCGGCATGTACGGCAACCACTATTGGCAGGACATGCTCCACATCTTCTGGTACCTGCCGGCGGCCCTGTTGATCGGACTGGTGGTGCGGCGGTACCTGCTCAACCTGAATGCCCTCTTCGACCGGCGGCTGGGTGCCACCGACCTGATGCTGACCGAACAGAACCATTCGGCCGACCGTCGTCTGAGCCTAGGCAGCCTGGCCCGCTCCATCCTGGGCGAGGGCGACTACCGTGCCGTCATCAGGCGGCGGGCGCATCGCTTCCTGGCCCTCTATCCAACGCTGATCCGGGCTGGCCTGGCCCTGGTTCTGCTGCCGGTCCTCTTCCTTATCCTGCTGTTCAGCACCGAGGCCAAGATCGTCATGCTGATCGCCTGCATCGCCTCTATCATCCTGATCGACGCCTACCTGATCATCGTCGAGTACATCTGCGACAGCTATGTGCAGCAGCTGGGTCTGACCGAGCGCCCCGGCATGGACTTCCACACCCTGATTCGCCCGCGTCGACAGGGTCCTTCGGCCATGACCAAGCTGACCACGGCCGTGCGCGAATCAGTCCTGAACCACGATGAGGAAGACGCTCACGAGGACGGTGACCGCTGATGAGGAACATTTGGAGGATCCTGCGCAAGGACCTGGCCGATGCCACCAGCAACGTCATCGCCATCATCGTCCTGATGGGTCTGATCATCGTCCCGGCCCTCTATGCCTGGTTCAACATTGCTGCCAGCTGGGACCCCTATAAGAACACCAAGGCCATCAAGGTGGCAGTGGCCAACACCGACAAGGGATACAAGTCCGACCTGATCCCGGTCAAAATCAACGTGGGGGAGACGGTCACCAGCACCCTGCGGGCCAACGACCAGCTGGACTGGAGGTTCGTCAACCGCGACCAGGCCCTGGAGGGGGTGCGCTCGGGCGAGTACTATGCCGCCATTGTCATCCCCAAGGATTTCAGCGCGGACATGATGACCCTCTTTTCGCAGGATGTGAAGCACGCCAACCTTGAGTACTACCTGAACGAGAAGAAGAACGCCATCGCCCCCCATGTCACCGAGCAGGGGGCCGACACCGTGGCCACAACCATCGACAAGACCTTCGTCAAGACCGTGGGCCAGGTGGGGATCGACCTGGCCAGCCAGGTCTTCACCTACTCTCAGAGCCCCGAGGTCCAGGATTATCTGACCAGGACGACCGGCCACATCGATCAGATGTCACAGCGGCTGACCACCGCCTCCAGCCAGGTGAATGCCTATGCGGGCCTTCTGGACTCCTCCGGCCAGATGATCGATTCCACAGGCCGGATTCTGGGCCGGTCCGATTCCGCCATGGCCGATGCCAGGAAGGCCCTGAATCAGGGAACCAAGGGGTCCAAGGATCTGGGCAAGTCCCTCTCTGGGTCTGCCCAGGCGGTCGATTCCGCCCTTGACCAGGCCTCGGGGGCCTATGACACCATCGGTTCCAAAATCGACGATGCCTTCGACAAGGTGGGGCAGCAGAGCGATGCCGTCAGCGGCCAGTTGAACGATTTGAGTGAACGGATCAGGGACTCGGCGGCTGACTACGACGGAATGATCGCCAGCCTGGAGGATCTGCGCAGCACTGTGGAATCCGACGCCAACCTGACAGCGGACCAGCGTCAGGCCCTGCTGACCGCCATTGATCGGGCTCAGGCCGGAATGCGCGCGGCCCAGGCGGCCCAGCGCGATCTGGCCGATCGGATCAGCCAGGCCTCCCAGACGGCCAAGGAGGGCAAGGACAAGCTGGCCGGTCAGCGACAGGATCTGAAGAACAGGATCGCCCAGGCCCGCGCCTCGGTGGACCAGGTTCGCACCCAGTACCGCAATGACCTGAAGCCCCGCCTGGACGACCTGGCTTCCTCCATGGACACCGTGGTCACCTCGACCGACCGGCTTCTGACGGGTCTGGATGGAACCGTCAAGGGCGCTTCCGGGCTGACTGGCCCTATGACCAACGACATCAGCCAGGCCAAGGACCAGCTGGGGGAGATCTCCCAGCGCCTGAACCAGGCTGCCAAGCGGCTGACCGACCTGGGGGGACACCTGACCCAGGCTTCGCAGGGCGAAGATACCCAGGATGTCAAAACCCTGCTGAGCGGTGATTCCGAAACCCTGGCCGCGCTTCTGTCCTCGCCGGTCGGCATCCATCGGCATGCGGTCTTCCCGGTCATGAACTACGGGTCGGCCATGACCCCCTTCTACACCATCCTCTCCATCTGGGTGGGTGCCACCATTCTGGCGGCCATGATGAAGGTGGCTCTGTCCGACAAGAAGAAGGCCTTCGTCCTGCACCTGGACTCCCTGGAGGATGCCTGGAAGAGGGCCGATGACCTGGATGAGGATTCCGAGGACAGCCGCTCCTGGGGAGCCTTCCGCCCCGAGTCGCCAGGCAACGCCCGCCGCTTCGGGCTTCAGCTCTACCAGGAGTACTTCGGCAGATTCGCGGTCTTCGCCTTGATGGCCATCCTCCAGGGTTGCCTGATCGCCCTGGGCGACCTCTTCTACCTGAAGGTTCAGTGCGTCCATCCGTTGATGTTCGTGCTGGTGGCGGTCTTCGCCTCCTTTGTCTTCATGAATCTGATCTACACCCTGGTGGTCTCCTTCGGGGACATCGGCAAGGCCATCGCCGTCATCCTCCTGGTCATGCAGGTGGCTGGCTCGGGCGGCACCTTCCCCATGGAAACCCTGCCCGGCTTCTTCCAGGGGGTCTATCCCTTCCTGCCCTTTGTTCACGCCATCGGGGCCATGCAGTCTGCCGTTGCCGGAGCCTACGGCATGGAGTTCTGGCGGGAGATGGCCACCCTGGCCCTCTTCCTGGTGCCCTCGCTGCTGCTGGGGCTGGTCCTGCGTAAGCCCGTCATCCGCTTCAATGATTGGATCGTCAGAAACCTGGAGAGCACCCGGCTCATGTAGGGCCGAGTCCAACAGAAGGTGGTATAGGGTGAGAGCATGAGCGTCCAACTGGTTGAGGAGCGCCGCTACGACCAGATCATGAAGGATCGCGTCCTTCCTGACCTGGCCTCTTGTCGCAGTGAGGGATGGATGATCTCCCACGACGGCGGTGAGGACGGGGGAACTGTGTTGGACAAGGCCCATCTCAGCGGTGTTGACCCCTCCCGGCTTCTGCATTACGTCTGTTATGACCGGGCGCTGTTTCGTCAGGGCGCGGTGGAGTCAGGATCGGCTCGTGTGCGTGGGGCCGTGATCATCTCCTTCGGTTTTTCGGAATTTGCCGACAAGTATCAGGAGATGGCTTGGTATTTCCTGATGCAGGGGTACTCCGTCTGCATTCCCGAGCACTGGGGACATGGTTTCTCCGGCCGGGGAGTGAGTGATCCCAGTCTGGTATGGGTGGATCATTGGCAGCGGTATGTGGCGGATCTGGCTGCCTTCTGCTCCCAGGTGGGCCAGCAGTATGCCCAGGACAAGCCCATGGTGCTCTATGCCCACTCCATGGGCGGCGGCGTGGCTGCGCGGATGCTGGAAACCTTCCCCTCCCTTATCGACAAGGCGGTCCTGTCATCACCCATGATTGCGCCGCGGACCGGGTTCATGCCCTCAGTGGCCTGGACGGCGACAAACGCCGCCTGCATGATGGGCCGCTCACGCAGCATGGTTCCGGGGTTCGGCCCATTCCGCCCGGAATTGGACATGGGCAAGTACCCCAACGGCAGCCAGGCTCGGGTGGCCTGGACCCATAAGTTGCGGGCCAAGGAGCTGCACTACCAGACCAGTGCCGCCACCTTCGGCTGGGTCAGGGAAAGTCTGGAGATGAGCCGGGCCATACTGCGTCCCGACCGGTGCAGTCGGGTGGAGACCCCTCTGTTGCTTTTCCAGGCGCAACCCGACCGGTTCGTGCTGCCGATGCCCCAGAACCGTTTTGTCGACCAGGTCCAGCAGGGCGGCTGCCAGGCCACGCTGGTGCATATCCCGGGCAGCATGCACGAGCTCTACCAGATGCCCGACAAGGTTCTGAGGCCTTACTTGGAGCGCATCTTCGACTTCCTCGACCAGCCCTGGCAGCTCGCTGACGACCGCTGATCAGACGCCGAGCAGATCGGCCAGCAGAAAGTCGCCACCCTGCTTTTTTGCAGAGGCTAGTTCCCTGTACAGTTCCAAAGCTCTGACCAGCGCATCCGCATCATCCCAGTATTGATTCAGAAAAGGATATTTCTTGATATTGCGGAATTTGCGGTCGTCCTGTCCGAGCTTCTCCTTGCAGAAGAGGCTGGGCTTCAGCTTGCTGTTTTTTGCGCCGCGATGGTGTGACTTCCAACTGTTGTACTCGTCCAGCTTGCCCTCGCGGTAGACGATCAACATCTCGATCTCGGGATGCGTGGTGACGTTGATGGTTTGGGCATGTTCGGCGTAAGGTTGGCGCAGCAAGGTGCGGTGGCCCAGCTGGTCCTGTATGCAGAGGATGGTCACGTTTCGTCCATAGTCCTGGGTCAGAAAGTCACGAGCCAGGCTCTCGCCGCTTCTATCGCGGGTTGACCAGGCATCATCGTTGTAAGGATCGGTGATGATGCGATCCTGATTGATGAAGGTCAGGTGCTTGGTGACCAGTTTGTCGACGATGACCTGCTCGGCTACGCCTTCGCACGAGAAGAGAACTGCATCGTCCCCGATGGCCCTTGCAAGCTCCTCCCGCCTACTATGCATGATGTTCTTGCCCTGCCACCTGATCGGCTACGTATTGGCGCATGGCCTTGAGCTCGGCTGCCTTAGGGGCGGTGCCTCCGATGTAATTGGATAGGAAGACTTCGCTGTGCTTGAGCTCTCCGCGCCTGACTGCCTCCGAGTAGTTGATCGCCTGGATGCCCTTGCGCTCGTCTTCGCCACGTCTGAGGAAGTAAATATTGTCCTTGCGCTGGATCAGGTCGAGCAGTTCCGCGTAGTGGGTCGTGAACACCAGGGTGGCGCCGTGGGGGTTGCTGGTCGTTGACATGAAGAGGTTGATGATCATGCGCACGAGCTCCTTGTTGATGCTGTTCTCGATTTCGTCGATCAGTAGATAGCCACCTGTGCGCAGGACCCGAATGGCCGCTTTGACGATTCGGGATCCGCGGACTGTGCCCAGGGAGAGCAGTCCGGCCGTGTCCATGTTGGACATAACCACCTCTCGAGAGGTGCCGGCGAATCTCAGATGGGCGCGGTGTTCCTGGTCGATATGGAAGTAGTCGATGCTGTCATCGAAGACGTGCAGCACAGGATCGGCGATGGTGTCGACAGGAACGATGGGAAAGTAGGTTTCTGGCCCGATACGGGTGATGACCTGAGCGCGAGTCGTCCTGGTGTAGGGCAGAACAATGCTGGAGTGAGGGGAGAGGTAGTCGAAGGCCTCCTTGGTCAGGTAGGTGTCGGTGGATGCATCACCTGAGGATTGGGCTGCCGGACGCCGGACCTTGATCAGCTTCGAGCGTTGTTGGAAAGCATCTGTATTGCGAAGTACGGACTTGGGCAGGGGCTTGCTTGGATAGCGCCAAAGTTGCTCCTGAGAAAACCGGTAGGTGCTATCGGTCAGGAGTTCCATGCTTTCGTCGGAAGTGTCGTCGTGAACCGCATCCAGCTGTGACTTGAGCAGGTAGAAGTGCTGCTTGGACTCGAAGATCAGAGAAATCTGCAGGCTGGACCCGAAGGCGCTGAGGGATCTGACGGAAGACAGCATAGGGCTGGCATCCTTGCTTAGGACGCTGACGGCCAGGGCCAAGGCGTTGAGTGCCGTGGTTTTGCCGGATGCGTTGATTCCCGTAAGGCACAGCACGTTCTGCGCGTAAATGTGACTGCCCGGACTGTTCTCCAGATAAGTCAGTCCGTTGCCAGGGGTTCTCGAGCGGACCTGGTCACGGGCGTAAAGATCCAGGGCTAGGGTCTGGTTTTCAAAGGGTTGAAGTCCCTCGACGACCATTCTGAGCAGACGCATGATAACCACCAATATTCCTGTAGACATAAAAAGTGTCTACAGGAATATGATACGCCTGCAATCCTACTTGTTGAGCACCTTCTCCGGATCGGCATCGAAGGTATCGACGCAATTCTGCGAGCAGAAGTAGTAGGTCTTACCCTGGTAGTCGCGCTTGGCTGCGGCCGTGCTGGGGTCGATGGACATCCCGCAGACCGGGTCGGTGACCTTGTCTGCCGTTGTCTGATCCTGCTGCATGTCGTCGTGATGATGGAAGAGTCCCATCTCATTTCCTTTCTCTTGGTTGTGTTCTTGGTGGGTGGAAATACTGAGGTCCCTGGTCAGGGCATCCATGTCGATTGGCTTGGCTTCCTTGACCGGCCTGGCCTTCAGGGGCGTGTGCCGCAGCCTGTTGGCGTTGAGCACCACCGACAGGGAGGAAAAGGCCATAGCTGCACCGGCGATCATGGGGTTGAGCAGGAGGCCGATGAAGGGGTAGAGCACGCCGGCGGCGATGGGGATGCCCAGGCCGTTGTACCCGAAGGCGAACCAGAGGTTCTGATGGATGTTGCGCATGGTCGCTGCAGAGAGATCGATGGCCTTGACAGCCGCGTTCAGGTCGCCCGAGACCAGGGTCACGTCAGCGGATTCGATGGCTACGTCCGTGCCGGTGCCGATGGCCATGCCCAGGTCGGCCTGGGCCAGGGCCGGGGCGTCGTTGATGCCGTCGCCGATCATGGCCACCTTGTGACCCTGGGCCTGAAGGGCCTTGACAATGCTCGCCTTGTCCTCGGGATGAATCTGCGCCACCACCCGGGTGACTCCCACCTGGCTTCCGACCTGCTCGGCAGTGCCCTGGTTGTCGCCGGTCAGCATGATGGTCTGGATGTTACGCTCGTTCATGTCGTGGATGGCCTGCTTGGATCCGGACTTGACCTGGTCGGTCACGGCCAGGACCCCGGCAAGCCTGCCGTCGATAGCTACGAAGATGGTCGTGCGACCCTGATCCTCCCAGCTGCGGGCGGTGTCGAAGAGGTGCTGCGCACCAGCCTGGTCCACCGTTTCGTTCTCCAGTCCGATTCCCTTGCCCTCGAGTAGTCTGCGGTTGCCGACAAGGACATGCGAAGTGCCCTTGCTTCCTTCAAAAGATCCAGAGGGGAAGGTTGCATCGATGCCGGCGCCGGTGACCGAGTCGAAGTCTTTGGCTGGGACCAGCTCAAGGTTGCGGTTCTTAGCAGCCTGGACGATGGCCTGGGCCAGGGGGTGCTCGGAATTGCTCTCGGCGCTCGCGGCCGCCCTGATCAGCAGGTCCTCATCCAGCCCCTGCACGCTCTGGGCATCAGCAAGTTCAGGTCGGCCCTGGGTGATGGTGCCGGTCTTGTCAAGGACGATGGTATCGACGTCGTGTGCTCCTTGCAGAGCCTCCGCCGACCGGTAGAGTACGCCGGCACGGGCGCCGCGTCCAGTGCCGATCGTCACGGATAGGGGAGTGGCCAGGCCCAAAGCGCAGGGGCAAGCGATGACCAGGACGGAGACCGCCGCCACGATTCCGTATACTCCGCGAGGCATGGGGCCGAACACCCACCAGGCTACGAAGGTCCAGAGCGCCACCAGGATGACCCCGGGTATGAAGATTGACGATATTCGGTCAGCCAACTTCTGGATGGGTGCCTTGGAGGTCTGGGCCGTCTTGACCAGCCGGATGATCTGGGCCAGAACCGTGTCCTGCCCTACCTGGGTGGCCTTGTAGCGCAGGGAGCCTGTGCCGTTGACGGTGGCTCCGACCAGGGAATCGCCCTCCTGCTTGAGGACGGGCATGGGTTCGCCGGTCACCATGGATTCGTCCACTGAGGATGATCCGGAGATTACCTGGCCGTCCACTGGCAGCTTCTCGCCCGGATGGACCTGAATCACGTCTCCGACGGCCACATCGTCGACGGCGATTTCCTGGGTGGTCTCCCTGCCGTCCTCGCCGGTCCTCACCACAGTGGCGGTTTTGGGCCTGAGTCCAACAAGGGCGCGGATGGCATCGCCGGTGCCGCGCCTGGCTCGTGCCTCCAGGATCTGGCCGAGGATCATCAGGGTGATGATGGTGCCCACGGCCTCGTAGTAGGGTTCACGGCTTCCCTCAGGCAGGAGCTGCGGGGCCACGGTGACCACCAGTGAGTAGAGGAAGGCCGTCGCAGTGCCCAGGGCGACCAGGGAGTTCATCTCCGGAGCCCGGTGTGCCAAAGCCAGCCAACCGGTGCGGTGGATGGGCCAGCCCGAATAGAACATCACCGGTAATATCAGGACCAGCTGGACCCAGGGGTTCATCAGAATGTGGGGCATGGGCAGGAACATGCCGAACATGGCCGGGATGAAGACCGGGAGCGTGAAGACCAGGGCCACGATGAACCGCCTGGTCAGGTCGCGGATTTCTGCCGTGCGCTCCTGATCCGCCTCGTCTTGGTCGTTGCTGCCTTTGGTCTGGGCGGATTTGGCGGCCTCGGTGGGTTCGACCTGTGAATGCTCGTCTTGCGACTGGCTGCTTTGTGCTTGTTTGGATTGAGTCTCGGTACTGCCGCTCGCCGGCCCATCGGTGGCCCGGAGCATCCCGTGGAGCATGTTCATCCCGCAGGCGAAGGGATAATCGCCGGCCTTGGGCGGGGTCAACTGGACGGTCGAGGTCTGGAAGGCGGGCAGGGTCTTATCGATGTTGAAGTCGTTGAAAACCACGTGTGAGGAGCATTCCCCGCTCTCTTGCCGGTCGAAGACCAACTTGACCGGCCGCCCGGCCTGAACCTGGATCAGCTGAGGGCTGTATCCGCCCTTGACTGTGATGTGGACGGTCTGGATGCCGCCCTCATCCTTGGCCTGGGTGGCCTTTCTGGGCGCAAAGAAGTACCAGATAATGCCTGCCGTGATGGCCAGGGCTGCGATAAGGACCAGAATGCTGCTCATGTGGCCCACTATACCCCCCAGGGGTATACTGGTAGTGAATTTCGAGATGGGTTTCATGAATTTGGGTCGATCCTGGCTCCGCCATGAAGGCCATTGACTAGGAATGGAGTGAATCGTGCCCGGATATGCCAACGATAAAAAGCGGACCATTACCAGACTCCGGCGTGTCGAGGGCCAGGTCAGGGCCATTGAGCAGATGGTCGAGTCGGACACCTACTGCATCGATATTCTCACTCAGATCGCCGCTTCGACCAGCGCCCTGAAGTCGGTGGCCCTGACCCTGCTGGACGACCACATGAACCACTGCGTCCGTGAGGCTGCCGAAAAGGGAGGTGAAGAGGCCGACGAGAAGATGGAGGAGGCCTCCGAGGCCATCGCCCGCCTGGTTCGTTCTTAGCAATCCTCGTCAAACAGTCCTAATCTGCCCGGGAATAGCAGTCCATAAGCAACGGGTATAGGCATTCTTCCGGGAATCGTTGAACTTCCGCCGCTCTCCTGTTAGATTGAACCCCAACCCTAGGCCGTTTGGTCCTGGGGAGGAGAGATTGATGAGGGAGAGGCAATGTCGGAAACGAGTTGGGATTGGGCGGCTCTGATAGTGGTCGTCATTCTCTTTGCGGGGCTGGCCCTGCTGAGCAGGAGGACCAAGGTCAACTTCAGTTGGCGGGTCATCATAGCGACGGTGCTGGGAATCCTGGTGGGTGTGGGCTTCTCAGGTCACACGACCTATGTGGGGGCATTCGGCAACGTTTGGTCCGAGGTCATTTCGGCCCTGGTGGTGCCGCTCCTGCTCTTCAGCATCATCGCCAGCATCAGCCGTATCGGCGGGTCCGGTCGGCTGAAAAACATCAGTCTGAAAACCATCGTTCTGCTCCTGGTCAACACGTTCACAGCAGCCGTGATCGCCCTGGTTCTGGGGCTGCTCTTCCAGGTCGGCAAGGGGTTCGACCAGGCCCTGCCCAAGGGGGTCAAGCCTCACGAGGTGCCAGGGGTGCTCGACACCCTGGTCGGTCTCTTCCCCTCGAATCTGGCTGAAAACTGGGCCCAGAACCAGGTCATTCCTGTCGTGATCTTCGCCATCCTCCTGGCTGTCTCTCTGAACAAGGCCGCCTCAACCCCGCGCGGCGAGCAGAGTGTGGCCCCCTTCAAGGCTTTCGTGGAAGCCGGCAATGTGGTCCTGTCCAAGGCCACCCAAATCGTCGTTGGCTTCACCCCCTATGCGGTCCTGTCCCTGATCGCAGCCGCCATCGGTCGCAGCAACCTGAAGAGCCTTCTGCCCCTGTTGGCTGTCCTCTTGGTGTCCTACCTGGGCTTGGCTATTCAGCTCTTCCTAGTCCAACCCCTGATCCTGGCCCTGGTCGGCCGGGTCAATCCTCTGCCCTTCTTCCGCTCCCTTTGGCCGGCGGGCGTGGTGGCCTTCACCTCCGAGAGCAGCATCGGCACCATTCCTGTCACGGTCCGCCAGTTGCGCTCTGCCGGCGTTCCTGAAGAGACGGCTTCCTTCGTGGCCAGTCTGGGAGCAAATCTGGGCATGCCCGGATGCGCCGGGCTCTGGCCCGTCCTTCTGGCGGTTTTCGCCATCAATGCTCAGGGGATTCCTTACTCCCCCCTGCGTTTTGCTCTCCTGATCGTCTTTGCTCTGGTGGTTTCCGTTGGGACGGTGGGCGTGCCCGGCACAGCCACGATCACCGCCACCTCCCTCTTTACAGCGGCTGGCCTGCCTGTGCCCTTCATCGCGATCATGCAGCCTATTTCCCAGCTGGTGGATATGGGCCGCACGCTGGTGAACGTGGCAGGTGCCGCCAATACGGCAGTCATCGTGGCGAGGACCGAGAACGAGCTGGACCTCGACCTCTACAAGGGCCGCAAGGTCTTCGACGACCAGGACATCGAGTGACTGATCTGTATGATCAAAAGCTGCATGGTCGGGCGGCAGGCGGCAAGAGGATGAACCATCCTGACCCGACTTGCGGCGGCCAGAAGGCCGGATAGCCAGAACGGCCTCAGCTGTAATTCGACCAATAAAAAATGTCTTCGACTGACATCAATCAGCCGAAGACATTTCCATTTCTTCGTGCGAACGGAGGGAGTTGAACCCTCACGAGCATCAGCTCACTGCCACCTGAAGACAGCGCGTCTACCATTCCGCCACGTTCGCAGACAACTGGAAAGGTTAGCACGGTTGTCTGCGCGGCGCAATAATGGCGTGTTGGTTCAGCCCTTGGATCCGTGGGCGTAGAACCTGGCCAGAGTCTCCTTCTTGTACTCATCGAAGTAGCCGCCGTCAATGGACTGGCGGATCTCGTCCAGCAATCTCACGAAGAAGCGTTCGTTGTGGATGGTGGCCAGCGTGTAGCCGTTGAGCTCATGGGCGCGAAGCAGATGGTCGATGTAGGCCCGGGAGTAGTGGGTGCAGGTGTAGCAGTCGCAGTCCTCTTCGATGGGTCTGAAGTCAGTTTTGAACTGGGCGCGTTTGATGTTCCAGCGGCCGTCACGGGTGAAGACGGCCCCATTGCGGCCGCAGCGGGCCGGGGATACGCAGTCGAAGGTGTCCCCGCCGTTTTCCACGCCTGCAAAGATGTCGTCCACAGCGGCGATGCCCAAGACGTGTCTGGGCCGGGATTCGGGCATTTCGTCGCAGATCCAGGCGCAGGTCTGCCCCAGCAGCCGTTTCTCTATGGCGCCCCCGATGCCTACGCCGTCAAAGTCCAGGGAGGCGATCTGGCGGGCCGCGCGTCGGCGCAGATCCTCATAGTTGGCCCCCTGCACCACGCCAAACAGGGCCTGGTAGGGCTTGCCGGTCCGCGCCTGGGTCAGCCTGTGGTGCTCGTCCACGCAGCGCTTCGCCCAACGGAAGGTGCGCTCCACCGACTGCTCCTGGTAGGTACGGGTGTTCATCAGGGTGGTCAGCTCGTCGAAGGAGAACATGATGTCGGCGCCGATGCGGTGCTGGATGCCCATGGAGATCTCGGCCGAGAAGCGGTGCCGGTCGCCGTTGAGCGGGGACTTGAAGGTGACTCCGTCCTCATCCACGAAAGCCAGGCGCTCCTTGCCCTCGGCGATCACCTGGTCCGACTTCATGCCGGTCACGTCCATGGCCAGGGTCTTCTTGAATCCCGCCCCCAGTGAGAGGACCTGGAAGCCGCCCGAGTCAGTGTAGGTGGGGCCGTCCCAGTTCATGAACCGGGCCAGGCCACCTGCTTGGTCCAGAATGTCGGGGCCGGGGCGCTCGAACAGGTGGAAGGCGTTGGCCAGAAGAACCTGGGCGCCCAGCTGCCGCATCTGCTCAGGCAGAACGGCCTTCATGGCCGCCTGGGTGGCCACGGGGATGAATGCGGGGGTGTGGATGTCTCCGTGCGGAGTATGGATGATGCCGGTGCGGCCGTAGCGGCGGCCGTTGCGTCCCAGGCCTTCAGGGCTGTCAGACAGGCGGTTCAGGGTCTCGAATGAGAATGCGGTGCGGTCGCCGGGTCGGCCCGGCGTGGCTCCCAGCGGGTTGGTGATCAGGCTCATGGCTCCACTGTATCCAAGACATCCAACCGTCCCGCTGCTGCCCTGTGTGCAGTCGATATGACTTTCATCCAATGTCCAGACAACATTCAGCATTTCGGCCCTAGACTTGGAAGCAATGCATGCGAGGACCCGCTTCGCCTGTCAGCCGGAAACAGCAAAAAGCGCGGGCGACGGGGTAGATTGACAAGCGTGACCGAATAGCAGGCAGCGGCATCGATCCGAAGGAGCAGAAATGGCTGAAGAGCACAAGGCCGACCCTTGGAGGGGCGGCGATGACGGTCAGTCCTGGCAGCCAAGCCACATCGAGCGCGGGGCCGCCGAGCAAGAGCAGGAGACGGGAGCCTCCACAGAACAGACCGACTCTGCTCAAGTCCCAGCGACAGAAGAAGGGGACCAGCAGACTCAGGCCTGGGATCAGAGGCCCACGACCCCTATTGCCATGCCTGGTGGCGATGCACAGTCCGCGACTACGGAAAACGGGTCGAATGGCGATAGCGGCGCCGGGGCTTCAGCCTCCGCCTCCAACGGCCCGACCACAGGGCAGGATGCGCCGACACAGCAGCAGTCTTACTATCGGCCTGCGCCCGAGTATGGTGCCTATGCACCCGCAGGTTCGCGCCCGTCTACCAACGACCAGGGTCAGCAGCAGCCCAATAATCAGGGGTATGTCTCCGGTCCTCAGCAGGGCTTCTTCGGACAGTACGGACAGCCCCGTCAGAATGCCGGCCAGAACCCCCAGGGTGGCGGGCCCTCCGGCCAGGGTCCCTATTCACCCTTCGGATCCGGCGGCCCCAATGGCCGGCCCGGTCCAGCCAACCACGCCGGCAGCAGCTTGAGCGGCACGGGCAAGTATGTCTTCACCGCCGTGGTGGCTGCACTAGTGGCCGCTGCCCTCATGCTGGGGCTGGGTTGGGCGGCACTGTCCAACGGATGGATCACTCTGCCCTCGTCCTCCTCACTGAACGGGGTATCCTCCAACTCCTCGGGCCAGGGCACAGCCAAGGTCCAGGGCGGGCAGGCTCCCGACTGGCAGGCCATCAGCAAGCAGGTCTCCGAGTCCGTGGTTTCTATCCAGGTGCAGACCAAGAGCGGTGTGGGGGCCGGATCGGGTGCGGTCTTCGACACCCAGGGCCATGTGGTCACCAATAATCACGTGGTCGATGGTGCCCAGGAGATCCACGTCACCCTCTCCAACGGGCAGATGTACACGGCCAAGGTGGTCGGCACCGATACCACGGCCGATCTGGCCATCCTCAGCCTGGATCAGGCGCCTTCCGACTTGAAGCCCGTGAAGTTCGCCGACTCTGAAAAGCTGGCCGTGGGCGAGAATGTCATGGCCATCGGCAACCCCCTGGGCTACGAGAACACGGCCACCACCGGCATCGTCTCGGCTCTGAACCGCCCGGTCTCGGTCATGGACGAGAGCAACAACAACCCCATTGTGACCAACGCTGTCCAGCTGGATGCGGCCATCAACCCCGGCAACTCGGGCGGCCCAACCTTCAACGCGGCTGGCGAGGTCATCGGAATCAACTCCTCTATCGCCTCCATGGCCTCCTCCAAGTCCGAGGCAGGATCCATCGGTATCGGGTTCGCCATCCCGTCCAACCTGGTCAAGCGGATCGCCGATGAGATCATCAAGGACGGCAAGGCCAAGCACGTTTCCCTGGGCGTTACCATTCAGAGCAGCACGGCCCAGGCCGATGGAGTCACCCGAGGCGGGGCCAAGGTCACCAAGGTAGTCTCCGGCTCCCCGGCCGACAAGGCGGGCATCAAGACTGGCGACACCATCGTGGCCTTCAATGGTCATGCAGTCAACAACAACTACTCCCTGCTGGGCTTCGTCCGGGCTGCCGCCTTCGGTGACTCGGTCAAGATCACCGTGGTCAGGGACGGCAAGACCTCCGAAGTGAACGCCACTCTGGACCGCGAGGAGCAGACCGTTCAGGGCAAGCCCAGGACCAACAAGAGGAACTCGGACGGCAGCGGTCAGGACGGCGACTCTGACCAAGGCGGTTCGGGCGACGACGATTCCATGGATCCCTTCCGCTTCTTCTTCGGGCAGTGATCCGGGGCTGACCCCTAGGGGCCGCATCCGTCAGATGACGGTCGCGGCCCCTTGTCATATCCGCCGTCCGTCGCTGGCGCTGGCGCGGTATAGGCTTGATATGTCAGGTGCAGAAGAGAGCCGTGATCCGGCTGCGGCTGTCGGGCAGACAAGTCCGGAGCGGGGAAGTGGTCATGTCAAGAATCCTAGGTTTCGCCAAGAAGGTCCCCATGCTCTGGGTGGTTCTGGCCTGCGGGCTGGCCATGGGCCTGCTCTGGCACCCCTATCGCCAGGCCGCCCAATGGCTGGTTGCGGCCCTGGTGGCCGTTTCGCTGGTGGACACCCTCAAGGGGATGATCGATGACGTGCGACATGGCCACGTGGGCGTGGATATCCTGGCTGTGGTCGCCATTCTCTCCACCCTGGCTGTCAAGCAGTATTGGGCCAGCTGGGCTGTGGTCCTCATGCTCTACTCCGGCGATGCCATCGAGCAGTATGCAGGGAACAGGGCGCAGAACAACCTGACGGTGCTGGTTCAGGCCGCCCCTCAGGTGGCCAATGTAGTCCAGGTAGACCTACCAGAGGGAGAGCATGGCCTCCCCAAGGAGAGCGACTGGAGCACGGTGGCGGTCGATCAGGTCCGCCTGGGCGACCTCCTGGTGGTCAAGCCCGGCGAGACTGTGCCCGTTGACGGCGAGCTGATAAGCCGCACCGCCACCCTGGATATGTCCACCATCAACGGTGAGCCCATGCCCCGCAGGCTCTACCAGGATGCCCAGGTCATGTCCGGAGCGGTCAACGGCTCGGGCACCTTCCTGATGCGGGCCCGGCAGCTGGCCCGTGATTCCCAGTATCAGCGAATCCTCAACCTGGTGCGTTCCGCCCAGAGCTCGCGGGCTGCAGTCGTCAGAACAGCCGACCTGATGGCAGTCCCCTTCACCGTGGTGGCCTTCATCATCGCCTGCGTGGCATGGATCATCTCCGGCGTGCCGACCCGGTTCGCCCAGGTTCTGGTCCTGGCCACTCCCTGTCCTCTGCTGATCGCCGCCCCTGTGGCCTACATGGCCGGGACCGGGAGGCTGGCCAAGGCGGGTCTGCTGATCAAAACCCAGGACGTGATCGAGAATCTGGGCCGGGTCTCACACATCTTCTTCGATAAAACCGGCACGCTGACCGTCAAACGTCCCCAAGTGGCCAAGATCGACCTGCCTGACGGCAGGGAGCAGAAGGTGGATACAGACCGGATTCTGGCCATGGCGGGCGCTGTGGAGGCCTACTCGGTCCACATCCTGGCCAACGGAATAGCTGAAGCCGGCGCCGCTGCCCAGGAGCGACTGCGGGCGCAGAGCAGTGACGAGATCCATCTGCATGCGCAGGAGGTTCAGGAGGACTCCGGCAACGGGGTCCAGGGTATGGTCGACGGCCATCAGGTCAAGGTGGGCAGGGCCCAGTTCGTGGCCGACGGGAATTCAAGTGATTCCTTTGGCCCCCTGGCGCCTGACGAGATGGCCTCCTACATTTCTATCGATGGGGTCCTGACCGCCAGAATCGTCATGAAGGACGTGCCCAGGTCGGATGCCGCCCAGACCATCGCCCAGCTGCGGGAGCTGGGGATCACCCGTCTCTCCATGGTTACCGGTGACAAGGAGGCCTCAGCCCGGATCATCGCCGACCAGGTGGGCATCACCGACGTGCATGCCGGTCTCTTCCCTGAGGACAAGGCCGATCTGATCGCCAAGGCCTCCAAGGAGGAGCCCAACCGACAGCCCCTCTGGGACATCTGGCTGTCCAAATTCCTGGGGGAGTCAGTGACCAAATCCATCACCGTGATGGTGGGGGACGGGGTCAACGATGCTCCGGTCCTGGCTGCCGCCGACGTGGGTATGGCCATCACTGACGGCACCACCACGGCTGCCTCTGAGTCCGCTCAGGCCGTAATCATGAATGACGACATCGCCTGTCTACCCAGGTCGATCACCATCGCCCGCAGAACCAAGCGGGTCATGCTCCAGGCGGTCATGCTGGGGCTGACCCTGGCCACGGTGGGCATGCTCTGCGCCGCCTTCGACCTGATTCCGGTGGTTGTCGGCGCCTTTACGCAGGAGGCCATCGATGTGGTTTCCATCCTCTGGGCCCTGACTGCGCTGATAGACCGGGACTGAGACCATTTCGCGACGCTTGGTGAAAGTCCCGGGGATGGAGCCCGACTAGCTCTGTTCCCGACCGACGCTTTGCGTTAGGCTGACAAGCATGAGCGATAATAATGTCAACGATTCCACCATGCCCGCACCGGCCCGCGGCGAGGAAGCCGGCTCCCCCCTGCGCGTGGCCGTCATAGGCGCGGGGCCTGCAGGGGTCTATGCCTCTGACATCCTGCTGCGGCAGCTTCGGGAGAAGGGTGCCGACCTGGGTCTGGGCGACCGGGCCCGCATTGATCTGTTCGAGAAACTGCCTGTTCCCTTCGGCCTGGTCCGTTACGGCGTGGCCCCGGACCATCCCAGCATCAAGTACATCGCCGGCGCCTTGGAGAAGACCCTGGATAACCCCGAGATCCATCTCTATGCGGATGTGGAGTTCGGCAAGGACATCAATCTCGATGACTTGCTTCAGCGCTACGATGTGGTCCTTTTCGCCACTGGCGCTGTTGATGACCGCCCCTTGGAGATCGCCGGGCACGAGCTTGATGGCGTTCACGGGGCCGCCCACTTCGTCGAATGGTATGACGGCTATCCCGACGCCGACCAGAACTGGCCCCTGGATGCCAAGCAGGTGGCCGTCATCGGAGGCGGGAACGTGGCCATGGATGTCTCCAGGATCCTGATGCGCCGGGCCGACGACCTGCTGGGCACGGACATCCCAGACAATGTTTACCAGGGGGTCCAGGGTAACAAGGCCCGCGAGCTGCACATGTTCATCCGTCGCGGTCCGGCCCAGGCCAAGTTCTCGGTCCAGGAGCTGCGCGAGCTGGAGAAGCTGCCCGGAGTGCAAATCGTCATCGACGAGGAGGACTTCGACCTGGATCAGGAGACCATCGATCGGGCCAGTGCCGACAAGCTGACCCGGCAGATGTTGGAGGAGCTCTTCACCATCAGGGAGATGGCCGAGGACATGGCTGAAGACGGCGGTGTCGACTTCGAGGGCAACCCTGCCGACCGCCGTTTCTATATGCACTTCTACCGGATGCCTGCCGCGATCATCGGCCAGGACGGCAAGGTGACCGGCATTCGCGTGGAGAAGACCAAGGTCACGCCCGTGGGCGCCATGGAGGAGACCAGCCAGTACGAGGAGTATCCCGTCCAGGCCGTCTACCACGCCATCGGCTACAAGCCAGCCGAGGTTCCCGGCATTCCTTACGACTTCTCTGGCTACACCCTCTCCAACGTCCACGGTCGCGTGACTACTGCTCCCGAGGGGCAGGACGGCCGACCCATCGACCGGCTCTACGCCACGGGCTGGGCCAAGAGGGGGCCCGTGGGCCTGATCGGGTCCACCAAGTCCGATGCCCTGGAGACCATCGGTAACATGCTGGATGACCTGGCTGCCAGCCCGTCTCGCGGCCGCTTCGCCCAGGACCGTGACGACGATTCGATTGATCGCTTCCTGGCTGACAAGGGCATCGAGCCCATCGACTTTGCCGGCTGGAAGCGGGTGGATGCCTATGAGCGGGCCGAGGGGGCTAAGGTCGGCCGCGAGCATATCAAGGTCATTGACCCCGAGCAGCTCCGTCAGCTTGCCCACGGCGAGTAGGCGATCGCTCTTAGGCCTGTGTTGACAGTGACAGGACCTGGATGAGGTTTATGAATCCTCGTCCAGGTCCTATTTTCTTAGTATTCAATACTGGGTGCTTACTGCAGACGGATGGGCCTCGCGTAGCTATCATTGTCATTAGAGCCCATCACGGAATCGAAGGAGCGTGACATGGCTAACCTGACTCTCTATCCGGCCACCCTCCAGTGGGCCGTTGAGGAGGGTGATGCCGATCCAGTGGCCCTGTCTCAGCGCCGAGGGCTTGGCCAGTTGCCGGATTGGCTGGAATCCAAGGAACCCGTGTCCGTATCCTTCAACAAGGTAGAGCAGCTCAGCAGGGCCCTGCATGTGCCCTTCGGTGCCTTGGTCCGGTCGGTTGTGCCCCAGCGTCGTTCTGAGCCTCTGGTTCGTTACCGGACCGTAGGCAACACGTCTGTGCAGCCCAGCAAAAACCTGCAGGACACCATCGATCAGATGCGGTTCAGGCAGGAGTGGGCCAGGGATGAATTGCTTGAGTCTGGCTTGGATGCCAACCCGCTGGTAGGTTCGGTGCGAGATGCCGAGCATGACGATGCCCTGGCTGATGCGCTTCGCTCCACCCTTGGGTTGGATGGGCGCTCTGCCTGGGAGGGCGGCAATTCCAGCGACCGTTTCCGCCAGCTCAAGGAACGGGCATCTGATGCGGGCATCATGATCATGCTCAACTCCCAGGTGGGCTCCGTGAGTTCTCGAAAACTGGATCTCCAGGAGTTCCGGGGATTCGTGCTGATCGACGACAGGGCCCCGCTGGTGTTCATCAACAGAAACGATTCCTTTGACGGCATGATCTTCACCTTGATTCACGAGGTGGGGCACGTCCTGCTGGGCACTCAGGAGCTCTTCGACGGCATCGGTGGCCAAGGAGACCGCAAGGCCACGGAGCGTGAGATAAACCGGGCGGTGGTAAAGGCCGTGATTGGTGATGAGCGCTTCCGGCGGCTCTGGCAGGAGAAGCTGGACGAGGGCAAAGAGCCGGCCGATGCCGCGGAGTCCATAGCTGACGACTTCCATCTGAGTGCCTTGGCCACGGGGATACAAGCCCATCAGTTCGGCTTGACCGGCGAGGATACGCTTGAGGAGCTGCGGGCACGAATGGATCGGCATCTTCAGGACAAGACCGCTCATCGTCAGGAGCGGGAGTCCCATGGTAATGGCAACAGGACCAATGCCTCCAGGGTTGATACCGGTTTCGTCCGCTTGATCAATGCCGCCATGGATGGGGGCAGACTGGCTCCGACTGAGGGCTTCGACCTGGTGGGGGTGCGTTCCCCGCAGTCTTATCAGGGATTGATTCGTGAAAAGAAGCTGATATGACCGCTACCCTCTACCTGCCTGATTCCAACATTTTCATCGCCTCCTACCGGCTCAACCATCCTTTCGACTACAAGGAGTTTCACCCCTTCTGGCGTTGGATGGAAAAGCTGGCTGAGGACAAGGCGATTGCCATGGTGGATGTTGTCTACGACGAGCTGGTCAACGAGCAAGCCGCTGATCCCGATATGCTGGATCTTTGGGTGCGTGCAGTGTTCAAAAGCCGCCAAATAAGTCATAAGGATGACAGGTATGCGCAGGTCTATGCGCAAATCCAGGATTATCTGGTCACCTGCGGGCATTACGCAGAAGAGTCACGCCAATGTTGGGAGCCAGAGGGCAAGGCGGATCCCTGGCTGATCGCCGTGGCCAAAGTCGAGGGAGCAGTCATCGTGACGGATGAGGCCCGGGTCCCGCTGCAACAGGGTCAGCACATGAAGAAAGAGCCCAAGATTCCTAACATCGCTGACCATTTTGGGGTGGAGACCATGAGCCTGCGTCGATTCTTCGATGAAAACGGGAGGTTGAAGAAAGCCCGGTATGTTCCTAAGTCTCGTGACAAGAAGAGCGGAGATCCAATCGTATTGTTCTGAGATGAAGAGGGGACATCGACAGTTTCATCTTTTCAGCGGTCGTTCAGCAAAAATTCAGCGGCATTGTCTACCATGGAACCCATGAATGGCAAGCTGAAGGTTCACGGACATTTCAACGGCCTTAAAACGACGCTTTTGTTCGCCCTTATGTGGGCCGTTATTATGCTCATCTGGTGGCTGACTGGCGGTCGCCAGGGGACGTTGGGCATCTATATCCTCATAGGCCTGGCCACCACTTTCGGGTCCTACTGGTTCTCCGACAAGGTGGCGATCGCCTCCATGCATGCCCGGCCGGTCAGCGAGCAGGAGGCTCCCGACCTTTATCGGATTGTCCGAGAGCTGTCGGGGAGGGCCGGCAAGCCCATGCCCCGCATCTACATCGCCCCCACCGACTCGCCCAACGCTTTCGCCACAGGCCGTAACGAGCGCCATGCTGCCGTCTGCTGCACCCAGGGGATCCTGCGCATCCTCAACGAGCGTGAGATCCGCGGAGTGCTGGGCCACGAGCTCATGCATGTCTACAACCATGACATTCTGACCTCTGCCGTAGCTTCGGCCATGGCCACAGTCATCACCTATCTGGGATACTCCCTCATGTATTTCGGCGGCGACAGCCGGGACAGGGATAACGATTCCGGCGTCTTTGGCCTCTTGGGCGTGCTAATCAGCTCGATTCTGGCCCCCTTGGGCGCCTCCCTGATTCAGATGGCCATTTCGCGCACCCGCGAGTATGACGCCGACGAGGACGGCAGTCGGCTGACTGGGGACCCGGCGGCTCTGGCATCGGCGCTGAACAAAATATCCTATGGGTCTCAGGCCGCGCCTATGCCGCAGACCGCCGGCACCCAGAGCGCCGCCGCCATGATGATCGAGAATCCCTTCTCTGTTCGAGGATTCAGCAGGCTCTTCTCCACCCATCCGCCCACCAATGAGCGCATAGCCCGCCTGATGCAGATGAGCCAGGAGATGGGGCAGACCCAGGTGAATTCCGGGCATGGAGCCCAGGTAGGGTATTGAGAGAGCAGCGGTCCGAGGCGTCCGCCTGCCCATAGCGGTGGTTCCTCCCCGCTGCTCCTTGGCTATCCGTGCTTTAGATCTGAATTCTGTGCCCGCTGCAGACCACGGTTTTGACGGACCAGTCGGTCGGGTTCAGGAGGAGAAGGTCGGCAGCATAGCCAGGTGCCAGAAGACCCAGCGGAGCATCGGTGATCGGGTTGGGGCGGTCAAGTCCCAGGGCCCGGGCAGGTGTCAGAGTGGCGGCTTCCACGGCTTGTGGGGCTGGGAGGCCGATGGCTTGGACGGCTCGGCCGACTGCCACATCCAGGGTCAGGGTTGAACCAGCGATGGCTCCGTTGGAGGTCAGGCGGGCGTGGCCGCCCTTCACGGTTACATCCAGGGAACCCAGCTTGTAGGCGCCGTCCTCGCAGCCGGTGGCTTCCATGGCATCGGTGACCAGGGCTACCCGATGGGGGAAGAGCCTGAAGGCCAGATCGACGCAGGGGTCCTGCACATGGAAACCGTCGTTGATCAGCTCGGCTGTGACTCGGCGGTCCTCCACGGCGGCCGGAATGGGCCCCGGCTGACGGTGGTGGATGCCGTTCATGGCGTTGAAAACATGTGTGAGTATGCGGGCACCGGCATCGAAGGCACGGCGGGTCTGGTCGTAGTCGGCATCACAATGGCCGACCGCAGGCACCACGCCGGATCCGGCCAGGCGGGATATGGCCTCGTAGCCGTGGTCGCGCTCGGGGGCCAGCGTCACTTGGCGTATGCAACCGTCGGCAGCTTCTAGGAGACTGTCGAGAACAGCGGGTTCAGGGTCGCGCAGGCACTTGGGATCGTGCGCCCCCTTACGGGAGAGGGCGATGAAGGGTCCCTCCAAGTGGGCGCCCAGTACGTCGGGTCTGGAGTCCATGACCCGCCTGACCGAGCGCAGATTGGTACACATCGTGTCGACCGGATTGGTGATCAGACTGAGCACCTGCCTGGTGGTTCCATGGATCATATGGCAGGCCCTGGCTGTGCGAATGGCCTCGTCACCGTCATCGAAGGAGTGAACCCAGCCGCCGTGCGAGTGGATGTCGATGAACCCAGGGGTGAGGATGAAGCCGGTCGCATCGATGAACTCCACACCGTCCGCATTCACGTCATGGTTATCGGATTCAGCTTGGAAGGAGGGCGGCAGGCTGGGCAGGCCAGCAGCTCGCAGTGCGGATTCCAGGCTCTCCCTGCCTTGTCCGACCTGTTCAATCCTGCCTTCCAGGGCCAGAATCCAGCTATCTTCCCTGATTCCTCGGGCGTCTATCAGTCTTGCGCCGGTCAGGACAAGGGGATGGGCCGGTCCATTCAGGGATGACTCGACCGCGAGCCCCGCCGACTCGTATGCTTCCTTGGACATGTTTGGTTTGCCTTCTAGATGGACTGCCAGTCAGGCTTGTTGGCATATGCCCACTTGTAGTAGTCGCGGTTGCGCAGGCGGGAGGCGGCGGCCTCGTCCACGATCACGGTGGCGTGGGGGTGCATCTGGAGAGCGGAGGCTGGGCAGAAGGATGATATGCCACCTTCCACGCTCTCCGCCACGGCTTCCGCCTTGCCGGCGCCGAAGGCCAGGAGGACCAGCTGGCGAGCCTTGAGGATGGTCCCGATCCCCTGGGTGATGCAGTGGGTGGGCACCTGGTCTATGTCGTTGTCGAAGAAGCGGGCGTTGTCGATGCGGGTCTGTTCGGTCAGGGTCTTGATGCGGGTGCCCGAGGCCAGGGAGGATCCGGGTTCGTTGAAGCCGATGTGCCCGTCGGTGCCGATGCCCAGGATCTGCAGGTCGACGCCGCCGGCATCCTCGATGGCCTGGTCGTATACCCGGCCAGCGTCCTTGATGGTGTCTAGGTTCCCATTGGGCACCCTCACCTTGGCGGGGTCCAGTCCCAGGGGTTCGACCACGGTCCGGTCGATGGTGGACCGATAGGACTGGGGGTGGGCCGGATCCAGCCCTGCATACTCGTCCAGGGCGAAGCCGCGTACCTGTGAGACGTCGATTCCCTCCTTGTGGACCAGATCGGCCAGCGCCTGGTATGCCGCCAGGGGACTGGAACCTGTGGCCAGACCCAGCACGCAGTCAGGCTTGCGCCGGATCAGGTCGGCCGTGCAGCGGGCGTAGATTTCGCCGGCTTCCTCCTGGGACTTGACGATGATGATTTCGGTCATGATGCGATTTCCTTTCCAATAAGGTCAGATGGGCGACTATCGACGGCCATGCGCCCTGCCAGGGCGGCGCCGATGGCTGCGATAGGCAGGTCGGCCGGGGCTAGACGCAGCCGGTCAGGCAGACTCAGCGAGGCAATGAAGTGGCTGCAGATCGCGCTCCTATTCAGATGCTCGGTGACCAGATCCAGCAGGGGCTGACCGGTTCTGCTCATGCCGCCGCCCAGGATGATGACTGCGGGATCGATGGTCAGGGCCACAATCTGTACGGCAAGGGCAATGCCATGGCCGATGATGTCCTCTACTTCCTGGGCACGCTGATTCCCCTGGTTTGCCTGGGCAATCAGGTCAGGCAGGGGGTGAGCGATTCCCGGCCAGAGGGCTTCTACCGCCGAGCCTGAAGCCACGGTCTCCAGACAGCCGCACTGACCGCACTTGCAGGGGAACTGGTGGGCATCCACCGAGATGTGGCCAATTTCGCCGATTGCCCCGCTGGCTCCGTGTTCGATCCTGCCTCCGCGGATGATGCCTGCTGCCAGACCGGTGCCTAGGTTGATGAAGGCCACCACGTGGTCATCCTGGTCGGGCAGGGCCCTGGGTTCGTCACGCCCAGGCTCTGACCCGGGGTGTCGGGCCTGGTCCCCGGCAGCCTGAGAGTGGGGTGTGGTTCCAGGGGCCATCAGAGTGTCGCCAGTCTGCGAGGCAGCTCCCAGAGCAGCGATGTTGACATCGTTCTCGACGCGGACGGGCAGACCGGTAGTCTTGGCGACGGCGGGGCCCAGAGCCATGTGGCGGATGCCCAGGTTGACCGCGTCATCCACCATCCCCCGATTGGCATCCACGCGCCCCGGGATGCCCAAGCCTACGGTGACCGAGCCCTGGTTTGGGCCCACCTGATCCAGCAGGTGGCGGATAAGTGTCACTGTGTCGTCATGGACCGCCTTGTTGCCCTCGCGCGTGGGGATTCGATGGCAGGCCAGCAGGTGTTCGTCACCATCCATGGCCACGCCCTCGATCTTGGTGCCGCCGATGTCGATTCCCAGGCTGATCGGGCCGGCCTGGACGCTATCTGTGTCCGCCCTGGGATGCGGGGTCGATGTTGCCATGAGGTTTCAGCGGGCCTGGCCCTGGTCCGTCCGTCCCTGTCCGCAGGCCTGCTTGATGGCTGTAGCGATGGAGACCGCCGGGTCGTTGTAGGGAATCAGGGTGGACTGGAAGGCGTGATAGAGGTCGGATTTGCCGGGCCAGACCGTGCCGATGACATGGTTGTCGGCATCCAGCTGATGCCACCAGGACCCGCCCTGGTGGTCGATCAGATAGTGGTCTACGTAGCTGCAGAAGGTGGCGTACCAGTTGGCATAGGTGGCCTTGCCGGTGGCTGCGTAGAGGGTGGACGAGGTGTTCAGGGCCTCGGCCAGGGTCCAGTGCATGCGGTCGTGGACCACCGGGCGGCCCTGCCAGTCCGTGGTGTAGACCAGACCTTCGGCTCCGTCGGCGGCCCAGCCATCCTCAACAGCCCTGGCGAACAGGTGCTCGGCAGCTTCGATATAGCGGCGGCGGTCGGCCTCCTGATCGAACTTGCTCAGGGCGTACTGGGTGATCAGCCTGGCCCATTCGATTCCGTGGCCCGGCGTGGCCCCGTAAGGCTTGAACTGGTCGGCCTTGTTGTCCTGGTTGTAGTCCAGGTCGGCCTGCCAGTCGCTGTTGAAATGCTCGGGAATGCGCCACTGGTTGTTCTCGGCCCAGCTGATGACCTGGTCGATGATGCGGCCGGCGCGCTCGCGGTAGTCCTCCTTGCCGGTGGCATCGGCCACGGCCAGGAAGGCTTCGGTGCTGTGCATGTTGGCGTTGAGCCCCCGGTAGGGGTCCAGCCGGGTGAAGCCGCTGTCCCAGGTGTCGACGGCCAGGCCCTTCTCGTCATCCCAGAAGTAGCGGTTGAAAATCTCCAGTGCCTGATCCAGCAGGGCCTGCCCGTCGGGGTCGCCAGCCAGCATGGCCGAGGAGGCAGCCAGGACTACGAAGGCGTGGGTGTAGCAGGACTTGCCGCTCTCGGGCTGGCCCTGCCAGGAGACCGAGGGGTACCAGCCGCCATGTTCGTCGTCGTGCAGGTTGCCCTGAAGGGCCTGAACACCACGGTGAACCAGTTCCGCCGCTCCCGGGTAGCCCAGGAGGCTGCCGATGGCGTAGACGTGGGTCATCCGGCAGGTGATCCAGGTCTGGATGCCCTGGTCGGGGTCGATGCTTCCGTCGTCATTGAGCCAGCCGGCGCCGCCCTGCTCAGTGGGGAACCCGCGCCCAAAGTCCAGGAAACCGTAGGTCTGCGAGGCCATGAAGATGCGGTTGGCCTCGTTGCCCAGCAGGTATCGGGGATTGATAGCGGACGGTGAGTCTCCCGAATGGTTCGATGTCGTGGTCATGGCGATCGCTCCTTTGCTCAGCGAGGGGATGCAGCTGTTTCTGGTATCTGTTCACAGCCTAACACGTAATTGTTAGGAAACTGAACTTTTTACTGGCAGCCCCCGTGGTCTTGTCTGCGATGCTATTGCGCGGTCTTGAAAACGAACCGTTTTGATACTGCTATGACGAGATCTGGGTCTGCCAGGGCAAGGAAGTTTACAATATAAGAAGCAAGCATGGATGGGCATGGTCACGGGGTTCAAGGCCCAATCCCCATGGCGGGTCCCCGTTCCCGCATTATCTATCGTCAGGCGAATTATGACCAGCAATACCGGCAACCTGTCCAAGGCGCTGCCCAAGTCGGTGCGGCATCACAACCGAGCCATCCTGCTCAGGCTGCTCTACCCCGATGTCAGTATGACCAGGGCTGATCTGGCCCGCGCTTCAGGGCTGACCAGGGTCGCCATATCGGACATCGTTGCCGAGCTGCTGGGCGAGCATCTGCTCATGGAGGTGGGTTATAGCAAATCCACCGGGCCGGGCAAGCGGGGACGGCTGCTGCGCATCAATCCTGACGGGCGCAGCATCCTGGCCCTGGACCTTTCCACGCCCTACGTCTTCAGGGGAGCGGTGCTCAACCTGACTGGGCAGGTGGTGGCGCGTGAGGAGATTCCGCTGACTGCTGACGGCAAGGTTCCCCTGGATTTGGTCGGGGAGCTGACCGATTCATTGACGCAACGTGCAACCCACCCCATCATGGGCATCGGCGTATCCAGTCCCGGCATTGTCAGTGCTGAAGGCGTGGTCGATGATGCCACCAACCTGGGCTGGGTTCAGACCGATCTGCGTGGCTATCTGCATGAGAAGACCGGCCTGGAGGTGACGGTCAACAACGATGCCAACAACGAGGTTCTGGCCGAGCAGCAGTTCGGCTCAGGACAGTCCGACCTGCTGCTGGTTCATCTGGGCGACGGAGTTGGGGCAGGGTTGCTGGTCTCCGGCGAGCTGGTGACCGGTTGCAACCGTGCGGCCGGCGAGATCGGCCATGTGGTGGTGGACCCCACCGGTCCTCAGTGTCGCTGCGGCAAGCGCGGTTGCCTGGAATCGCTGATCAGCGTTCCCAAGCTGACTGCTGCAATGGACCGGGATCCTGACAATCTGGCTAGCATTCTGCGCCGGGCCGGTGAACTGCTGGGCCGTGTTCTGACCATGCCTGCCGGCCTTATGGACATTCCTCGCGTGGCTGTCCTGGGCGACTCCAGGGTGGTCAACCGCATCTTCCTAAGTGCCATGGAGAAGACCATGAACGATGCCCTGGCCACTGATTTCCGGCGGCCCCTGGTGGTCGACCGCTCGGCACTGGGTGAGGATGCCGCCTTGCTTGGAGCCTGCTCCACGGTGGTGGCCGACCTGATCGAGCCTGACGGCACCGTCTGAAAGTGGATTGAAGACCTGTCTCGCAACCGTGCCCGGAGTTGGTGATTCGCGCACATCGCTGAGACCTGCTACCATGGTGACTCGCATGCGGTTGGCCGAGGTCTGACCACGGTAGCCGGATTTGCGGGCGTAGTTCATTGGTAGAATGGAAGCTTCCCAAGCTTCAGAGGCGGGTCCGATTCCCGTCGCCCGCTCCAGTCGGATTCACGGACATGTCGATGAAGATCGGGATTTCAAACCTTTCATATTTGTATATATTTTGAGCTTTATTAACATAATCTGGTTTTGAGCTCGCGCCATATGTCGCAAATCTGACATATGAAATATGAGGTGCTTACGTGGGTGTTTCCAGGTCATAGGCTTATCGAGTCCGTATATCTCCGCAAAGCGCCTTATTCCTAAACGGCTTTTGTTGGTTCTAGGTAAGAAGACTCTTGAAAATTATTGCTCAATAACAAACGCGGAAGAATAAATGCCGAAGTCATGCGTGTGCTTTTTGGTATTTGCGGGATCATGTCGAGTTGTCGCCGGACTCCGCTCTAATCACAGAGCCACTTCGTATTTGAGATAGGAGCTGCAACACAGGGCCGGGTCTTTGATGAACAATATTCCTGAGAATTCTGGAGTGTCGGAGCACAGTGGCTCAGGTCGGGCAGTGGAAGATGAGGGGGTACAGGGAAGTATGGAAAGGACGGCCATCATGGCTGATTATCACGTGCAATACGACGGGGATCGCGATCTCTGGACAGTCAAGCGGGCCGGGGCTTCACGTGTCTCCCGCACCTTCGCCACCAAGGCGGAGGCCACCAAGCAGGCCAAGGTCTTTGCAGACCGGTCCGGCGGCGGCGAGGTCAACATCCATAACAAGGGTGGCAACAAAATCCGCGACAAGCGCACCATAGGCAAGAAGGATCCCCGAGACATCAAGGGCTGAACTCCAACCGGGCTCCAGGTTCTTTCGCCGTCATCGGACCTGTGCTGGTGCCGAACGTCGCGGCGATAAGTAACTAGGCGCTTCTAATATGCCCATCTATCAGCCCAGCAGGATGTTGGGATGGTGAAGCATTGGCCGCCGTCGCTGGTCTGCATGTGTCCGTCCCCATAGACTGAAACCAACCGTGAAAGGTGGCGAGGTCGATGGCCGATGGATTCAACCAGCTGGATCAGCGGCTGGCGGACAGCGGGTATGACGAGGGTCTGCCAGCCTCCTATCCTCCTCGCCCTGATATTGATGAGCGCCCTATTCAGATAGCCCATGCCAACATCTGGAGTCGATTTGCAGCAGTCACAGGGCTGGTCTCTGCCCTGGCGGGCGCTGCCCTGCTGGCCCATGCCATAGCCCCCTCCAGGCTGGGGGTCATAGGCCAGGTGGGCATCTCGGCTTGGGTGGGGGTCTCCGTGGCCTTTGCCCTTTTGACCATAATCCTGGTCGTCATAGCCCGTCACTCCGGAACAATCCCGAACCGGCCCTCGGTGGGCTCAGCGGGCATTATTCTTCTGATCTGTGGAATGCTCCTGACCGTGGCAGGCCTGCTCATCGCCAACTCTTTTCCCAAGGGCATCATCAAGGCTCCTGCGCGTGACGAAGCGCCCATCAGTTCGGCCCAGGCTATGACCGGCGGTATCGACAAGGCTGTCGGTCAGTGTGCTTCGGGTTGGCATGACATCGGCCTAGATGGGTATGTGGGCATCTCCCAGGCCCGGTATTGTACGGATACGACCATGGCCTACGTGGTCTTCGACAACGATTCTGCGGCATCTCTGGCCAAGGGTCCCATCCGCGCCCGCGTGCCTGATCTGCTCTCCCGCTACGGAGGTGGGCTGCAGCCCCAGGATCTATGGCTGCTGACCGGCAAGCGTTGGATGGTGGTGGGTAGTAAGGCCCAAGTGACCGGACTGCAGGGCCAGTGGGGTGGCCAGGCCGAGCCGCTCATGAGTCAGCATTGAATGACCGGACCAGTCGACTATCGTGGCAGATATGGATCAAGCACAAAAGGATGATGGCGGATTGGTGGGTCGGCCCTCCACGGTGGTGCCGGGACGTTTTGGACAGGAGCTCAAGGTAGAGCAGGTTCGTTGGTCCCGCAAGCAGGGCACAGGTAACCCTTCGCGGCCCATTTTTGTACTCATGCACGGCTGGGGCTCCAACGAGGAGGACATGGCTGACCTGATGCGCTACGTGGCCCCCTACAACGACTATGCATCCCTGCGGGCGCCCATGGTGGTGCCGGGCAGCGAGCGCGGCATGTTCGGCCCGGGGTACACCTGGTTTCACGATATGCGTCCCGAACAGGAGGACCTGGATCGGGATGGCTATGCAGCGGCTCGGGCTGTGGACACCTGGGTTTCAGCCAACATCCCGGAGGACCGACCTGTGGTGGCCATGGGCTTCTCGCAGGGAGCCATGCTGGCGGTTCATCTGCTTCGGGTCAACCCTGAGCGCTACCGGGCGTCCATATGCCTGTCCGGGTTCCTTGCCCCAGGCCTAGTGCCCGGCACTGCTCCGGCGGATGAGCGCCTGGCTGGCTTGAACAAGCCGGTCTTTCTGGGCTTCGGTTCGGATGACACCACGGTTCCCAAGTACGAATTCCGGGCCCTGGCCGCTTGGCTGGACGAGCACGTATGGCTGCACACCACCGAATACGATCACTTGGACCATGCCGTCGACATGCGCGAGATGAACGACCTTCGCCAGTGGCTGGGCGAGATCGACGTGACCTCGGGCCTTATGTAGATCGACTCACAGGGCCGAGTCGGCATCGACCTGCATGACGTAGACGTTGCGGCGCATCTTCCTGGCCGTCGTACGCGAGATCTCTCCGGATTCGACCATGTCCTGGATCTGGCCCAGCTCGATGGCATACCCTTCGCGCTTGGCCTCCTCCACCTGATCTCTGACGGCAGGCATGCCCGCGTATTCGGTCTTTCCCTCCGCCGAAGATTCGATCATCTGGTGGTTGATGATGGTGTTGAGCAGGTCCTCGGTCTTGAAGCGGCCCTTGCCCAGCTCGGAGTAAAGCTTTTCAATCAGGAAGTGGTTCATCTCCGCCTGCAGGTGGCGTCCGGCCACGAAGACACGGTCCTTGTCGATCGGCTGGGTCAGGTGCTTCAGGCGGTGGAACTGGCTGTGCAGCAGCCCCCTGAGTCGCCTGCGAGCCGTGTAGGCCCTCCAGCGGAGCTCTCCGCCCCTGTCCAAGTGGAAGAGGGACCCGGATATGGTGGACAGAATCCTGCGGGCGGCTTGTTCCTGGCTGCGCAGATTCAGCAGTTCATCCTGGTCGTCGCCACGCTCGCTGCGCTGGTCGATCAGCTGGGCATCGGCATCCCTGTCGGCCACGGTCTCGGCCTCGGTGCTGGGTTCGGCCTCGGTCGCAGGCTGTGCTGATGCAGGTGCCTGCTCAATACTGGCGTCTTTGCTCTTGAGCCGCTCCTCCAGCTGATCCTGGGCCTCCTCAATCCGGCTCAGCCGTTCCTCCATGTAATCCTGCTCCCACTCCATGGTCTGCACCTGCAGGTCCTGGAAGTCCTTGGGGGAATACTGGCCGATCCGCGACTTGAGCTTGGCGATGCGGTGGTTGTACTGCTTGATCACGTGCTGGATGGCCAGCCGGTTCTCGTCAGTGATCCTGCTGGAGAGCTCCCGGACTGTGCCTCTGAGCACCTTGATGGATTTTTCGACCTGTTGGGCCGGAACTTCACTGCTCTGTGAAGGGGCCAGCAGCGGCAGGGCGAAGTTGGCCAGCACCAGGGTGACGATGATGACCCCGGCGGCCACGAAGATCAGCTCGCTGCGCATTGGGAAGGCTGACCCGTCGTCGGTCATATAGGGGATGGTCAGGGCCAAGGATAAGGTGATGGTCCCCTTGGGTCCGCCGAAGGTCATGACGGCCGCCGACCTCAGGAGCTTGGATGTGATCCGTCGTCTGCTGCCGGTCTCATGGTCCTTGGTGAAGATCAGGACGCTGGCGGTCCAGAGGAAGCGCAGCACGATCACGGTCAGGCAGACCAGGGTGATGGTGGCCACCAACATCCAATTACTGACCCGCCGATCTCGCCAGCTGGTGCCCATGGCCGCCGGCAGCAGCATGCCCAGGAGGACGAAGACCGCGCCGTTGAGACTGAAGGAGAGCACTTTCCAGACGCTGGATGAGACGATGTTGGCTTTGGACGTATTGGGGCCTACTCCGGTGTGGTCGAAGCGAACCAGCAGCCCGGTGGAGACCACGGCCAGGACCCCGGACACATGCAGGATGTTCTGCCCGACCATGTAGATCAGGAAAGGCAGGAAGAGCTCCAGCAGGATTCTGGTGGTAGTGGTCTCCCAGCCCAGGCGGCGGGCGGACTCAAAGAGCCAGTTGACCACGAAGCCCATGATCAGGCCGAAACCGATGCCGCCTACGAACTCGAGGAGGAACTCGCCCAGGGCCCGGGGCAGGGAGAATGAGCCGGTCACGGTGGCCAGGATGGCGAACTGGAAGCCGATGACGCCAGTGGCGTCGTTGAAGAGCGATTCGCCGGCAAGAATGGAATGTTCGTCCGGTGTGAGGTCGGCGCTCTCGCCTAGGGAGGAAACGGCCACGGCATCGGTGGGCCCCAGGGCGGCACCCAGGGCCATGGCTGCAGCCAGGGGAAACATGGGCCAGGCGGCGTGCAGGATGACGCCCACCATGATCATGGTCAGGGCAGCCAGGCCAATGGCCAGGGAAAGGGATGATCGCAAGCCCTTGAGCAGCTCCACCTTGTTGATGGTGTGGGCCTCGTAGTAGAGCAGGGGCGCGATGAAGAGGACCATGAACAGCTCAGGATCCAGCCGCATCCGCGGAAAAATGGGCAGCAGGGCCATGACTGCGCCCAAGGCAATCTGGACCAGGGGGGTGGAGATCCGGGGAATGAATCTGGAGATGAAGGAAGAGACGAGGACGGCAGCAAGTATGCACAGAATGAGGATGAATGTTTCCACGGGCTTCCTTTCCGCCACGCAATCCCGGGCGGGCTGCCGCAGGCCCGGCTAGTAGGGTTCGTTCGACCAATGAAGGAATCTCCGAGTGCAGGGTCGCATGAGGATCGACGTCGCATCGTCCATTATACGGAATGGCGATATCCAGGAACAGTATTGATGGACAATGTGCGCTAAGTTGACACCTCAAGGCGAAATGGTGGATAGACTGCGCTCGCGATAGGCGAACATTTGTGAAAATCCGGCCCGGGGACCCCCGTAAGCGCATGAAGAGCCGGCTCAATCGGTATACTCATGAAGACCGGGAAGGCTCCGAACCTCCCAGCGGGCACTGCTTGCGGCGGCTGACCATGGAGCCCCATCTCTTGACCCCGGGGACTTGCGCGCACGCTATCGTTTCCCCGATGCTTTTGGACATCCCCCGGTCCAGAAGGAAGATTGCAAGAAAGACTGCAGAGGGTCGCATGCGGGGACAAATGACCGATCCGGTTTGGAAAGGCCAGGTTGACCGATGACATCATCCATGACATCTACAAGCATTAAAAATCAGAACGCAGCGGCAGCAGGGACTGACATGCGTTTCGACGACACCGATTGGCACAGCCTAGAGACCTCGGCTGTGCTGGAGACCCTGCGCACTGGGGACCAAGGTTTGGATACGCAGGAGAGCGCACGCCGACTGGAAATCTTCGGGCCCAACAGCCTGGCCGAGGCCCAGGCCAAACCCCGTTGGAAACTTTTCCTGGAGCAGTTCGCCGGCCCCCTGATCGCCGTTCTGATGGTCTGCGGCATCATCACCATTTTTCTGCAGCACTATGTGGACGCTGCGGCCATATTCCTGGTCCTTTTTCTCAATGCCATCATCGGCTATGTGCAGGAATCCAAGGCGGACAAGGCCGTGGAGGCTCTGACCACCCTGTCCACCCCCACCACACGGGTGGTGCGCCAGGGCAGGATGGAGCAGATTGACGCCGACCAGCTGGTCCCGGGCGACCTGGTCCTCCTGGAGAGCGGCGACCGTATCCCCGCCGATCTGCGATTGATTGAGGCCCTTCACCTGCGCATCGACGAGGCCATGCTGACGGGCGAGAGCGAGGATGCCAAGAAGAATACGGACCCCGTGGACCGCGATGCAGCCCTGGGCGACAGGCGATGCATGGCCTTCTCGGGCACCATGGTCACCAGCGGCCGTGGACGCGGGCTGGTGGTAGCCACCGGTTCCGACACCGAGCTGGGCGAAATCAACGATCTGGTCCATGTGGCCAAGGGCCGCACGCCCCTGCAGCGGATCATCCACCGCACCGAGGTGGGCATCGCCGTCGCCGTCATCCTGGTGGCCATATTCGTCTTCATCGGCGGAGCCATCCTCAATGGCGATGCTACGGGGGCCTTCCTGTCTGCGGTCTCCTTGGTGGTGGCCTCCATGCCCGAGGCCCTGCCGATCGTGCTGACCGTGGCTATGGCCTTGGGTGTCTCAAGGATGGCTGAATACCATGCCATCGTCCGCTCACTGCCGGCCGTTGAAACCCTGGGTTCCATCACCGTTATCGGCTCGGACAAGACCGGTACGCTGACACAGAACCGCATGACCGTGGAACAGTTCACCCTGGGTGGCGGCCAGCCGGTTCCCGTCGAGGGCCTGGACCTAGGTGCAGCGGCTGTATCCGACGACGCTCGTATGCGCGGTCTGGCTGCCCTTGCTCGGGCCGGGGCTCTGACCAATGAGGCCCACAGACAGCCGAATGAACAAGGCGGCATCGAGTACAGCGGTGACGCGGTCGACATGGCCATGGCCCGCCTGGCCGACCAGACTGGAGCCGTGACCACTGAAGACCTGGATGCTCCTATCGTCATGGAGACCCCCTACGAGCCGGAGCTGCTCCACTCCATGACCATCCGCCGCAGCCCGGACGGCACCCTGACCCAATACGTCAAGGGCGCTCCGGACGCGGTCATGGCCATGAGTCGAACCATGCTGGACCCGGATGGCCAGGTCGTTCCCTTGGATACCCAGGCCGTACACAAGTCTTATGAAGCCATGGGCTCCCAGGGGCTGCGCGTCATAGGCGTGGCCAGCAGGGTCCTTTCCTCTGACCAGGATCCCGCCTCCCGCCGTCGACCTGACGACCTGACCTTCCTGGGGCTCGAGGGTATGCTCGACCCGCCTCGACCCGGCGTGCGCGAGGCCATCGCCGAATGCGCAGGAGCCGGCATCCGCGTGGTCATGATCACCGGTGACCACCCGGTGACCGCAGCCGCCATAGGCCGCCGCCTGGGACTGGAGCACACCGATCAGGCGCTGACCGGCAGCGAAATGTTGGAGATGAGCGACGAGGTCCTCCGGGCCCGTCTGCGTGAGACCTCCATCGCTGCCCGAGTCTCCCCCCAGGACAAACTGCGCATTGTGGAGGCCCTGCAGGACGAGGGCCATGTGGTGGCTGTGACCGGCGACGGCGTCAATGACGCCCCGGCACTGAAGGCTGCCTCGGTGGGCATCGCCATGGGTCGCTCCGGCACTGACGTGGCCCGGGAGGCCAGCGATGTGGTTTTGACCGACGATAACTTCGTCACCATCACCCAGGCCGTGCGCCAGGGGAGGGTCATCTTCAAGGCCATCCGCGGGTCCGCCTACTTCCTTCTTTCTACAGCTGCAGCCGCCATGATCGCCGTGGGGGTCAATGTGATTGCCGAGGAGCCCCTGCTCTTCCTGCCCCTGCAGATGCTCTGGATCAACTTCGTCACCAACGGCGTCCAGGACATCGCCCTGGGATTCGAACCAGGCAACGGCGATGAGCTGGAGTCGCCCCCGCGTTCGTCTGGTGAGGGTCTGCTCTCGCGGGTGCTCTGGGCGCGACTTGCCGTCTGCGGGCTCTGGATGGCCACCTGCATCCTTGTTCTGTTCCGTTTGAACATCAACGCGGGAATGGATCTGGCCCACGCCCGGACCATGGCCCTGACCCTGCTGGTCCTTTTCAATTTCTTCGTCGCCATGTCGGCCAGGTCCGAGAACAGGTTGATCGTCCAACTCAATCCCCTGGACAACACCTTCCTGCTGGTGGCTTCGTTCGTGGCCCTGGGCATCCATGCGGGGGCCATGTATCTGGCTCCGGTTGCAGGCGTTCTGGGCATGGCCCCCTTGAGCGCAAGCCAGTGGCTCATCTGCCTGGGGATTGGACTGACGGTCCTGATCTTCAGCGAAGGCGACAAGATGGTTCGTGCCTTCCTGGCCAAGCGGGGCATCGACACATCCGGACGGCCCAAGGGCCACCTGCACCATGTGCGCCGCCGCATCGCCGGCATGATTAACTGAACCAACCTGTCGGGCTGGACTGCCAGACTGAACCCGTGCAAGAACGGTGGAAGGCGCCCATGGAGGAGGCCCTGCGGCTGGCCGGCATAGCCGGTGACCGGGGGGACGTGCCCGTGGGTGCCCTGATCTTGGATGCCTCGGACCGGGTCATCGGCCGGGGCTTCAACCAGCGGCAGGCCCTGGGTCGTCCCCTGGCTCACGCCGAGATGGAGGCCATCCGGAGGTTCAATGCGGGCTGGGATCTGGCAGGGTGCACCATGGTCGTCACCCTGGAGCCCTGCCCCATGTGTGCAGGAGCCCTGATGGCCTGCCACTTCAGCAGGGTGGTCTTCGGCGCCTGGGATCCCAAGATGGGAGCCTGCGGATCGGTCTGGGATCTGCCCCGTGACCCGCACACCGGATCAAAAGTCGAGGTGCTGGGCGGCGTGTGTGAACAGGCATGTGCCGGGATTCTTGCCGACTTCTTCGCCCGGCACCGCCAGGGCTGAGTCCTGTTTTTTTTTTTTTCAGTGATGGTTGTGATTGGCTCTGTACCGCTGGAAGGCCGGGGTGACCTGTAGGGCCGCCCAGATGCAGCGCAGGACAATCAGGCAGAGGTAGGCGGCGAACAGATTGGCGCCCACTCGTGCACTGACTCCTGAGGCCGCCCAGGTGCCCACCGGTGTGGTCAGCGCAGCCACGATGCCCAGAAGCAGCCCCTGACCGGCGTGGACCAGGTGGTGACGAAGGTTGGTGAACGTCCCTGACAAGGAGCTAGGCAGAATGGCCAGCAGGGAGGTCCCTCTGGCGATCAGATCGCTGGCGCCCAGCAGGGCCAGGGCAGGCACCGCGATGGCTCCGCCGCCTACGCCCAGCAACCCTGACAGGGTTCCGATCAGGACACCGACCAGCAGAATGATCAAGGCCACCGCCGGGCTCAGCTGGATGCTGCTTTCCCTTGAGGGCGTGGACAGCAGCTGCTGGGCAATGACTGCCATCAGGAAGCCCACGTAGAGCCATCTGAGGATCACCTCTGGAAGCCGATCCAGCAGCCAGGTGCCGATCTGCGCCCCAATGACCGTGCCCACGGCCAGCAGGAGGGCGGCCAGCCAGTCTACATGCCCGCCCAAGGCGTAGGAGGCCACACCGGCCAGCGACATGGGAATCATGGAAGCCAGCGAGGTGGCCGAGGCCTGCCGTTGCTGCAGTCCGGTCCATACCAGGGCAGGCACGATGATCGATCCGCCGCCGATGCCGAACATCCCCGACAGGAATCCGCTGATCACGCCCACCAGGATCAGGATGGCCAGGGTCCGCCGGTCCATCCTTCCTGCTCCTCTCTGTTCTTTCTGCATGGGTTCCAGCCTAGGTCGACGTTTTCGTCGGGATTGCAGGATGTCCGTGTATGCGGCCAAGTCCTCCAAGGTGCAGGAATTCAGGCATATTCCAGTCCTTATGTCCACCATGCGACCGTCGCCTTGGTTCCCTTCTGCCGCCTCGGCATACTGCTTGGTATCCCCCGGGCCGGTCCCCGGAGGTGCGTTGTCTAGTCAAGAGAACAAAGAGGGTGTGTTTCGATGCGTTATACGGTCATCGGTGCCGGAGCCATGGGCTATCGTCTGGGCGTGCTGCTGCAGGAGCAGGCCGGCCTGCAGGTTGATTTCGTGGATACCTGGATGCCCAATATTGACAAGGTTCATGACCAGGGAGGCGTCTATGTCTCCCGCGATCATGAGAATCGGCATTTGGTGCCCGTCAACATTTACACCCCCGAGGAATACAAGGGCGACCCCGATGTCTGGATCATTATGCTCAAGCAGATGCAGCTGGAGGCTGTTCTGGAGCGTTGCGCCCCTCTCTTCCGCGACCATCAGGTGGTCTATTCGGCCATGAACGGCTGGGGTCACTTCGACAAGCTGCTCAAGTACTTCCCCAAGGAGCGCATCTACGGCGGCACGGCCATGATCGGCACGGTCCTCAATGGGCCTGGCGATGTGGACTTCATCGGCAAGTCCGGGGCTGGTTCCGTGCATCTGTGCGCCATGACCGAGGAGACCACCGATCTGGAGCGCCGGATGGCCGAGGACTTCAAGGCCGCCAATCTCAACCCCATCCTGACCGAGAACTTCGAGGGCACCTGCCTGGCCAAGATCATCTTCAACTCGGTGGTCAACACCATCTGCACCATGTACCAGATCACCATGGGCCAGTTCGTCTCCTACCCGGGTGCCAAGGATATGTCCCGCCAGCTGATCGACGAGGCTTATGATGCCTGCGAGCGGGCCGGCAAGCAGCTGATCCAGACCCGGCAGGAGACCCTGGACGAGGTGGACTACGTCAGCCGCGTGGGCAATCCCCTCCACTACCCCTCCATGTACCAGGACATGTCCAAGGGCCGCCCGACTGAGGTGGACTACATCAACGGCTATCTGGCACGCTTGGGCCGTGAGCATGACTACGTCTGCCGGACCCAGGAGTTCCTGACCCACGGCGTCCATCTGGCCGAGCTGGCCTTCCGCGTTCATCATGAGGAGCAGGCCAACCAGGGGTGAATGGGTGATTTATAGTGAGGGTGGCACAAGGACGTCCGAACCCGTCCGGCCAGGAGGACCATGACCCAGGAAGAACGCATGCAGCTGCCCGACCGGGTACGGACCAACGGAGCCACCCCCAATCCCTGGTGGGCCAACGCAGTGGTCTACCAGATCTATCCACGATCCTTCCAGGACACCAACGGTGACGGATACGGCGACTTGCCGGGCATCACCCAACGGCTGGATTACCTGGCCGACCTGGGCGTGGACGTGATCTGGCTGAGCCCGGTCTACAAGTCCCCCCAGGACGACAACGGCTATGACATTGCCGATTACCAGGACATCGACCCCATCTTCGGCACCATGGACGATATGGACGAGCTTCTGGACCAGGCTCACCGTCGGGGCATCAAGGTGGTCATGGACCTGGTGGTCAACCACACCTCGGATGAGCACGCCTGGTTCCAGGCCTCCCGCAATAAGGATGACCCGCATGCCGACTGGTACTGGTGGCGTCCCGCCAAGGCAGGCCACGAACCCGGCACCCCCGGCGCAGAGCCCAACCAATGGGGCTCCTACTTCGGAGGCTCTGCCTGGCAGTACGATCCGCAACGCGGCGAATACTATCTGCACCTGTTTTCCAAGAAGCAGCCCGACCTCAACTGGGAGAACCCCCAGGTTCGTCAGGCCGTCTTCGACATGATGAACTGGTGGATGGACCGGGGCATCGACGGGTTCCGCATGGATGTGATCGTCATGATCTCCAAGACCGTCGACTCCGAGGGCCGTTTGCCCGGCGAGGACGGATCGGCCATCGCTGACGGTCCTGTGGGGCCCGAGGGGTACTCGTCCTCGGTGCCCTTCTGCGTGGACGGCCCACGGCTGGACGAGTTCCTCAGACAGATGCGTAGCGAGGTCTTCCAGGGTCGGCAGGGCTACCTAACAGTCGGAGAGGCTCCGAGCCTGACTCCTGCCCGCAGCGGGCAGATTACCGACCCGGCCAACCATGAGCTGGACATGCTCTTCCTCTTCACTCAGACCGAGGTTGACACCGGGGACAGCAAGTGGGACATCCACCCCTTCCAGGTCTCCCGGCTCAAGGTGGTCATGGACGAGCAGCAGCAGGCCGTGGCCAAGGCCGGATGGGCCAGCCTCTACTTCGACAACCACGACCAGCCCAGGATCGTCTCCCGTTGGGGCGACACCTCCAGCGAGGAGCTGCGCTCGCGTTCGGCCAAGGCCCTGGGGCTCCTTTTGCACATGCATAGGGGGACGCCCTACATCTATCAGGGTGAGGAGCTGGGCATGACCAACGCCGGCTTCACCAGCCTTGATCAGTACCAGGATCTGGAATCCATCAACCTCTACCATCAGCGGGTCGACCAGGCGCACGAACAGGATCCGGAGTCCATGATGGCCGCTCTGGCTTATATGAGCCGCGACAATGCCCGCACCCCCATGCAGTGGGATTCCACTAAGTTCGCCGGTTTCACGGCCTCTTACGCTCCCAAGGAGCCCTGGCTGGCAGTCAATGCTAATAGGGACAAGGTCAACGCCAAAACCGAGCAGCGTGACCCTGATTCGGTCCTGGCCTTCTACCGTGAGCTGATTCGCCTGCGGCACACCAATCCGGTCGTGGCAGCCGGCGACTTCACCCTTCTGGACCCGGATGCGGATCAGATCTATTCATTCACCCGCTCCCTGGACCAGGCGCCGGAGCCCAAGTCGGGACCCGAGGCAGCCAGCGTTCTGGATGCCCTGCCTTGCCAGCGCCTGCTGGTTGTGGTCAATCTGAGCAGCCGACCGGCCTCACTACCGCCTGAAACCGCAGCGCTTCTGGGCTTGGACCAGACCGGATTCACCTCCGTGGCCCTTGGTGCGGTGGATCCCGACCGGATCCTCATATCCACCTACCGGCCCGAGCAAACTGCCAGCTCCCTGCTGACCGGTCGCCTCTCCCCATGGGAGGGTTTCGTTTACCGACTCTGATGAAAACCCCGCCGTTAACACGCGTTCCCGGCTAGAGTGGAAGTCAGCGATGCCCCGATGGGCCTGTGGGACCGGTTGGGTCCCCGGGTCCAGGGGCGATGGGTCCGCGCCGTGGTCAATCCCGACGATTCCGGCACGGACGGGAAAAGAAAGCGGGTTGCATGTCTCGTCTGATCATTGTCTCCAATCGTTTACCCATGTCACTGCAGGCACAGGAAGACGGCTCCTACACCTTGCACCAGAACGTAGGGGGTCTGGCCACGGCCATCGGCCCCTACCACCGTTCCCATAAGGACAGCCTCTGGATCGGCTGGAGCGGCATCGATCCGCAGAAGTATTCGGAAAAGGAGCTGGCCGGCATCCGACAGGCCTACCGGGAGAGTCGGTGCATCCCTATTTTTCTGAGCAAGGAGGAGTTGAACGGATACTACGCCGGCTTCTCCAACAACACCCTCTGGCCGCTCTTCCACGACTTCTCCCACGAGGCCGTCTTCCGCCAGGAGGACTGGGAGATGTACCGCAAGGTCAATATGCGCTTCGCACAGGTCGTGGAGCCGCTCATCCGCAAGGGCGACACCATCTGGATCCAGGACTACCATCTGATGCTCCTGCCCAAGATGCTGCGCGAACGCTACCCCGATGCCTCCATCGGCTGGTTCCTGCACGTGCCCTTCCCCAGTGCTGAGATCTTCCGCTCCCTGCCCTGGAGCCGCGAGATCTTGGAGGGCGTCCTGGGCGCCAACCTGATCGGCTTCCATACCGTGGACTTCTCCGCCAGTTTCCTGGCCTCGCTCCACAGGCTGCTGCCAGAGCTGCCGGTCAACCGGGATGGTGTGGTCGAGATGCCTGATGGCCATCGCGCAGCCATCGACGCCTTCCCCATCGGCATCGATTACAACCTCTACCGGCGTACCGCCCACTCCAGCCTGGCCAGGGCCATGCGTCGAGGGATCGACGAGGTCTGCGGCAAGTCCCCGCGGCATCGCTACCGCACCTCGGTGACTGCCGAGGGCGTGGCGGCCAACGAAGCCACCGCTTCGGATGCCAACTGGTGGAGCCACTACATGAAGGAGGACATCCCCGAGTCCACGCTGGCCAAGCAGGCGGCCTCCTCGGTGGGCAGTCGCTCCAACAAGGTCATTGTTTCGGTGGATCGTCTGGACTACACCAAGGGTCTGCCCGAGCGTCTTCAGGCCTTCGGCCGCATGCTGGACAAGTACCCCGAGTGGGTAGGCCATGTCACCTATTACCTGCTGGCCACCCCGTCGCGCGAGGTTGTCGAGTCCTATCAACGGCTCAAGGCTCAGGTGGACCAGTTGGTGGGCGAGATCAATGGCCGCTACTCCCTGCTGGCCTGGACCCCTATCCACTACATCACTCGTTCCCTGTCCATCAAGCCGGTCTGCGGCATCTACACGGCCGGCGACGTAGCCCTGGTCACCCCCCTGCGCGACGGGATGAACCTGGTGGCCAAGGAGTATCTGGCCTGCCATGACGGGCGCGACGGCACTCTGGTTCTGTCGGATATGTGCGGGGCCGCCGACGAGCTGACGGATGCCTTCATCGTCAACCCCTACGACATCGATATGGTCTGCGAGGCCCTGCACAACGCCCTGGAGATCACCCCCGAGGAGTCCAAGCGGCGCAACATCCGTATGCAGGCCCGGCTCAAGGTGCGCACTGCAGCCAACTGGTGCACTTCATTCCTCGACTCCCTGCGGCAGGTGTCCGCTCCGGGCATGACAGATAGGAGGCTGCGTATGGATCACCACAATGCCATTGTTCGCCAGTGGGACGGCGCCCATCGTCGTCTGGTCCTGTGTGACTATGACGGGACGCTGACCCCGTTGGTTCGTCGTCCTGAGCGGGCCAAGCCCACCCAAGCCCTCCGCCGCCTGCTGACCCAGGTGGGGAGTAATCCTGATGTGGACTTCCTGCTGGTCTCCGGCCGCAGCCATCAGATCATGCAGGATTGGTTCGGTGACCTGCCGGTGGGGCTGATTGCTGAGCATGGCGCCTGGAACCGCAACCTGCCTGGCAGCAACTCGGACGAGTGGCAGCGGGCGCAGGGTCTGCCGGACTCCGATACCTGGCAGAAGGTGATCCGGCCCATCATGGATGAGTCGGCCACCAGGGTCCCCCGCTCCTTCGTGGAGAGCAAGTCCGATGCAGTGGCCTGGCATTACCGGATGAGCGATGCCCAGGTGGCCGAACAGGAGCGTCAGGATCTGCTCCATCGTCTGCGTGGCGTTGTGGTCGGTCTGGGACTGATGATCATGGAGAACTCCAAGGTCGTTGAGGTCACGCCTGTGGCCACCAGTAAGGGCCAGGCCATCCTGCCCTTCGTCAACAGCGGTGACTACGACTTCATGATGGCTCTGGGCGACGATGAAACGGACGAAACCATGTTCGCCGTCATGCCCGATAAGGGCTGGACCATCAAGGTCGGGCCGGGCCAGACCAAGGCTCGACTGCGGGTCAACGACCCGACCGCGGTCACTTTGCTGCTGGCCGACCTGGGTGCCGGCGTGGCCCGTGACGCTGATGAGCCTGTGGTCTCCCACGACTTCCGCGATGACCATACCGTGGTTGACGAGGCGCATGCGCAGCTCACAGACGACAAGTAAAGCAGGCGACCGCCAGTCATCACCGGTGACCACCAGCCACTACCGGTGACTGCTCGTGAAATCCGTCAAGTTCACTGGTGGTTGGCGGTTCGCTTGACTATTGGTCAGGTTGTTTTCGGTTGTATAAGGTCTGCTCTCATACCTGTCTGGTCTTCGGGTGCCCAAACGTTCGATTGCTCACATGTTCTGGTTTCGGTATGTTTTGTTGTCCACCATGTTGACGGCTGACCCCATTAGTCGGGCCTAGCCGACCATACTTGGAGCATGGATACTTCAAAAATCACTGCCTGTCTCGAGGCCGATCACGCCGCTGATCTGCAAAAAGCCGCCCAACGTCTGGAAGGCGTGGCCCGCCACACCCTTATCGAGGAATCCGATGACCTTGGTGCTCGGATAGGCCATCGTGTTCTGCTCAAGCCGGAGAATCTGCAGCTGACCGGATCCTTCAAGATTCGCGGAGCTTACAACAAGGTGGCCTCGCTGAATCAGGACGAGCTGGATCGCGGGATCGTCACCGCTTCCGCTGGCAATCATGCCCAGGGGGTGGCTTTTGCTGCCCGCAGCCGTGGCGCGAAGGCCACCATTGTCATGCCCCGGATCACGCCGCCCCTCAAAGTCGATGCCACTCGGGCCTATGGTGCCGAGGTTGTCCTGCAGGGCGAGGTCTTCGATGAAAGCTCTGACTACGCCTTGGGGCTGGCACGTGATCGTGGCATGACCTTTGTTCCGCCCTTTGACGACTATGAGGTCGTCTGCGGTCAGGGAACCATAGCCATGGAGATTCTTCAGGATGTGCCCGATGTCACCGATATCGTGGTTCCCCTGGGTGGAGGTGGGCTGGGCGCTGGTGTTGCGCTCGCCATAAAGACCTTTAAGCCTGAGGTCAGAGTCATTGGAGCCACTCCAGTCGGATCTCCGGCCTGGCGTGAGTCTCTGACAGCCGGCCATGTGGTCGCAGCAGACCAGATGCGTACGGCTGCCGAGGGTGTAGCCGTCAGACGTCCCGGCGATCTGAACTATGCTCTGCTCAGTCGCTATATGGATGATCTGGTCCAGGTAACCGAAAGCGACATCTCCGAAATGATCCTATTCATGCTGGAGAAGCACAAACTGGTGGTCGAGGCAGCCGGTGCCGTCTCCTTGGCAGCCCTAGGACAGTTGGATCTGCAGTCCGATGTCTTCCGGTCGGCTCCTGGGCCGCACGTGATTGTCCCCATCATCTCGGGCGGTAACATCGACACAGTCACCATGGGCGCAGTCATCCAGCGGGGGATGATCTCCCGCGGACGCATCATGCAGTTTGGCGTGGAGCTGCCCGACGTTCCCGGCCAGCTGGTCAATGTGGCCACGGTCCTGGCCGATCTGCGTGCCAATGTGATCGAGCTCAACCACGACCAGTTCAAATCTTCCGGCCACTATGACAACGGCGTGCTCTTGGAGGTGACTGTGGAGACCAACGGCCCCGACCACATCACCCAGATTCTGGATACCTTGCGCAGCCGGGGCTTCCAAGTCCATCAGAACTACTGAGCCTAGTTTCCCGATCGAAACCAGGGTCCGGTGCCCGTCTTCCAAGCTTCCGCGACAAGGATCATGACCGGGCGAATAGCCATAGTGGCCATCCCCATTGCTGAACTTGGTTGATGGCTTACACAGGAACCTGTGGGAGCCATCAGTGGGAGGCATCAGGAATCTGCAGAGTGTCAACCTGTTTCGAAAAATAGGCGGAGCAGTCTGCGAATCATCCCTGTCCGGCGATGGTCTTGTCAACGAGTTTGGGCAGCGCTTCTTCGATGGGTTCGTGGATGAGTCGGGTTGCCAGAGAATCATACTGGGTCGAACCCATGTTCATGATGGTGATCGGCACGCCTGCCTGGGCTGCCACTGGCACCAGCGAGGCCGCCGGATACACCTCTAAGGTGGAGCCGATCACCCAGAATTGATCGGCCTGGCTGGCCAGCCTCATGCTCTTCTCCATGGCGCCCTCGGGAAGGGCCTGACCGAAGTAGACCACATCAGTCTTGATGATGCCATTGCAAGGCATGTTGCCCTGGTAGGGCATGGGCTTGTGGCAGTGTGGATCGGGCTCTTGATCAAGCCTGGCCATGATGTCAGCCGTACGGTATGCCTGACCGCATTTCATGCAGTGGGAGGTGCCGATGGTCCCGTGAAGGTTGACGATGACGTCCTCGGAGTTGCCGGCTTTCTCGTGGAGGGCATCGAAGTTCTGCGTAGCCAGTAGGTTCAGCATGCCTACCTGCTCCAGCTTGGCCAGTGCCTTGTGGGCCACTCCCGGTTGGGCCTTCCATACAGGCGATTCCTTTTGCCACCGCCATGAATACTCCCGCTGCTTCCGGTCGCTCATGAACAGGTCCAGGTCATAGACGCTCATCTGATCAGGATGCTTGGTCCAAACCCCGTCAGGCCCGCGGAAGTCCGGTATGCCTGCGGAAGTCGAGATGCCCGCCCCGGTCAGTACTGCAATTGTTGTGCTCATACACCCGTCTTACCATCCGTTAATAGACTCAATGAGTCGAAGGCCAACTTGGTGCGCGAATATACACCTATATCAACATTCGCATTCGTAGGGTGTGGATGACTGGCGATCGAGGGCGAAAGGCGAACTTTGCATCGGATATAGCCGGCCGTGACCGGAATTCAGAAGGACTATGCTGACACGCCGACCCAGCAGTGGCTCAAGCAATACCTTGTGAATAAAATGTGTGCATGAAGCAGAAACGGTACGCTGAAGTCCCAGCTTCGCGAGGTTCAAAGTAAGAAAGGGACATATGACGACACGCCGTCTAAGGGCTTGTTATTGCTGGTTTTAAGGGTTCTCACAGAATGGCCGAGTTGCGTTTTGGCCGGCTCGTGGTAAGTTTATCTCTTGCTGCTCAACACGGCGGTTCTTCTTCCGGGAGGAAGTTGAATGGCTTGTTGGTGTGGTGGTGGTTTGAGAACTCAAGAGCGTGTTTGTGCTACTTATAGCTTTTTGATTGCCAGTCCGGTGCCTTCCCCTGTTGTGGGGTTTCGTGGGAGCGTGTAATTGGTGTCGGGGTTTTTCGTGGGTTGGTTTCCTCCTT
>NZ_BPWE01000005.1 GCF_020884755.1 Bifidobacterium mizhiense | reverse complement strand
AAGGAGGAAACCAACCCACGAAAAACCCCGACACCAATTACACGCTCCCACGAAACCCCACAACAGGGGAAGGCACCGGACTGGCAATCAAAAAGCTATAAGTAGCACAAACACGCTCTTGAGTTCTCAAACCACCACCACACCAACAGCTCCAAGCCCTCCGAAGAGTTCTCATCACTGCCGGGCAGCAAGAAGTAAACTTACACGAACTTGGGTTGTCCCGCAAATTGGCATACTGAAATCACGGTGGAACCCAATGATTTCGCGGTTTCTACGGCGTGTCGGTTTTTGCCGACCAAGCCCCGCTCAATTGGCCTTCACCTATCCAGGAGCCCCGCGCACTCTTCAACGAGGCTCAAACCAATATCTTCAATTACCCATATTAGTAGATTTGGTTCTCCTCAAGAGGTATTTCCACCATGCGAATGAGCGCGTGCAGCCAGGCTGCGGTTCCTGCTTACTCACGCGCTACAAGCAGAGAGCCTTAACCGTTGCTGCAAATCGTTCTGGCTCGTCCCATTGTGGGCAGTGCCCTGACCGGTCAAAACGGATGAACCGATGCGGGCTCTTCAATCCGTCTGCAAACCGCTCAACCAGACTGCCAGGCAGATGACGGTCATATTTGCCGCTGATGAAATAAACAGGAGCCCCAAAAGAGGTCTGCCCGCTGAAATCGACCTGCTCCAGCTCAGCATCCAAGCGTGCCCGTGATTGAGCCACCCCCTTGGCATGGTTGAGCAGACGCGACCAGTTGTAGTAAGGCGAGCGCAGGTAGGTCATGATCCGTTCCAGAGATCCGAACAGCATGGCAACCCCGCCACGAGACAGCAGCTCATCGAACATCAGCACCACGTCGGCAGCCCCACTCTCTCTGCTGACGATCGAAGCGAGCCGCGAGCCCCAACTCTGCTGCCCCCAATGCCGTCTTAGCCGAAGAGCAGCGCGCATGCTGACAACCTGTCCAAGACCGATATAACAGCGAACAAGCGAGGGATACCGCTTCACCATCTCCAGTCCCAGAACGCTGCCCCATGAATGACCGATGAGGATCAGGGAATCCTGCCCGTAGGTGCGAAGAAGCTCAAGCACGAACTGGTGAACGTCCTCAACCATCGAATCGATGGTCACTACCTCGCCAGGTGCAAAAGGATGGTAGGACAGCCCACTACCTCGCTGATCCAGGTTGATGAAGCGGAAATCGCGCTCCAGGGCTGCGTTATAGTGCATGGTCAGCGGGATGCAGGCATCGCCCGGACCACCATGGAGATAAAGAATGATGGGAGCACGGCGAGGGGCCGGATTCATCGAGAAAACAAAGTGTGCGCCATTGATCTGCGTTTGATAGATATGCGAGCGACTGGAAACTACGTCAGCACGACTAGTCATATAGTTATTTTAACTGTATCCTTATCTATCTCTTGTCTTACGGCTGCACGCTGGTACACCCTCCCTCTAGCTATGGAACCAGAAAAGTCCAATTGCGATATAACCCGTTTCTTTAAGGGTCGCCCGACCTCATCGACAGCCCGGACGATTCCGTTCTGGCAGTTTGCCGTTCGCCGTAAAAGGAAACTGCTGCATATGTGCCATGCCGAGCCAAACCATGCGAGCACCTGCCTTCATCACACGCAAATACACGCCGCAAAACAAGTCAGGTTATGCGGCAAATTCGACAGTTCGCGCATGTATAGCCACAGAAACACGTCGTAAATGATTAACTGAAATCGTGGCATAAAGGCGTGTCGATGCAGCTGAAGGTCGCTCGCCCACCCAGGAGGCGGATCACAGTTCAAGCGCTCCGTCTACTTCGTGACCGGCCCATAGTCGTGACCGGGTGAAGCTTCAGCAGAGAACAGAGGAAAGTAGCGAACATGTTCAGTGTCAATCTGAGCGATGTGGTCGCCGTACTCAAGTCGCTGATACCCCAGCTGGTGGTTATCGGCGTCTTTCTGGTACTGGCCCTGCTGATCACGATCGCCGTGAACAAGCACACAGTCAAAAACGTAGCCAACCGAAAGATGATTCACTCCCAGTCCTGGCTGGTGGCCTTCGTGGCTGTCGTCGCAGCCCTGGCAACCATGCTCCTGGGACCCTTGTCCAACCTGATCAATAAGTCCACCAGCAAGCACGAGCTGCAGCCGGCGACCGTTACCGCAGCCCGGAACCTGGCCAAGGACATCCAGCGTGAGTCCGTCACCATGCTGCAGAATTCCGATGGGACACTCCCCCTGAAGTCCGACAAGGTTAATGTCTTCGGCTGGGCCTCGACCAACCCCGTCTACGGCGGCACAGGCTCCGGCTCCATGTCGGCAGACAACCCCACAACCAGCCTGCTTGATGGCATCTCCTCAGCCGGCCTGAAAACCAATAAGGAACTGAGCGACTTCTATACCAAGTACCGCGCGGACCGCCCCAAGGTCGAGATGTTCGCCCAGGACTGGACCCTGCCAGAGCCCACGGCCGACAAGTACACCAGCAAGCTCATGGATGACGCCAAGCAGTTCTCCGACACCGCTGTGGTGGTCATCGGAAGAGTGGGCGGGGAAGGTGCTGACCTGCCAAAAGATATGAAGGCCAAGGACATCACCTATCACGACAATGACACGGCCAATCCGGACTTCAAGCAGGGTCAGAGCTTCCTAGAGCTATCCAAGTCCGAGAGTGACATGATCGCCAAGGTCACCGGCTCCTTCGACAAGGTGGTCCTGGTCTACAACGGCGCCAACACCTTCAACCTGAACTTCGTGGGTCAGTATCCGCAGATCAAGTCCGTCCTCTGGTGCCCGCCCCCGGGGCAGGCAGGCTTCACCGCCCTGGGCGAGGTCCTGAAAGGCAAGGTCAACCCCTCGGGCAAGACCTCAGACACTTTCGTGCGCGACCTGACCAAGACACCGACCTACAACAACTTCGGTTCGTTCACCTACACCAATATGGACGACCACAAGGCCACCTTCACCGGATTCACCGGCAAGCCCGAAACCAGTACGCCTACCTTCGTGGATTACAACGAGGGAATTTACGTGGGTTACCGCTTCTGGGAGACTGCAGCCAAGGAAGGCCTGATCAACTACGACGATATGGTTCAGTACCCCTTCGGATATGGCCTGTCATACACCACCTTCAGCCAGAAGATGGGACCGATCCATCATGCCAACGGGAAGATCTCCTTTAATGTGACCGTCACTAACACTGGCGCCAAGGCTGGCCGCGACACGGTCCAGACCTACTTCAATCCCCCTTATACCAATGGAGGCATAGAGAAGGCCAGCGCCAACCTGGTCTCCTTCAAGAAGACCAATATCCTGGATCCCGGCAAGAGCCAGACCATCCCCGTGAGCTTCAAGGACGAGGACATGGCCTCCTATGATGCAGACCATGCCAAGGCCTACGTGCTGGATCAGGGCGACTACGGCATCTCAATCCGTTCCGACTCCCACCGTCCGATCCAGTCAGACACGGTCAACATTGCCCATACGGTCACCTATGACAAGAGCAATCCCCGCTCCGTCGACAAGGTCGCGGCCACCAACAGGTTCGACGATGCCAAGGGCACGGTGACCTATCTGTCCCGGGCCAACCACTTCGCCAACTATGCGGATGCCGTGGCGGCACCCAAGAGCACCGAGATGCCCGAGGAGGCCAAGGCCCACTTCTACAACAACGACAACTATGATCCCAAGAAGTTTGACAAAGACAGCGACAAGATGCCCACGACAGGCGCCAAGAACAACGTCAAGCTCTACCAGCTGCGTGACAAGAAGTACGACGACCCCATGTGGGACAAGCTGCTGGACCAGCTCAGCTTCAAGGACATGGACAGTCTGATCGCCATGAGCGGCTATGGCACCCAGGCCGTCAAGGGCATCGGCAAGATCGAACTCACCGATGCCGATGGCCCCGCCGCCCTGAACAACAACTTCACCAAGGTCGGTTCCCTGGGCTTCCCATCATCCACCTCCCTGGCCTGCACCTGGAACCCCGGTCTGGCCACCCGCTACGGCGAGATGATCGGCACCATGGCCCATGACATGGATGTCTCCGGCTGGTATGCGCCGGCCTTCAACATCCACCGCAGCGCCTTCTCCGGACGTAACTTCGAGTACTTCTCCGAAGACCCCGAGATCAATGCGGTCATGGGATCCAACGAGGTCGCAGCAGCTCGGTCCAAAGGCGTCTACTCCTTCATGAAGCACTTCGCCATGAACGACCAGGAGACCAACCGCAACAACATGCTGGCCACCTGGGCCAACGAGCAGACCATTCGCGAGATCTACCTGAAGCCATTCCAGGCTGCTGTGGTCAAGGGTGGCGCCCAGGCTGCCATGAGCTCATTCAACTACGTCGGCACCACCTACGTGGCCGCCTATGCGCCGCTGATGCAGGATGTGCTGCGCGGTGAGTGGGGCTTCCGCGGCATGGTCCTGACCGACTACTTCGGCGTCTATGGTTACCAGAACGCCGACCAGTTGATCCGCAACGGGAACGACGCCATGCTGGCCACTACTGAGGTGACCAACCACGTCAAGGACAAGAGCGCCACCTCGGTCAAGGCCATGCGCCAGGCCAGCCACAACATCCTCTATACGGTCGTACACGGCTACAAGTACGCCAATGGCGACCCCAAGGTGCAGACCCCTGCCTGGCAGATCGCCCTCTATGTGGCTCTGGTTGTGCTGGCCCTGATCTTCCTGGCCCTGGAGTACCTGGCCTTCAGAAGGTTCAAGGCACGTCGCAGCGCTGTGGATGTGGGCACCCTGAGTGATCTGGCGGACGACGCCCGGCAGACCCGCGCCCAGGATCCGGCCAGCATGGAGACCACACCGTCCGAGGACAGCTCCGACCAAGGGCCGACGGCCTGATCCTCCATCTGAAGCTAATTTGTTCCCCGGCGGACGGACTTATGCACCGTCCGCCGGGGAGCGGATCAGCACACCTGTTGGTATATAGGCAACATTCATGCCAGGAAAACGACAGGTTATGCAACCCACTCGTATAGGCCTCGGCAGTCCGGGAATAATGAAATTCAGCGACCAATCCGAGGCCAATCGTGGAAGCAACGAGGGTTCCCGCCGCAGGATCAGCCCCCGTCACGGAAAAGGAACACTATGGAAGTCAAGGATCTGACAGTTCTGGAACGGGCATCGCTGCTCTCCGGAAAATCCACCTGGGCGACCCGTGCCCTGAAGAGGGCAGGCATCCCGAGCATGGTCCTGAGCGATGGTCCGCACGGTCTGCGCCGCCAGACCGGATCAGGAGACAATCTGGGCATGGGCAAGTCCAAGCCCGCCACCTGCTTCCCTACAGCCGGCACTGTGGCCTGCTCATGGGACCCGGAGCTGGCTAAAACCATGGGGCAAGCACTGGGCAACGAGGCCAGAAGCCTGGGCGTCAATATGGTCCTGGGTCCGGGTATGAACATCAAGCGCAATCCCCTGTGCGGCAGAAACTTTGAATACTATTCCGAGGACCCCCAGGTGGCCGGTCATATGGCTGCAGGCCTGATCGAAGGCATCCAGTCCCAGGGCGTGGCCGCCACCCCCAAACACTTCGCCATGAACAGCCAGGAGCTGCGCCGCCAGGCATCCGACTCCGTGGTGGACGAGCGCACCATGCGCGAACTCTATCTGACCGGATTCGAGATCGCCGTGCGCCAGGCCCACCCCTGGGCCATCATGACCTCATACAACATGGTCAACGGCACCTATGCCAACGAAAATCCCCACCTGCTCAAGGACATCCTGCGCAAGGAGTGGGGCTTCGACGGCATGGTGGTTTCGGATTGGGGCGGCTCCAACAGTGCGGTCGCCGCAGCAGCCAATGGCTCCTCCCTGGAGATGCCCCAGGCTGGATACGACTCCGTGCGACAGGTTGCCAAGGCCGTACAGGAGGGCCGCCTGGACGAGGCCGACCTGAACGCCCGGGCCGAAGAGGTGGCGCAGCTGGCCAAGCTGACCCACCACTCTGACATGGATCCTGATGGGAACCTGACCGCAGACCAGATACGGGACCACCATCAGGTGGCACGGAGCATCGCAGAAGGATCCGCCGTCCTCCTGGTCAATCGGGAGGGACGCCTGCCCCTGGCCGCCGGCACCCGGGTCGCTCTGGTCGGGGATATGGCCGAGACTCCAAGGTTCCAAGGTTCTGGATCCTCAAAGGTCAACGCAGCCAAGCAGGAGAGCATGCTGGACCTGCTCAGGCAGGGCAACGGCGACGGGCTGGAGCTGGCCTCCTACAGCCAGGGCTACGAACGCCATGGTGAGAAAAACCAGTCTTTGATCGACCAGGCCGTGGCTGCCGCTGGCCAGGCTGACGTGATTGTCGCCTGCGTGGGCCTAGATGAACGCAGCGAATCCGAGGGCCTGGACCGTTCCCACATGGACATTCCCAGCAACCAGGTCGACCTGATCAAGGCCCTGGGCGCGACAGACAAACCCCTGGTAGTCGTCCTGGTGGCGGGCTCCCCCGTTACCACCGATTGGATCGATCAGTGCGATGCCGTTCTGTATATAGGTCTGTCCGGGCAGGCTGGAGCCTCAGCCACCCTGAACATCCTGACCGGCCGGATCAACCCCTCCGGCCACCTGGCGGAAACCTGGCCCAAGTCCTATGCCGACTGCCCCAGCGCCGACTGGTACCCCGACCCTGCCCACGAGTCGATCTACCGGGAGGGCCTCTTCGTCGGCTACCGCTACTACCTGACCGCCGACGTGGAGGAACGCTTCCCCTTCGGCTACGGCCTGTCTTACGCGCACTTCGCTTACTCCGATCTGACCGTGGACGACAAGGGAGCCACTTTCACCCTGACCAATGATTCGGACAGGCAGGGGGCCACCGTTCCCCAGCTCTACGTCCAGGCGCCCAAGGGTGGCGTGCTCAGGCCGGTCCGCGAACTGAAAGGCTTCAAGAAGGTCAGCCTGGATGCCGGCCAGTCCACCCAGGTCCGTATCGACTTCGATCAGACGACCTTCCGGCACTTCGACACGGCCAGCAACTCCTGGCAGGTCGAGTCCGGCGACTGGACCATCATGATCGGGTCCGATGCCCGCAACATGGAGATGAGCGAGCATCTGAACGTCCAAGGCACCGTCGACCCGCAGAGTCCAGACCCTGCCTTGGGCGCATACCTGACCGGCCGGGTCAAGGAGGTCGACGATGCCGCTGTGACAGCGCTCTTCGGCCACCCGGTGGTCCGACAGGGCACCGTCAGCACCTTCGGCGTCAACGATCCGCTCTCATCCTGGAAGGACTCAAGAAGCGTCATGGCCAGGTTCGTGGCCAACTTCCTCGCCAAGAGCGAGAACCGCCACGAGGCCAAGACCGGCAACCCCGACCTAAACACCCTCTTCCTGCTCAACATGCCTCCCAGGGCCATGGCCAAGATGACCAACGGGCTGATTGATACGGCCATGGTCGAGGCCATCGTCCGCATCCCCAACGGCCACCTATGGAGGGGGCTGGGCGGATTCATCGCCGGATTCTTCAGAAACATGTCCGCCAACCGCAGGACCGGAAAGGAGCTCAATCATGAGTGATCAGCACAGCCAGCAGGCCGAACAGCCGGCCCAAGGGAAGGCGACGACGGCCTCACAGTGGGCGATTGTCCGCTGGTGGCGGCGGTTCAGCGACCGACACACCACCCTGGCCCAGTTCATCGTCTTCTTCATCCTGTCCAATGGGGTCACTGTCCTGCAGCTGGTGCTCATGCCCGTGCTCAAGGCCATCTTCAACGGCACCTCCCTGGTGGGCACCAACTTCCAGATCTGGCGCATGGGGACCGTCGGCGGCAAGCCCTACTACCTGTTCGACTACGCGGCCGGATCCATCGGCCACGGCGGCGGGGGCGGCCTGGCCTACTTCCTTGCGGTGGAGATCACCCTGTTGATCGCCCAGATCATCAACTTCTTCCTCCAACGCAACATCACCTTCAAGTCCAACTCCTCGGTCTGGAAGGCGGCCTTCTGGTACCTGGTGGCCTACGTGATCATCACCATCATCGCGGCAGCGCTGCAGGGTTGGTACAAGGACCCCATCTACGGCTTCTTCCAGCACACCCTGAACTGGGGCAGCCTGGGGACCACCATTGCTGATCTGGTCACCATGATCATCAACTCGGCCATCTCCTTCTGGGTCTTCTTCCCCATCTTCAAGGTCATCTTCCGTCAGGAGCCCACCGAACCCGAGACGAGCGCCCAGTAAAATTCCGGCCCCACTCCCCCGGCTGTCAATGAACCGGCATGCATCGGCAGCCAGAGGGGCGGGGCCTTTTCCTCAAACCCATCATGTACAGTGGTCGCATACAACGGCCGCCGACGGGATTACGGCAACCCCGCCGACATACCCGCCGACCCATTCTTTTGCGAAGTGATCGTTCATGACAGCTGACCGACCGGCCTCCTCGAGCCCGCCCGTTCTCACCTTCATCGTCCCCGCCTATAACATGGCCCAGCATCTGCCGACCTGCCTGGATTCCCTCCTGAGCCGGGAGGGGGACGATCTGGAGGTCATCGTGGTCGATGACGGGTCCACCGACGCCACAGCGCAGGTGGTGCAGTCATACCAGGAGCGCCATCCGCAGACTGTCCGTCTGATCAGCCAAACCAACAAAGGCCATGGCGGCGCTGTCAACACCGGCCTGGCAGCCGCCCAGGGCCGCTACGTCAAGGTGGTCGATGCCGACGACTGGGTGGACCCGACCTCCCTGAGTCTGGTCCTGGACCAGCTGCGGGACCAGTCGCGACGTACGAATCCGGTGGACATGGTAGTCACCAACTACGTCTATGAAAAAGAAGGCCGCAAACATAAGCGGGTCATCAACTTCCGCAGTGTCATGGACCCGGGACGGGTGCTGGACTGGAACCATCTGCGCCGGTTCGGGCTGTCCCAGTACATGATCATGCATGCTCTGATCCTGCGCACCGAGGTACTCCGCCAGGCCCACACCCGCCTGCCCGAGCACACCTACTACGTGGACTTCATTTACTCCTATCAGCCCCTGCCCTGGGTGCATACCCTGCTCTACCTGGACACGAATTTCTACCGTTATCACACCGGCCGTCAAGGCCAGTCAGTGCAGACCTCGATCATGATCGCCCGGGTCTCACAACTGCTGCTGGTCAACGGACTCATGGCCGACTCCACGCCCAACCCAGGGACGGTTCCACGCGGACTTTATCGTTATATGATCCACTATCTGTCCATTAACTGCGTGGTGACCTCGGTCTTCCTGATTCTTTCACGCAAGCCCAGCAACTACCGGAACAAGGACATGCTCTGGCGAAGGCTGGAGCACCGCTCCCCCGTCATCGCCTCCGACGTGCGCTCCACCCTGCTCTGCAGGATGATCAACATGCCGGGCAGGCCGGGCCGCTTGGCCATCCGGCTGGGTTATAAGGCCGCCGAAGCCGCCATGGGCTTCAATTGATCGCCCATCCGCGGCAGGAGCACGCAGAGGCTGAACCAGTGATGCTCGGTGCGCAGGGTTATCTCGCCCTGGTAGCGATGGGCTATGTGCCGGATGGACTTGACCCCGTAGCCATGCAGGCCATCCTCGGTCCTGGTCTTGGTGGTGGCCAGCTCGCCATTGCCCTTCCAATTCAGAGGCGATGTGAAGTAGTTTTCAATGCGAATCACCACGAATTGTCCACGAGCGTACAGGGCCACCTTGATTAGACGGCGGTCGGATTCCTTGACCTTCCTCAAAGCCTCAATGGCATTGTCCAAGGCGTTGCCGAAGAGAGTGGAGATGTCCATTGGAGACATCCCCTCCAAGAGGGAACCGTCGGCCACCATGGTCAGGGTGATCCCTTCTTCGGAACAGATGCGCTCCTTGGTCGACATGACCACGTCCAGGATGGGGTTGCCGGTGTGCTGCTGCGACCCATACCGTCCGACCGCAGCCTCCAGCTCTTCGAAATCCTGGGACTTGCGCTCAGGATCCATCTGCGAGCGCAGGGCCGCAATCTGATGCTTGAGGTCGTGGGCAAGCCTGCCCATGGCCTCTAGATTCTCCTTGGATCGTATGTACTCCCGGTGTTGGCTGTAAGCCCGGGCGTTGATGGAGGCCAGCTCGGCGCTGGTATGGCTCTCCCGCAACTGTTCCTGCTGGGCATAGAGCGTGGCGAACCCGCACAGGTCCACCAGGGTGCGGATGTAGAAGACCTCCAGGCCAACCCGACCGGAGAAGGGGGTGTTGGTGGAGACGAAACTCAGGTTGGACATGGCGAAGGTGACCACAGCGATGACTGCGGCTATGAAGACGCTGCGTCCTGGCACGGAAGACTGGGCATTGGCGAAGTTGCGCCGCTCCGCCAGCCAGGCCAGCAGCCCTACGCCGCCATAAATCAGCACCAGTAGAATCAAGGAGGCCGGGTCGTACAGGCTGTGGTTCGAGGGCCGCATGAAGGAGTCCAGCTGCCAGTGCAGAGAGGCGACCAGCTCGGCCAGGACGAAGGCACGGGCCAGCAGATAGGCCCCATCCAGCGCCCCCAACCCCGAAGCCAGCATGATGATGGCGTACATGCAGACCACGGCCAGGCACATACTGATGATCCAGAAGGCAATAGGCAGGGTGCCGGCCCAGTACTGGACCCCGATGAGCACAGCCAGACCTGGCAGAAGCACAGCCACCATTCTTAGGCGTGAGGTCCTTACCCTGATAGCCAACAGATAAACCAGGCAACCCAGCCACTCGCTGATGGCCGTATAGAGCCGGGGGATGTCGGGCAGGGCATTGAGGATGTGCGTGGTGGTCATGGCCGACCTGCCACATAGGCGGTCAGAGCCGTCATGAAGGCCTTCTTGCGGGGTCGGCTGACCCGCAGCCGCTGACCGGTAGACATGATGCAGTCCTGGTCCTCCATACCCGTTACATGGGCTAGATTGACCAGATAACAGGAGTTGGAGCGGAAGAATCCCCGCTGGTCCAGCTGACCCTCCAGGTTTTTCAGCGTGCTGTTCGTAGTCAGTGAGGAATCCAAGGTGTGAATGACGCTGCTATGGCGGACGGATTCGATAAAGACAATGTCCTTGAGGGGGATCCGGGTGGATCGGGCACCCTCGGTGATCAGAATGGACAGGTCCACGCGCCTGCGCACCTGGGCGATAGACCGGTCCAGTTCCTGGGAGAAGGCGAACCAGGGCAGGGGCTTGAGCAGGTAGGAGAGAGCGCCCACCTCATAGCCGTTGATGGCGTACTGAGGGGCGGAGGTGATGAAGACGATGACCACCGACTCGTCACGGGCGCGTACCCGGCGGGCCACCTCGATTCCGTCCATGGGGGTCATCTGAATGTCCAGAAGGAGGATGTCATACACGGGTCGATAGCCGTCCGCAAAAGCCTTGCCATCGGTGAAGACGCTGACCGTCAGTTCTTCCTGACGTTCCTTGCGGTAACGGCTCAGGTAATTGACCATGGTCCGACAGCTGATGGAATCATCATCCACCACTGCGATTCTGATCATCCTGGCACACGCTCCTTACCCCGTCGGCCAAGGACCTATGGCCGCCGTTATCACCGTTCTTCAATGATATCGGAGATGTCCGCATGGCAGACCCCGCTTGCCTGAAGCCGAACGCTGACAAGCAGGGGGGTTGGTTTGAAAAAGCAAATAAGTTTGAACTGCTCATTTTTTACCTTGCGAATCTATTCTCACTTGTGGACGGGAACGATTAGAGTCGAAACATGTCTACCTTCGCACCCTCTTCGTCCTGGAAACCGTCCACCTGGCTGGCCCGTCTGATGCTGCTGATGGCCGCGGCCGCCTGGGGAGCCGGATACACCTTCGAAAAGGTTGCCATGGAGACCCTGACCGTGCGCTGGCTGATGGGCATTCGCATCCTCTGCGCCATCGTGATCATGACACCCTTTTTGCTGCCCCGGCTGCGCAGAACCGGGGCCATACATACCCTGGTACCGGGGCTGATCCTGGGGGTCAGTTACTGGGCGGCCTTCAGCCTGCAGATGATGGGGCTGACCACCATCGCTCCGGGCCGCAACTCCTTCCTGACGGCCACCTACTGCATCTTTGTGCCCTTCCTGGTCTGGATTATGGCCCGCCGACGGCCGGCCCTGCGGCACTTCGTCGCGGCCGCCATCTGCATCCTGGGCGTGGCTCTGATCTCGCTGCCGGCCCACGGCGGGGGACAGGGGCTGGCTCTGAGCACCGGCGACCTGCTGACTCTGGCCGGTGCCCTGCTCTACGGGGTCAACCTGGTGATCACCGGGTTTCTGACCAAGAAGTTCGACGCCCCTACGCTGACCTATCTGGAGCTGCTCTTCGGCGGTATCCTCTTCCTGATCTGCGCGCTGATCTTCGATCCCTTGCCCACTGCGGCAGACTTCACGCCCTCGACCCTGGGCTCCATGATTTATCTGACGCTGATCTCGACCCTGATGGCCCAGAACTTCCAGAACATCGCCTTCTCCAGGGTCCCTGCCGCCCAGGGTTCGCTGATCCTATGCTCTGAGAGCCTGTTCGGCATGCTGGTCTCGGTTCTGGTCCTGCACGAGGAGCTGACGGCCACCCATCTGTTGGGCTTCGCCATCATCTTCGCCGCCATCATCCTATCCGAGGTCAGGCTTCATCCGCGCCGGCCATCGAAGGGCTCCTCGGCAGCCGGGTCCTCCCGGTAGGCTGTCCCGGGCAAGAGGTCGTAGGGCATCTGCCGCTTGATCAGGTAGAAGACCAGCAGGAGCAAGGCCAGGATGCGCGTTGCAGTCTGAACCTTGCCGGTCCAGGGGCCGAAGACGGCCAGGATGACTGCGGTCCGGCACAGATAGAAGAGGAAGCGGGACCAGCCATGCCGCTGCTTGGTCTCGACGGTCATATGGGTGAAGGTGGCACCCAGTGTCCGTCCCCGGCGGGGCAGGGGGATGAGCAGTTCAAAGATCAGCAGCATGGCAAGATCAACCACAGTCCCGAACACATCCAGAGCGGATGGGGCGATCAGCAATCCGCCAAAGCGGTAGTGGCCATCCAGCTGATAGGTGCCCAGGCGATGGACCGCATAGGTCACGCCCATTCCCAGAGACATGGACAGAATGGTGGCCAGAAGCAGATCCAGAGCCAAGGAGACGGCGCGGTGTATAAACCCGGGGTTGGTGACCAGCTGGGCAGCGTCAGCCTGACGGGTGGGAACGAGCTTGTTGGCCGCCATGGCCACCAGGTAGCCGATCAGAGCGCCTGAAGTGTTCCAAATCAGGTCGTCCACGTCGAAGAGACGGTAGGCGCAGCCCACGATGCCGAAAACCCCGGTCAGCTGGGCCGTTTCGATGAAGAGGGAGACCAGGAAGGCAACCGGCAGTGCCAGGATGAAGCGCCAGCGGAAGACCCGCCCCATGATGAAGCCCAGGGGCAGGAAGAAGGCTACATTGAGCAGAATCTGCAACATGGCCATCCGGCCGCCTGTGCTCAGGTCGGTCAGGAACTGCAGGGGATTGAGCTGGGGGGTCAGATGATGGGTGGCGCAGAAGGCGGCACGATCGTCGGGCATGGGCCAGAGGGTGAAGAAGACCAGGGCCAGCAGATATAAGACGGTCAGGTAGGCCGCCATGGCTGCTGTCAGCCTGAGCCGGTGATAGCGGTTGTAGATCAGGGCAAGAATGGGCAGGGTCAGAATCAGCGAGGCCAAGGGCCAGAAGACCAGAGATATGCCAAAGGAGCCGCTGAAGTAGTCCAGGTATGTCGAGAGCACAATTCCAGTCTAAATCGCGCTTAAGTCTATCGACCGATTGACTGCGCCGACGAAGAGGTCAGTCGTCGCCCAGGGTTACGTGGATTCCGCCAACCAGGGAGCTGACCAGGTTGTAGAGAAAGGCGAAAATGGTGACCAGAGCCACTACTATGACAATCTCGAAGATAGAGAAAATGGTCACCGAACTCAGAACCGTCCCCAGGCTCAGCACCTGGCCCAGGTCGAAACCACCAGCATCCAGGCCTGTCTTGGAGATGACCTGGGTCAGGTTGTCAAAGAGCCCCATAGTGTTGAGCAGAATCCAGAGCAGGGCGGCGGACACCACCTGAATGATGGCCCCGGCGATGGACAGCAGGAAGGTGACCTTGGCCACCGACCAAGGTTCCAACCGGGTCAAGGACAGCTGCATGCGCCGGGCCCGAGGCACGTGAGGACGCGTCGTCGAAGGGGCTTTGACCGGAGCGGCAGCCGAAGCTGTGGTTCTTGCGGAACGCCCTGATGCCGTCCTGCCGGCAGCAGAAGCCGGGGGAGTGGCCGATGAGGGTTGGCGGGACTCGCCCTTTTCGGATTCATCAGCCTTGGTCTTGCCGGTTTTGGGTTTTGCTGTACCCTTCTTACCGGTACCGGCCTTGGCCTGCTTTTGATCATCCTGGCTCATCGGCACTCCTTGATCCTTGCATTCACCAGTCCGCGCACACCGCCGCAGGACCTGGACGACTTCTTACGAGGCTACCAGTCTTGTCAGACTGGTAGCGGACCTGCTCAGTCCTCTTGGGCCAGACCTTGGCCGTCGCCGGTTCCGGTGGTGGCGATGGGCTGATCCTTGGCCGCCAGGGGAGCGGCAGGAGCCACGTCAACCTGACCGCCATTCTCCTCCTGGTCATCACGCTCGGCATTGCGGGCGATGGAGAGAATCTCGTCACCCTTGTCGGGCTTGGCCAGGGTGACCCCTTGGGTGTTGCGCCCGGTCCGCTTGACCTCGGCCACATCGGAGCGGATGACCTTGCCGGACTTCATGATGGCCATGATCTGATCGTCCTCGTTCACCACCAGGGCGCCGACCAGGGATCCCCGGCCCTCCACCATGGCGATGGCCTTGACACCGTAGCCGTTGCGGCCCTGCAGGCGGTACTCGCTCAGGGCGGTCCGCTTGGCAAAGCCCTCATCGGTGACCACCAGCAGGTCATCCTCGGACTCCTTGGCGATCACGTCCATGCTCAGCAGTTCGTCGCCGGGACGGAACCGCATGCCTTGGACGCCGGCGGTCTGCCGTCCCATGGGCCGCAGGGTGGAGTCGTCGGCCGGGAAGCGCACGCTCATGCCCTTGCGGGAGACCAGGATGATCTCGTCGTCGGCATTGCAGAGGGCGGCGCCCACCAGCTCATCGCTCTGGGGCACCTCCTGTCCCTCCTCGTCGGTGACGGTGCCCAGCTCCATCAGCCGCACGGCGATCAGGCCGCCCTGGCGGGGCGAATCATATTCGGCCAGGCGGGTCTTCTTGACCCGTCCGGTCCTGGTTGCCAGAACCAGATAATCGGCATCATCGTAGCCATGCAGGGAGAGGACCTGTTCGATCCGCTCGCCCGGACCCAGCTGGAGCAGGTTGGCCACATGCTGCCCCTTGGAGTCGCGGGAGCCCTCAGGCAGCTCATAGGCCTTGAGCCGGTACACCCGGCCCTTGTTGGTGAAGAAGAGCAGCCAGTTGTGGGTGCTGGTCAGGAAGAAGTGGTCCACCACGTCGTCCTCGCGCAGCCTGGCCCCGCGGATGCCTTTGCCGCCGCGGTGCTGGGCCCGGTACTCATCGGCCTTGGTCCGCTTGACGAAGCCGGAGTGGGTGACAGTGACCACCACCTGCTCGTCGGCGATCAGGTCCTCCACGTTCATCTCACCCGAGTAGGGGACAATCCGAGTGCGCCGCTCATCGCCGTACTTGTCGACGATCTCGTCCAACTCGTCGCCCACAATGGTGCGCTGACGCTCGGGATGGGCAAGGATGTCGTTATAGTCGGCGATCTTGCGCATGAGATCCTCATGCTCGTCCAGGATCTTCTGCCGTTCCAGGGCGGCCAGACGGCGCAGCTGCATGGCCAGGATGGCATCAGCCTGGACCTCGTCCACATCCAGCAGTTCCATCAGGCCGGTGCGTGCTGTCTCCACGTCCTTGGAGGCTCGTATCAGGGCGATGACCTGGTCGATCATGTCCAGGGCCTTCAGATATCCCTGCAGAATATGGTCGCGATCCTCGGCCTCACGCTTCAGATAGCGGGTGCGCCGCTCCACCACATCCAGCTGGTGGTCCACCCAGTGGCGGATGAAGGCATCCAGGCTCAAGGTCCTGGGGACCCCGTCCACCAGGGCCAGCATGTTGGCCCCGAAGGTTTGCTGCAGCTGGGTGTGCTTGTAGAGGTTGTTGAGAACCACCTTGGGCACGGCATCGCGCTTGAGCACCAGGACCAGGCGCTGGCCTGTACGGCCCGAGGTCTCATCGCGCATGTCGGCGATGCCCTGGATCTTGCCGTCGCGCACAGCCTCGCGGATGGAGGAGGCCAGTCGGTCGGGGTTGACCTGGTAGGGCAGCTCGGTGACCACCAGGCACATTCTTCCGCGGATCTCCTCGGTGTTGACCACGGCCCGCATGGTGATCAGGCCGCGTCCGGTCCGGTAGGCCTGCTCGATGCCCTTGTGGCCCAGGATGGTGGCGCCGGTGGGGAAGTCAGGCCCCTTGATGATGGCGATCAGGGCGTTGAGCAGCTCCTCCTTGGAGGCCTCGGGATGCTCCAGGGCCCAGTGCACACCCTTGGCCACCTCGCGCAGGTTGTGCGGGGGAATGTTGGTGGCCATGCCCACGGCAATGCCGGCTGATCCGTTGACCAGCAGGTTGGGGAAGCGGGAGGGCAGAACCGTAGGCTCCTGGGTCTTGCCGTCGTAGTTGGGGATGAAATCGACCGTGTCCTTGTCGATGTCACGCACCATCTCCATGGCCAGGGGAGCCATGCGGCACTCGGTGTACCTCATGGCGGCCGCCGGGTCGTCGCCAGGGGAGCCGAAGTTGCCCTGACCGTCCACCAGCGGGTAGCGCATGGACCAGGACTGGGCCAGACGCACGATGGTGTCATAGATGGCTGAATCGCCGTGGGGATGGTACTTGCCCATGACGTCGCCCACCACGCGCGAACACTTGTTGTAGCCACGGTCGGGCCGGTATCCGCCGTCGTACATGGCGTAGATGACCCTGCGGTGGACCGGCTTCATGCCGTCGCGGACATCGGGCAGAGCCCGCTCCACGATCACGGACAGGGCGTAGGACAGGTAGGATTCCCGCATCTCCTGCTGGAGGTCAATGGGCTGTATCCGCTCGCCTTGGAGAAGGCCATAATCAGTGTTATCCATCTCCTGGGGGCTGAGTGGCTCGCGAGACCCGTCGGGCAGGTTGAGGCCGTCCTGGTCCGAGCTGTTGTCGTTGTTGTTATCGTCTGCCAAAATCGATCCTTAGCTCAAATGGTGAAAAGGGAGAGGCGTCCGTCTCAGGCGTCGATGAAGCGGGCGTCGTGGGCGTTGCGCTGGATGAACAGACGCCGGGGTTCGACCTCGTCGCCCATGAGCATGGTGAAGGTCTCGTCGGCCTGTTCGGCGTCATCGATGTGGATCTTCTTGAGGATGCGGTGTTCCGGGTCCATGGTGGTCTCCCAGAGTTCCTGGTAGCTCATCTCGCCCAGACCCTTGTAGCGTTGGATCCCTTCGCCCTTGGGCAGCTGCCGGCCTGAGGCCTTGCCCTCGGCCAGGACCCTGTCGCGCTCGGCATCGGTGTAGACGAAGCTGTGGGGCCCCTTGGTCCACTTGAGCCGATAGAGCGGGGGCATGGCCACGTAGACGTAGCCGGCCTCGATCATGGGCCGCATGTAGCGGAAGAAGAGGGTCAGATTCAGAGTGGCGATATGGGCGCCGTCCACATCGGCGTCGGCCATGATGATGACCTTGTGGTAGCGCACCTTGTCGATGTTGAAGTCCTCGCCGTATCCGCCGCCCACAGCCGTGATCAGGGATTCGATGGTGTCGGACTTCATCATGCGGTCCAGACTGGCCCGCTCCGTGTTGAGGATCTTGCCGCGCAGGGGCAGGATGGCCTGGGTCATGGGGTTGCGCCCCTGAATGGCTGAGCCGCCTGCGGAGTCGCCCTCCACGATAAAGAGCTCGCACTCCTCGGGGTCGCTGGACTGGCAGTCCTTAAGTTTGTCAGGCATGCCGGCCGTCTCGAAGATGGACTTGCGGCGGGTGTTCTCACGGGCCTTCTTGGCTGCGATCCGGGCACGGGAGGCCTCCATGGCCTTCTGGATGATGGACTTGGCCTCGCTGGGATGGGCGTCGAACCAGTCGCTCAGCCTCTCGGTCATGACCCGCTGGACGAAGGTCTTGGCCTCGGAGTTGCCCAGCTTGGTCTTGGTCTGGCCCTCGAACTGGGGGTTGGTCAGCTTGACGGAGACCACGGCGGTCAGCCCCTCGCGCACGTCGTCACCAGAGAGGTTGTCGTCCTTGTCCTTAAGGATGTTCTTGTCCCGGGCGTAACGGTTGATCATGCTGGTCAGGGCCGCGCGGAACCCCTCTTCATGGGTGCCGCCCTCGGTGGTCGCGATGGTGTTGGCGAAGGTGTGGACCGACTCTGAGTAGGCGGTGGTCCACTGCATGGCCACCTCGGCGGAGATGCCCAGCTTCAGGTCCTCGGCCTCGAAGTCGATGACCTCGGCCTCCACAGGCGTGGCCTTCCTGACCTTGACCAGGTAGTCCACATAGTCCTTGATGCCGTTGGCGTACTGGTAGCTGACGGACTGGCCCTTCTGCTCCGGGGTCTGCTCCTCGCCAGCCACCTCGTCACCGGCCTGGTTGTTGGGGCGCAGATCGGTCAGGGTGATCCGCAGACCCTTGTTGAGGAAGGCCATCTGCTGGAAACGACTGCGCAGGGTCTCGAAATCGTAGACCGTGGTCTCGAAGATTTTAGGATCGGCCCAGAAGGTCACCGAGGTACCGGTGCCCTCGTCCGGCCCCATGGCCTGATCCTTGGACAGGGGAGCCGTAGGCTTTTGGTTGCGGAAACTCTGATGCCAGTGGTAACCCTGACGGCGCACCTGGACGTCGATCCGGGTGGACAGGGCATTCACCACGGAGATGCCCACGCCGTGCAGGCCGCCCGAGACCGCGTAGCCGCCGCCACCGAACTTGCCGCCGGCATGCAACTTGGTCATGACCACCTCGACGCCGCTCTTGCCCTCGCCTGGCACCTCGTCCACAGGAATGCCGCGGCCATTGTCATCCACCCGGATGCCGTTGTCGGGCAGGATGGTGACTTCGATATGGTCGGCGTACCCGGCCAGGGCCTCGTCGACCGAGTTGTCGACGATCTCGTAGACCAGATGGTGCAGACCCCTGGGGCCCGTCGAACCGATGTACATGCCGGGACGGACGCGAACCGCCTCCAGTCCCTCCAGCACCTTCAGATCGCTGGCATCGTAATGCTCGGGGGAGAGCGAGTCATCCAGCTGCGCGTCGTCCAGCTGATCCTGGCCCGTCATGCCATCATCCTGAGGCTTGTCCTCCTCATGCTCCCGGCCCTCTTGCGGGGTCCGGAACGGGTCAGTGTTGAGATCTGCCACGGATAGTCCTTTCTGCACCCCCATCGTCGGCCACTGACGACAAAGCAGCTTCCGTTCGTGGTCGAGCGGGGGATCGAGTCATGGTCACCAGGTTCCAAATCGTCCATAAAGGGGCCTTGGAAGCGTTTGACCCTATAACCTATAGATTACCAGCGCTAGGGGACTTTAGGCTTACAGAAAGCTGGGAAGACGGTATTCGCAGATTAGGGGTTCATCCATAGGTGTCGCGCACGCCTCGTCCGGGTGGATCGAACCGTGACCGGCGGAAGCTGTAGTTGTGGGGGCCGGTCACCCGGATCTGCTTGACCGGCATGCCCAGACGCTTGACAATGGTCTCCTTGAGCTGGGGGACCAGGTAGGTCAGCTGGGTGGCCCAGACCGTGGTTTGCGCCTGGATGATCAGCACGCCCTCCCGGTAGGAGACCACTCTCGAATGGGCGGCGATACCGGGGCCCACCACACTGTCCCACTGGTTGCGCAGCCTGGCCACCTTCAGATGGCTGGTCCATCCGCTCCCGGCAGCCAGGCTGGTCACCACTCCTCCCAGCTTGGCCGGGTCGCGGCCCGGCTTGCCGAATGCATACCAGGCCTTGCGGGAGTCATCCTCCCGCTGCCGACGAGTGGCCGCCCGTCTCGTGCAGCCTTCGAAGACCAGGGCCGGCAACCGACGCTGGTCCAGGTGCAGGGTCTCAACCATGGGTGCCTTCATGACAGGTCGTTCCCCTCCGGCCCATCCGGCATATCCGAGCCGCCATTGGCCGTTCCCCTGGTTCGCCGTAGATCCTGCATGGCACTGGCGATGGCCGGATCCTGAGCGGCCGGATCGGATGGCTGCGAGGGCCTCAACCTGGACACATCCACCAACCTGGCGCCCTGCAGGGAGGGAATATCGCTGTCGGCGGCCACGGTGATGAGCACCTGGTCCTGCTGGCGGGCAAAGTCGAGAATCTGATCCCTGCGGCCCCGATCCAACTGGGCAAAGACATCATCCAGAATGACGATGGGTTCCAAGGAGCGACGATCCTTGACCACCTGCAGCAGAGCCAGTCTCAGAGCCAGGGCCAGGGTCCACATCTCACCGTTGGAGGCGAACTCCCGGGCAGGCATGCCGTTGAGAGTGAAGGCCAGATCATCGCGCTGGGGACCGATCAGATTGGTGCCCCGGGCCACTTCTCCCGGGTATATCCGCTGAAAGTGACGACTGACAGCCTCGGCAACCTCGGGACCGGTCTGCCTATCGGGTCCGATCTCCTCCAGGGAGGGCCGGTAGGTCAATCGGGCATTCTGATCAGGGCCTGCCAGCCGACCATACAGATCACTGAAGGGCTGGTCCAGGGCTTCTACCAGAGCCGCCCGTCGTCGGCTCAGATCCAACCCGGTACGAATAAACTGCCCGGTCCATACCTCTAGGCCGGACAGGGCGGCGTCACGCCCATCACCCGAGGGGTCGTGGCCCGACTGGGAGAGCTGCTTGAGCAGGGCGGCGCGCTGCCTGGCCACATGGCGAAAATCCTGCCGAACCTGGAAGTAGTCAACATCGAGCTGGCTGCCAGCCTGATCCAGCACGGCACGTCTGGCTGCCGGCTCTCCGGAGACCATCAACTGATCCTCGGGACTGAAGGTCACGCAGGGTACCCGGCCTACCAGGTCACGCTGATAGAGGGAAGGCCCGCCGTTGATTCTTCCCCGGTTGGCCCCCTTGGCGGCAATAGTCAGCTCATAGTCGGTGGTGGTTCCGTCCTGCTCCAGCCTGGCCCTGATGGTGGCCTTGGACTGCCCACGCTCTACCAGGGGCAGTGAGGATGAGGTCCTGTGGCTGCTGCCGGTGGACAGGACCTCGACGGCCTCGACCAAGTTGGTCTTGCCCAGACCGTTGCGTCCCGCCAGAATGGACACTCCGGGCTCCAGATCGAGGACACAGTGCTCCCAGGAACGGAAGTGATCCAGAACCAGACGGGAGATGTGCACGGCGATCGTTCCTCGAACCTACCCGGATGTCAGTTGTTGAAACGCATGGGCACCAGCAGGTAACGGTAATCCATGGACTCCTCGGAATCCTGCTCCTGCTGGCCGTTGAACTCCACGGCTTTGACCGCCGAGGTCATTTTGATACGGACAAAGGGCTCAGCGATGGCGCCCAGCCCGTCGATCAGATAACTGGGATTGAAGGCCACCGTGATGTCTTCGCCATCCAGATCAGCCTGCAGAACCTCATGGGCCTGTGCTTCGTCAGCCGTGCCTGCGCTCAGGGTCACTTCGTTGCCGGAGAAGACCATGCGAATGGGGGCGTTGCGTTCGGCCACCAGGGCCACACGCTTGATGGCGTCGATCAGATCCTGCCGGGCGATGACCGCCTGGATGGGGTACTCGTCTGAAAAGAGACGATCCACAGCCGGGAATTCCCCGTCGATCAACTGGGTGGTGGATATCTTGCCAGCGTTTTCCACGCCCATGATGGTGGGGTTGTCAGCCTCGTAATCCATGGTCACGTTCTGGTGCTCGTCCAGGGAGCGGGCGATGTCCCGCAGCAGAGAGCCACGGATCAGCATCGAGGTGGAGAAATCAGCATCGCGGGGAGTCCAGGTGAAGCTCGAACGGGACAGTCTGAAACGGTCGGTGGCGGTCATGACCACCTTGTCCCCGTTGATCTCGGTCTTGACGCTGGTCAGGACCGGTCGACTCTCTTCCCGGGAGACAGCGACGATGGACTGGGAGATGGATTGGATAAAGGTCTCAGCATCCACCTGACCCATGGGCTCGGGAACGGCAGGGAGGTCGGGATACTCGCTGTCAGGCATCAGCTGCAGGGAAAAAGTGGATTTACCCGAGGTGATGGTCATCTTGGATCCCTCGGTTGATAGGTAAGTCTTCTCTGATGGCAGGGATTTAGTGATGTCCGCCAGCAGTTTGCCTAGCACCAGGGCAGTTCCGGATTCGTCGATGCCTGCCTCGATGTGGTTCCTCGCTGAAACCTCGTAGTCGAAGGCAGAGAGCTTCAATGTTCCGTCAGAGGCTTCCATCCTGATGCCGGCCAGAATAGGCGAAGCTGGTCGGGAGGGGATGATGCGGGTGGTCCAAGCCACTGCATCCGAGAGTGCGGATGAATTCACTTCAACTTTCATGGGGGCCTTCTTGTCGACGAATGAACTGGACTCATTCTATCGAATAGGTCAGGTGATGTGGTTGGAGTGAAGAGATGTGCTTGAGTGTGATGGTGACTATTGCATAAATATACATAGAGTCATCGTAATAAGCTCGGTGGATGGTGTGGATAAGTTCCCAGATCCTTGCAATGCGGTGGATAGACCTCATTGAAGCGATGTGGACAAGTGGTGAGATTGATGTGAGTAAGAAGCCAAGTTATCCACAGAAGCGGATCTTTGCTGAGTTATACACAAAACTGATGTGGTTATTCGCTGAAGATCCACCACTTGTCCCCGGAAAATCGGTGGGTTATTCCCAAGGTTTGCCCACATCCGGGGATAAGTAGGTGGATATCTTTTTCTGTCGATCCACACTGGGGTCTGCGTGTCGCATCAATTCTGAGGCTGCTTGAGCCGAACAGTCAGCTCCATGACGTAGTTGTAAATCTCCCGCTTTTCCTGCATCTCATTGGAGATACGCGTGTAGGCATGCATGACTGTGGTGTGGTCGCGGCCACCGAAGACTTCGCCGATGTCTACCAGGGACATGCTGGTCATTTCCCGTGCCAGATACATGGCAATCTGCCGGGCCAGGGCGATGTTCTTGGTGCGCGTGCGGCCGACGATATCGTCAAAGGTCAGATGGAAGTACTTGGCCACCTGGGAGATGATGTCAGTGGGTTTGATTTCTACGTCCGTAGAGAAGAAGTCCTGCAGGGTCTGTTCGGCCAGAGCTGTGGTGACCGGCTGATTATTCAGACTGGCCACGGCGGTGACACGGGTCAGAGCACCCTCGAGCTCTCGGATGTTCTCGGTGAAGCGTTCCGCGATCAGATCCAGAACCTCGTTGGGAATGCTGACCCCGTTCATGGAGGCCATCATCCTCAGGATGGCCACGCGGGTCTCCCGGTCTGGCGGCTTGACATCCACGGTCAGGCCCGAGTCAAAGCGCGAGATCAGTCGTGATTCGAAGCCTTTCAGGTTCTTGGGGGCCACGTCCGAGGCGATGACGATGCGCTTGTTGGCATCATGCAGAGCATTAAAGGTGTGGAAGAACTGGTCCAGGGTGGCTTCCTTGCCCCCCAGAAACTGGATGTCATCGATAAGGAGCACATCCACCTGCCGGTAGCGCCGGTTGAATTCCGCGATCTGACCCGAGCCTTGGGTGGAATTCTGCAGGGCGTCGATGAACTCGTTGGTGAATTCCTCCGAGTTGACATATCGGACCTTGAGCGAGGGATCCTTGACCAGGGCATAGTTGCCGATGGCGTTGAGCAGATGGGTCTTGCCCAGGCCCGAGCTGCCATAGATACACAAGGGGTTGAAGTCCTGGCCCGATCCTTCGGCAACGGCCAAGGCCACGGTTCGCGCAAAGCGGTTGGAGTCTCCTGGGACAAAGGTGTCGAAAGTGGCGTTCTTGTTCAGGTGGGTCTGTGGGTCGCGCTCCACCCGGTTCTGGTTCATGGGGAAGCGGGGCACAGTGAAGGCGGGCCGGGATGCGGTCCTCTCCGCCTCGCTCTGCTGGTCAGCATCAGCGCCTGCTGTTGGCCTCATAGTGGGGGAGGGCTCGGACAGCTCGGCCTGCATATCCAGGGTCATGGGCACATAGGTGCCTTCGTGGAAGTCATTGACGGAGACAATCGGGGACTTGGAGGTTTCAGCAGCCTCGGTCCGCCAGTTCGAATGGGCCTCTGAGTCGGAAGAGGATTGGTTGGCGCCAGCCTGACGCTGGTAGTCGCCATAGGGATCCTGAGCAGGACTGGGGACCTGGCGGAACTCGCCGCTGCCCGGGGCGGAGCCGGCCATGGCGGATGTGCGTTGGTCACTCTGCTGATCGGCAGCCATCTGCTTGGCCATCTGTTCTGGGTAGACGATTTTGATGGCCGGGAACATTTCCTGGTTGGTGACCAGCTGCAATGCACTGAGGACGGGCTGGCTGAGAGGCCCCTGAATTGCTTCCTGGGTAGCCTTGGAGGAGACCCGTAGAACGATGGTGGTGCCGAAGACCGCCTCGGGGGTGATGTCCTCCAGCCAGCCCTTGTCCCTGGAGGTCAGTGAGCTGCTGTAGCGGAGCACCTGCAGGACCGAATCCCAGATTCTCTTGGCCTGGGCAGCGGCATCCAGCGGATCCTGCGCCATCAGTGTGCTCCTCTCTTCTCGACGACGGATTGTCCCGTTCCTCATGCTTCTCTCAAAGTCGACAGTAGCCCATTGTTACACCGACTTTGCGCGGTTATCCACAGGATAGCGTGTTGTATCTGCGGCGAATGTGAATAACAGTGATGTAATTTGTGGATAAGTGAGGGGGCTCTTTCTCCCACCATGACAGGGTTTGCACGGGGTAAGTAGTAGTGCTCAGGAGTTGGATGACGGAAGCCTGTTTGACTCCGTCCCGGCTCATGTGTACCGTGATATAGCTTGACTCATAACGAGCCGTACTCGAGTATGTCTACACACGGGAGCAACGAATTATGAAGAGGACATTCCAGCCCAACAATCGCCGTCGTCACATGAAGCACGGATTCCGCGCTCGCATGCGCACCCGCTCCGGTCGCGCTCTGATCAACCGCCGCCGGGCCAAGGGTCGTCGCACCCTCTCCGCCTGAATCGGATCCTAATTCCTTTTCAGAAGGTGGAACGGCTGAGGAGCCACCGGGAGTTCACGGCGGTGCTCAGGCGACGCCATCGGGTCAGCAGCCGGGATCTGGTCATACATTATTTGATACCCGGATCTGACCGGACGGTGACCCCGCTGCCGGCGACATCGGCTGCGAGCGAAGGGCGGCATGACATCCTGCCTACTGGTAGACGCCGCATGGGGCTCGCTGTATCCAAAAATGTGGGCAAGGCGGTGACCAGGAACAAGGTCAAGCGCAGATTCAGGCAACTTGCCGGATCCAAGGAGGACCTGCTGCCATCCTCCTGTGATCTGGTCATGCGCGCCAAACCCAGCGCTGCTACAGCCACCTACAAGCAATTGGATGAGCAAGTGGACAGGCTCTTCCGTGACCTTATGCGCAAGAGCGGAAAGACTGCCAACGGTCTCGATGTACAGGGACAGGCAGATCCGCAGCTGGCCGGGTCCAAGCGTCAACCGGTTCAAGTGCTGGAAGTCAGCGAAGGAAGTAGGGCATGAGCGGCCTGGCCTCCCGGGCTCTGCAGGGTGCAGTCCGCTGGTATCAACGCCACATCTCACCCTTGTCGCCGCCGAGGTGCCGTTACTATCCGACCTGTTCCCAGTATGCCTTGACTGCCCTGCAACGGTTCGGGGCCTTGCGTGGAACTATTCTGGCCGTTCTGCGGCTATTGCGTTGCACGCCCTTCAACAACGGCGGAATCGATGACGTGCCCCGGAGATTTTCCATCTTCTATCGATTCTCGTGGTCCAAGGCCCATGAGGAGGCCCGGCTGACCCCCATGGCCCCAGACAAGGAGACGGCCTGACAATGTTCCAGAACAACGACACTTTCACTTTCGATACGGGCATATACGGCTTCTTCTATAAGATCCTGTACCCCATCGAGTGGCTCATGACCTACATCATGACCTACTGCCACAAGTTCCTGACCCTGATCGGGTTCCACAAGGGTCCCGGCGTGGCCTGGGCGCTCTCGGTAGTGATGCTGGTGCTGGTCGTCAACCTGTGCGTGCTGCCGCTCTTCATCAAGCAGTTGCGTTCCATGCAAAAGATGCAGGCCCTGCAGCCCAAGTTGATGAAGATCCAGAACAAGTACCGCAACAAGAAGGATCCCGCCAGCCGAGAGGCCATGAGCCGGGAGACCATGAAGGTCTACCAGGACAATCATGCCAACCCCATGGGGTCCTGTCTGCCCGCACTGGTCCAGGGCCCGGTCTTCATGACCATGTTCTACGTGCTGTCGGCTGTGCCCTTCATCGCCCGGGGCAGGCGGGCACCTCTGGGAGCCTTCAACAGACAGGTGGCGCGAGAATTCGAAGAGACCACCTTCTTCGGGCTGCGGATTTCGGACAACTTCATGTCTGCCCAGGGTGCGGGTCGCATAGTCATTGTGGTCTTCATCGTGCTCATGTGCCTGGCCATGTTCTACTCGCAGTTCCATAATGTTCGGCGGAACATGCCCAGGTCGGCCATGCAGGGACAGCAGTACAAGATGCAGCAGATGATGGCCTTCATCTTCCCGGTCATGTACATCTTCTCGGGTATCTACTTCCCCTTCGCTGTGCTGATTTACTGGCTGACCAACAACCTTTGGAATCTGGGCCGAACCCTCTTCCAGGTCCGCCATATGCCAACGCCTGGATCGCCTGCCGCGGAGAGCAAGGAGGAGCGGGATCACCGCCATGAGAATGCCCGTCGCAAGCGCCAGGGGCTGCCCTCCTTGGAGGAGGAGCAGTTGATGGAGGCCAAGCGGCTGGAGGAGGAAGCCCGCAACAATAAGAATGTCTCCCACCAGCGTTCTCAGCCCCATCGCAAACGTCGCGGCCGTTGATGCAGCTACTGGCAGTGGCGGCCGACGTGGTGACCTGGCTTTCGGTCGGGCGGATACTGGAGTAGTCTGCAATCATCACGTCCGTGTATCCTCAATACTGGACACTCGATTGGTGACCAGGAATCCAGTGGGCCTGAGGTTATGAATCGGATGTAAACGCGTGTAAGGAGAGCATAGATGTCTCAGTCTCTGGACCAGGGAAAGACCATCGAGCAACTCAACGAGGAGGCGGATGTCGCCGCCGACTATCTGGAGGGGTTGCTGGACATCGTCGATTACGAGGGCGATATCGAGATGGGGGTGCGCAACCACCGTCCGACCGTGCAGATTGTGGCTGATGACGATACGGATATCAAGCATCTGATCGGCAAGGATGGTGAGGTAGTCGACGCTCTTCAACAGCTGACGCGGCTGGCCGTGCAGCAGAAGATAGGGGAGCGCTCCCACCTGATCGTGGATGTGGACGGCTTCCTGCGGCGCAAGCGTGAGCATCTTCGCGAGCAGGCCTTGGACGTGATTGACGAGGTCCGTGAGACCGGCGATCCCGTCAATATGAAGCCCATGAACTCCTTCGAGCGCAAGATCGTCCATGACATGGTTCGCGAGGAGGGACTTAAGTCACGCTCCCACGGTGAGGAGCCTCACCGGTACGTCACCGTCTACCTGAAGGCCAAGAACGAAGACGAGGACCTGCCTGACGACGTTGAGGACGAGCCAGTCGGGTATGACGTCCCGCGGGACGCGGATGACGCTGATCAGGTCGAGGATTCGGCTGACTACAGGGCTGATGACGATCCTGCTGACGCGGACAGGGAGTGACAGTAGAGCCAAGTAGAGCTATGCTCCGATGAAGTATTTGTGATGTCGGCCTTTTTGGATTGCTCCATTGTTTGGTGCGGCCATACTGTGTAAGTCCGTTTTGTTGTCGGTCTGTGTTGCGCTATTCGGTAGGTATGTTGTCTTGTCTGGCTCATGATGGTGCTTAGTTTGCCATGCTGATTAATTCGGAATGCTCTTGGTTCGTGATCCTCTATAAGAGGCTGCCTTCTATGCTGTTTCCGTTAGGATATTGATGTGTGCCTTTGACGCTCTTTTGTGGTTGAAAACCATACGTTGGTAAATGGGCTGCCTTCGGAGTCCAGAGGTTTTCGATTCTGACAGGGTGAGATGCCGCTTGATACGAGATACAAGACAGTATGACGCTGTCAAGGTCTGTGGCTGTGATTAATTGTGTGCCGAATGCAGATGTGAGGAGTTGAAATGGCTGTTGTGGATGATGAGCTGAACAATAGTCCCCTTTTGAGGCAGGTTCTCGGCGATGCTTTAGTACCCATGCAGCGTTTTCACGACAAGCTCCTACGTGAGGGCGTGGAGAGAGGCATCATTGGCCCCCGCGATGAAGACATTATTTGGGAGCGGCATATACTCAATTCAGCTGCCATTGTGCCTTTTGTGCGTGAACGATTGACTACTGATGGTCAGACAGCGACAGTGGCAGATATAGGTTCCGGTGGGGGCTTCCCTGGTATTGTACTGGCTGCGTGTCTTCCGCAGTGCACTGTGGTACTTGTCGAGCCAATGGAGCGGCGTGTGCTCTGGTTGCAGGAAGTCATTGATGAGTTGCAACTGGTTAATGTGTCAGTGCTTCGCAAACGTGCAGAGGATCTGGCTCCGCAATCCTCTCATGCATCAAATCGGCACAACAAAAAAGGTTCACATCGCCACCGTCATGGTCGTCGCCGAAGCGAGGAAGTGTCTAGTTCCGTTTCTGGCCACTGTTCTTCGACTTTGGTCACCACCAGGAATGGTGACAGTCAGCAAGTTGCGAATGGGACCGAATCCTCGGCTGTGATGGGCGGAGCAAGTCCGGCAAATATGGATTTCGCGCCTTCAGTTCCTCAGAACTTTGATGTCGTGACCTGTCGGGCTGTAGCACCTATGACCAAGCTCGCTGGGTGGACTCTACCTCTCTTGAGGTCAGGAGGTCAGCTTATTGCTCTTAAAGGTCGTTCGGCGCAAAATGAGCTTGATAAAGCTGCTAAAGAGATAAAAAAATATCATGGAGTGAATCCACGGGTTCGTCAAGCCCATGTTGCACCTGGTCTTGAGGACACTCACGTGGTTCTTGTGGACAAAAGCTAAAGCACGATATTGATAGGACACAATTTAATGACTTCGTTGTCAGTGTCTTTGCACAACAGCGATATAAGACTCCGCTAAATCAGAGAATAAATTATTAATTTCTAAACAGAGCCTTGTCGAAAATGACCAGAAATGACTGATTCTGTCTACTAGATCGAACCTGCATTTACCGGACTGCAACTAAACTGTCTGCCACCTAATCGGAAGGGATGACATGCTCAGTTAAGGGGAGTACAAAGTATGTTTGAAAGCCTATATGACTTTCTTAAGAATGGTTTGCAGTCCGAGGCTTTTAACAACTTTGATCCTCCAGTATCTAATCTGTCCGTAGAGTAAAGCCATCATAAGTCACATATGAGTATAATATTTGAAATAGTAAACCTTGTTTCATTTGAGATCAAACACATCGCCCCGTCTCTTCCGACTGCTTTGCTATAAGGCTTATTTCATACTGGTTTTGTCTTTCAAACATTGTTGTGCCGATTGTATAGGGTTCTAGCTTAGAACGGGATATACCGCCAACTTTAGGATGCTTGATTAGCCAACTCTGGTGATGCAGTCCTTTGATACTCAGTGACCTAGCAATTTACCTGTTTCATGTGCTAATTCGTCTTATTTACGCCCGCCATGCTGTTTCTATTTACAGGTTCCCATTGCATAAGTGCAGTTTGGTTTGTCTAACCTGTGTGTTGATCTGCGTTGTATCTTCATTAATACTCATAGAGCGCTGTCGATCTTTGCAAATGTATAAGTGAGTGCTTGATTAATCGGTTAATACAACCAGAAGCAATTTCTAAATCGGTTTCAACGCTGACTATGCCTTTTTGATGTCGGGTATGGAGGGATAGCTGAATTGAGCACAAGAGGCCATCCCCAGTTTCTAGTGCGTGCACTAAAGATAGTTTCACGTGAAACCATTGACATGGAATTCAATAATCTTGATCACCGGTAATTGAGTATAAATGAAAGGGAATCACGATATCCTCTATATTTTGATTAGGAATGATCTTTGAACTTTATTCTAGCTATTTTCTTTCAACCATATTCTCATGAAGTATAGTGGAACACCTATCAGATATTGATGCCAGCTGCTTAACAATGTAACAGCTTAAATTCATAATTTTGCGACCAGTGCTGTCTGCTCAATACGTGGTAGTCCTTGCTTGCACATAAACCTCCTTAGAATACAGAGTGGGCAGAACTGTGACACTGAACTGTGTAAGCTAACAAGCAACAAGGAGATGAAACTTCCTGAACAATTGAGATGTTTCACGTGAAACACTATCTTGCAGTACAGTTGTATAAGGATTTGTCTATGAGTTTAATTAGACATTTGTAGCAGTGTTATTAAGACTTCTCGGTAGGTGGACTAATCATTGATAATAACCATGAATAGTGCTTCGTGTTGATGAGGCGCAGTTAATTGACAGATTCGCGGTTTTTAAAGTTATGCACAATTGAGACCTGACAAATGAATTATCCACATTGTGTTTTGTGGGTCATGATGTGGTGCAGGAAGAGGCAGAATTGCCAATAATTACAAGGCAAAGCTAATAATTTAAGGGGAGGGTCGGTGACAGATCCGGTATTGGACCTATCCACACTTATCCACAGTTATGAACAGTGACTGTGTGTAACTAGCGATTGGTTCTGACATGTCCAACTAGGACGGGAAAATTGATTTGTTATCAAAAGGAGGATGGTTCGTGACCGCATCGAAGAAGGTGAAACCCGTTTCGAGAAATACCTCGGATATCGGTGAGCAAGGTACGCCGAACGCATCAGGTATGGAGTCGGCAACGGATATTCTGAATCGAATATTCGCTGACGGGACAGGTTCGGTGTCAGGTGCGGAAATGGCAGATCTTTCTGCACGCTATCAGGCTTTACGCCAGGCTGAATTCCCTCATCCTTCAAAAACTCGCTTCATCGCCGTTGCAAATCAAAAGGGCGGGGTAGGGAAGACCACAACTACAGTTAATTTGGCATGCGCCTTTGCTGAATTCAATCAGCGTGTGTTGGTCATCGATATGGATCCACAAGGCAACGCTTCTACTGCATTGGGAGTAGCTCATGAGTCCGGGACTCCATCAACGTATGATGTACTTGAAGGCCGTCTTGGGATTGACGACGTTAAGGTAGTTTCCCCTGAATTCCCCAATCTAGAGGTTGTCCCATCTTCCATTGACTTAAGTGGAGCTGAGCTGGAAGTTGCGGATATGCCCAACCGCAATCAGCTAATGAAAAAAGCAGTTGCTGACTATCTTAAAGTCTGCCATCAGCATTATGACTATGTTCTCGTTGATTGCCCACCTAGTCTCGGATTGCTAGTTCTGAACGCCATGTGTTCAGTCAATGAGGTATTGATCCCAGTACAAGCTGAATACTATGCGCTTGAAGGACTGCAACAGCTGCTGCATACCATAGGGCTTGTTCAGCAAAGCTATAATCCTTACCTTGTAATCTCGACAATGTTGCTGACGATGTACGATAGGCGAACACTGTTAAGCAAAGAAGTGTTTGATCAGGTCAAGGAACATTATCCAGAGATAGTGCTTAATACGACCATTCCGCGTTCAGTCAAAATCTCTGAAGCTCCCAGCTTCCGGCAAAGCGTTGTCACCTACGACCCTAAAGGAGCCGGTGCTATTGCTTATGAGGAGGCAGCGTTAGAAATCGCCCAGAGATCCAACCAGGTACTGGAACATATTGCCAATAGAAGACAGGGGGAGTGAGGACATGACAAGCCGTTCACGGTTAGGCAAGGGCTTGGGGGCTCTATTCCCCGCATTGCCAGGTGAAGATGATGAAAACAATGCTGACAATAATAGTCGGCGACAAGATAACAAAGTACCAAATTCAAGCAATAAGCAGCCGATTTTTCAAGGTTTGGGTGCGGAATCAAATGGACAAAAGCGCCTAGAGAAGGACGAGACAACAAAAGGCAAGGCAAAAACAGAAAGAAGTACTCAGCATTCGGATCGTGCTGGCTCAGAACTAGCGGATTCAGCAAAGTCCTCTAAGAGTGGTCGTAAACGTACCAACGCAGGACAAAAGCGAGTCAGTATTTCCAAGTCAATCGCCGACGATGTTTCACGTGAAACATTAACGTCGAAGAGGACCACCAAGCGTCGGTCTGTTCCCTCCATCAGCAGCTTGGAACACCCTAGTGATTTATTCTTTGGCCCTACGACGACGAATGTTTCACGTGAAACATCGTCGATGATGAAATCGAGTGATGCTGTCGACGATAGGACAAAAGAGGCTCGGCAAAGCGTTAACCGTGCAGTTCCTGTTGGCAATGATACTGAGCTAAATAAGGCAGAAGGCAATACCCAAGAGAAGCTGGAACCCGTCCAAGGCGGGTACTTGGCTGAAGTGCGTGTGGACGATATTAGGCCCAACGCACAGCAACCGAGACAGATCTTCGATGAAGATGAACTGTTGGAGCTGTCCCGCTCCATCAAGGAAGTTGGTGTATTGCAGCCGATAGTGGTGCGAAGATCGACTCTTGCAGACTATCCAAGAACAACTGGAGATAAAACAACCTCAGTTGTCAGCGCAGGCAGTAAATCAAAAGCTGTTGACGCTAAGACCGGTGAAGAGCGATCGGGACAGCTTTTAAACCAGAGAGACGTGAATCTGCGGCAAACAACTCATTATGAAATCATAATGGGTGAGCGTCGTTGGCGTGCTACTAGGTTGGCTGGCCTAGATACCATACCTGCAATTGTTAAAACGACGAGCGACGACACCATGTTGCGTGATGCCTTGCTCGAGAATCTCCATAGAGTAGCTCTTAATCCTTTGGAAGAAGCAGCAGCTTATCAGCAAATGATCGATGAGTTCGGCTTGACTCAGGACGGTTTGTCTAAGTCAATTTCTAAGTCCAGACCTCAGATCACCAACACACTTCGCCTGTTGAAGTTACCCCCCAGTGTTCAGAAAAAAGTCAGCTCAGGTGTGTTGTCAGCTGGACATGCCCGCGCCTTGCTTACTTTACCGGATGAAAAGTCCATGACTGCTTTGGCAGACAAGATCATCGCTGAAGGATTGTCGGTAAGATCTACCGAGGAACTTGTGGCCTTGCAGACCGGACAGGCGAAGAAGAAAGCAAAAAAGCCTAGAGTAAACGCCTGGGCCGATAGTCCTGTACGCCAGGACCTGGAAAGTCACTTTGATACGAAGGTGGCTATCAAGGGGACTAAAAAGCACGGGAAAATAGAAATCGTATTTTCTTCGCCAGAAGATATGGACCGTATTGTTGGCATTCTCTTGGAGAAGGATCAATCCCCAAATAATGGCAATCGTTCGGGCGATAAAGGCTGGGTTTGATCCTATTCTCAGAATGCGACTGCAAGGGTTGCTTAACCAAACCCTGCCGATAAGGCGAGCGATTGCTTCATAGCTCAAACAGGTCCCGTATGAGCTGATGAGCAATCGCTGCATTTGTCTTAAGATCAGAATGATTAAACCATCATTAGTAAGTGCCAGTCACTGTCCAGATATATCTGTGCTGAAAGGCTGTGCGCAATATACTTATGTTGGCAGACTGTTCGGTTCTGAATAACTGCTAACTGATCAGCCAAGTCGTGTTGTCGGTTAACTACATCCGGTCCGATCGGTATCTCAACTGGTTAGCTGTCATGGGTGGATGAGCGCACCCAAGTGTGGGGCATGCGGTGAGTCGTTGACTAGCTGGCTAGCTAGTTGGGCGTACTGGAGTGGTTGCTTATGTCTGTGCTGTGTGCCGGCTAAGAGGTAAGTCTCCGCTTAGATGTGGTTCTAGATGAAGCAAGGTTCCTTTCCTGGCAGGGAAGTAGCATACCTAAGCTAGCAAGGTCTGTAGGATTTTCGACGCGGCGTTGGGGGGGGGGGGGGGCTGGGTTCTGTAATGTCTCCTTAGCAGAGAGTAGTTATATCAGCAGGAGACGATAGAAAAAGCTGTAGGGTCAGTGATGTTTCTGTTGAGCGGGCTATTTCGTCGTAACCAATAGACAATTAAGTGCAACTGAATAAGCTGCTGAAATAGTCGATAAACGAAGTGCCTGGCAATCTTAAACTGCCAGGCACGTAAATTCTTGTTTGCAGGGCGTATCAGGTCTTAGCGGTTATCCAAACTCGTAAGATACTCTTGGGCATCCAAGGCTGCTCGGCAACCCATGCCAGCAGCAGAGATGGCCTGACGATAGACTTTGTCGGTTACGTCACCAGCGGCAAAGACTCCGGGTGTGGAGGTCTTGGTTGAACCGCCCTTGACCAGGATATAGCCGTCCTGATCCAAGTCGACTTGTCCTTTGAAGAAAGCAGTCTGGGGGGTGAATCCGATGGCAACAAAAACTCCATTTGCTGGAATATTTGACTGCTGGCCAGTTGCTGTGTTGCGCACATCCAAAGAGGTTACACCGCTACCGTCACCGTTGATCTGCGTGACGACCGAATCGAGAAGGAAGTTGATCTTGTCATTGGCCTTGGCTCGGTCCACCATGATTTTTGAAGCGCGGAAGCCTTGGCGACGGTGAATCAAGGTGACAGAAGAACCGAAACGGGTCAGAAAGTCTGCGTCACTCATGGCAGAGTCGCCGCCGCCAACGACCACAATCGGCTTATTCTTGAAGAAAAATCCGTCACATGTGGCGCAGTAGGAAACACCTCGCCCAGAAAACTCGCGCTCTCCAGGAATCTCCAATTTTCGATATTGCGAACCAGTGGTGATAACGACAGCTCGAGTTTGGTATTCTTCACCGCCATCGGTAGTGATCCGTTTGATATCTCCACTCAAGTCAACTGAGACGACATCGTCGTACTCGATCTGAGCACCAAAATGTTCGGCCTGCTCGCGCATCTGATCCATCAGATCCGGACCCAATACCGCTTTTGGGAATCCAGGGAAATTCTCTACCTCTGTCGTGTTCATAAGCTGACCGCCGGGCGTTAGGGCTCCAGCAATCACCAGTGGAGCATATCCGGCTCTTCCAAGATAAATGGCGGCCGTGTAACCTGCTGGTCCGGACCCTATAACAATGGCATCATGAACAGTTTGCTTCATAACGCTACTGTATCCATGCAGGATGACTGGGGCACACGCGGTGGGCGAAAAGGGCGCTACTTATCTCACAGTAGGTCTGTTTCTGACAGAAGCAGGTTATTCTTAAACTATGGAGAAAACCGTGATAGTGGCCATCGTAACCAATCTTGGGACGATTCTGGTGCTGATCTGGTTTATGCTCCGAGTTGATCGGTTGCTGCGGGAGCATCCTAGTCATCAAACAGATAATAAGAGTGAGGATGACAGCTGGCATAGCTGGCGTTTTTGGAATCCTCCAAGCTCTGATGACAATGAAGACGAGTTGGGCGCAGATTCTCCGATAACAGATAAAAACCTTGTCGCTGATGATGACATGTCAGTTAGATCTACCGACCGGTATGCATCCTCAACTCAGGAAGAACTTGGTGAAAGTTCCTCGCGCGGATCGAACAAGAGCGAGGAAAGCAGCAGAGATGAGTAAGGCATATTGAGCAAGGCCGAGGACTGCCCAATTGTAGTAGGGTGCGGTTTTAATCGCTTGTTTGATCTTATGAAGTATGGCCTTTGAACAAGGATGGATCCCCTTGGATATATTAATCCACTGATTTGCAGGGTATCTATGGGCATTTATCTATGAGCCCTAGAGTGCGTGGGGGAAGCAAACCGCGTCAGCAAGATGGCTTAATAAATGAAATCTGATCGGAAGATGTGTTCTCAGCGATGAGGATTGACAAATAGGGGCAAATGAACCGGGATAACTATGCCGGTGAACGAATGATAATTTGCAGGTGAAGACTCAACCCTCGCTCGAAGTTCTTGCTGGCATAGTTGAAATGGATCGATTCTCGACGCTATAAAAGCAGCAAAACCTACATGCAATTACGCGTACTTTGATAGAAAAACTTGGTATAACATCTTCAGCAAAATCAGGCAGCATCCGTAGTGATTGCAATCCTGCGAGGGTCGTCTTCTTTTTCAGTCGACCATTTCTTTATTCGACTCGCACTTTTAAGGTGCAGGATTCGCTGTCGGTCATAGGCCGTTATACCGTTTGAGGCTCTCGCTGGAGTTCGTGCAGTAAGTTGATCACCCCAGAATGTTTCACGTGAAACATTGGATACCGACCGCGATTGCATTCAAGGGTGTGAACGAATACCGCGGTTTCCTGTTAGTTGAGTCTCGGAGGACGACCAGTCATTGCAGCATCGGCAATCCATTGGTCTGCGTCGATTTTGCAAATCGGTTTGGTTGACAATATAAAACCGTGATCTGACTGAACATGCCCTTCGATCAATATCGGCTTTGGCTGAGTAGCAAAAGAGAAGTGGAGAGTACATCAGAAGTGGGGAGCTGGGCATATCGAATAGAAGGCGAGAAATAATCGATGATGAGTGGCGAACAATGAACCACTGCCATTGTATGGCTGGGAAAGAATGCTAATGGGAATCTGGTGCCCGCCCTGTATGCTATCTGCTGTGCCTGTATTGCAATCGGCGTATATTGCAGATCCGCCTGACGCATATTGTACAAATTGCACATCATGCATCAGGCGGACCTTGTACGTGCTAGCCGAACGATAGGCAGAACCAGAGGGGCTTTAAGGTCTCAATCGGTTCGCTTTTGATTCAAAACTGATTGAACCAATGCCGTGTATAGCTCTGGCAGATTGTAGCCAGCGGCCTGGGCTGACTGTGGCAGAAGCGATGTGTCCGTCATACCGGGCGCCACATTGGACTCCAGGAATTGCGGCTGACCTTGGGCATCAACGATGAAATCAGTTCGTGAAATATCGCGGAGCCCCAGAGCCCGGTGAGCGGTCAGTGCAGCATCGCTGACAGCCTGTGTGGTCTTGGCATCCAGTCGGGCTGGAACATAGAACTCTGTCGGGCCAGGTGTGGAACGAGCCTCGAAGTCGTAGGTGCCTGAGGGAGTCCAGATTTCAAGCGGAGGCAGAACCAGTGGGTGTCCGTCAAACTCGAGGATGGACACAGAGACCTCGGTGCCCGTGACAGCCTGTTCAATCAGGGCTACATCACCGTAGGCAAAGCAATTGATCAGCGCCTGGGTGAGCTGGCTCTGCTCCGTCACCATGGTGCAACCCATGGCTGAGCCGCCCATGGTGGGTTTGATGAAGAGTGGAAGTCCTAGCGAACCTAGAAGCATATCGATAACGGGTTCGACACCCAGCTCGCGGAACATGGACTCTGGCAGCGTCACGGAATGCGGAGTGTGCAAGCCGGCCATGCGGACGACGTTCTTGGCGATGGGCTTGCTCCAGGCGGTCCGGGAGGCCTTGGCCCGGGATCCGATGTAAGGCAATCCGGCCATTTCCAAGACGTCACGGATGGAACCGTCCTCACCGTTGGCGCCATGCAGCAAAGGCCAGACCAGATCAGGGCGGGTCGACTCGTCGGTCAGGTAGGGAAGAAGCGAGCCATCCATGTCGTGGACCTGGACTGTCCACCCGGCCTCCTCCAGGAATCCCTGAACTCGATGACCCGAGCTGATGGAGACATCGCGCTCATGGCTGAGGCCACCACAGATCACCAGGAGCGACTTATCAGCACGTTTGGTGGCCTTGCTGGCCAGGGAGGTGACATCGTCCATGGTGACTGGCGTGGCCTCACGGATGGAGCGATGTGAGGTCCGCCTGGCTTTTTTGGCCACCTCGCTGGCACCTGTGGCTGAAGTGGTGGCCGCAGCGCTGGTCGGACTTGCGACCGTGGTCGTCTTCGTGCTCGCGGTTGTCTTGGCCTTGCCGGTTGCCACGGTTTTGCCGCCGGTCTGCTGCCGAGGTGTCTTGCTGTGCTTGGCCGCCATGATTCAGCCCCTTTCCTTGTCGCCGTCAGGCTCGAACAGCCGGACGGTGGCGAGTTCGTTCTCGATGACTGTGGACAGTCTGCGTATTCCTTCCCGGATCCGATCGGGGGTGGGGTAGCAGAAGGACAGGCGCATATGATCCGCGCCCTCCCCGTTATCGTAGAAGGCTGTGCCTGACACGTAAGCTACCTTGGCGGTGATCGCTCTGGGCAGCATGTCCTTGGCGTTGAGACCCTGGGGTATCTTCAGCCAGATGTAGAAGCCACCCTTGGGTTTCAGCCATGAGCAGTAGGGCAAATATTCCTTCAAAGCCTCGTCCATGGCATCGCAGCGTTCCTTGTACATTCCCCGGTAATCGTTGATCTGCGATTTCCAGTCGAAGTTGTCCAGATAGGTGGTGATGGTCATCTGGCTCATGTTGGAAGGACAAAGGATGGCTGACTCGTTGGCCAGAACCAGCTTCTGTCGGATGCCAGGAGGCGCAACCATCCAGGCCACGCGCATGCCTGGGGCGATGATTTTGGAGAAGCTGCTGAGATAGACAATGCCCTCGGAGTCGTAAGAGCGCAGGGCCGGATAGGTCTGCCCGTCGAAGGCCAGTAGTCCATAAGGATTGTCCTCGACAATAAGCACATGGTACTTTCTGGCGATCTCGATAACTCGCGGCCGCCGCTCGACACTCATGGTGGCGCCGGCGGGATTGTGGAAGTTGGGCACGGTGTAGAGGAACTTGACCGCTTTGCCTTGACGGCGCTGCTCAAGAATGGTCTCTTCCAGAGCCTCGGGAATCAGTCCGTCTCCGTCCATGACCACGTTGACCACATCGACCTGGAAGGACTGGAAGACGCCCAGGGCGCCTACATAGTTGGGTGCCTCAGCCAGCACCACATCGCCCGGATCGCACATGATTCTAGTGATCAGGTCCAGTCCCGACTGGGAACCGTTGACGATGACCACGTCATCCGGCTGAACGTCCTTAATGCCTTCCAGCTCCATGATGGGCAGCACGTCCTCGCGCAGATGGGGATCGCCCTGTGCTGACCCATACTGCCAGGCCACCTGGCCCTTGCTCCGCAGCATGTCGCCAAGCTGGTCGGCCAGTTTATCGAAAGGCATCCGGCCCAGGTAGGGCATGCCGCCGGCCAGGGAGACCACCTCGGGTCGATTGGCGACAGCGAAGAGAGCGCGAATTTCGGAGGCGCGCATCTGCTCGGCTCGTGCTGCATAGGAGCTATACCAGGGATCGTTCTTGATGACCTTGGGTGCGATATTGGGATCATCCGCCATGACTGACTTCCGCCTTCCTGCCGCCGTTGTCTAAGGAAACTGTATTACCTGCAAGGGCTTTGTTGGAGGAAAAATCCAACACATTACCATTTCGGTACACCCATGGTCGGAACCCCGCCTGGGATTCCTTCCCATTTTCCAGGAACTTTCAATCCTAGCTGCTTTCAGGATCGGCAACAGCAAGACAGCAGCAAGAATGGACAGCCAAGTGTTCCAGCCAGGGACGTGTGGAGGACCTGCTTAGAAGGCCTGGACGGACGTGAAGCGTAGGGAGTTGCCCGGCATGCCGTCCATGGGCACCCAGACGACCAGATCCTGGGTCGTGACCGGCTCACGCAGGGTGACCTGGGTGGTGCCCGAGGGATCGAAGCTGAAGTCGGCCAGCGGCTGCCCCTGGTTGGGCTGGGCCGCTGTGGAGTTCGCGTAGATCTGGGCATGGCCGCCGCTCTGAGGCATGACGATGGTCAGGCGGGAGACTTCCTCCGGCTTGGTCAGGTGCATGTACCATCCGAAGCCCTGCAGGCCGGCGGGCTTGTTCAGGAAGAGCTGCCGATCCGACTGATAGGCTGTGGTGTTCTTGGGCTTGGGCGGATTGGGAACCTTCTTGGCCACCTTGTCAGCATGGCTGACCTTGTCGGTACCGGCCTTGGCCTTGCCGTTGGCCTTGGCCTTGCCATTGTTGGAAGTTGTCGCCTCCTCGTCCCCATCGGTCCCACCGGGGAAGGGGACGTTGGACATGACCGGCCAGCCGCCCTCCTCCTTGCCGACCTTGGGTCGGGAGCCGGAGATGGTCGAGATCGCCCACACCAAGGCCACTACGATGATTGCTGCCGCTACGGCAATGACTACGGAGCGAGTCGTGAAACGGCCGAATAGACGCGTGTCGGCCATATCTGTCTCGTCATCCAGATCCTCGTCCTGGCTATCGTCCGGAAGTTCCGAATACGTCACCGGCGCTGGCATGGAGTGAATTTCGGGCGTGAAGCTGGGGGGCAGAGGCTCCATGACCGTGGTCTGCTGCTCTTCTTCGTCAAAATCGCGCTTCTTGGAGGATCGGGGTGCTCGTTCGGCATCCTGATTCGAGCGGTCATTCTGCCGCTCTTCGTATGCCTGATCGGTCGAGCCGCCGGCCACGCGTGCATGGGTTCTGTCGTGTGCCTCGGCGTCATCCTGGCGCCGGGCATGTGTACTCTGTGGGACGGTCTGTGAGGCGGTCCGGCTGGATGCCGCCCTGGCCTGACGACCGCCGGTCTCATCGCTTTTCTCGTCGCTGGACTTGTCAAAGTCCCACTGGGTGAAGCCGCGCTCCACGGGATTGTCGGCGGTCACGCCGCTGCCGCTGATGGCCTCGGGCGGCCGATGCTGATCGTCTCCCACGGTCGGCATCCGCCCAGTCACTGCTTTGGACTCCTCGTCATTCAAGGCAGCGGGCCTGGCAGTCGTCGTCCTGAGTGCGCTCACATCCATGGCCGCGGTCTTGCGGGAGCGGCTGCTCAAGGAGCGCAGCCGTTGACGTTCGTCGAAGAGCGAGAAGAGGTCGGTGTCCGTGTCTTCGGGATTGAGCATCTCGATTTCGCTCCGGCCGGGGAAGAGCAGTTGGTTGGTCTTCCAGTGCGGCTCATTATGGGTCACAGTCTGTGCGGCAGGCAGGGCTGAGGAGGTCAGCCCATCGGGCAGGGGCAGTACATCCTTGGGATCCACCGGTCTCAGAGCCACGGTCTCGATGGAGGCGCGGCCGTCCATCTCAGGCCAGATCAGATCGCTGTCGGTCAGTTCCTCGGGAGGGATCCAGGGGCTGAGCAGTGCCGACAGCTCGGCCAGGGTGACCAGGGGCACCGGCTTGGCCCCCTGATCATCAGTCAGTCCCAGTCCGCGCATACAGATGATCCTGAACTCCCCGGGTGTGTGTTTGGGAAGCGCTTGCAGGCTGGGCTGTCGTCCGTCTTGGTCGGGTCGGCGGGTCAGCATGGCGTAGAGCACGCCAGCCAGTTCGCGTATGGCATGCTCCTCGTCAGCCAATCCCGTCTCGTTCGGGACTGACGGGTGCGCGATCATGGGCGAGATGGGGGCATCGGCCAGGGTGATAGAGGCCGGCGCCAGCCTGATGGTACTGGTTGAGACTGCATAGTCGACCATGCCGGCGGCATGCAGTGTGCGCATGGCCTCGGTGACCTCACCCATGATGGTGCCTATGGCCCGGTCGCTCAACGTCTCGCCGGCGGGCCCGTGCATGTAGTCCCTCAGGGACATGCCGGCATCGGGAGCGGTGACGATCAGGGAGACCCCGTCCCTGGTGTGCAGCTGGTAGACCGGGGTGAATCGGCGGTCCTTGCTCAGCGCCAGGCCGGAGGCGTTGACGTTGATCAGATCCGTGCAGGTCGAATCGCCGGCGATAAAGAGCTGGCAGTCCCTGTCCAGCACCTTGTCCTTGGCCCGCCAGACGCTCAAGCCGTTGGCACGGCGGAGCAGGGTGACCAAGGTGTATCTGCCGAGGATGGTGTCTCCGATATGCGCGTTCATGCTTGCCGAGCTCTCATCAGAAGTGGGGCGTCGCCTGTGGTTGGCGACGCCGTGGTGGACCGTGCTGTTCCTAGGCACAATCCTAACGGGTTGCGGGGCCGGAGGGGCTGGAGGGGGCCCGGCTGTCGCGGATTCTCCATCAGTGCCGGGCTCGCGGGTCTCTTCGAAGTTCTCCAGAGCCGCGTCCATGCCAGGCTGGGTGGAATCAGGAGAGGAGGAGTGCACCACCCTGACCGAGCGGTCGGCCAGTCGGGAGGGCCGTCCGTCCAAGGCGTCCAGGCTGCGGACCGGGTGCCGGGCCGTCCTGCCCAGACGGCGGGCCAGGTCGACCATGAGCTGGGTGAATTCCTCGGTGCGTAGCGCAACCAGGGTCACGGCGTAGATGGCCGCTGTCAGCAGGGTGATGACCACGCAGATAAAGAGTGCCTGTACCCAGCTCATGTGGCCTTGCCGGTCCTGGACCCAGGCGCCGACCAGGCGGGTCAGCGGAGTCTTGACCGTCAGGGATGCCGCCAGTGCCAGACCCGCCGCTAGGAAAGCCTTGGCGTAGGTGCCAAGGATGCGTCGGCCATCCAAATATCCCTGGAAGGGCCTGCGCAGCATGCCCGCCAGCATGGGGAAGCTGAGGATGTTGCTCAAGGACAGGCTGAGTCCCACCAGGGCCGCCCAATAACGGGGAGGGGCCAGGCGGATGGATGCCAGGACCAACACCACCTGGATGGTGTTGGAGACGGCCGCGAAGATGAAGGGATGCCTTCCGTCCTCGAAGGCGTAGAAGGTGCGCTGAATGAGCAGGAAGGCGCTCATGGGCACCAGCCCCAGGGATAGACCTATCAGTGGTCCCGAGATCAGGACTGCCTCGTGGACGCCCACGGAGGGTAGCAGGGCACGGGTGATGGGCACAGGAATGGCCAGCATGACCGCAGTGAAAAAGAACATCATCAGCCCGACATTGCGCAGGGCCTGGCTCAGATCCTCGCGGGCATCCTCAATGCGGCCGTCCGAAACCGCCTTGGACAGCTTGGGGAAGATGGCCGTGCTGACAGAAACGGCCACCAGGGAGTATGGCAGGATGAAGAGGGTGTAGGCGTTCTGGTAGGAGCCGTTGCCGGCGATGTCCAAGGGGTTGCCCTCCAGGGGGGCGCCATTGTTGATGCGGGCGTTGATCACGTTGGCCAGCTGGTCGATGACCACCACACCCATGCTCCAGGCCGCCACCGATCCCATGGATCGCAGGCCGATGCCCCGCAGGCCCCAGCGCGGTCGATAGCGGAAGCCGCTCATGATCAGGGGGATGAAGAGGACCAGCGCCTGGAAGGCCACTCCCAGGGTCCAGGCTCCGGCGGTCAGGGCCACCTTGCCGTTGTCCCAGAAGCCCACCGGCTGGCTGCGGGCGTTGCCGAACAGGAGGATGAAGACCAGGAAGCCAAGGCAGCTGATCAGATTGGCGCCCACCGAGCTCCAGGCGTATGCGGTGAATCGGCCCTTGGCGGCCAGGATCTGACCCAGTACCGTGTAGAGCCCGTAGAAGAAGACCTGGGGCATGCACCAGAGGGTGAAGGAGTTGGCCAGAGCGCGCTGTGCGGGGTTCCACTTGGAGTTCAGATAGATGGTGGTCAGCACCGGGGTGCCCAGCATCAGCAGCAGGGTCAGCAGGGCCAGGAGAACCATGGCGACGGTGATCAGCTTGTTCAGCCGGTCAGCCGCGTCCCTCTCCTTGAGGGTGCGTACGATCTGCGGGACCAGGACGGCGTTGAAGATGCCGCCCGAGATCAGGGTGAACATGACCTGGGGGATCATGGCGCCGGTCTGGTAGGCATCGGCTGCGATCCCGGTGGTGCCTATGGCGGCTGCCAGCAGGATGGTGCGGATCTGCCCGGTCACCCGGGAGGCCGCGGTGCCCGTGGCCATGATGGCGGAGTTGCGCCCTACGGAGCTCATTCGTCCGGGTCCTTCGTGCGGTGGAACTGCCGCCAGAGCCCCAGGAGCCCCAGGAGCACAGCGAAGACAATGATGAGCAGGCCGCTCATGTCGCTCAGACGCAGATTGCTGGTGATCTGAGCCCGGCGCATCTGGCCGAAGGGACGGCCCTGGCTGTCCAGCAGGCCGATGTCCACGTTGGCCCTGCCGGCAGTCGCCACTCTGACCTTAAAGGTCACTTGGGCCTCGGATCGGGCGGGAATGACCACATCCGCCAGGCGCGAGGTGACGATCTCCATGGAGTCGGTTCGTGCGCTGATGCGGGCGTGGACCGGGTAGGGATGGCTGTTGCTGACGGTGACGGGCATGGAGGCCGTCTCGCTGACCACGTTCAGGGACTCGCTGGGCGTGATGCTGATGCCGTCCAGGAGCCGGTGGGATATGGCGCCGGCCTGATCGGCCAGGCCGGCGGCGGCTGGGGTTCCGCCCAGGGACTTCAGGGCTAGATCGTCGTGGGCGGCGGTCAGCCGGTTCAGCCACTGGTGTGGATCCTTGGGCTGGCGGGCGGTGGTGTCAGCATCCTGTCGGGCCAAGGCCTGGCTGTCGGCCTTGCCGGCCGTGGCGCTGGCAGAGGGCTGGGCGGTCTTCTGATCATCGGCCAGAATGGAGGAGGCGAACCGGTCGATGTCCGCCCTGCTGGCGATCAGGGAGTCCAAGGTGGCTGCCGAGCTGTCACCATGTTTGGCGCCGCCCTGACCGTCATCGGCTTCGAGGGCCTTGAGCAGGCCAGATGAGCCGCCGGTGAAGTCGGGTGCTCGCATCAGATTGTCCATGGGTTCCAGGTGGATCCAGGGAGCGTGCTCCAACTCGGTCATGATCCTGTCCGCATGCTGAGTGTCCTGATCAGCATCAAAGCAGACCATAAGGGAGCGCTCGGCGTAGGGCTGTTCCATCTGATAGAAGGCGCTCTGGGCCATGAAGCGTGCCGTCTGCCCCGCCTGGGTCTGCTCCCCGGTGGCCCGCGTGGAGCTGGGGTTGCCCCTGGCCAGGTTGCTGAGTTCGCGCTGGGCCGACAGGACGGTCACCTGTCCGGCCTGGGTGTCGATGGTGTACTTGCCGGTGTGGGCGGAGGTGCCGGCTCCTACCTCGAAGCCCTGCGGGGCAATGACCGTCTGGTAGCCGGCGCGGCGGGCTGCAGCGATGGATTCCATGGTCCATTCCTGCCTGCCCTGCCAGGCGTATGTGCCGGAAGCGGCATCAGGATAGAGCTTGGCTGCGGTCTGGGCGCTCCAGGACTCGGGGGTGACCCCGGCCTTGGCATAGCGATCCTGGTTCTGGGAGGCGTATCCGGTGATGTCGAAGTCTGCTGGCTGGATCAGCCCCTGGATCTTGGGACGGTTGGCGAAGGCGGACAGGTAGACCGGATCGCCCAAGGCCTGCAGGGCCCCGTGCTTAGCCAGCAGCTGACTCTGATCTTCCTGGCGGCGGCTCCCTTGACGGGTCAGTGTCACGCTCTGGTCTTTATTCTTGCCCGGGTCTGACTCGGATTCGGTACCGGGCTGGGTCATCAGCGCTGTCATGGCCTTGTCGTCAATGTTCCAGTCCGAGGAGATCAGCGGCATGACCATGGTCAGAGACAGTGCAGGGGTGCCAGCAGTGGGCAGTCCATCCCATGTTCGGGTTAAAAAGGTGAACACGTCGCCCAGAACCCGATTCTGACCGTCGCTTAGGGAAAGTCGGATGGGTTTGGGCCCCCAGCTGGTCATCTTCTTGATCGCGCCTTGATCAGCCGGCACATTGACTGAAACCTCAGTGCTCTGCCCGGCCGGGATTGTCGGTACGGTCTGTGTACCCAGCACGTCCGGGGTGGGGATGCGGGCGTGGCCTTCGGACCAAGCCTGCATGTCGGCCCGGGAGCTGAAGGAGTACAGGGCACTGGTGGACACGCTCAGATGGGCATTTTCCATAGGCTGGTTCGCGGTGTTGGTCACCGTAGCGCGCAGGGCATAACCGGATTTGTCAGTCACCACAGGCGTCGACCAGCGCAGGGCCACTTCGGCCGAGTTCTGATGATTGGGGGCAGCCAGTGCCGGTGTTGGCAGCCAGGGAGTCACCACCAGGGCTAGCAGGAGGACGATCGCCGGTAGGATTCGAGCCCACCCGGCCCATCGATTGAAGGCATGGGTGCGCTGGCTGGTGCGCCCGCTCGGGCGCAGAGGGGTCTGGATCATGGCTGTTTTTTGTACTTCCTCGCGTAGAGCCAGGCTATTTTACGCTCATTAGGATAACTGAGCACCGAGGTCAGGTCGGAAAAGTCCACCCAGATGGCATCTTCGGCCTCGTGATCAGGGTCGCCCTCCACGCTCAGGGATCCGCCGATCATCCGCAGGACGAAATGGTGGACCAGCTTGTGGACCCGTTGGTTGGTTCCGGTGAACCAGTAGTCGATGGTGGCGATGGAGTCGGTCACCCTGCCCAGTATCCCCGTCTCCTCGTGAACCTCGCGCACGGCCGTCTGCTCGGGTGTTTCCCCCTTCTCGATATGCCCCTTGGGCAGACACCATTCCAGGTGGCCCGAGCGGGAGTGCCGGGCGATGATGGCCACCCGGTCATGTCGGTCGAAGATCAGCCCACCCGCCGAATACTCTCGCACTACGGGCAGTTCCTGGGCATCCAGGGAGGCAAAGGTGGAAGGTCCTGAGGCATGCTTATGCCGAGGCATGAGGGCAGGCGTGGGTATGTCATCCTCGGTCTGTATGCGCTCGCGAACCCGCGGATCCAGACGTTCGCTTACGGTTTCCACAAGATGGTCCTGCCCCTGCTGTCCGCGGGCATGGGTGCCCGCAGAGTCGGCGCTATGTGCAAGCATGCGCGCCATGTCCGCGGGCGTAATCATACTCCAACTCTACGTAAGGTAATGTGCAGGTGGGGTAACGGTATGCTAGTAGGCGCATCAACTCCGTAGGAAAGGGTGAGCGTGGATTTCCAAGTCTGGCCGGAGGCCATCGAGCTCGGACGCCTCTTCGCCGAGCAGGGATATGAACTGGCGTTGGTAGGGGGTCCTGTACGCGATCTGCTCCTGCACCGGCCCTCCCATGACCTGGACTTCTGCACCTCGGCCCGGCCCGAGCAGTTCGAGCCCATCCTGCGTCACTGGGGGTCGGGCTTCTGGGATATGGGGCGCAAATTCGGCACCCTGGGTGCGCTTCGGCGGCGTCCAGACGGCACCGAGGTCAAGGTGGAGGTGACCACCTACCGGCGAGACACCTACGATCCCGACTCCCGCAAGCCCGAGGTGGACTATGGGGACAACCTTGAGGGCGACCTTTCACGGCGTGACTTCACCGTCAACGCCATGGCTCTGCGGGTGCCCGATCTGGTCTTCGTAGACCCCTACCGGGGGGCCAACGATCTGGCCAAGCAGGTGCTGCGAACCCCGGTGGATCCCCGCCAATCCTTCGACGATGACCCCTTGCGGATGATGCGGGCCGTGCGGTTCGTGGCCCAGTTGGGATTCACCATCGCACCGGAGACAGCCGAGGCCATCACCCGCATGACCGAACGAATCAGCATCGTTTCGGCCGAGCGGATTCGCGATGAGCTGACCAAGCTCATGCTGGCCGACCACCCCGTCCAGGGCATCGAGGCCTTGGTACAGTCCGGCTTGGCCGACATCGTTCTACCTGAGATCCCAGCCCTGCAGCTGGAGATCGACGAGCATCACCGGCACAAGGACGTCTTCGAGCACACCCTGATGGTGGTGGACCGGGCCATCGCCCTGGAGACCGGACCTGACGGACCTGTGCCTGCTCCGGACCTGACCCTGCGTCTGGCCGCCCTGCTGCACGACATCGGCAAGCCCGCCACCAGACGCTTTGAGCCCGGTGGCAAGGTAAGCTTCCATCATCACGACGCGGTCGGGGCCCGGTTGGCCCGCAAGCGCCTCAAGGCCCTGCGCTTCGACCACCATCTGATCGCTGACGTCTGCGACCTGATCTCCATGCACCTGCGTTTCCACGGCTATGTGGACGAGCGGTGGACCGATGCGGCCGTACGCCGCTACGCCCGGGAGACCGGTCCGCTTTATGAGCGGCTCAATCGCCTGACCCGGGCCGATGCGACCACCCGCAACAAGCGCAAGGCTCAGGTCTTCTCCTCCGCCATGGACGAGTTGGAGGACAGGGTGGCTCAACTGCGTCGGCAGGAGGATCTGGATGCCATCCGGCCCGACTTGAATGGACAACAGATCATGCAGATTCTGAACCTCAAGCCAGGACCGCAGGTGGGACGCGCCTATCAGCACATGCTGGACTACCGTCTGGATCAGGGCCCGGTCGACCAGCAGACAGCCGAGCAGGAGCTGCGGGACTGGTGGAAGAGCCAGGACCAGGGCCAGGCCTGACCTGCATTCTGCGGGTTCGGATGCCCGCATTATATGTGGAAGATGTTTGCCTGGTCATCAGGTGCCAGGCTGGTATTGGCTGTGATTGTTGTACGGCCCGGACTGTTGCTTACTTGTGTGAAGTGTTCATGCTGCCTGTCGTGCGGGCCTGCTTTTGGCGGCTTTTGGCGGCTGTGGCGGCTCCTGCGGTGAGCAGTCCTATGGCGAGCAGAAGGAGCATGCCGTCGCCTCCGGTCAGGGGCAGGCTGGCGATGGGCAGGTACCGGTAGGTGTTGCCCTTGTCGGTTTCTTGCTGCTTGCCATCCTGGGTCCAGTCGATGGCCACGGGCGCCAGCCCCGGCGTGTAAGGGGGAGTGGTCACCTTCCAGGTGCCGTCGGGGCTGGGCTTGAGGTCCTTGCCTGCGGCGAGGCACGTGCCCTGCTCCTGATTCTGGCCGAAGCATACGCTGGTGGTCTGCGGCTCTCCGGGGAAGCCGACCGGTCCCGGCCGGCTGGCCGGCCAGGCGTTGGAGGGGGCGCGCCCCAGCTGACCGTTGCCATTGTTTCCCCAGGTGTAAAGCTGGCCGTCGGAGCCGATGGCTGCGGAATGATACCATCCCACGCCGGATTGTTTCCAGGCGAATCCCTTGGGTGCCCCCTGGGGCTTGCTGACCAGGGTCGGCGTCTGCCGGTCGGTGGTGGTGCCGTCGCCCAGCTGGCCGCTGATGTTCCATCCCCAGGCGTACAGGTTCCCATCAGATCCGGAAGCTACAGAATCCCCGTCGCCTAGGCTGGCTTGTGCCCAAGTGAATCCATTGGGCTTCGCGATCTGAATCGGCGTCTGCCGGTTGGTGGTGGTGCCGTCGCCCAGCTGGCTCTCGGAGTTTCTTCCCCAGGTGTACAGGCTGCCGTCGGAGCTGATGGCCGCGGAATGATGTTCGCCTAGGCTGGCTTGTGTCCAGGTGAATCCATTGGGCTTCGCGATCTGAATTGGCGTCTGCCGGTTGGTGGTGGTGCCGTCGCCCAGCTCGCCGTACTGGTTGTCTCCCCAGGTGTAGAGGTTGCCGTCGGAGCCGATGGCTGCGGAATGCCAGCCGCCGAGGCTGACCTGTTTCCAGGTGAATCCTTCAGGAGCGTCTTGGGGCTTGCCTATCAGGACTGGCCTGTTCTGGTTGGTGGTGGCGCCGTTGCCGAGCTGGCCGTACTCGTTGTACCCCCAGGTGTAGAGGTTGCCGTCCGAGCCGATGGCTGCGGAATGAAAGCCACCCAGGCTGACCTGTTTCCAGGTGAATCCTTTGGGTGCCCCATCGGGCTTGTTGACCAGGACTGGTCTGTTCTGGTTGGTGGTGGTGCCATCGCCCAGCTGGCCACTGCCGTTGTCCCCCCAGGCGTACAGGTTGCCGTCGGAGCCGATGGCTGCGGAATGCCAGCCGCCGAGGATGACCTGTTTCCAGGTGAACCCATCCGCCGCACCCTGAGGCTTGTCGACCAGGGCCGGCCTGCTCCGGCTGGTGTTGGTGCCGTCGCCCAGCTGTCCGTCGTCGTTGCCTCCCCAGGTGTAGAGGCCGCCGTCGGAGCCGATGGCTGCGGAATGGTTGTAGCCCAGTCTGATCTGGTTGAATCTGATGCCTCGCTGTGCGGGCGGAGTCAGGGTCACCTCGGTGCCGCCGGTCTCGGGCCCATGGTCCGGGCTGATGGACCAGTGCTGCGTGTCTTCCCTGGTCCAGTGGGCGGTCAGGGTGGTGTCATGGGTGACTGGCTGGCTGAAGTCGTAAGCGACATCGCCTTGGAACCAGCCGTCGAACAGGCAGCCTTCGGCCCTCGGGTCCGGGTAGGGGCGTTCCGCCTGCCCGTCCTGGGTGACGGACTGGCTGGGGGGCATGCCCGTGGGGGCGGGGCAGGAATCGTTTTTGGAATTGAAGCCGACTTGGTATTGGGGGGCGATGTATGTGTATTGCAGGTGATCGTCCGGCTGCGGCCCGTTCCGGCTCCAGCCGACCGTCACGTCCACGCCCCCCGGCTCATTCTTGGGCGTGGATGCCTGCCAGGTGCCGTCTTGGTTGGCCGTGATTCCTGTGGCCTTGGCCTGGCCGAACAGGACGCTGGTGGGAGTGACGGCGCCGGGGAAGTTGACCATGCCCGGCCTGGTCCAGCTGGTGGTGGTGCCGTTGCCCAGCTGGCCGTTGCCGTTGACTCCCCAGGTGTAGAGGTTGCCGTCCGAGCCGATCGCTGCGGTATGGTTGCATCCAGGGATCGTGTATTTCCAGGTGAACCCGGCGGGTGCGCCTTGGGGCTTGTTGACCGGGATTGGCCTGCTCCGGGTGGTGTTGGTGCCGTCCCCCAGCTGGCCGTTTTCATTGCTTCCCCAGATGTAGAAGTTGCCGTCCGAGCCCAACGCCTCAGTATGCCAGTCGCCTAGGTTGACCTGTTTCCAGGTGAACCCGGCGGGTGCGCCTTGGGGCTTGTTGACCAGGGTCGGCGTGTGCCGGTCGGTGTTGGTGCCGTCGCCCAGCTGGGTTCTGTAGTTTTGCCCCCAGGTGTAGAGGTTGCCGTCCGAGCCGATTGCCGCGGAATGCTGCCAGCCTATGCTGACCTGTTTCCAGGTGAACCCGGCGGGTGCGCCTTGGGGCTTGTTGACCAGGGTCGGCGTGTGCCGGTCGGTGGTGGTGCCGTCGCCCAGCTGGCCGCTGAAGTTCCATCCCCAGGTGTAGAGGTTGCCGTCCGAGCCTATAGCTCCGGAATGATTGCAGCTAAGGCTGGCCTGTTTCCAGGTGAATCCTGCTGGCGTGCCTTGGGGCTTGTCGACCTTGATCGGCCTGGTCTGGTTCGTGGTGGTGCCGTTGCCCAGCTGCCCATACTGGTTGTTTCCCCAGATGTAGAGGTTGCCGTCCGAACCGAATGCTGCGGTACTCAAGTCGCCTAGGGTGAATTGTTTCCAGGTGAATCCTGCTGGCGTGCCTTGGGGCTTGTTGACCGGGGCCGGTGTGTTCTGGTTGGTGGTGGTGCCGTTGCCCAGCTGGCCGCGGCCGTTTTGGCCCCAAATGTAGAGGTTGCCGTCCGAACCGGATGCCGCGGAATGGTCCCAGCCTATGCTGACTTCTTTCCAAATGAATTTTTCCGGCGTGCCCTTGGGCTTTTTGACATGGACTGGTGTGGACCGGTTGGTGTTGGTGCCGTCGCCCAGCTCGCCTGCGCCATTGTCTCCCCAGGTGTAGAGGTTGCCGTCCGAGCTGATGGCCGCGGAATGAAGGCCGCCCATGCTGAGCTGGCTGAGTTTGATGCCGCGTTGCGCGGGCGGGGTGAGGGTGACCTTGGCGCCCCCGGCTATGGGCCCTTGGCTGGGGCTGATGGCCCAATGGCCGTCTCCCTTGGTCCAGTGGGCGGTGAGGGTGATGCTACCGGTGACGGGCTGGGTGAAGTCGTAGGCGACGTCGCCTTGGAACCAGCCGTCGAACAAATATCCGTCCCTGGTGGGGTCGGGGCTGGGCCGACTGGCCTGGCCCCCGTCGGGGATGGTCTGCCTGCCAACGCTGCCGCCGCCTGCCGTATCGAAGCTGACCGTCCAGGTTGCGGAGGACCGGGCCTGGACGGCATCAGCATCGCCGGCAGTGTCGAGCGTGGGTGAGGAAGGCATCGGGGTCGTGTGGTTCAGGGGCGAGGACGTTGGCAGGGGTGAGGACGTTGGTGGGGAAGACATTGGTGGGGAGGAGGACGGCGATACGGTCTGCGGGCTATCATCCCCCTGCTGTTTGTCCAGGGTGGTGGGCGTGGCTTCTTCGGATGGACTGTCGGTACTCCCGGCCAAAGCGGGTGTGCAGGACAGGGCTAGGAGAAAGGCCAGGGCTGCTGCTGCCATGCCCGAACGCTGACGCATGATGAGTTGACCCCCTTCTTCGCAGAGCCTGTACAGCATCCCCCGGACATCGCACTCAAAACTGTGCTAAAAAGCTATACTAAGAAACTGTATCAATTCCCCAAACACCCACGACCCCAAGGTGTTACACCTACTACCATACCATGCGCGCAAACGCCTCCGGTTGAAGGTTCTACAACAGCCGGGTCCGCGCTCCTGGGTGGGATGCCAGGCCGGCAATTGCTGCGGTGTCAGGCCTTGGGAGCCTTGGGCAGGTTCTTCAGGGAGGAGGGGTCAGCCAGGCAGCCCTTGATGGCTTTGATGTTACGGCCTACGACAGAGGTGCTGTCCTCGTCGTTCAGATCGGTAAAGGTTGCCCCGATGACCACATCGATCAGATCGTCGCTGCGGTCGTCCATGACCAGAACGGCATCGTTGAATTGGGACCCCACCGTGTAGCCCCGATCAATGGCCGAGGCGCCAAAGCGTATCTGGGTACGCGCTGCCTCGGTCTTGCCCGGATAGTCTGCCACATCCTGCATGTTGAATCCCCGATTGCGCAGGGCCGACGCCAGGGCAGTGGCCAGACCGGACTTGTTGGTTCCGTTGAGCACCCGCACACGGATGTCGGGGTGGTTGACCAGCTTGGACTTGTCGGGCGGACAGGGCACGGCGACCCCATAGTTGGGTTTGGCGATGGTGGCGTGTTTGGCGGTATGCCCGATGGATCCGAAGATGATCAGACCACAGATGACCAGGATGACCACTAGGGCGCTGACGGCTATAGTGAAGACCATCTTCTGCCGCCGTCGTACGAACTGCCTGCGGGCCTCGCGTTCGTCGAGTGGTTCGGGATTCGTCATGTTGTCTACTCTACTGTCCATGGGTGACTCGCAGGGGAACCATCCTGGGCAGGACTGGCGAGTCAGCCTCAATGATTCTGTCCACGGCATTCTGCTCCCGCCAGAGTCTTATCAGTGTTGCCGCCTGGTCCAAGTGAGGAACCATAGCCACCACCGATGGGCCAGATCCCGAGACGAAAGCTGGCCCTGCTCCTGCCCGCCGGGCCAGATCCAGAGCCAGGAGCGAGCGTGGGTGAAGAGCGCAGGCGGTTTTTTGCAGGTCGTTCAGATCGCCGTGGCTGGGGCCGATCGCGTCGAAGGCCTTGTATACCTGGGCCGTGCTCAGCTGATCTTCATAGGCGCCGATCAGCAGGCGGCCGGTCAGTCCGGCATTGCGCAAACTTCGAGCCTCTGCGCCAGCCGGATCCAAAGGCTCCAGAACCTGGCCGAAACCCGAGCCGTGGCTGAGGCCACCATGCAGGCAGAAGGGCAGGTCTGCGCCCAGCCCGGCGGCGATCTCATCCAGTTCAGCTGCGCTCAGCCCGAGCTCCCAGAGCCGGTTCAGGCCCAGCATGGTTCCGGCCGCATCCGTGGAGCCTCCGGCCAGACCGGCACCCACCGGTATTCGCTTAATGATGCGGATGTCCACATCCGGCTGATGCCCGGTGGCCTGGGTCATGGCTAGGAGGGCCTTGACGGCCAGGTTTGCATGGGGATCAGCGTCATTGTCGGCCAGATCACCCAGATGCTCGCCCTCCATGTGCAGGCTGAAGCCGCTGCCAGGTTCTCTTGGGCGCAGCTCCACTCTGTCCAGGATGCTTACGGCGCTGTAGATGGTGTCCAAGCGGTGACGGCCACCCCAGTCCGCCCGGGCGGGTCCGACCCGAAGCAGCAGGTTGATCTTTGCCGGGCAGTCCAGGGCGATCCCCTCCCTGCCGACGGCCGGGCTCATGCGGCCACCTCGCGGCCGGCCCGCTCCAGGGCGGCGAATTCCGCAATGGTCATGGTCTCTCCACGTCGGCTCGGATCGATACCTGCCGCTTTGAAGGCCTCGGGCGACACCAGGCCCTTCAGGGCAGCATGCAGGGTCTTGCGGCGCTGGCCGAAGGCAGCGTCGATCAGAGCGAAAACCCGAATCCGCGTTCGCTCGTCCTCGCCGATGTGTCCTTCCTCGTTACGGACAAAGCAGACCAGTGCCGAGTCGACATTGGGAGCAGGCCAGAAGACGTGACGTCCGATCCTTCCCGCTTGGGTGGCACGGCCGTACCAGGCCAGTTTCAGGCTGGGGGTGCCGTAGACCTTGGAACCCGGGCCAGCTGTCAGACGATCCGCCACCTCCTTCTGGACCATGACCAGGAACCGGTTCAGATTGGCGAACCGGGCCAGGAGGGTCAGGATGATGGGAGTTGCCACGTTGTAAGGCAGGTTGGCTACCAGGGTCAGGTCGGCGGTTCTGCCCGCGTCGCCTGCCAGCTGAGGGGTCAGGGTCAGGGCATCCCGGTTGATCACAGTCAGCCGGTCCAGGGCTTCCGGCATGCGTTGGCTGACGGTCTGAGGCAGGCGCCGGGCCAGCCCGGAGTCGATCTCGTCGGCGGTCACCAGACAGCCTGCCTCCAGTAGCCCCAGGGTCAGGGATCCCAGACCTGGACCCACCTCCAAGACGGACTGACCGGGTTTCACCTCTGCCAGGCGGACGATCCTGCGGACAGTGCCTGGATCGATGACGAAGTTCTGGCCCAGGCGCTTGGTGGGATGGATGCCGGCCTGGTCGGCAATGCGTCGGATATCGGCGGCACCCAGAAGGCGGTCGTTCTCGGTTCTCGTGTTCATGTCGGTTCGCTGCTCGTGAATGTAGTAGGGAGTCAGTACCAGTTGTACTGTTCCGAGTGGCGCCAGGCCGTGCTGGGATTCCCGTATTGTTGGGCGATATACCAGAGGCCCCAATCGATTTGGATGGCAGCATCGTCATGCCAGTTGGCACCGAACTTGCTCATTTTAGAGCCCGGCAGGCTTTGGGGGATGCCGTAGGCACCGGAGGGGTTTTCGGCATCCCATTGCCATCCTGATTCTTTGTTCCAGAGTTTCACCAGGTCTGCGAACTGCGAACCTGTCCACCCGCGCTGCGCAGCTGCGCCCGAGGCATAGGTCTGGGCCAGCCCTGCGCTGGCATGCCAAAGGCCGCTTGGAGATGGGCTTGGCGATGGCGACGGGGCTGGTGTGTTTTCGTTCTGGCTCGGGGGGTCTGGTTTGGGCGTTGTATTCGAGCCTGATGGTTGTGATGTCTGCGAGGGCGTGGTAGTTGTCTTTCCCGACTGCGCATCCTTGCTCGGCGAGGCGCTTGGGGAAGAGGTGTCCTTGGCGTGATCGGATCCCTTGTCCTTGGACTGCTGCCTGCTGCTCTGCCCCTCCTTTGGCTTGTCGGGGCCGACGGCCACCACCTGATCCACCGGCATGGCCACGGTCTCCTCTTTGACGACCTGCTCCGATTCTGCCTGTCCGTCCACATAGGTGACCTGGATGGTCTGCAGACGCTGGCCGGCTACGCCCTCCTGTCGGATCTGGGTCTGGCCTGGCGCCAGGTTCGGATCGACCACGGTACGTGTGGCAAAGGCCAGGGGGATGGTCTTCTGGGTGTTCCCGTGGGTGACCCGTCGGACACGCAGAACGGTGGCGCCCTGGTCGTGCTCCACGCTGACGCGGTCCTCCTTGCCCAGCACGATGCCCTTGGAGTCCAGGATGGAGGCAGCCGGAAGCTTGCCGTCAGGGGCCACCGAGGTCTTCCCGTCGGCCACGACCGTGACCGGCCCCGCCTGGTTGATGACCAGACCGCCAGTCAGCTGGTTGTAGACGTTGCCTATATCCACGGTGACCTTCATGGCCTGCTTGCGGTTCTCCTCGAAGAATCCCAGCAGCTGGTCCATGCTGGTGGCTGTGGTCCAGAAAGGCACTCGCTGGCCCTGGATGACGATGGTGGTCTGATAGGCAGAACGCACAGTGACTGCCGCATGGTTGTTCAGCTGACCTCCGGAGGTGGAATCGACCAGGTCGTGGGTCTTGACCTTGATTCCCTGCTGGCGCAGCAGGCCGTCCACGCTGTAGGCGTAGGTGGTCACCGTTTTGGTCTGCCCGTTGACGCTTAAAGCCACGCTCTTGCGTGCAGTGATGCCGAAGGTCAGGACCATGGCCAGAACGACCAGGAGCGCGCAGGAGGCCACGCGGATCCTTCTGAGCATGACAAAACGCCGCGGCGTCCAGCGTCTGGCCATGTGCTCGCCTCCCCGTTCCTGCCTTGTCTGTACCTGGCAATTCTAGCGGCGCGGGCATGGAGCCAAGCCAGACAATCCGCAAGGTCGGGCAAACATCCACATTTGTTACAGATAGGTGGCAACAAAAAAGCCGACCTGGCCGTCATCGGTCAGTCGGCTTCTCAAGACCCGGGCCCTGGGCCGGCGGATCAACGTCAAGAGGACGGGAATGAAGGGGAATGATCCCGTCCTCGAATACGAACGGAGATGGTTGGGGAAAAAGCTCCGTCCGTACTTCGGAGAACGAGCCTCCGAAATGACTTACTCGAGGGAAGTATTTGTAATTATCCAGGTAATGTCCATTATTATAGCCTGTCCCGAGACAAAGCTGAATATGTGGAATAGGGGGGTTCATTCCTGGCGTAGAGCCTCCTGTCAGAGTCGAACTGACGACCTGCCGCTTACAAGGCGGCTGCTCTGGCCAACTGAGCTAAGGAGGCGGTCCCGGTGGTCCATTACAGCTCCGATACAGCTTCGGGCCGCGGTACGGAATGATATCGTACCATCACCGTGCCACCAAGGGGACGCTGGACGCGAAATTTCTCTCGCCCTGCCAGGTTCAGTCCAGCGAGTGCGGTTGGCCGGAGGCGCCGATGGCGGGCATGGTGCCCTTGACGCCCACCTTGGACTGGTCCAGACCCAGAGCCTTGAGCAGGCCCGAGCGGTAGTCCAAGCCCGCCTGGGACAGGTTGCCCAGCTCCCAGTAGTTACCGTTGATGCGGACCGTGGGTGTGGTCATCTGCCCCTTGTTGGATCCGGAGGGATTCCAGAGCTCCTTGCGCAGGGGCGTATAGGCATCCATGGCCTTGATCCAAGCCCGGTAATGGCCCTTGACCGCCTGGTCGGCAACCTTGGGATCAACCCCGGCCTTGATGGCCTGTTGGCGGATCTTGTCGTTGCTGATGGGGTGGTAGTCGGACTCGTCCGGCTGGAAGTCCTTGGCGTAGAGATTGGCGATGAAGGGCAGCAGGTGGTCGGGGTCGTGTTGGGCCACGTAGATGGTGGCCGTGCCGGTTCTGGTCGAGTAGTTGTCGGTGGAGAGCCGATCCATGAAGCTCATGGGATAGATGACCAGGTTGATCTGCCCGGCATCCACCAGACCGGTCAGGGTGGAGTCCAGCCCGCGATGCAGGGCGCCGCAGCCTGGGCACATGAAGTCCATGTAGATTTCCACGGTCGGAGCCTTGGCCACCGGCTTGTTAAGCCCCTGGGAGCTGATCAGGAAGCCGCCCTGGTCATTGGCGGCCGAGGGCTTTTCCTTGACCTTTGCAACGGCCTGGCGGGCCTGTTCCAGATCCTGGGTCTTGACCGGGCGATGGCTGCGCCAGTACAGGAATCCGCCCAGAGCGATCAGCGCGATGAGCACCACAGTGACGATGACGCCGATCATGGTCTGCTGGCGGCGCTCCTTGGCCTCCTGGAGCCGCCGGGCCTCTTCCTGGGCCTTGAGCGCGGCCTTGCGGTTCTGCTTGCCCTTGGACATGACCTGGATCCTTTCCTTGGCGTACTGAGCATAGTGTAGCCGCCAGGGGTGGAGCGCGACCTTAGGCGCGCAGGAGGTGGATGGGGGCCCAGTCCATGGACGGCTGTGTGATCAGTCCGGCCAGGAGGACGGCAATAATCAGCAGCCAGATCAGGAGCAGGATCCACCTGCGACGGGGGTTGCCCGGCGCCGTGGGATCCTGGCGGCCCATGGGGATGCGACCCGCCGCCAGTCGCAGGACCATGTTGCCGCTGTTGGCCTTGGGGGCAGAGCGGTTCTGCGTCGGCAGGGTCGTCAACAGCCAGCCTGCCAGCGTCGCCAGGGCCATGGCCAGTCCGCCGACGGACAGGGGCCTGGCCGCTGGCAGGGGGAGGGTCAACAGGTGTTCGCCCAAGGTCAGACCTGCGCGGACGGTGGTGAGGGCGCCCGCCCAGGTCAGCGGCAGAGCGACCAAAACTTGGACAAGGATCATGCCTGGCAGGCGCAGCAGGGCGGCCGCCAGGCCCTTGAGCAGGTGCCAGGGGAGGGCGGCCGCGTTCAGTAGACGGTCGGTGCTCCGCCGAGGGCCGTCGCGGCGCAGCTCGCGTTCGATCTGGGCTTTGATGCTCCATCCGGCAGTGCTCAGGGCCCAGAGAAGGATTCCGGCGGTTGCCAGGGCCGAGACCGGAGCCAGTGCTGTCAGCAGGGCAGGGAACATTCCCAGCATGACCAGGCAGGGGGTTCCGGCCTTGAGGTAGCGCAGGCGTCGCATCTGGGCAGGGGGCTGGTCTCCCAACCAGTGGGCGTTTGCGTCATTGCCGTATCCGCTGGGTAGGGGCTGTGCCGGCGGTAGCGGATCCTGAACGGTGGTGGTTTGGAGATCTTGACGATCGGCTACTGGCTGGAGATCCTGCCAGGTCTGCGTTTGCTCCTGCTGATCCTGGGCTGCTGGAAGGGGATTCAAAAGGCTGGTGGGCTGTTCCGAGTCGGGCATAAGGGTCGTCTGCTCATCGGTCCCCTTATCTGTCGGAGGTCGTGACCAGGCCGTCCGCGGACTGTCTGGATCGGCCTGGGTGATCGGCGGCATGGGCATGGTGGCCGGCTCAACGACCATGGTGGGCGCGTCGGCCTGCTCCTCACCCTCCGAAGAGTCGCCGCCAAAAGGGCGCATCGTCCCCTGACCGCCCTTGCTGGGTTGCTGATCGTCTTGCTCCTCTTGCCAGGCCTGCGGATCCATGGCGTCCTGGCCGATGGCCTCCAGGAGCTCCTCGGGCGTGCAACGCGTACTCCTATCGGGGGAGAGGGCCGAGCGCAAGGCTCTCATGGTGCCGGTGGGAAGTCCGGACAGGTCGGCATTGCCCGAGGCCTCCCGTTCCAGGACCGCCATCATGGGTTTGTCGCCGAAGACCGCACGTCCGGTGGCTGCATAGGCCAGAACGGCGGCCGTGCTCCACCAGTCGGTTCCTTGGTCGGCCTCGGCTCCGTCGATGATCTCCGGGGCGATGAAGCCGGGGGTTCCCATGACCAGCCCGGTCCGGGTCACATGGCTCTGCCCCTGGCCCATGGCGATGCCGAAGTCCACCAGAACCGGGCCCGAGACGGAGATCATGACATTGGTGGGTTTAATGTCCCTGTGGACGATGCCCGCCTGGTGGACGGCCGCGACGGCATCGGTCAGTTTCCGTGCCAGTCGTTCCAGGTCGTCGCCCCGATAGGGGCCGTTGACGGCCACGTCGTCGCGCAGGTTGCGCCCCTCGATCAGTTCGGTCACGATGAAAGCCAGGGCATCATCAAGTTCCATATCCACGATCCGGCAGACGCCCGGATGACGGATCCGTTGCAGGGCCAGGGCTTCGCGTCGCAGGCGCTCGCGGGCCGGGGCGCGGTCGCGTTCGTCGGAGCTGTCTGGAGATACCTGCTCATCCTCCTCCAGGGATTCCCGCAGGATCTTCATGGCGTAGTCCTGGCCCCCGCCATCCCGCGCACGCCAGATAGAACCCATGGCGCCGCCGCCCAGGGGCTCAATCAGGGTGTAGCCCCCGACCAGCCGTCCCGGCTTCAGATCCAATCCCTCAAGATCGCTCATATCTCCATTGTGCTCCGACTGCTTGAAAAGGACCTGATTGTTGCCTCCTGCTGTTTCGCGGCCTCGGCCGCTGGGAATCTGGCAGCCTGATCGGAGCCATCGGCATAATGCATAAACAGGCGTTGATACAATATTATCGTTGGGGAAACATCCAAATATCAAGAAAGAAGGGGCTTCATGGAAGCTTCGCGCTTTGAAAAGGGATCTGAGGCCTTGGCTGCCATCGATGGCAAGGGTGGTCAGGCCGTCATTGACTCTCTGCAGGATATAGCGCCGGACCTGGGCCGCTGGATTGTCGAATTCGCCTTTGGCGACATATACACCCGGAAGGGACTCGATCTTCAGCAGCGTGAACTGGTCACCATAGGCAGCCTGGTGACGCAGGGTGATACGGCTCCGCAGTTGGCCGTTCACATACAGGGAGCCTTGAATGTGGGGCTGAGCAAGGCGGCCGTGGTCGAAGCCATACTCCAATGTGCTCCCTACGTGGGATTCCCGCGGGTCATCAACGCGATCAACGTGGCCAGGACGGTCTTCGAGCGCGATGCTGAGGATTCCGACAAGTCCAAGGATTGAGTCGGCAAGGGTTCACACGTCGGATTCAGACCTTGGTGTATAGTGGACACTGGCTCAAGGGAGAGTTTCTCTTAACCACAAAACAGAAAACCGTCGCATGGCCATACCGATGTCGGTGTTGACCCCGGGACGGAAACCACAGTGAACATCAACCCCTTCACTACGGATCGTTCGGCACGTACCTGCCGATGAAAGGATGAATAATGGCAGAAGTGGTATTCGACCACGTCACTCGTATCTACCCGGGCAACGATGAGCCCTCGGTCAGTGACCTCAGTCTGGACATCAAAGACGGTGAATTCCTTGTTTTGGTAGGGCCTTCCGGCTGCGGAAAGTCCACCACCCTGCGCATGCTGGCCGGCCTGGAGGAGGTCAACAAGGGCCGCATCATGATTGGCGACAAGGACGTGACGACCATGCAGCCCAAGGACCGCGATATCGCCATGGTCTTCCAGAACTACGCCCTTTACCCCCATATGACCGTGGCCGACAACATGGGCTTCGCTCTGAAGATCGCCGGCACCCCCAAGGATGAGATCCGTCAGCGGGTGGAGAAGGCCGCCGAGGTGCTGGATCTGACCGAGTACCTGGATCGCAAGCCCAAGGCTCTGTCCGGTGGTCAGCGTCAGCGTGTGGCCATGGGTCGCGCCATTGTGCGTCAGCCCAAGGTCTTCCTGATGGATGAGCCTCTGTCCAACCTGGACGCCAAGCTGCGTGTCCAGACCCGTACCCAGATTGCCGCCCTGCAGCGTCAGCTGAACGTCACCACCCTGTACGTGACCCACGATCAGACCGAGGCTCTGACCATGGGCGACAGGATCGCCGTTATCAAACTGGGCGTCCTGCAGCAGGTGGGTGCGCCTACCGAGCTCTACGATCGGCCTGAGAACGTCTTTGTGGCCGGCTTCATCGGCTCGCCCTCCATGAACATCAACATCCACCCCGTGGTCAACGGGCAGGCCAAGATCGGCGAGGACACCATCAGCCTGCCGCGCGAGGCCGTTGATAAGTTGACTCCTGACGACCAGGGCAAGATCGTCGTGGGCTTCCGTCCCGAGAATGCTTCTCTGGCCGGTGCCGACGATCCGGATGCCTTCTCCCTAAAGGTGGCCAACGTGGAGGATCTGGGCTCCGACGGCTACATCTACGGCAACATTCTGACCGACAACAGCGCGGCTGAGCAGGCCATCGTCATGTCTGATCAGAACAAGCTGACCACCATCCGCGTCAACCCGCGTGACCTGCCCAAGGTGGGCGACGTGGTCAAGATCCACATCGATCCTGAAAAGATGCACCTGTTCTCCCCGGCCAGCGAGCTGCGGCTGAACTGAGTATTCCTGTGACCCTGTGGTTTGGCCACGGTTTCCCGCTGATCCGCAGGGTCCGTATCGATCATTGATATCATCTCCTTTCCTTGTTGACCGGGTGACCGGGAGCCCCGCGCGGCGCATCCGTGCGGGGCTCTTCCCGTATAGGATGGGCGGCGATGGGATGGATGAAGCATGACTAGCGTGAACATCAACCGGGCAACGGCCTCCTCTCTGGACCCTCGTGCCCTGAAAGCCACCTCGATAAAGACCACGGCCGATCCCTCCTCCGAGCAGGAGCCGGCCGCCCTGCATATCACGGCCACCAGCTCTAACCCCAGGATGTTCACCCTGCCCTGGGAGCGGCCGCTGGCCACCTGGCCCCGGGATCTGCTGGCTAACCTGCCCAGAGGCATATCACGGCACGTGGTGCGCTTCGTCCATGTGGGCGACGATGTCTACGCCATGAAGGAGATCACCCAGCGGGTGGCCGAGCGTGAGTACGAGCTCCTGCGCAAGCTGCAAAAACTGGAGCTGCCCACGGTCAACCCCATTGCCGTAGTCACCGGTCGGCACACTCGCGAGGGCGAGCCCCTTGAGGCCATGCTGGTCACCCAGCACCTGAAGTTCTCACTGCCCTACCGTGCCCTCTTTGCCCGCAACCTGCGTCCGGACACGGCCGAGCGGCTGATCGATGCTCTGGCGGTTCTTCTGGTAAGGCTCCATCTGGCCGGTTTCTACTGGGGCGATGTTTCCCTGTCCAATGTGCTCTTCCTGCGTGATGCCGATGCCTTCTCGGCCTTCCTGGTCGATGCCGAGACCGGCGATCTGCACCCCAGTCTGACCGACGGCCAGCGCGAGTATGACATCGACCTGGCCAGGACCAACATCATCGGCGAGCTCATGGATCTGGATTCCGGCAACCTGCTGGCCGGCGAGGTGGACGAGGTCGGCGTGGGCAACCGGCTGGTGGATCGCTACCACTCCCTCTGGAGTGCCCTGACGGACGTGGACAGCTTCGATCCGGACGAGATGTGGAAGATCGAGCGCCGCGTCAACCGGCTCAACGATCTGGGCTTCGATGTGGACGAGCTGGAGATGAAGACCGAGGAGGATGGCAACCGGGTGCTGGTGCGCCCCAGGGTGGTCGATGCTGGCTACGCCTCCCGCAAACTGCTGAGGCTGACCGGTCTGGATGTGCAGGAGAACCAGGCCCGGCGGTTGCTCAACGATCTGGATGCCTACCGGGCATCCACCTGGCGGCAGGGCGAGGACTTGGAGATTGTGGCTACCGACTGGATGCGCGAGGTTTTCGAACCCACTGTGCGCATGATTCCACCGGAATACCGCTCGCAGATCGAACCGGCCCAGTTCTTCCATGAGGTGCTGACCCACCGCTGGTTGATGGCCGAGAAGGCCGGCCACGACGTGCCCATGGCCGAGGCCGTACAGAGCTACATCAGCGAATCCCTGCCCGAGTACCGGTTGGATTCCGAGGACATGAAGACCATCAACGAGGAGGCCGACGCCGGGGTGGTCGACGACGAGATGCACTGGCAGGGTGCGCACGCCCAGACTGGTCAGGGTGAACAATCCGTCCATGATGGGACCGGCAAGGACGCGGATGGCAGTGACATGAACATCCAAGCCAATGCTGGAGGCCAGACCAAAGCAGACACTCAGACGGACCGCGACCAGGCTGGCGAAGAGGTACCGTCGCAGCCGGCCTTTGAGGACGCGAATGGCGGCCGAAACTCACTGCGATCGGTCTACGCCCCCGGCAGCCTGGATGCGGCTGCCGACCAGGACGACCAGGATGACGCGGTCTGGGCTTCCAGCTGACTGATTCGTTTGTGCGGCAAGGGTCTGCTGCATGCCGGCTGCTGTGTGTAGACCCTTGCCGTTTGGGTCTGTCCGTCTTCAGGTTGCCGGTGCCTGCCTGGGGCTATTTGGCTTGGCTGGCGGACCGTCGGCGTGCCATGGCTACGGCGTAGAGACTGATGCCGGCCGCCACCGAGGCGTTCAGGGATTCCACCGAGCTGGAGATTGGGATGGAGGCCAGGGCATCGCAGTTCTCCCGAACCAGGCGGCTCAGCCCCTTGCCCTCGGATCCCAGGACCACCACCAGGGGATCGGTCTCGAAGCCGGTCTCGCCTACTATGGCGCTACCTGCGCCGTCCAGACCGACCGCATAGTAGCCGCGCTCCTTGAGCCCTTGGATGGCCTTGGTCAGATTGACCACACGAGCCACTGGCAGGTGGGCGGCGGCTCCGGCAGACACCTTCCAGGCTGCGGCTGTGACCGAGGCGCTGCGGCGCTCGGGCAGAACCACACCCGAGGCTCCGAAGGCCGCGGCTGAACGGATGACAGCCCCGAGATTCTGCGGATCAGTCACTCCATCCAGGGCGATGAACAGCGGGCGGGCGGCAACCTTGGTCGCCTGGTCGGCCCCGTCTAGGGCGGCTGCGTGCTTTTCGGCCCTGTCGACCAGGCTCTGCAGGGAGGCGTACTGGTAGGGCTGCACCTTGAGGACCACACCCTGGTGGTTGCTGGACCGGGCGATGCGGTTCATCTCCAAACGGTCGGCCTCCAGGAGGTTGAGTCCCTCCTGCCCGGCCAGCCGCACGATCTCCCTGGTCCTGTCGTCATGGTCCATCCGGGCGGCCAGATAGAGCTGGCTGGCCGGGACTCCTACACGCAGGGCTTCCAGGACGGCGTTGCGGCCGATGACCAGATCGTCGGAATCAGAGGTGAACCGGTCGGCCCGGCGACGGGCAGCCAGACGTGGATCGGCCGCCTGCCTGCGCTGGGCCGCCTGCCGGGCCTTGTAGGCCTTGTGGTAGACGCGATCCTCAGCCTTGGGGGTAGGCCCTCGGCCGCGCAGTTTGTTGCGGTGCTTGCCGCCCGAACCCTTGGTCGGGCCTTTCTTGTTAGCCATGTCTTCAGTGTAAAGGCAGGCGGGAACCGGTCAGCTGTCTGTCGGACTCAATATCGGCTGGGGCGAAGACTCACTGTACCTTTGCCGATCTGGCCGCGCAGATCGGCCGTGCGGGTCAACCCAGAGCGGCCACCTGATCAGGATCCGGGAACTCCATCCACTCGACCGGAGACTGCCCGCTCGAAGCTGGGGTGACGGCGATGTGAGCCATGGATGACCTACCCGAGGCGCCATGCCAGTGCCTGACTCCTGCCGGGCAGAAGACCACGTCACCAGGTTCCAGTCTGCGGGGCTGATGGCCCTCCTCCTGTTCCCAACCCTGCCCGGCGGTGACGATTAGCAGTTGGCCATGCGGGTGGGTGTGCCAACGGTTGACGCATCCGGGTGCGAAGGTCACATTGCTGGCTGAACATTCTGCGTCCGGATCGGTCAGGCGGTGTAGCCAGACATGACCGCTGAAGTTGGGTCCGTCAGCCGAATCCCCCAATGGATAGGGGCCTGAATCCAGCTCGGTCCCGGCTGTGGTTGCGGTGGTGTCCTGGCTCTCGTCATCGGGGTCGCCTTCGCCGTAGATCTCCTTGGCCAGGTCGAATGCCGACCATGCCTTGGGCCATCCCGCATAGAAGGCCAGGTGGGTGATCAGCGCCACCATTTCAGTGCGGGTGACACCATTACCCTTGGCCATGGCCATATGGCTCTTCAACTGGGGGAAGAGCCCCATGCTCATCAGACCTGCGCAGGTAATCATGCTGCGGTCTCGAGCCGAAAGCTCGTCCTCGCGGGACCAGACCTGGCCGAAGAGCACATCATCGTTGAGATGGGCGAATTGTGGTGCGAACTGACCGAGTCGGTCGTGGCCCGCCGTCTGTTTGATTGCCATGGGTTAGTCTCCTTGCCATCATCTTGGCCGGGTCATTCCGGCAGATTCAGCTATAACCCTTCGAGTGCGCTCGAAGTCAAGGTGATGGCGCAGGCGACTATGGCAGTCAGTCCGAGACGTCGGCCTTGTAGAAGTTGACGTAGGAGCGTGAGGGGGTTGGACCGCGCTGGCCCTGGTAATGGGACCCGTTGTGCTTGGATCCATAAGGGTACTGGGCGGGCGAGGAGAGCTGGAAGAAGCACATCTGGCCGATCTTCATGCCTGGCCAGAGTTTGACCGGCAGGGTGCTCACGTTCGACAGCTCCAGGGTGATGTGCCCCTCAAAGCCGGGATCGACGAATCCGGCAGTGGAGTGAGTCAGGATGCCCAGACGTCCCAGGGAGCTCTTGCCCTCCAGCCGAGCGGCCAGCGTCGAGTCCAGCTTGACGTACTCCCAGGTGGATCCCAGAACGAACTCGCCCGGGTGCAGGATCCAGGGTTCGTCTTTGGGTACCTCGAACTGTTCGGTCAATGCGCCCTGGTCCTCCGCTGGATCCACATAGGTGTATTGATGATTGTTGAAGACCCGGAAGTAGCGGTCCAGGCGCACATCCACGCTGGAGGGCTGAACCATGGCAGGTGTCCATGGGTCCAGATTCAGATGTCCTGCCTGGTGGGCATCCAGGATGTCATGGTCGCTGAGCAGCATGCCGAGGTATCTCCTTTAGGCTCGTTGGTCGAGGGTCTCTTCTTGGGCGGGAAACCATTCGAAATCCAGTCTAATCGGCCCTATGCCCGCCCTCTGATCTGGCTGGATTCACAGAGAATTTTCAGATAACACTATCGTCACCATAAGGTAGCTGTTCTTTACTATAGATATCGGCTCAAAAACCGAACGGGCGGTTGACCTCCGTCCGACAACTGATTTCCCTTTCTTCTCTCTCGCCCGGTGGTGTTCATGCACCGCCGGGTTCTCTTCATTTTGGGGGAAGTATCAGTGCGCCGACGTTTCACGTGAAACCACATGGCCGGTGGCTCGATTGAGTCCGTTGAGGTCTATTACAGGACGATCAGGCATCTGCAAATCCATGAGTCATGCAAACCCATGAGTTATCAAGGGCTTGGTTGAGCCGGTTATCTGCTCTTGGAACTTCCGCTTCCCTTGGATTTGAGCATCAAGGTGGACGGATGCCGACAGTGGGATGGAAAGTGCCGTCCAGCTGTATTCCTGAGTTCCCTTTCTCTGGCGTCCTTATAAGTTGTGCTTAGTAGGCAAAGGATTGAAAGCAAGGGCAGAAGATATGGAAGAACCCCCGTCAGTTATGGCTATGACGGGGGTTCTCCACCGGGGGGAGGGGCGGCGATCTTCTTGCCATCGGCGGCTGAGGGAAGAGGGGGACTATCACAATGCCGAAAGCAGTCCGAACTCCACTTCCTCCCCGGTTCGCGCGGCCGGGTGCCGGGCCTGGACCTGACTCATTCCTAAGGCTGGGAAGAGCGGACCGGGCCGTGCGGCTATCCGACCAAGTATGTGTGGGTCACACCAGCCTCACTCCTGGGGAGCCTTGGCTGACATGGCCTTGTGGAAGACGGCCACGATGATCAGGGCCAGCAGGGCGGCCAGCGCCATGACCCAGAACATGTTGGCCACCTGAGCCTGGATGCCGGTCTTGACACCCGCCAGGGCATGTGACCCGAATTGGGGATTGGCCATGAGCCCGCTGTAGACAGCCATGCCGATGGAGGCCGAGGTGTTCATCATCAGGTCCCCGATGCCGATGCCGCGTCCGTTCTGGTCCACTGGCAGGGTGGCCGAGAAGGAGTCGTAGAGGGGCGTGTAGGACATGGTGATGCCGGCGATGAAGACCGAGGCCAGCGCGGTCAGGACCCAGAAGCCCGAGGTGAGCATCAGGGCCGAACCGGCAGCTCCGGCAATCATGAGCAGGGCAGACAGGATCAGCATGGGCAGGCGTCCCATGGCGTTCATGATGACTCCGGACAGGCAGCCCACCAGAGTGGCCACGATGTAGACGATGGTCAGGCAGAGGGAGACCTGGCTCAGGGAGATCCCGTAGATACGGTCGCCGATCACGTTGTAAATGGGCACGCAGGCGAAGTTGAAGAAGTAGAAGACGAAGAGGGCCAGCAGGACAGCCATGTAGGCGCCGTTGGTCACGAATCCGCGGCTCAGGAAGGGGTTGGTGCCCTTCCAGACATAGCCGGCGAAGATCAGGATCAAGACGGCCAGCACCCCCAGCATCCAGGTGGCCGGGAAGGAGAAGTAGACGGCCACGAATCCGGCGATCAGCGCGAACAAGGCGATGCCGAAGACATCGATGCGCTCGCCCTTGATGCCGGTGTCAGGCGTGTACTTGAGCACCGGCGGGATCAGGAGGATGGAGACCAGCGGCACCAGGAAAAGGTAGCGCCAGTCGATGGAGGTGATCAGTCCGCCGGCGAAGATACCCACAGCCGAGGATGCATAATAGACGGCGTTGAAGATGCCCAGATAGAAGGCGCGCTCCTTGTCGCTCAGGTACTTCATGGCCATGACCAGGAAGACCGAGCCGGCCACCTGGCCGCCCGCGGTCTGGATCATGCGGGCCAGGACCACGGCCCAGAAGTTCGATGCTCCGAAGAAGCCCAGGAGGCTGCCGACGATCAGGGCGCCCACGCCGAATAGGGTCATCTTCCGGGGGGAAATGTAGTCGCAGAGGGTGCCGTAGAGCATGCAGACCACGCCCAGGACGATGCCGGGCAGGGTGCTGATCAGCGATGCGTTGGCGGACATCCCCAGGGAGTCGCCCACGTTCTGGAAGACCAGGTTGAAGGCCTGGATCATCAGTGTGCCCAGCAGGAAGATGGTCAGCAGGGCCGGCAGAGCTCGCTTGGTGCTGCGGCGGTTTTCGTCCGCGGCCGCTTCGGTGGCCTCGGTGGTGATGGATTCGCTCATGACTGCCGTCCTTCTATCGTTCGCTCTCGGTCTTGCGCACCAGGGTCAGAAGCCTGTCCATGAAGCGCCGGGTGAACCGCTCGGTGTCGACGGACAGGGCCACCTTGGTGTTCTTGACCGTGTCCAGAAGCCTGCTGGGGTCGCCGATGGTACGGGCCCGCTGCGGTCCCTCGGTCTCGACCATCAGGTTGGTGGCGAAGGTGGTGACCAGGCTGGGGTCGATGGCCACCGCGGCGGCCAGGGGGTCGTGCAGGTTGCAGCCGCCCAGGTAGACCCCGCTCTCCTTTTCACTGATGTCGATGTAGTAGTCGGTCATGTCTGCCAGGAAGCGTCCGGCGCTGGTGCCTGTGGCGCGCAGGGCCTCGGTGTCCTCACGGCTCATCAGAGCCTGGGTGGTCACGTCCAGCCCGACCATGGTGATGTCTGCGGTGGTGGCGAAGACCCGGTTGGCGGCCTCGGGATCCTGGTTGATGTTGGCCTCTGCGAAAGGTCCAACGTTGCCTGGCTGGGTCAGGGTGCCGCCCATCATGACAATGCTGATGCGGTCAACGATGTCCGGGGCCTTTTCCAGGGCGGCGGCGATGGTGGTCAGAGCGCCGGTGGGCACCACGACTAGCTCGCCCTTGGGGTAGCGGCGGACCGCGTCGATGATGAAGTCCACCGAGCTCTGCTGGCTGGCCTGCCGGTCGGTCTGTGCTGGGATTTCGATGTTGCCGGTGCCGTTGGCCCCGTGGAAGATCTCGGAATCCGGCGGAACGCTGAAGGAGTCGGCCGTGCTGGGGTGATCGATCCCCTTGAAGACGGGGATGTCCTCCCTGCCGTACATGGCCAGCAGCCGCAGATCGTTGTTGACGCCCCGGTCGAGCACCACGTTGCCGTAGGTGCCGGTGATGCCGATCAGTTCGGCGTCCGGGGAGCCCAGGACGTAGGACAGAGCCAGCGTGTCATCGATGCCAGTGTCCAGATCCAGGATGATCTTGCGGACGGTTTCCTTGCTTGCTGACACGTTGGTCTCCTTCCCAGAAGGATGGGCGGCCCCAACCCTCTGCTTACCTATGTCGTGCCTTCCCTAGGCTGATTCGTTACTGCCGTGAAACAAACAACCTGTTTGATGTAACGTTTCATCAAACTGTACGGAGCTAAACTACCTGCGGCTTGGAGGCTTGTCAAAGCGCGTCGTGGGCTGTTCGCCATCAGGGCAGAGACCTGCAGAGCTATCGGTGATGTCTGTAGCTGCGGGTGGTCGGCTGCTTTTCCTTGCAGCCGACGATAATGAGGGTATGACTTTAGCGACTCCTGAACAGTATGCGGCGATGCTTGATGCGGCCAGACGGGGGTCCTACGCCTATCCCGCCATCAATGTGACCAGCACGCAGACCCTGAACGCGGCCCTGCAGGGGCTGGACGAAGCCCAGTCCGACGGGATCATCCAGGTCTCAGTCGGAGGAGCCGCCTACCTGTCCGGACAGCGCCTGGCTGACCGGGTGGCTGGTTCCATCGCCTTTGCCAGATTCGCGCACGAAGTGATTTCCCGCTACTCAAGCATCACCGTGGCCCTGCATACGGACCACTGCGCCCCGCAATACCTGGACCAATGGGTTCGGCCCCTGCTGGCCTACGAGAAGGACCAGGTGGCCCACGGTCAGGATCCGCTCTTCCAGTCGCACATGTGGGACGGTTCCGGCTTGCCCCTGGGTGAGAATTTGGACACGGCGGCAGAGCTGCTGGAGTTGTCCCGGGCCGCCCGCACCATCCTGGAGATTGAAGTGGGCACAGTAGGCGGCGAGGAGGACGGTCACTCGGCTGCTATCGACCAGCGGCTCTATTCCTCGCCCGAGGACGGCCCCAAGGTGGTTGATGCCCTGGGTCTGGGCGAGCGCGGCCGCTACATGGTGGCCTTCACCTTTGGCAACGTGCATGGATCCTACAAGCCCGGTGTGGTCAAGCTGCGGCCCGACCTGCTGGGGCAGATCCAGGCCAGGACCGCCAGAGCCATATCCGATGGGGAGGTCGGCAGCATCCCCGCCCCGGGCGCCCCTGCCGACAAGCCCTTCCTCTTGGTCTTCCACGGGGGCTCTGGCTCGCAGCCGGGGGAGATTGCCTCGGCCGTCGCTCATGGTGTGGTCAAGATGAATGTGGATACCGACACCCAGTACGCCTTCACCAGGGCCGTGGCCGGGCACATGTTCGCCAATTACGACAAGGTTCTCAAGGTGGACGGGGAGGTCGGCGACAAGAGCGAGTACGATCCCCGTTCCTGGGGGCGCCAGGCCGAGGATGGGATGGCGGCTCGTGTAGTCCAGGCCTGTCAGCAGCTGGGCAGCGCAGGGCGGGCCATGAGATGAAACGGCATACGCAATCCAATTCACGCCCACCCAGGCAGGGAATACACAAGACTGCTGCTTGGGGATTGCTCGGGTTCGGCGTATTGCTGATGCTTGATTCCTCAACGACCCCGATGGCTGGCCGTCCCTTATGGGCCCAATGGCTGGTGCTGTTGGTCGCCATCCTCCTCATGGGCTTCGGCATCTGGTTCTATGCCAAAGTTGTCATGGTGAGGTGGGCCGGACGTCAGCCTACCGAGTTGACGGCCCATGGTTTCCTCGTCTCCTTGTTGGGAGGACTGGGCATCGGCTTCGGATTGTTGGCCCTTTCGGCTTTCATCCTCATAATCCTTGGGTTTTACAGGGTGGATGGCTTCCGCCCATTCGGCGTCTCCCAGATCCTGACCTTAGGAGTTCTGGCTTGCGCGTCGGTTTTTGAAGAACTCATAATGCGGGGAGTGGCTCTCCACGCCCTGGATCGCTGGCTGGGATGGGTGCCTGCCCTGACTTTGACTTCACTTCTTTTCGGGTTCATGCATGCGCTCAACCCTGGGGCTACCCTCTTCTCCTGTCTGGCCATAGCCATCGAAGCCGGTCTTATGTTGGGCTCCATCATGGTATCCAGGCATAATCTCTGGATCTGCATAGGCTTTCATATCGGGTGGAACCTCACTGAGGCCCTCTTGGGAATTCCGGTCTCCGGTCAGGATATACGCGGCTTCATGGTCATGAAGGTTCAGGGACCGACCCTGCTGACCGGTGGATCATTCGGCATCGAAGCATCTCTGATCCCGGTCATCCTAGGGTTGCTCGTCAGTGCGGCCTTCCTGCTCTGTCGGGGCCGGGACACCATGATCGGCTCCAGGACCTGACCAGACTTTTCCAATTTCGGATCTGCCCATGCTGATGTGAAAGGTCTGAAAGACCTCCAGCTCCATACGTGGGGTTAGGCTCGTCTATGGATGGTCTGCCTTTGTTTTCCTTGGATGGCGACCAGCGGATAAGGAGCATCGTATGCCTGGAATCGTGATCGTCGGGGCCCAGTGGGGCGACGAGGGCAAGGGCAAGGCTACGGATCTGATCGGCGAGCACATGGACTACGTCGCCAGGTTCAATGGGGGCAACAATGCCGGCCATACCGTGGTTGTGGGCGATCAGGAGTACGCCCTCCATCTTCTGCCCTCGGGGATCATTCACCCGGCCATCACCCCGGTCATCGGCAACGGCGTCGTGGTCGACCCGGCCGCCCTCTTCGAGGAGATCGATGGACTTCAGTCCCGTGGCGTGGATTGCAGCCGCTTGAGGATCAGCGAGTCCGCGCACATCATCGCCCCCTACCATCGGACGCTGGACAAGGTGACCGAGCGCTTCCTGGGCAAGCATAAGATCGGCACGACAGGCCGCGGGATCGGCCCGGCCTACGCCGACAAGATCAACCGTGTGGGCATTCGCGTGCACGACCTGTTCAATGTCGACCATCTGCGTGACAAGGTGGAGGCCAGCCTGCACCAGAAGAACCAGATGCTGGTCAAGCTTTACAACCGCCGGGCCATTGAGGTGGAGGCCACCGTTGAAGAGCTGGCGGGATACGCCGACCGACTCAAGCCCTACGTGGCCAATACCTCGCTGATGCTCAACCAGGCCCTGGAGCAGGGCAAGAACGTGCTTTTCGAGGGGGGGCAGGCCACCATGCTGGACGTGGACCATGGCACCTATCCCTTTGTCACTTCATCCAACTGCACGGCCGGGGGCGCCTGCACCGGCACCGGCGTGGGCCCGACCAAGATCGACCGGGTGGTCGGTGTGGCCAAGGCCTATGTGACCCGCGTGGGCGAGGGGCCCTTCCCCACGGAGCTGGACAACGAGCAGGGCGAATGGCTGCGCCGTCAGGGCCACGAGTATGGGGTGACCACCGGCCGCTCCCGTCGCTGTGGCTGGTTCGACGCGCTGGTCAGCCGGTATGCTGTGCAGATCAACGGCCTGACCGACATCGTGCTGACCAAGCTGGATGTCCTCTCCGGTCTGGAGACCATCCCGGTCTGCGTGGGTTACGACATCACCCGGTCTGACGGCTCCCGGGTCAGGGTGGATCAGATGCCCGTGGATCAGGCCGAGTTCCAATCGGCCCAGCCGGTATACGAGGAGCTGCCGGGTTGGCGCGAGGACATCTCCGGCGCCAAGAGCTTCGAGGAGTTCCCGACCAAGGCCAAGGACTACATCCACCGCCTGGAGGATCTGTCCGGTTGCCGCATCTCGGCCGTCGGCTCTGGCCCGGGCCGCGATCAGATCGTGCAGATCCATTCCCTGATCGACTGAGGAAGTTCCATGGGGTTGCCCTGCCTGGCCGCCTTCCCTGGGGCGGTAGGTACGGGAATCATCATCTCCACAGACAGGCCCCTGGGAGAACGACTGCACGGTGCCATCGTCGATCTGATTGAGGATTACGAACGTGCCCTGTCACGGTTCAGGCAGGATGCCATACCTGCGCAAATGGCTCGGGCTTCTCATGGGGGAAGGTTCGTCTTTCCTGACTACTGTCAGGGGCTCTTTGACCTATATGACAGGCTGTATTCCGCCACCGACGGGGCCCTGGACCCCATGGTGGGCGAGGATTTGACCCGTCTGGGCTACGGCCGACAGCCCACCTTCCGGCTGCAGGCCGACGCCGCCGGTCATCTGGGGCGGATCCATGGGCGACCGACCTGGGGCGATGACCTCAGTCGTCAGGGTGCTGTCCTTGTGACTACCGGTCCGGTCAGCCTTGATTTCGGCGCAGTTGGCAAAGGCTATCTGGTAGACCTCATTGCCGACCTGCTCGAACCTCGGGTCGAAGAGTACCTGATTGATGCCGGTGGCGACATGCGCATGCGGACCTCTCACCCGGTCTCTATCGCTATGGAGGATCCCGGTGATCTGTCTGCAGGCGTGGGCCAGGTTGAGCTGTCCCGTGGCTCCTTGTGTGCCTCGGCACCCAGCCGCCGTCATTGGACCGACCGCTCCGAGGATGCCGCGGCAGCAGGGCTGACAGCTCTTCACCACATCCTGGATGCCATCGACGGCCGTCCGGTCGACCGTGTGCTGGCCTCCTGGGTGGTGACTGGTGAAAAGGACAACGAACACCCCACGGGCCTGGCTGACGGACTGGCCACAGCCCTCTTCCTGGTGCCGCCGGATGCGTTGGCCGCCAGATTTTCCTTCTCCTGTGCCCTGATGTATGCCGACCGTCAAGCCGTAATCTCCGACGAATTTCCGGGCCGGTTCTTCACTGACCCCAACATCCATCCGTCCACATAGTGGACCTGTCTGGCTGGACCAGCCGTTGTCAGGCCTATGGTCGGCACCAATGCGGATGCGCAGAGAACGCATCCGATTCGAGGATGATGAAGGGAGGTTCGCCGTGATGACCAGCTTGACAGACACCCGCCGATTCGGCACCGTGTCCGCACGAATTATTAGCCCGTCCTCACCGGCGGACTGACTCGACAATCTTCATTGTTCGACCCCGTCGGAAGGCGGGGCTGGACGCATAGGCTTCATCGCATCAGACCCTGCCAACAGCGGGGTTTTTCTATAAGGAGATGAGATGAAGTGACGGCAAACGACGTCAGTGTTGCTTCCCCGGCCCCGGCAGCGTCCGCGTCCGGCAGCACCCGTGTGACCCGCAGCTCGGTTCGCACAGTCATCGGGGCCTCCATGGTCGGCACGGCCATCGAGTTCTACGATTTCTACGCTTACGGGACGGCTTCGGCCAACTATTTCCCCAAGCTCTTCTTCCCCAAGACCGATCCGACCGTGGCCCTGCTGGCATCCCTGCTGACCTTCGCCATCGCTTTCATCGCGCGGCCCTTGGGATCCTTGATCTTCGGACACTTCGGGGACCGTCAGGGACGCAAGACCACGCTGGTGGTCTCCCTGCTGACCATGGGCTGCTCCACAGTCCTGATCGGCGTCCTGCCCACCTACGCCACCTGGGGGCTCTGGGCCGTGGTGGTCCTCTGCCTGTGCCGGTTCGTGCAAGGTATCGGCCTGGGCGGCGAGTGGTCCGGCGCAGCACTGGTGGCCACCGAGAACGCCCCGGAAGGCAAGAGGGCCCTCTACGGCTCCTTCCCTGAGCTGGGCGCCCCCATCGGCTTCTTCCTGGCCAACGGGACCTACTTCCTGCTGGAGATGTTCTGCACCCCCGAGCAGATGCTGAGCTGGGGCTGGCGTGTGCCCTTCCTGCTCTCCGCCATCCTGGTGGTTGTAGGGCTGGCTGTCCGCGTCTCCATGCAGGAGACCCCCATCTTCCAGATGGCCTTGGATCAGCAGAAGGTTGTCAAGACCCCGTTGTTGGAGGTCTTCCGCAAGAGCTGGCGTCAGGTACTCCAGGCCACCTTCCTGGTCGCAGTCACCTACACCCTCTTCTACACCCTGGCTACCTGGTCCCTGGCCTACGGCACCAAGCCCAAGTCCCAGGGCGGCGGCGGACTGGGCTTCACCAACCAGGAATACCTGCTCATGCTGATGGTCTCCATCCTGGTCTTCGCCCTCTTCATCGTGCTGGCCTGCGTCTATGCGGACCGCATCGGCCGTCGCCGGGTGTTGATCGGCAGCTCCGTCATGCTGGTGGTCTTCAGCCTGGCCTTCCCCTACCTGCTCATGGCACATCACAACACCTTCCAGGTCATGGTCTTCCTCTGCGTCGGGTTCGCCCTGATGGGCATCGCCTTCGGGCCTATCGGCGCCTTCCTGCCGGAGCTCTTCGACGCCAACGTGCGCTACTCGGGTTCCGGTATCGGCTACAACTTGGCGGCCATCGTGGGCGCGGCCTTCGTACCCACCATCGCCACCTGGCTCTCCTCCCACTGGGGAGTGCGCTCGGTCGGGCTCTACCTGGCCGTTATGGCGGTCTGCTGCCTGGTGGCAGTGCTGACCTGCCACGAAACCAAGGATGTGGACTTCACCAAGTAAGCCTTGGGATGCATCCCGCCGGCCGGTTCTTCGAATCGCGCCGGTGTCCGAACAACGAATGGCGGACAGTCCATCTGGCCATATCACGAGTATGGTTGGAGGCATACCGTATCCATTGGGTACGGATCGGGGTCAAGGACAAAATCCGTCGCCCCGGTCGAAAGAGCATCGTCCGCCTGGAACAACGACAGGAATTCACAGTATTTTGCGTTCCCCGGCCTGGAAGAGCCGGTCCGGTTGGACCGCACATAAAGGAGTGTAGATAATGGCAGCACAGATCTGGTATGAGAAGGATGGGGACCTTTCGGTTCTGGATGGCAAGAAGGTGGCCATCATCGGCTACGGTTCCCAGGGACATGCTCATGCACTGAACCTGCGTGATTCCGGTGTGGACGTTGTGGTCGGCCTACGTGCCAACTCCAAGTCGGTGCCCTTCGCCAAGGAGCAGGGCCTGGAGGTCAAGACCGTGCCCGAGGCCACCAAAGAGGCCGACATCGTCATGATTCTGGCCCCTGACCAGTACCAGCGCAACATCTGGCGGGACGACATCGAGCCCAACATCAAGGAGGGTGCGGCCGTCGCCTTCGCCCACGGGTTCAACATTCATTACGGCTACATCAAGCCCAGCGCCGACCACCCGGTCTTCATGGTTGCCCCCAAGGGCCCGGGCCATATCGTCCGTCGTGAGTATGTCGCAGGCCGTGGCGTGCCCGTGGTCGTGGCCGTTGAGCAGGATCCGCGCGGCGATGCCTGGGACATCACCCTGGCCTACGCCAAGGCTCTGGGCGCCCTGCGCGCCGGCGCCATCAAGACCACCTTCAAGGAAGAGACCGAGACCGACCTCTTCGGTGAGCAGGATGTGCTCATGGGTGGTGTCAACCACCTGGTCGAGGCTGGCTTCGAGGTGCTGACCGAGGCTGGCTACCAGCCCGAGATCGCCTACTTCGAGGTCTGCCACGAGCTCAAGATGCTGGTCGACCTGATGAACGAGGGTGGCCTGAACAAGGCCCGCTGGTCCTGCTCCGACACCGCCCAGTACGGCGATTTCACCTCCACCGTGGTGGATGAGTCCACCAAGGACAGGATGCGTCACCAGCTGCAGCGCATTCAGGATGGCTCCTTCGCCAAGGAGTTCATTGACGACCAGGATGCCGGCGCCCCCAAGTTCAAGGAGCTCCAGGAGAAGTTCTCCCACGAGAAGATCGAGGAGGTCGGCCCCAAGCTGCGCGCCATGTTCTCCTGGAACAAGGACGTCAAGGATGCCGACGAGGCTCAGTCCTTCACCGGCAAGATCGCCCGTTCCCAGGTGCAGTGACCTCTAGGTTCTGAGCATCAGCTGCCATTTTCCTGGCATCGCCGCAGACCAGCATTCGATATGAATCCGGTCTGCGGCTTTTTTATTTGAGGCATCGGGGTTCAGTGTCGAGCCCCTGTTGCATGGTTCCTCGATCCATAAGGTAGGGGGAATGCCTGCCGTTCGTACTCGCTAATACTGAGAATCTATTGTTATTGAATCGTTATTCTTTTCAGGGACAGCGGCTAACCGCAGATGTCAGAATGGATTTTGGCATAGGTGCTGACGTGATGATCAATCATGAGTCATGACCCATCTATGAATACTTGTCGTGCCGACTCAAGGGCAGTCATCGAAGCCAAGCCAGCAGTCGGCATGACACTGCAGGCGGGATTGCGGTATCCCGATGAGCCAAAGGTGGTGGAGTGCATGAAAAAAATGAAAACATTGGTGTCGGTCATGGTGACCCTGCCGATGTTGCTGTCCTTCGCGGGAGGTACGGCATACGCTCTTGAGCGTCCTGAGGCACAAGGGCAGGAAACCAGATCACTGACCCCGGTTGCCTCCTATGACTTTAGCCAGGGAAACTTATCGGATTCAGTCAATGGCTATGCCATGACGCTTCACGGCGGAGCATCCATTGGGGCCTTCGGAGACCGAAACGGAAACGAGGCGCTGAATCTGCAGAATGGCCAGTCGGATGCTTCAAAAAACGTTCAATATGCTCAGCTGCCTTCGGAGATCTTCGGCTCAATAGGCAACGAGGCGACCATCGACTTCGCTGCCAAGTCGAGGCATGCTGACGATGGCAATTACTTCTCGCTGGCTATCGGCAAGGATGCTTCGCATTACCTTTTCTTCTATTTGAGCAAGACCAGCGCCAAATTGGCTGTTGCGGACAATGGCTGGCACAATGAGCCCTCCTTCAAGGAGCAGCTCGACAACAATGACGGAATCTGGCATGACTTCCGAATCATCATCAAGGATGATTCCATGGCCCTGCTCAGGGACAATAAGTTAGTGGGAATCAAGGCCAAGACCGGTATCAAGCTCTCCGATCTGGGGGGCTCCACCACCTTCATCGGCAAATCCTTCTATCAGGGCGATGCCTATTGGAATGGCGCTATTGATGACCTGAAAATCTACAAGGGGGCCGATCTGGTCATGCCGACTGGGCTGACCGTGACCGGAACCGGCCTGGTGAACGGATCCCTGGCCTTGACGGAGAACGATGAGCGGCAGCTGACCGCAACAATCACGCCTGAGAATGCCATCAGCCAGGAGGTCAGCTGGGCCTCGTCCAATCCCTCTGTAGCTACGGTCGATGCCAAGGGCAAGGTCAAGGCTGTGAAGGCTGGGACCAGCACCATTACCGCCGCCAGCCGGGCTGGCGGACTGGTCAGTTCAGTCGACGTAACCGTCAAACCCTTGGATCCGGAAACGGCTGCCCAAGATGATGTGGATGCGCTGATCGCCGGGATTCCGTCCCAGGCGACAGGGAACCTGCCTTTGCTGGCCAAGGGACCCAGACATGATGTTGATGTCACCTGGACCTCTTCCGATCCCGGTCGCATCAGTCCGACGGACAGTAATTACCAGGCACCAGCCAACGGTGCATCCGACCCCTATCGGGGCGCTGGAATCGTCACCCGACCCTCTTATGGGCAGGGCGATTCCAAGAAGGTCAGTCTGACGGCCACCGCCAAGGCGGGCAATGGGCGCACTATATCGCGCAGCGTCGATGTCGTAGTCAAGGAGAAGCCACGGTCTGCGCCGAATGTCGGGTACGCCGCGGTCACTTTTCTCTCTGACGCGGACAAGACTGGAGGAAAGATCGGCGAAGCTCTGTATGAATCGGCAACCTCCACCGAGCGCAATGACTTCTTCTCCTTCAGCCCCATCAACAATGGCGACCCCGTCATCACTTCCAAGACGGACACCACCGGCCTGCGCGATCCATACGTGCTGCGCTCGCATGATGGCGACGAATACTATATGATCGCCACCGATCTGAAGGTCTCGCGCCAGGGCTGGGGTCAGAACCAGCAATATGGCTCGCTGAAGATCGAAGCCTGGAAATCCAAGGACATGGTCAATTGGACGCGGACCAACGCCGAGGACGGTTCGGATGCAGGCATCATCGTCAACTCCCCCAACCAGGGGATGACTTGGGCTCCTGAGGCATTCTGGGATGATGCGCTGAACGCCTATGTGGTCTTCTTCTCCTCAAGGGCCTATACCGACAGTTCACGCTCGACGGCCGTCACCGGGAAGAAGGGTTCCCCGTACAACATCGTGCGCTATGCCATCACCAGGGACTTCAAGAACTTCACCCCCGCCAAGGACTGGCAGGACACCGGATACTCGCGCATTGACTCCACGGTTTTCAAAATCGGCAGCTACTACTACCGAATGACCAAAAACGAGGAGAACGGTGCCGCAGGATCCTACGTGGTGGATGGCAAGTCCACCTTCCTGGAACGGTCGAAGTGCCTGACCTGCACCACGTCCAGTTCGGATCCCGATGCTGATGAGACCAGCACCTGGCGGTTGCTCGACCAGCGGTTGCTTCCCTTTGAGGGGCCGGAATCCATAGCTCTGAACAAGGATGACGTCAACCAGAACGAAGCCGGTGACGCCATGGTCATCATGGCTGATTCGGGAGGTTATCAACCCTTCATGACCAGCAAGACGGATCTGAGTAAAACAGACTGGTCCCACAGGCTTTCGCAGACGCCAGGATGGTTTACTCAGAAGAAGCCCGGCAAGGGCGTCACCGGGTATGTCACGGATGATGGCATGCCCACCCCAAAGAGGCATGGGGCTTTCGTGGCCGTGCCTAGGAATGTTCTGGAAGCCATGCATCGGTACACCACAGCCAACCCCTCACATCTGGAACCGGTCGCCTCCACAACCCAGGCTGATTATGCCTCGGACAGCCGCAAGCTGAGCGTGACCGTCAAGGCCGAAGACCGGGGCGATGTGGCCGGCACCGTGAGCATCACGCAAAGCCCGGCATCGCGGCTGAGTCAGTCCTGGACGACCGATGTGAAACTAGGAGCCGATGGGAAGGCGACGCTGACTGTGCCGGATGAGGTTTCCGGAGATATCAGAGTCGATTATCAGGGGTACACCGACAAACTGGTCAAGCCATCCTCGACCAAGGTGACCGGGCTTGTCGCTAAGGCTGCAGACATTGGCCTGCCTGGCACGTCGGATACCCACCCCTCCCAGACATCTCCCATTGAACAAGTCAAGGCAGGAGGTGCTGGGTCGGTTTCACAGGACCCGGGGCTTTCTCAAACAGGTGCATCCGTTGGCGTCATTGCCTTGGCTGCACTCGCATGCGCAGTCCTGGCAATCTGCTGGTTGCGATCGGCCGGATATAGGTCGGCATCCAGGCACTGACTGCTCTGACCGGCTGTTCCTATGGGTTTTCGAGGAACGGCCGGCATCGGCAGTCCAAGACAAGAGGCTCCCGGAGTCAGCTGTTCCGGGAGCATTCAAGAGCCACCGCAATGATGTGATGGCATTACACAGGAAGAGGCCCGTTAATGAACGGACATGGAAAGAGGGCCCTGGGGCTGCTCCTAGGGTGTGTAACACTGGCATCGGGGTCGTTGCTGCCCCTTGTCGCATCGGGTGAGGAGACAGAGAAACCGCTGATCCATTATTCCTTCGACGCTGCCCCCAGCGGCCGGACCATAGCCAACGAGGGCTCTGACGGTCACAGTGACGCCACTCTGGAAGGCGATGCTTCCGTCAAGGATGGTCGCCTCGTGCTGACCGGCACCCAGGACGTAGTCATTCCCACCGGTGCCTTGAAGGATAAGCAGGACCTTACCGTTTCGATCTGGCTGAAGAATAATTCCGGCTCCGTGAACACTTCAGCGGCCTACATAGGGAACGCAGATACCACCAAAGGGTATTTCCTGCTCAACCCATCCAACCCTGCGGGGCGGGTCAAGGCGGTAATGACCACGGCGACCGCCAATCAGCCCAACCAGTCCCCATGGGGCACCGAAGTGGGTCCGGGATCCACCGGGGCTCCCTCATCCGGCTCCAAATCCACTGGCGACATGGCCCTGTACACCACAGTCATCAGCGGCTCCACAGGAAAGATGAGCTCCTATCTCAATGGCGCTCCGCTGGGTTCTTCCACCTACTCCATACCTCAAGGTGGCCTCGGCAATTACGGGGATCTGGTCGCCTACTTGGGCAAATCCTCTTATCCCGATCCCAAGAGCAAGATCGAGGTCGATGATTACGCCATCTACGATCAGGCCATGGATTCCGCTGGGATCAAAGGGCTCTATACCAGCCAGGCCTTGGAGAAGATCATGCCGACGGTAGCGGTCCCTGCTCAGGCGAGTGAGAACTTCACCCTTCCCACGGATCTCTCGGGCGTGCACCTGGACTGGGCATCCTCTTCAACAGCTCTGGTCGTGGCCAGTGATGGGACAGTCACTGTCAACAGGCCTGCTTCCGGGCAGCCGGATGCGCAGGTGACTCTGACGGCCACTTTCAGTCTGAACGGGGTCACTCGCACCAAGGCCTATCAGGTTTTGGTTCCCCATCTTCTGAGCGATCAGGAGCAGGCCCAGGCTGATCTGGATGCCGTGGGCATCGAGAATGCCGACGATGTGCGAACCAATGTCTCCATACCTACGGTCGGGGAGCACGGTTCCTCCTTCACCTGGTCCGTCAAGGATCCGGGAACGGTCGGCGCGGTCATTGTCGATGGCGTCAACGGCTCTTCCAAGACTGTGAAGGTCAACCGACCCGCCGCTGGCAAGCCGGCTGCAACCGTGGTCCTGAGCTTGGAGGTCAGGCATGGTGGTAGCAGGCTGGTCAAGGAGTTCACCCTTAAGGTGCAGCCCATGCCTGCCGACAACTCCAAGGATCAGGCCTATGTCTGGGCATTCTTCACCGGCGAGGGCGTCGGTGGCGAGAAGATCAGCCTGGCTGCATCCAAGGGCAACAATGCCTTGGACTGGAACACGCTGAACAACGGTGCGCCACTCTTCACCTCAAGCAAGGGCGAGCAGGGACTTCGCGATCCCTTTATCATGAGGTCCAAGGATGGCGACAAGTTCTACATGCTGGCCACCGATCTGAAGATATCCGGACGTCCCAATGCGCCCGGAGGCCTGAGCGGTTTCATGGGTGCCCAGGCCAACGGATCCAAATACATCGAGATCTGGGAGTCGGATGATCTGACCCACTGGTCCCAGGAGCGGCATGTCAAGGTGAGCACCGACTATGCCGGGAACACTTGGGCGCCTGAGGCCTATTACGATGCCGAGATCGGCAAGTACGTGGTCTATTGGGCCTCCAACCTGTATCCGGGCACCGATCCGGTTGAAAGGACCGCGCTGACTTACAACCGGATGATGTATGTCACCACTGACGATTTCATCAACTTCTCCAAGCCCCAGGTCTGGATCGACGTAGACCGCAGGGGTCAGCCCGGCTCGGGATCCATCGATGCCACCGTGCAGAAGAAGGATGGCACCTACTATCGCGTCTACAAGGACGAGAAGACCATGACCCTGCGTCAGGAGAAGTCCAAGGACCTTCTGGCCAAGGTTGCCGGATCCTATCCGACTGCCGCATCCGGTGATGCCAACGGCTGGTCTCTGGTCGGGGAGCGCATCGGTGGCGGGCAGGCCAACGGCTACGGCGGTACTTTCAGCGCCGGCGAAGGCCCATCGCTTTTCCGGGCGAACGATGGGGATGTCAACGGATACCAGTACTACCTCTTTGCCGATCAACCCAATTACCACGGTGGCCCCAACCACTATGTGCCGATGGCCACGAACAATATATCCAAGGCCGACCAGTGGAAGGTGATCGGCGACAAGATGCCCGAGGCCAACTTCCCGACCAATACGGACGGCGGCAAACCACGGCACGGCACTGTCCTGCCAGTGACCAGGGCTCAGTATCAGAAGGTCTTGGAGGCCTATGCGCCCCATGTGGCGGTCGCCTCGGTTCCGGCCATGTCTGTAGAGACGAAGGTCGGTCAGGATCCCACGCCGAATCTTCCTGCCCAGGTGGAGCTAACCAAGGCTGACGGAAGCAAGGAGCAGGTGAAGGTTGCTTGGGATGCTGTGGATCCGTCCTCCTACAGCCACCCCGGAACCTTCCGAGTGAGCGGAATCGCTGCGGATGCTTCTCGGATGCCCGTGGAGGTCACGGTCAAGGTCCTCTCCAATGACGCCAGCCTCAAGTCTCTGACCGTGGTCGGCCAACAAGTGGACCTGGCGCAGGCCTTGGCGGGTACTGCCACGCTGGCGCTCGCCGACCTGTCCGGACTGACTGAAGCCGACATCGCCGCTCTCGCCACGGATGATCAGGCTACTGTCGCCTTGACCTTGGATTCTTCCGGATCAGCTGAAAGGATGCTGACGGTCACGGTCACAGCAGCCGATAAGGCCACCACAAGGACCTACAAGGTCAAACTGACCCAGATTCGCAGCGCCCAGCCTGCACCCGACAAGGACAACACCCAGAAGCCGGGGCATTCATCATCCGGCAATCCATCCGGTACTGCGAACCCGCAGGCACAGGCTCGCCCCTCCCTCTCCGCCACAGGTGTGGACCTGTCAAAGGTTCCGAGTCTCCTGCTGGCAGCAAGCCTGGGGCTGGTTCTCATTGCCGTCTGCAGGTTCTTCGTCCGTCGACAGGGGCCGGCATCAGCCATGGACGGAGATGAGCAGAAGTGAAACGATGTGGAAGAATGATCGCCTGGATGATGGCGATTCCGACCGCCTTGGCCGGATTGGCTTTCATCCCCGCAGCAGCAAGTGCTGTTGAAACCCTGCCCACCGAGGATTTGCTGGCCGAGTACTCCTTCGCCAGCAAGCCATCGGACGGGCACACGGTCGCCAATACCGCCCCTGGCAGCGCCTTTGGCGAGGCCCAGGTGCAGAATCCGGGAGACGATCTGTGGAAGGATCAATCGCTGGTTCTTTCCGGTGGGGACTGGAGCGGAGGGGGCAGCTGGGTTCGGCTGCCTGCGGATCTGCTTTCCGGCAAGTCCTCCGCTACCGTCCAGATGGAGGTCAAGGCGGATCCCGACATGCTGAAGAGTTTCCACTTCATGTGGAACATCGGCAACGCCTCCAACCAGGAATACCTGTTCAGCTCCCTCAACTGCGCCTTCGGACGCCAGCCCCTGGTAGGCATCAAGGCGAAGGGAACCGAGCATCTGGTCCAGTCGGGTTCTTGTGCAGTCCGGGCCGACCAGTGGATGTCGGTGACGGCCACCTTGGACGGATCGGACGGCATGGCCAGGCTCTACGTCGATGGCGAGGAGGTCGCCTCTGGCAAGGTTCCCGTCACCACTGCCGACATTGGCGACCAGAGCCTCAACACCATAGGCCACTCGCCTTGGAAGGATGTGAATTTTAAGGGCCAGGTGGCCAACTTCCGCGTCTACGGCAGGGCTCTGGACGCTGGACAGGTCAAGAGCATCAGCACTGTCGACGCCAACATCCACAGGAGCGAACTGGTGGACGGACGCATCGATGCCCTGGGCTTCCATGACCAGAGCGTGGACGGTGACTACCTGGCACTTCCCACAGCAGGAGGCACGGTAACCTGGTCCTCATCGGATCCTTCGATCATCACTGATACAGGTATGGTCAACCAGCCGCCCTCCGGCGCTCAGGATCAAACGGTAACCATGACGGCTACCACCACAGTGCGTGGATTGACCGGCAGCAAGAGCTACCGCATCACTGTCAAACCGAGCACGAAGACCAAGGCCGAGAGGTTGCAGGAGGCGGCTGACGGTTACGTCATCCCGCCCCTGATCGCCTCGGGGACCAAACTTCCTGTGGCTCCGGATCATACGACTCTGCAGCTGAAGGCCGCTTCCGGCATATCCATCCAAGACGGGGGATTGGTCTCCATAGCTGGCGACAAGCCTGTCTCTGGACGGATCACTGCCACAATCACCGCTGCGGGAGTTGCCGAACCTGTTGTCAAAGATTTCGAGGTGAAAGTCCTTCCCAAGTCGAAGGCCAGCACCCTCCTTGCCTACGACCGTAATGCGACCTCGGCGGATACAGCCAACAACGGCGATATTGCGCACAGCATGCATCTGGCCCTCAAGGACGAAGCTTCGGGGCGGTACCAGCCCTACAACGGCAACTATGGCATCTTCTTCCCACTGGGTTACGCCTCGCAGCCCGTCAACCAGAACACCAGGGACTACGCGCGCAGCCTCAAGGATCCCTCGATTTTCATGATGGGGGATGGGTCCTACGGTATCCTCTCCGTGCGCACCAACCGGGGGACGGATGTGCCGGACAGTCCCGGTCATCTGCTTTTTGCCCGGTCCACCGACCTGCTTGCCTATGAGGAGTCCCCGAATTCCGCAGGCCTGATTGACCTGGGCGAAACCAACGGGGTCAACAGCCCCTACGGGGTATACGATACGGCATCCAAGACCACCATGATCGGGTGGTATGACGACAACGGAGTGCCCAAGTACACCAGTTTCGCTGAGCTCAGGGACAAGGATTCCGCGCATGGACCTGTTCATGTTGGGCGGTTCGCCACAGTCGGTGGTAGCCAACCGGCGTCAAAGGTTCAGGGCATCGATGACTATCGCCACGGTTCGTCCATCGTCATTGATCAGGACCGTGTCAAGGCCCTGCAAACCCGATTCGGTCGTCTGAACAACACCGGCGTGGACGATTTCAAGGACATCACTGTGACCAAGGGGAGTTCAGCAAACGGATTGAAGCTGCCGAAAACCGCTCGACTGACCTATTCCGATGGTTCCACGGGGTCGCTGCCCATCAAAGACTGGGATACCTCGCATCTTGACTTGAACAAAGTCGGGGAATACGAGGTCACCGGCACCATCGGCCAGACCTCCTACAAGGTTCCTTTTGCTGAGGAGCGTGCCGATCCCTCCATCTACAAGTGGCAGTGGAAGCGGCAGGTGGACGGTCATGAACGGGTGGATACCAAGTACCTCATGATTGCCACCAATGACATTGAAGGAGACTGCACCTGGCAGCATGGCAGTCCTCATATGCCCCTGCGGATGGCCGATGCCATCGCCGATCTGGCTGACACCCCTGGTCAGGATTCCGGGTTGATTGATGCCAACGGGTACAACGCCAAGGAACATATCATCCTTAAGGCGGGGGATCCTGATGCAGAGGGGCAGCCGATCATGCACAGCTTCTGGGCGCCCGAGATTCACGAGATCAACGGCAGGTTGACAGTCCTGTTCATGGCGGGATACGGAAACCAGTGGACCAATGGCAAGGCCGTCTATATGCAGCTCAAGCAGGATGCCGGAGGTCATGATCTCGACCCGACCGTCGCTTCCAACTGGGAGCGGCCGCAAGCTGTGACTCGTTCCGACGGGCGTCCCCTGGCCCTTGCCGCTGATGGAAGTGTCGGCATGTCCTTGGATATGAGCTACTTCCAGGATCAGAAGGGACAATCCTATTATGTCTGGCAGCAGCTGGGCGCCACCTATTTGGCCAGGATGAATCCTGCCGACCCTGCTCACGTCACCACCGACCCGGTGAGGATTGTCGCCCCGGATTACGCCTGGAACGCCACAATCGCCGAGGGGCCTAATGTAACCCTGCACCAGGGCAAGCTCTATATGATGTATTCCGGTTCCTCAGTCGGCAAGACCTACACCACGGGCATGGCTGTGGCCGACGGATCGGGCAATACCGATCTGACCAATCCAGCCAGTTGGAGCAATCTCAACTACCCCATCCAGAATTCAGGCATTTTCAACGGAAAGTGGCAGCTGGGCACGGGCCATGGCATGTGGAGCGAGGACGAGGACGGCAATCAGATCTACGTCTTCCACGCATACGCCAACAAGACGGATGGCTACCGCAACTATTCCGGGCGGGATACTTTCGTGCGCCGAGTCCATTGGGCAGCGGATGGTCTGCCTGTGCTGGACATGGATGCGGATGAAGAACTCGCTCACCCTGATGTGAAAGTCCGGGTCGAGGTGGTTGATTCTGCGGTCAAGGTCGACAAATTCGGTCTTTCTGCTGCCTTGAAGAAGGCCGATGGTTTGGACCAGGGCAAATATGAGTCCGGTTCCTGGACGGCTTTCACTGCGGCTCGAATGCAGGCGCAGGCTGTCTATGACGATCCCAATGCCGACCAGGCTGCAGTGGATCAGGCGCTGAAGGGTCTTCAGGAGGCTATCAAGGCCCTGGTTCCCCTCAGCAGACCGGGCGGAAACGGGACGCAGGGTGGTGGTCTGGGACAAGGCACCAGTCTGATCTCTGCCGGTGCCAACGGACATGGTCGTCACGACCCTGGCCGTGATGCATCGGTCGGGGGCGGTGGTTTGTCCTCCACCGGGGCGGATGTTGCTGCAGTAAGTTTGGCGGCTTTGCTCATGGTCTCGCTGGCCTTGATGGTGGCCATTCCGGTCAGAAGGTCGATGTCATCGTCGTTGACCTAGGCTTGAGCTTGGCCTGACGGTGCCCCGCAGATGGAACAGACCATCTGCGGGGCACTTTTACAAGGTGTCCGCTGTACCTGCTGCTTCAGCGGGCGGATTCGGCGCCGGACACGTCCATGTCCTTGAGGCGCACGATCTTGGTGTGGTTGACGAACTTGAAGCCCAGGTAGAGGACCAGGACCAGTACCACGCTGAAGTAGGTCATGGCCATGTGCGACCAGTTCAGGTTGAGCAGGGAGGGGATGTCCTGTCCGGCGATGACGATGACGCAGAGCACCATGGCCAGGACCGGGCCCAGCGGGTAAAGCTTGGAGTGGTACTTGAGCTCGCTCAGGTCGTGCCCTTGGAGCTTGAAGGCCCTCCGGAAGCGGAAGTGGCTCAGGGCGATGCCGATCCAGGCGATGAACCCAGTCAGCCCGGTGGCGGTCACCAGCCACATGTAGAAGGACTGGCCGAAGATGCTGGAGGCGAAGGTCGCCAGGGACATGCATACCGTGGCCACCAGGGCCGCCAGGGGGATGCCCCGCTTGGTGGTCTTGGCGAAGATGGCCGGAGCATAGTGATCCTTGGCCAGTCCGTAGAGCATGCGGCTGGATGCGTAGGCTCCGGTGTTGACGGCCGAGAGGATGGATGTCAGCACCACCGCGTTCATGACGCTGGCCGCTGAGGCCAGGCCGGCCCGCTGGAAGACCAGGGTGAACGGCGACATGGCGATGTTCCCGTCAGAGGCTCCCAAAAGGTTGGGGCTGGTGTAGGGGATCAGGGCGGCGATGACGAAGATGGATAGTACGTAGAAGAGCAGGATCCGCCAGAAGACGTCGTTGATGGCCTTGGGGACCGCCTTGCCGGGGTTTTCGGATTCACCGGCAGTCACGCCCACTACCTCGGTTCCCTGGAAGGAGTAGCCGGCGATCAGGAAGACACTCATGATGGCCGGGAAGCCTCCCACGAAGGGGGCGTCCTTGTAGGTGAAGTTCTTCAGACCGACCGCTGGCTGGAACATGATGCCGCAGATCATGGCCATGCCGATGACCAGGAAGACGATGATGGTGGCCACCTTGATCAGTGAGAGCCAGAATTCGGTCTCGCCGAATGCGGAGACCGTCAGGGCGTTGATCAGGAAGACGATGACCAGGACCAGCAGACTCCAGATCCATCCTGGGGTGTGGGGCAGCCAGTACTGGATCAGCAGAGCGGCGGTGGAGATGTCCACGGCACCCGAGATGGTCCAGTTCAGCCAGTAGTCCCAGCCCATGGCGAAGCCCAGGGCCGGATCCACGTAGCGGGCGCTGTAGGCGGCGAAGGATCCCGACACTGGAAGGTGGGTGGCCAGCTCGCCCAGGCTGGTCATCAGGAAGTAGACCATGACGCCCATGGCTATGTAGGCCAGAAGTCCGCCGCCGGGACCAGCTGTAGAGATGGTGGAGCCGGAAGTCATGAACAGGCCGGTGCCGATGCAGCCGCCCAGGGCGATCATGGAGATGTGGCGGGTCTTGAGGTTGCGCTTGACGCTGCCGTAGCCATGATGCTCTTGCCCGGCCCGGTCGGATTGATTGGTGTTCGACGCTGCATTGCTGGTGTTCTGCGTCATGATCCTCCTCCTTTTGGCTGGGCGACGCACCGGGGAGTCCGGGGTCGTACTGAAATTGCGATTCCTGATATGCCGGCTGGATGCCGGAATGGATTCATATGGCCGGGTCCTTGAGCCGGTCCTCGAACGCTTAGGGAGTCTATGCCATTGGTATGGCCTTTCGGCTCCCGTGGTCACAATGTGTCATGGTAGTTGACGGATCTGTCATAGCGATTCCGGATCCCCGCTCAAGTCCATCTCCTTCAGGGGCACGATCCGGGTATGGTACCGGATCTTGTAACCCAGGTAGAGGGCAAGCACCAGGGGCACGCTGATGTAGGTGATGCCGATCTCCTGCCAGTTCCAGTTGACGAAGGCCTCGATGTTCTGTCCGCCGATGACGATGACGCACAGGATCAGGGCCAGGATAGGCCCCAGGGGGAAGAGCTTGGCGTGGTAGCGCAGCTCCTCAACCCGGTGGCCCTGGACCACCCAGGCGCGGCGGAAGCGGTAATGGCTCAGGGCGATGCCGACCCAGACGATGAATCCGGTCAGCCCCGAGGCGGCCACCAGCCACATGTACATCCGCTGGCCGAAGATGCTGGCGGCAAAGGTGGCCAGGGAGACCACGAGAGTGGCGATCAGCGAGGCCATGGGTATGCCGTGACGGGTGGTGTGCCCGAAGAAGGCGGGGGCGTAATGGTCCTTGGCAAGGGCGTAGAGCATCCGGGTGGAGGCGTAGACACCCGAGTTGGCGGACGAGAGGACCGAGGTCAGGATGATGGCGTTCATGACGCTGGCTGCCGAGGCCAGGCCCGCCCGCTGGAAGACCATGGTGAAGGGTGACATGGCGATGTCCCCATCGGCGGAGCTCAGCAGATTGGGGCTGGTGTAGGGGATCAGGGCGGCGATGACGAAGATGGACAGCACGTAGAAGAGCAGGATCCGCCAGAAGACGTCGTTGATGGCCTTGGGAACCGCCTTGCCGGGGTTTTCGGACTCGCCGGCCGTGACCCCGATCAGCTCAGTGCCCTGGAAGGAGAAGCCTGCAATCAGAAAAACGTTGAGGATGGCGGGGAATCCTCCCACGAAGGGGGCGTCCTTGTAGGTGAAATTGCCTAGGCCCACGGCTGGACGGAACATGATGCCGCAGATCATGGCCAGACCGATGACCAGGAAGACGATCACCGTTACCACCTTGATCAGAGCCAGCCAGAACTCGGCCTCGCCAAAGGCCGACACGGTCAGGGCGTTGATCAGGAAGATGACCACCAGGACCAGCAGGCTCCAGACCCATCCTGGGGTGTTGGGCAGCCAGTACTGGATCAGCAGGGCGGCGGTGGAGATGTCCACAGCCACGGTGATGGCCCAGTTCAGCCAGTAATTCCAGCCCATGGCGAATCCCAGGGCCGGATCCACATAGCGGGCGTTGTAGGCGGCAAAGGAGCCGGAAGTGGGCAGGTGAGTGGCCAGCTCGCCCAGGCTGGTCATCAGGAAATAGACCATGAGGCCCATGGCCGCGTAGGCCACCAGCGCGCCCCCTGGTCCGGCCTTGGCGATGGTGGAGCCGGAGGTCATGAACAGGCCGGTGCCGATGCAGCCGCCCAGGGCGATCATGGTGACGTGTCGGGTTTTGAGGTTGCGTTGAACCCGGTCGGTGGAAGCGGAGGGACTGGCCTTTCCGCTCTGCCTGGTCGCCATAACTGCTCTTTTCCTTGGACTGACCTGAGAGCCCTATGACGACGGTTCCGGCCAGTTCCGCTCAGGCGGAATCCAGACGCCTTGCCTGTCTGTGACACTGCACATAGCGCTCCGCAACATGGGGTTGCGACAGTCCCGGACCTGTTCGACCCGGGCCCAACGGGTCGGATGGGCGGATCCGAACCGTTTCGGCCGGACCTCCTTTCGCCGAGAATGCGCGACACCGCACTGTCTGATCCCGGTTACTGATAGGTTCGGCGACCTCTTCAGTGGCTTTGCAATTACGCGTAAGCATAGAGGGATTCTCAGACAAGGTAGGAGCGCTTGCCTTATAGGGCATAGGGCGAAGTCGTCGAAAGCGTTGCTACCGCAAAGCACTACGCCAGCTTAGAGTTCGTTGGATCCAACAGGTTGATATCAATTGTGAATGAAGGTAATCAAATGAAAATCCCGTGGTTTAGCACCGCTTTGCTAAATCTACATTTCCTGTAATTGAATTAATAAACTGTCCTCGCAAATAAGTACTGCTATACTGAGTGTGCACTTCGAGGTTAAGACAATGTTGTTTTTTATGAAGGGGTGAATCAAGATGAGAACCAGCAGCAAACGCATAATGGCGGCCATGGCTGCAGTGGCGGCCTTAAGCATGGCATTGGCCGGATGCGGCTCCTCCGGCGGATCCGATGCCAGCAAGGGCGGTGACACCAAGTCGGGCGGCAAGGTCGAACTGACATACCTGCACCGTCTTCCCGACAAGCAGGGCATGACCATGGTCAAGGACACCGTGGCCAGGTGGAACAAGGATCACCCGAACATCCAGGTCAAGGCTACCAAGTTCAACGGCAGCCCCGGCGACCTGATCAAGAAGCTGGAGACCGACGTCAAGGCCGGAAATGCTCCCGATCTGGCCCAGGTAGGCTACGCTGAGCTGCCCGAGGTCTATACCAAGGGCATCGTTGAGGATGTCACTGCAGAGGCAGGCAAGTACTCCAAAGACTTCGCAGAGGGTCCCAGCAAGCTCATGAGCGTGGACGGCAAGGTCTTCGGTCTGCCCCAGGATACCGGCCCCATGGTCTACTACTACAACAAGACGGAATTCGACAAGCTGGGCATTAAGGTTCCCACCACGGCCGAGGAATTCATCGAATCGGCCAAGAAGGCAGCAGCTCAGGGCAAGTACATCATGACCTACCAGCCCGATGGTGCAGGCATGGCCTTCTCCGCCCTTTCCGGCGCGTCATCTCCCTGGTACAAAATCAAGGACGGCAAGTGGGTCGTCAACGTTGATACGCCCGGCTCCAAGGCCACAGCCGACTTCTACCAGCAGCTGCTCGATGCCAAGGCGATGAACCTGACCCCCAGCACCGACCCCTCCTTCGCTGGCGCCTTCCATGACGGCTCCATCATTGGATCCATTGACGCCGCCTGGAATGCCCCGATCATGATGGACTGGATCGGTGATGCCGGCAAGGGCCAGTGGAGGGTCACCCAGATCGGCGACTGGTTCAAGAACGGTGAGAAGACCGGACCCAACGGCGGCTCGGGCGTTGCAGCCATCAAGGGCACCAAGCACAAGGCAGAGGCCATGGAGTTCCTGGACTGGTTCAATACCCAGGTGCCTGATCTGACCTCTCAGGGTCTGATTGTCGCGGCCTCCACCGAGAAAGCCAAGACCCCCCAGTCCTGGACCGAATTCTTCGGCGGGCAGGACGTGATGGCGGAGTTCGCCAAGGCCAACGCCAACATGGGCTCCTTCAACTACATGCCCGGATTCTCCGCGGTGAGCAGCGCTGTCGGCGAGGCTGCCGACAAGGCTGGCAAGGGTCAAGCCAAGGTTTCCGATGCCTTCGATGCGGCACAGAAGACGTCCCTTGCCACACTGAAGGATTATGGCCTTCCGATCGCCAAGGATTGATCGGTAACCGCTCTTCGGCGGATACAGCAGGGAGGCCTTCCCTGACAATCTCTCCAGGTTGGGGAACCCGGGTCTGTGGCCCGTGTTCCCCGCCTGCTGGAAGGTCGCTCGCCTTATAGGTTCCGAGAGGATGGGTTATTCACATGAGCCATCGAACAGCAGCTGAGGCAGGGGCTCAGAAGAAGGGGAGATCCGAGATCGTCAAACGCAACGAACGGACGGGTTGGGCATTCATGATGCCTTTCTGCATCCTCTTTGCGATTGTCTTCATCATCCCCATTGCCTATGCCGTCTATATGAGCTTCTTCCAGCAGGTGGCCTCGGGCGGTGGCGCCTACGGCGGGGGCGAGATGATCAATAAGTTCGTCGGGTTGGAGAACTTCCGATTTACAGTCACCTCCGCAGCCTTCTGGACCGGCATCGGCAGGGTCCTGATCTACACGGTCATCCAGGTCCCGGTCATGATCATCGCCGCCCTGGCCCTGGCCATGCTTCTGGATTCCTTCATCGTCAAGCATGTCACTCCCTATCGGCTGGGCTACTTCCTGCCCTATGCCATTCCCGGTGCGATCGCGGCCATCATCTGGGTTTTCCTTTACAACGACCAGTTCTCGCCCATCGTCAAGGGCCTGGCAGCCATAGGAATCCATGTCAACTTCTTCGCGCCCAACGCTCTGATCGCCTCCATGGCCAACATCACCACCTGGACCTTCACGGGCTACAACATGCTGATCTTCCTGGCGGCCCTCCAGGCTATCCCGCGTGACCTCTATGAGGCTGCCCGAATCGACGGAGCCAACGGTTTCCAGATCGCCATGAGGATCAAACTCCCCAACGTCAGGGGGGCCGCCCTCCTGGCCATGCTCCTGTCCATCATCGGCAGCATCCAGCTCTTCAACGAGCCCCAGGTCATGCAGACCGTCGACAAGGGCATATCGAACTCCTACACCCCCATGATGATGGCCATGAACACATCACGAGGCATCCTCACCCCCAAGGGTGACGGTCCGGCTTCAGCCATCGCAATCGTCATGGCGCTGATTGCCGGGGTCCTTGCCGCCCTCTACGCATACATCGAGAGGAAGGTGAACGAATCATGACCTCGGCCAATCCCGCACGCCTCGCAAAAAAGCAGGACAAGCTCCTCAAGCAGAAGGCCGATGAACTGCCCCGCTCCATGAGGCCCACCAAGGTGGTCAAGATCACCACCATCGTGGTCCTGGTCTTCGCCCTGATCTACTTCCTCTTTCCCATCTATTGGGCCATCATCGCCTCTACCAAGTCGCCCTCCCAGCTGGTCAGCAGCAACGGCCTCTGGTTTGCGGTTGACCTGAAGAAGATTCCCCAGGCGGTGGCCACCAACTACTCGATCCTCCTGGGCTGGACACACTCACAGTTCTGGCACTGGGTTTTCAATTCCTTGATCTACTCAGGGGTATCCGCCCTGATCGGCACGGTGGTTTCGGTCATGGCCGGGTATGGCACAGCCAAGTTCCAGTTCCGGGGCAGGGGCGTCGTCATGACCATTGCCATGTCCGCCCTGCTGATGCCCTCGGCGCTGATGACCATCCCCCAGTACTCCATCTTCAACGCCCTGCATCTGAGTAACACCATGCTGGCAGTGATCATCCCCTGCTCGGTCTCGCCCTTCGGTTTCTTCCTGGGAAGGGTGTACGCCCAGAGTTCGGTCCCTACCGAGCTTCTGGAGGCCGCCAGGATCGACGGTGCCGGTGAGGCCAGGATCTTCTTCACGATTGTGCTGAGGATTCTTGCGCCCGCCATGGTCACGATCTTCCTCTTCCTCTTCGTGGCCACCTGGAACAACTTCCTCCTGCCGTTGATGATGCTCTCCAGCGAGAACCTCTTCCCGGTGACCCTGGGCCTCTATGGTCTGGTCTCTCTGCCGGTCTTTACCGATCGAGGGGCGCTGATGATGGGGTCCCTGCTGGGTGTTCTGCCGGTGATCATCCTCTTCTTCTGCCTGCAGCGGTTCTGGCAGGCTGGACTGACCGCCGGTTCGGTCAAGGAGTAAGGGTCCAAGGCTGCACACAGTTTTTCAGTCATTCTGTTACGAGATATTCCAAGGAGATTTGATTCAATGACCACGACCGGGCGCTTTACCCTGCCGGGCGAAGAGAACTTTGCCGAAAAGACCAAGGAACTGGCCAAGCTCTGGGGTGCGGATGCTATTCGTAACTCGGACGGCACCCGCTTGGACCAGGAGCTATTGAACTTAGGGATGAAGGTGTACAGCGCCTACTTCCCTACTCGCGCCCACAACGAGTGGATCAGCCAGCACATGGACGAGACCCCGCAGGTCTACCTCATGTCTGAGCGCATACTGGCCCACGAAGACCAAGTGCAGATTCCCTTGATGGACCGCTACTTCGACCAGCAGCTCAGGCCCAACAGGGATGCCGACCCCCATCGGTACTGGGAGGTCATCGACCGCACCGCCGGACGGGTCCTGGACCAGTCGGAGTGGAGCCTGGATCCGGATCAGGACCTGGTTCGCGTGACCGGGGCCACCCCCATGCACGAATACACGGCATCCTTCCTGGCCTACATCATCTGGGATCCTGTCGAGATGTACAACCACCTGACCAACGACTGGGGCGACAAGGAACACGAAATTCCCCTGGACATCTACCACCCTGCCACCCGAAAGTTCGTCATGGATGCCTATCGGCAGTGGCTGGATGAGAACCCGGCGACCGACGTGGTCCGGTTCACCACCTTCTTCTACCAGTTCACGCTGATCTTCGACCAGCTCCACCGGGAGAAGCTGGTGGACTGGTTCGGATATGCCTGCACGGTCTCCCCTCAGGCCTTGGATGACTTCGAGACTCGGTACGGTTACCGTCTGCGTCCAGAGGACTTCATCAACAAGGGCAGCTACAACTCCTCCTTCTGCATTCCTGGCAGGGCACAGCGTGATTGGATCGATTTCCTCTCGGATTTCGTGCGGGAGAATGTCAAGACCATGGTCGACATGACCCACCAGGCAGGCAAGGAAGCCATGATGTTCCTGGGAGACCAGTGGATCGGCACCGAGCCCTACAAGCCGGGCTTCGAGAAGCTGGGTCTGGATGCTGTGGTCGGATCCGTGGGCGACGGCACCACCCTGCGCATGATCTCAGATATTCCCGGGGTCCGCTACACCGAAGGTCGTTTTCTGCCATACTTCTTCCCAGATACCTTCCATGAGGGCAACGATCCCAGCATCGAGGGGCTGGACAATTGGCGCAAGGCCCGTAGGGCCATCCTGCGCAGCCCCATATCGCGCATGGGCTACGGCGGCTACCCATCCCTAGCGGCCAAGTTCCCCAAGTTCGTTCAGACCGTGGCCCGCATCGCAGACGAGTTCCGCGATCTGCATGACAGGACCAAGGGGAGGGCGGCACAGGGCCAGCTCAATGTGGCGGTGCTGAATTCCTGGGGCGCCATGCGGTCCTGGATGGCCTACACGGTGGCGCACGCCCTACCCAACAAGCAGACCTACTCCTACTACGGGGTTCTGGAGGCACTGTCGGGCATGAGGGTGAACGTCCGCTTCGTCAGCTTCGACGACATTCTGGCCCACGGCGTGGATCATGACCTGGATGTGATCATCACCGGTGGTCCGGCCGATACGGCCTTCAGCGGTGGCGGGGTCTGGAAGAATCCTGCCCTGCTGGAGACCCTGCGATCCTGGGTCGACGGGGGAGGGGCTCTGGTCGGCATAGGCCAGCCGACCGCTCTGGAAAGAGAGGGGCGCTTCTTCCAATTGGCCGACGTTTTCGGCGTTGATCAGGAGCGTTTCCACACCCTTTCGGTAGACAAGTACTTCCCGAAGGTCACCGAGGGGCACTTCATCACCGCCGATCTGCCCGAGGACGGCAAGGCGGACTTCGGAGAGCCAGTGGTGAACACCTACCCCATCAACGAGGATGTCACCCTGCTCAGGGCCGACCAGGGTCAGGTGCAGCTGGCGGTCAACCAGTATGGCATGGGCCGTGGGGTCTACCTTTCCGGACTGCCCTATTCGGCCGTCAATGCCAGGCTTCTTGAACGGATCCTCTTCTACGCCAGTGGGCGACAGGACCGGTACGGGGACTGGAGCTGCACCAACCCTCATTGTGAGGTGGCCTACTTCCCGCAGGAGGGCGTCTACTGCGTCGTCAACAACACCGACTTGCCCCAGGAGACCAGCGTTCGTCAGGCGGACGGCCAGGTCAGAGACATCGTCCTGGAACCCAGTGCCATGGTCTGGCAGCAGGTATAAGGGCAGGTTCGGCAGGAAAGGGGCTATTATGACGACGGTTCAGGATCAGGAGCTGGCCGCGGTTGCCGCCCACTACCCCCTCGAAGGGCGTGTGGAGAGCATTGCGCCTTATGGCAACGGGCACATCAATCAGACTTATCTGATACAGACGGACAAGCGTCGTTACATTCTGCAGCGAATGAACACCTCGGTTTTCCCTGATACGGCCTCCCTGATGCGCAACATCGAGTTAGTGACCGAATTCCTGCGCTCGCAGGGCCAGGAGACTCTGGATATCATCCGCAGTAGAGAGGGTAATACCTACTGTGAGCTGGCAAGTGGGGCTTGGCGGGTCTATGCCTTCATCGAGAACACGATTTCCTACGATCTGGTCCCCAGCCCAGAGGTCTTCAAGGAGGCGGGCCAGGCTTTCGGACGATTCCAGAACTCTCTGGCGCTCTTCGATGCCTCTCAGCTGACCGAGACCATCGCCCACTTCCATGACACCCCCAAACGGTTCGAGACCTTCAAACGGGCTGTTCAGGAAGATATCAAAGGTAGGGCATCCACCTGCCGGACCGAGATCGACTGGTATATGGAACGTGCCGACCAGTACCCGGTCATCATGGAAGGGCTGGCCGACGGGTCCATTCCACTCAGGGTCACCCATAACGACACCAAGCTCAACAACATCCTGATGGATGCCGCCACCGGTAAGGCCAGGGCCATCATTGACCTGGACACGATCATGCCCGGATCCATGCTCTTCGATTTTGGCGACTCCATCCGTTTCGGCGCTTCGACAGCCCTGGAGGATGAGCGGGATCTGGACAAGGTCCATTTCAACCCCGATCTTTACCGTGCCTATGCTCAAGGGTTCCTGGGAGCCGTGGCCGGCAAGGCCGTGGACCGGGAGCTAGCTCTCTTCCCGGCTTCCTGCAGGATTATGACTCTGGAGTGCGGCATGCGCTTCCTGACCGACTATCTTCAGGGCGACACCTATTTCGCCACCGCCTATCCGGAGCACAATCTGGTGCGGACCCATACCCAGATGCGCTTGGTGGAGGAGATGGAGGCTGACGATGCCCAAATGCAGGAGATGACCGCCCAGGTGGTCGAAGAGGTGAGGAGCTGATGCTGAACCGGGTTTACCGGAGCCTTGACGCTCTGATCGGGTACGCCTGTGCCTGTCTGGACCTGGACCCGTCCGACATCGACTGGGCTCGCAATCAGATCCTGGCGCTTTTCTCCTTGGACTCCTACGATTCCGGGGATGGATCTGCTGATCCCGCTCCCGGTGGCGTCGATGATCTCCTGAAGTCCTTTATGCAGGCCTTGGTTGGCGCCGGACTTATGGCTCAGGATGATGCCCCCTCCATGGCAGATACGGTTATGGGAATCCTGTCCTCCAGGCCATCCCATCTGCAGCGGCGTTTCATGCAGGTGGAGGAGGCCCAGGGTGGTATGGCCGCCATGCACTGGTTCTATGACTATTGCGTCAAAAACACCTACATCAAGAAGTCCCGTCTGGATAGGAACCCTCGTTTCTCCTCCGGGGGCGTGGTGGTCACCATCAACCTGGCCAAGCCGGAATTCAAGGATATGAAGAAGGCTGCGGCGGGCAACAGCACCGCAGGAGGGTACCCCAAGTGCACCATCTGCCATGAAAATGAGGGCTTCGCCGGGCGTGACAAGCGTACACTGCGGACCATCCCCCTGACTCTGGGCGGGCATGACTGGTTCTGGCAGTTCTCGCCCTATGGGTACTTTCGCGAGCATGGCATCTGTGTCAACGCTGATCACACCCCCATGCACGTTGACCGGGACACCTTCGGGAACCTGCTGGATTTTGTGGACCGTTTTCCCGGCTACTTCCTAGGCTGCAACGCCGCCCTGCCCCGCATTGGCGGATCCGTTCTGGCCCATGACCACTATCAGGGCGGAGGAGAGCGCCTGCCCATGCATCAGGCCGGGGCTTGGCGGACCCTGCACTTGGACGGCCACCCTGATACCCCTATCGAGATTCTGGACTGGCCGGGGACCGTGGTCAGAGTGGTTTCGCCATCACGGCAGGAGATTATTCAGGTCAGCGAGACCGTCAGGCAGGCCTGGGTGGATTACGACAACCCGGACCTAAACATCGCCAGCCAGGGGCCAGAAGGGCGGCAATCAGCCCTTTCTCCCAGCCTGGTCAAGACCGACCGAGGCTACGAGATGAGCCTGATCCTGCGTAATAACGGTGTCAGTCAGGAGTTTCCGGATGGCATCTTCCACGTGCACCCGGAGTTCTATCCGGTCAAGCAGGAACCCATCGGGCTGATCGAGGCCCAGGGGCTCTTCGTCCTGCCCGGAAGGCTGGTCGGCCAGCTTGCCTGCCTGGAAGAGGCCCTGGTGGCAGGTACCGGGCTTCCCGAACAAGTAGCCGACTTCAGCTTGGAGTATGGCGAAATTACCAAGACTCTGCAGGGTTCGCATGATCCGGACCAGGTCCATGAGGCCCTTAAGAGTGAGATCGGCAGTGTCTGCGCCCGGATCCTGGGCAACACCGCAGTCTTTAAGCGGCCCGAACAGACCGAGGAGTTCCTGCGGGGGCTGGGTTGCCGGTAGGTGGCGTAGATGAATAACACCAATGACAGGGGATGACCGATGGGCGGAACAATCATGGGCGGAAACCAACCGATCGCGAGGCCGGGCGCCACGGACTCCTGGGAGACTCTGCGCACCAAAGTAATGGAAGTGCGTCTCAGGCCCGACTTTCCTTCGGTGATTGACTATCGGTTGAAGACGCCTCAGGCTGAAAGAGCCATGCTTGGGCAGGTCCGGGATCTGCGTCTGGTGGCCATCAACGGCATCGAGATCGAGCTGGGTCCTGAACGGGTGGAGCTGGAGCGGGAGAATGAGACCAGTCTGGTCTATCGACTTCATGTGATTGCTGCAGGTCAGGGGATCGATGCGGTTTTGGCGGTCCGCATTTCAGTCGAGGACGCCTCTCTGAGATTCGAAGTGATCTCGATTGGGAACCAGGCCGGCCCCGACCATCCAGTCCAGACGGTGGCCTTCCCCGGTCAATGTCTGATTTCCGTGGCCAGTACCCAGGCGGATGCGGAGTTTACTGGCGCTCGCATGTCTGCGGACGTCTCCATCAGTGGTGATGTGCACCGGGCGGTCACCGAGCAGATGGAGGAGGATCCTATCGGGCAGGACTACATGTATGGCTTCCTCTCCGCAGATGGTCTCAGTGCCGGCCTCTGGAGCAACTCCGAGCACGATGGGACCACGGCCAGCAAAACGGGAACCGGTGGCGCGCAGAACACCAGGGTTATGACTGTTCGCGACCAGGTGGACGGAGTCACCATCCTCGGCCTGACCAGCGCACCTTGGATATACAACCGGGTGGTTCAGGATTCCCACGGGCGTTCTTATACGGTCGGGGAGACGGACAAGCCCGCCATGGCAGTGGCTCTGGCCGGAGACCTGAATGATGACGGGGTGGTCAACTGGCAGGATGGTGCCATCGCCTTCAGGCGCATCATGAACAATCCGTATGGTTCTGATGACATCCCGGACCAGGTGGCACGACGCATAGCCATGAATTTCGGCTCTCAGGCCCAGAATCCCTTCATGACGACCTTGGATAACGTCAAGCGGGTTGCCCTGGCTACCGATGGCCTGGGTCAGTCCGTCCTTCTCAAGGGATATGGCAACGAGGGCCACGACTCCGGCCATCCGGACTACTACGACATCGGTCGACGAATGGGCGGAGTCAAGGATATGAATGACTTGATGGACAGGGGCAAGGCCTATGGTGCCCGGTTCGGAGTCCACGTCAATGTGGACGAGATGTTTCCCGAGGCCAAGGCCTTTTCCGAAGACATGATCCGCAGGGACGGCAAGGGCGGCCTCTGCTACGGCTGGAACTGGCTGGACCAGACCGTGGGTATCGATGGCATCTACGACCTGGCCTCGGGCGCCAGGAGGGAACGCTTTGCCGCCCTTGCCCGTGAGGTCGGTGACAGGATGGACTTCGTGTACGTGGATGTCTGGGGTGATGGGACCTCGGGGGAGGAGGATTCCTGGCAAACCCGGCAGCTCTCAAAGATCCTAACCGATAACGGGTGGGGGATTGGCACGGAGTACGCTTCGGCCAATGAGTATGATGCTGCCTTCCAGCATTGGTCCCTGGATTTGACCTATGGATCCCCCCACGACAAAGGTGAGAACTCCCAGGTCATGCGCTTTCTGCGCAACCACCAGAAGGACAGCTGGATAGGTGATCACCGAGCCTTCGGAGGCGCAGCCAACGCCCCGCTCCTGGGCGGCTACAGCATGAAGGACTTCGAGGGCTGGCAGGGGCGCAACGACTTCGATGCCTATATGGATAACCTCTACACTTGCGACCTCTCGACCAAGTTCATCCAGCACTTCAGAATCATGGCCTGGTACAACGACCCCATCAATGTCGATTCAGTCTGTGACTTGACCAAGAATCAGGGGAACGAACAGATTGAGCTGGTCAATGATCAAGGTGACAGGCTGGTCATCTCCAGAGGTTCCAATGAGCAGGCATCACCCGCCTACCGCGAGCGCACGATGAAACTGAATGGCCGCGTAGTGCTTGTTGGTGATCTGGAGGCCAACGACCTCAAGGCCGACAAGCCTGGGTCTGAAACTGGAACCGGAGCCGGCGAAGGGGCATATCTGCTGCCTTGGGTCTGGAATGCCAATACGGGGGATCTGCTTGGTCCAGATGAGCAGAAGCTCTACCACTGGAATACTGCTGGCGGCTCAACCACCTGGGAGCTCCCGGAATCGTGGAGTGATGCCTCTACTGTCATCGTCTACCGGCTGACCGACCAGGGCAGGTCGGAGCCAAGGGAGATTCCGGTGGTGCAGGGGAGCCTCACCTTGGATGCCAAGCCCAGGACACCCTACTTGGTCTGCCGACATGCGGGCCAGGGAGTCCAGGTGGATTGGTCGGGAGAGCATCTAGTGGATGCAGGGTTCAACGGCGGCGAAAGGCTGTTCCAGTCGGTCTGGTCCGTGAAGGGGCCCGGACGTGCTTCGATCACCAAGGGTCAGTGCGCCAATCCCATGCTTAGGCTTGAGGGTTCGGTCTGTGCTGTGCAACCCCTGACCAGCCTGGTGCCAGGTAGACGGTATGCCCTCTATCTAGGGCTTGACAACCGTGGCGGTCGGGTGGAGCTGAGTGTGGAGGCGGACCAGGGTGGGGTGCTGGCTCGCAATATGAGCGGCCCGAGCATTGCCAAAAACTATGTCAAGGCCTACGCCCATAACGCCGATGCTCCAACGACTGACGGCAGCAGCTACTTTCAGAATGCCTATCTCTTCTTCACGGCTCCCAAGGGTGGGCAGACCTGTCTGGCCTTGGCCCATGAAGGAGATGGTATCGCCTACTTTGACGACATTCGCCTGTTTGAGAACGACTATGACGGTATCAGCCTGGACCAGGATGGTCATCTGGCTGAGCTTACCTGTGACTTCGAGGATAACGTCCAGGGGGTTTGGCCCTTTGTGGTGGCTGGAGCTGAAGGGGTGGAAGACAACCGAATCCACCTGGCCCAGCTGCATGAGCCCTTCACTCAGGCCGGGTGGGATGTCAAAAGGATGGACGATGTCCTCCAGGGTGACTGGTCTCTGAAAGTCAACGGTCTGACTGGAAGACGTGCTCTCCTCTTCCAGACCATTCCCCAGAACGTCCCCTTTGCGCCGGGTCGACGCTACAGGGTCTCGTTCGACTACCAGTGCGGATCAGACGGCATATACGCCCTGGCAACAGGAAGAGGCGAGTATTCCGGTGAGAACTCGAACCTGCATCTGCATCCCTTGCACAAGGCTCTGGGGGTCACCGCCAAATGCGAGTTCGAGCTGACTGGCGATCCGAATGGCGATACCTGGTTCGGCATTTACTCCACTGACAGAAAACCAGATCTGGAAGGCAGCAGCGGCTCGGAGGCCAACATGGCTGGCTACCAGGATCTGGTTGTCGATAATCTGCGGATTACCAGTCTGTAGTCAAAGATTCCTCAGTCAAGAAGGAGGGGGCTACTAGGACATCGAAATTCTTCAATCAGGGCTGATTATTAGCCTCGACTAGATTCGCCTCTCTGAATGGTCCGTGAAGCAATCTGTGCGAATTCATCCCAGAGTGGTTCCGGTATTTCATGAGCCATTCCAGAGTAAATATGCAGTTCTGAATTCCTGAGTAGCTGGGAAATCCGAATGCCGGCTTTAGGGCTGAAGAAGGGATCGCGGCGTCCATGAATGATTGCTGCTGGCAGGGTCAGTTTGCCAAGCTTGTTTTGGTCCAAGCCGAAGGAGTTAGTTGCAGCCTGCTGCCTCCTCCATCCGTCGGGCCGATAGCAGCGGTCATATGTCAGCGCTCCCAGTTGGCGGGCTTTCTCTTCATTGAAGGGATAGGCAGAATTGGCATGGCAGGCTTTTTCTCGTGATACGAAAAGATCGATGGCCTGGTCGCGGTTCGATGCGACATCGAGACCGGCGTTGTTACCCGACTCGGCAGAGCCAGCAGTCGACATCCATTCCTTTCCCCAGGATGGGGCCGTGAACATGATGACGGCTGAGCTAATGCGATCGGGATAATCGACCAGAACTTCTTGTGTGATCATTCCACCCATCGATTCGCCCATGATGTTGAAAGTCTTGAGCTTTTCTGCATCTGCAACCGCCAAGACATCATTGGCCATGTCGGTAATGTCATAGGCCTTGTCGGTCTGGTCGGGCGTTCCTGTCTGGCTGGATAGGCCGACATCCCTGTTGTCAAGTAAAATTGTCTGAATACCCAGATCGTTCAGTTTCTGCACGAATCCTTTGTCCCAGCCAACTAATTGAGCTGTGTATCCTTCAATCATGATCAGGGCAGGTCCATCGACAGGACCATACTTTTCGTAATAGATGGATATGTCACCATTGTGAGCATAGGGCATGATATTTGCTTCCTTTCATACAGTAATTTTTAAGTACTACAGTCACCTAACCGAGCGAATCAGCATCGCAAAAATTCCGCCGAGCAACGAAGTCACGATGCCAAACACGAAGACAGACACATAGGAGCCGGTGGCATTAATCAGCGTGGAACCTATCAGGGGGGCTACTGCTGCCGGCACCGAGGTGGCAATGGCTAGGATGCCAAGGTCCCTGCCCTCGTTGGCCTTATTGGGCAGAACCAAGGACATAACCGCAATATCTACGGCGAAGTAGACACCACCTGCCGCCCCATTGATGGCCGCGTAAATCAGCATTCCTGTCCAGCTATGCATGACCAGTGGGACGATGAATGAAGCCATGAAGACTAATGAGGATAGTGCGACAATCAGTTTTCTGCGGTTGAGGAGATCTGCCACCTTGCCGAAGACCACAATTGCGATTATCTGGGCAATGGTGGAGATGGTCGAAACCGTGGCAACCCCTGCCGTGGCGTTATTGCCAGGGAGGTTTTTAGTGCCAATGTAGTCAGTCAGAATAAAGAATGTGAAATTGGATATTGCAAAAGACGCAAAGTAGAAAGCGAACCTTGACAGAAAAGCCATAGAGAAGTCCCAGTGGAGAAATGCGGAGAAGAAATGTCCTACAGCATTGAGACTCCAACTGGAACGTTGCTTTTTTGCTGGTTTAGGCATATCCAAGGACGGGGCTTCTGGGGCGAAAAGGCAGAACAGAAGTGAAGCGAGAAGAATGAAAGCTCCGATGATCACATATCCCCAGTGCTGGCCGGTTCGCGATACCACGTTGACGAAAATTAGGATGCCAAACGGAAGACCCAAGCCAGTGACCGAAGAAGCCACTCCGCGGTTCTCCTCAGGAATCCGGTCGGGAATTACCGCGTAGATAACGCCCTGAAACCAGTTGGCGAAAAACCAGACCAAACCCGCGAAAACAATAACCATGGCGATGCTGGTCATCATGCCCATTCCAACACACATGAGTGCTGTGCCTATTGCGGAGAACATCAGCCAGGGCGTCCGCTTCCCAAACCTCGAACGTGTTCTGTCTGAAATAGCAGCGCCAATGGGAAGGATCACAGTGCCAACGATTGACTCGACCAGTGAAGCCACGGCTGTGTCATGGACCTTATTGGTCGCATTGATGCTGACGATCTGAGCAGGCAATAGAACTTGATTGATTGCTTGGTACACCCCATATAGTCCAACTATGGCTGGGAACAGAAGTACAAGAATCCGTGTGACGCTTACGGGGCGTCTGACGCTGACCGCTTCCTCGTTTTTCACAGTTGATCTCCTTCGCTCATCTTGCATCCTCGCAAGTAACACGTATTAGTAACACGTGTTACTAAGTTATAATAAACTAATCTAGGATTTTGTCAAATAGAGGTGTAGAGGGGCATCCGTATGAGCAGACGAAAGGCGAAAAGTCAGGATGTGGCAAATCGAGCTGGCGTTTCCAGGACAACGGTCAGCTTGGTGCTTAATCACCACGCCGCTAACATTCCTGAGCAGACCCGCAAGAAGGTTCTTCAGGCAGCTAAGGAGCTTGAATTCATTCCATCTGCAGCAGCAAGGACCTTGAGAAAGGGCAAAGGATCAATTGTGCTCTGTCTGACAGTTAATGCTGAGCCTTCCTCCCGTGCGGATGAAGCATGGAGCTCCTTGAGCGAGAAACTTCATGATCGAGGCCTGGTCTGCATCTTCTCGAGAACTGCGGGTTCAACCACTCCGCTCCGTCAGCTCTTGTGGGAGATAACTCCGAGCGTAGTCGTGCCTTTTTTTGATCTGAGTGTCGACGACAAAGCCATGCTACAGCAAATGGGTATACCTGTTGTAGAGTTTTTTAGGCCGCAGAATAAAGAGGAAATAAAGGGCCAACCCATTCAGTTGTTTGCCGATTTCCAGGTCCAGCTCGGTACAGTTCAAGCGAATTATTTATTGAATAAAGGGTGTGACAAGATTGCCTATGTAGGGACTGCGACTCCGAGTAGTAGCGCCATGATGAACGATCGTATAAAGGGTGTTCGTAGAGCCCTGGAGGCAGCAGGTCTTGAACTGGTCTCCAATGGAAGTATTTCTCTTCACGACAACGGCCAGTCGGCAAAATTGATGGTCGAGAGGCTTAGAGAGGCAGAATGTGACGGGGTCTGTGCTTTCAATGATGAGCATGCTGCTCCGATTATGGCTCAAGCACAAAAGCAAGGTATACGGGTTCCTCAAGATATGCGCATAATTGGAGTGGACAATGAGCCAATCAGTGCTTATCTGCAGCCTGCATTGACCAGCATCGATTACGACAGCATCATCCCTGCATATCTCGATAGCATTGTTGCGGCATGTAACTCGTCTGCAAGACCGGCTCCAGTTGAGCGCAACGATGCCACCTTGTGGGTAGTCGAACGAGAATCTGCATGATATCAGCGAATTGTGCTCAATGCTGAGCAGAGGCAACCGTTCATACTGGGGTGACAGTTGCCTCTGTTTATTGATCTGTCATTTAGGCTCGCCGCTGGGTCAGCTGATAGGCCGTCAGAAGGACGATCAACCAGATGGGCCCGGCGATGACGGCCACCCGGTAGCTGGGCGAGAAGCACATGAGCACGACGATCATGGCTAGGAAGGCCAGAACCGCCCAGGGGGTCACCCGGGCAAAGGGCAGCTTGAAGTGCAGGGCGTTCAGAGCGCTGTCGCCGGTCTTGCCCTCTAAGTCGCCGGGGCCCTCGCCTCGGGCTACGGCGCGCCGGAAGAGCATCTCGGTCACCATGATCATGGACCAATTGATGATGGCTGAGATTGTGGCGATACTCATCAGGTAGTTGAAGGCGAACTGGGGCCAGAGGAAGACCACGACCACGGCCAGGGCGATGATGCAGGCCGAGGTCAGCACTCCTGCGTAGGGCACGCCTCCCTTGGACAGGCGGCTCAGGTACTTGGGGGCATTGCCCTGCCGGGCCAGGGAGAAGAGCATGCGGGAGTTGGAGTAGAGGGCCGAGTTGTAGACGCTCATGACCGCAGTCAGGCAGACGAAGTTGAGGATGCCTGCGGCCGCGTGGACTCCCACCGAGTCGAATATCTGGACGAAGGGGCTGACGACCATGCCCTGTGCGTTGGGCTTGCCGATGGCATTCCAGGGGACTACGGCCATGATCACCCCAAGCGTCAGGATGTAGAAGACCAGAATCCTCCAGATGATGGCGTTGGTGGCCTTGGGGATGGTCCGACGGGGATCGGAGGCCTCCCCGGCGGTGATGCCGATCAGCTCGGTGCCGCCGAAGCTGAACATGACCACCGCCAGCGACATGAGCAGACCGGTCCACTGGCCATTGGCCCCGTGACGCATGAGTCCGTTGGGCAGGAACCCGCCGCCCACGGTGAACCAATTGGCGAAGGAGGCCCGCAGTCCGTTGGCCGTGGGCAGGGCCATGACCACGACGGCCAGGCCGCCGATGATCATGGCGACGATGGCCGCGATCTTGATGATGGCGAACCAGAACTCGAACTCGCCGAACTTGCTGACTCCCATCAGATTGGCCGCTGTGATGACCACCAGGAAGAAGGCCGCAGAGACCCAGGCGGGGATTGCCGGGAACCAGAAGTTGACGAAGGTGCCCACCACGGAGAGTTCGACCATGGATACCAGGACGTAGTTCATCCAGTAGTTCCATCCCGACACGAAGCCCGCACGCTTGGACCAGTAGCGGGTGGCGTAGTAGCTGAAAGCGCCGGACTTGGGGTCTTCCACGCTCATTTCGCTCATGGCCCTGACGATCATGAAGATGGCCAGACCGCCTATCAGATAGGCGATGATGATGGCCGGCCCTGCCAATGAGATGGATTCCCCGGACCCGTAGAAGAGTCCCGTCCCTATGGCGCCGCCCAGCGAGATGAGCTGGATGTGCCTGTTCTTCAGGGTTTTGCGCAGGTTCTTGCCCTGCGACTCCTTGGGTTGATCCATGGGGATGTCATTCCTTAGGTGGTAGTTGTCAGCTGAATGTGACCGGCTGACAGGGCCAACCCTATAGGAGCCGGTCCGAGCGGAATGAGCATGCCTTTGCATTGTGGAACAGAGACGTCCGCCATATGAGACGGTCAATTCACCGAATCGTGACCGTTGGGTCCTACCATGGGCGTCGGTGCCTGCCGTCTGCTCCCGGTTATCGACACCTCTGTGGTATTGCTGTCCTACCGGCCTTGATGGGATACCCCTTCCTGGACGGCGATGATTAATGGGTTGTGAAGACAAGGAGGTGCAGTCGCATGAACCGTACGGGCAATGGCCCTTTGGCGCAGCAGAATCAAGGTGACAGCGCCTCGGCAGGCGACGGCATGGAACGCGGTCTGAGCAACCGTCATGTACAGTTCATTGCCATCGGGGGCACCATCGGCACCGGGCTCTTCCTGGGGTCGGGCAAGTCCATAGCCCTGACCGGTCCCTCCATCATCCTGGTCTATATCGGTGTCGGCGTGATCATGTACCTGCTCATGCGGGCCATCGGCGAGCTCATGTATCGCAGCCCCGTCCAGCACACCTTCATCGCCTTCATCAGCCGCTACCTGGGCCAGGGGTGGGGATCCTTCGCCGGCTGGTCCTACTGGATCGTGCTCATCCTGATCGGCATGTCCGAGCTGACTGCCGTGGGCACCTACTTCGTCACCTTCTTCGGCACCTTCGGCATCGATCTGAGCGCCTGGCGGGGCCTGATCGAGCTCTGCTTCCTGGCGGCCATGGTGTGCATCAACCTGATTGCCGTGCGGGTCTTCGGGGAGACCGAGTTCTGGTTTTCCATGATCAAGATCACCCTGATCCTGGCCATGATTGTCACGGCCGTGGTCATGGTCATCACAGGCTTCCACTATCCGGCGGTTCACATGCCGGGACAGGATCGGATCAGCCCGGCCGGCCATGCGGGCCTGGACAACATCACCACCGGTCTGAGCCTGGCGCCCAACGGGTGGATGGCCTTCTTCATGAGCTTCCAGATGGTCTTCTTCGCCTACGAGATGATCGAATTCGTGGGGGTCACCGTCTCCGAGACCCAGAATCCCCGCAAGGTCCTGCCCAAGGCCATCAATCAGATCATCCTGAGGGTGCTGATCTTCTACGTGGGCGCCCTGGTCGCCATCATGCTGATCGTGCCCTGGCGCTCCTTCCGTCCCAACGCCGACGGCAGCTTCACCTCGCCATTCGTCATGGTCTTCCGCTATGCCGGGGTCGACTGGGCGGCCGCCCTGGTCTTTTTCGTGGTTATCACGGCAGCCAGCTCCTCGCTGAACTCCCTGCTCTATTCCGCCGGCCGCAACCTCTTCCAGCTGGCCGCCGCCGGCCACTCTCCGGTGATGCGCAGCCTGCATACGATTTCACGCCGCGGCAAGGTGCCTGCCCGGGCCATCATTCTGTCCGGGGTGTTGATCCTCTTATCCCCGGTGCTGCATCTGTTGCCCGGCTTCGAGGACACCTTCGTCCTGTTCACCTCCTGCTCCAGCGCGGTCATCATCTTCATCTACATCCTGACCCTGCTGGCTCACCGTCGCTACCGGACCAGCCCGGACTTCATGCCTGATGGGTTCCTCATGCCGGCCTACCGGGTGACTGGAGCCGTTACCATCGCCTTCTTCGTCCTGATCTATCTCTCGCTCTTCCTGGCTCCCGACACCCGGTATCCGGCCATACTGGGATTGGTCTGGCTGCTGGTCTTCGGCGGCATCTGCCTGTGGAAGCACAGGGGTGAGCCGTTGTCGGTCGACTGACCGTCTGCGAGCGTGGGCGCATTATATGGCCTCAAAACACTATAAACAAGTCTGTTTTTCCGCTTGTGCTTGGGCTAGATTGATTTTCGGTACTTGTCAAATCGGCCTTCGTTTCTCGCAGGCTTGATAACGAGGGACTGACGAAGGAGATCATCGCCCATGGTTGCACAGGTCTGCAGGACGCGAGTGGCCAGGACCGCTGGCTCCCTGCTCTCATACCTGCTGTTGGCTCTGATATTCCTGTTCCTGCAGACCCCGCAGTCGGCCATGGCGGCGAGCGGAGCCACGGATTATGACAACTGGGCCCAAGTGGCTGGCTCTGTATCTCGCCAGCTGGATAGAGGGTGTGAGGACTACGCCCGGGGGGATCGTGCCGGGGCGGCCTCGCAATTCATGGGAGCCTACAACGTGGGCTACGTGGGTTCAGGATTCGTCTCGGTCGTGGAGTCGACCCTGGGGCAGGACAGACGCAATGCTCTGGACGGGCAGTTCCAGGCCCTGCAGAGCCAGGCCTACGCCCCTGATGCCGGGCAGGCCCTGACCCAGGGCTGTGAAAAGCTCAAGGCCGATCTGGCTGCTGCGGCCTCCCAGCTGGATGCCACCCAGGGGCTGGCCAATCCCCGCGCCTATGCCAAGGCTCAGCAGGAGCAGATCAAGGCTGACCGTCGACGGCTGGATGCGGCCAAGAAGCATCGGAACACCGGCAAGGGCAATCGGACCTGGACCCAGGTGGCCCACGAGATGACGCCCATTCTGGATCAGGCGCTCGCGCAAGCATCCAAGGGACAGGGCCAGGCGGGATCCGACCTGGTCAACAAGGCTTATTACCAGTATTACGAAAAGCTGGGCTTCGAGAAAAACGTCATGAACGCCATCAGCGGCAACAGGGTCTCTCAGGTGGAATACCAGTTCAAGGAGACCCGGATGGCCATGGTGGCGGGTAAGCCGGCCAAGACCCTGGTGAACGACCTGAAAAGCATGTTGATCGAGGATGCAGCCATTCTGGATGGAGGCGCCGCGGACCAGGTCAATGGGTGGACGTCCTTCCTGACCTCCGCCTTCGGCCAGGCCTTTGTGGTCCTGCTGCGGGAGGGGCTGGAGGCCATCCTGGTGGTGGCGGCCATTATCGCCTACCTGGTCAAGTCCGGTCATAAAGACAAGGTTCGGCACATCTACTGGGGCATTGCGGCAGGTCTGGTGGCCAGCGGGCTGGTGGCCCTGCTCTTCACCCTGCTCTTCAACGGGAACGGTCCCCAGCAGGAGATCCTGGAGGGCGTGGTGGCCTTGGTGGCCATGCTCATGCTGCTCTACACCAGCAACTGGATGCTGTCCAAGTCCTCTGTGGAATCCTGGAACCACTACATTCAAAGCCGGACGGTGGCTGCTATCTCGAAGGGCAGTGTGATCTCCCTGGCCCTGCTCTCCTTCCTGGCGGTCTTCCGGGAGGGGGCTGAGACGGTCATGTTCTACCAGGCCATTTTCGCCATGGCCCCTGGCGGCTCACGGGAGATCTGGACCGGTTTTGCGGCAGCCGCCGTGGTCCTGGTCATCGTCTTCGTGCTCATCCGCTTCACCTCGGTCAAGATTCCCATCCGGCCCTTCTTCATCATCACCAGCCTGCTCATGGCGGTTATGGTGGTCATCTTCGCCGGGGGCGGCGTCCATGCCCTGATCGAGGGCGACCTGGTGCCGGCCACCTACCTGCCCGGGGTGCCCACCAGCGACTGGATCGGGCTGTATCCATACACGCAGACCATCGGCGCCCAGATCCTGGCGGCCTTGGTCGTGGTCGTGCTGGCAATTGTGTCGACCCACCGCCTGCACAAGCAGGAGCAGGCGCAGTCGAATCAGGACTCCGGCAGGTCAACGTCGGCAACCGCCCACCAGGCGGAAACCGAGCAGGCTGCCGAAGGGGCTGTGCCCTCTGAGGTCACGGCATCCATGCAAACACCAAAGAGCGAAGGACAATCATGAAGAAGAGACAATTGACCGCCCTGGTCGCGCTGGTGCTCTCAGGCACCCTGGCCCTGGCGGGGTGCGGCTCCAGCGGGTCAGGCACCCGTGAGGCGCCCGCGCCTGAGGCCTCCGGTGCCTCCCAGTCCTCGGCGGGCAAGGGGGCCGGGTTCGAAGAGATCCCCATCCCGCCCGACGATCAGCAGAAGGGCCCTCTGAACATCGGCACGGTCTTCTTCCAGCCCATCGACATGGAGCCTGCATCCATGGGGCTGAAGGCTGCTGATGCCAGCCTGCATCTGGAGGCTGATATCCACGCCCTGCCCAACAACAACCTGGGCTATGCCAAGGGGGAGTTCGTTCCGGATCTGACCGTCAACTACACCATCCAGAACAAGGATGACCCCAACGACAAGCAGTCCGGCACCTTTATGCAGATGAACGCCTCGGACGGGCCGCATTACGGAGCCAACATCAAGATGGAGAAGGCCGGATCCTACAAGCTGACCTATTCCATCGACTCTCCTGAGAAGAAGGGCTGGATGCTGCACGTCGACCCGGAGACCGGCGTGAAGGGACACTTCTGGACCGAGCCCATCGTGGTCAGCTGGGACTGGGACTACACGCCCCACCAGTGGTAAGCTGCTATGCACCATGCTTGAGCAATTTGTCACGGTCTTGCCGGGGACGCTGGCCCCGGCCCTCCTGGTCATGGTTTTCAGCGTGCTGCTGGGGGTGGGCGAGGGCCGCGATCGGCCGCGTTCCTCCTCCTGGCGGCTGATTGGCCTGGGGGTTGGCGTGCTGGGAGCGCTAGTTTTTGCCCTCCTGCGCGCCACCGTGATCATCAACCGGCGAACCATGGTCAACTACCCGACCCTGGTAGCCTGCGTTCTGACCGATCTGGCGGCTATTGCGGTGGTGCTGGTCGCCGATCGGCTGGTTTCAGACTGGCACCGCCGCCCTTGGGCCATGGATCTGGCCAACGCCCTGGCGGCCCTGGCCATAGCCCTGACCACCTTCCGTGCCCTGCCCGATGTCATCCTGCAGCTTACGGCTTTTGTGGAGCCGGGGGAGCCGGTGATGACCTCGGCCATGCTTCTGAGGGCCCTGGGCTTCCTGCTTGGTCTGGCTGCCGCTGTGATAGTGGCTGCCATTCTGAGGACCATGCATACTTCCTGCCCCCGGATAGCCTTCCGTCTGGCCGCCCTACTCATGGTGGTCTTGCTGCTGCTTCGGCACGGCGTAGCCCTGGTGGCCCTGATGCAGACCACCGGCCTGGTTCTTCTGCACGGCTGGGCCTTCCGGGTCATGGCCCTGGGATACAACGCCGACCTGATCCTGGTTCTTGCCCAGGTTCTGGTCTTCATCATTCCAGTCTTCGCCTGCCTGGTTGCAGGCTGGCGCATGCCGGTGACCGGAGCTTCTACAGCCGACGACCGCAGTCACCGGGCCTTCCGCCGAAGGGCCCTGGCATCAGCGGTCTGGAGCCTGGTGGCCATGATCGGTGTCACCCTGGCCCTCACGGTGGGTACTGCCAAGGCCCACCAGGTGCCTGTGCTCTCGCCTCCGGAGAAGTATTCCTTGACCTCCGATACGGCCACCATTCGTTTCTCCCAGGTGGAGGATGGCCACCTGCATCGATTCAGCTACCGGGCCAAGGATGGCACCGAGATGCGCTTTATCATCATCCGCAAGAATGGCGCGGCCTACGGAGTCGGGCTGGATGCCTGCGAGAACTGCGGGGATGCGGGTTATTACGAAAAAGACGGCAAGATCATCTGCAAGAAGTGCGACGTAGCCATCAACCTGGCCACCATCGGGTTCAAGGGCGGCTGCAATCCCGTTCCCTTGCCTTACAAGACCGGCCGGGGCGCCATACTGATCAGCACCGCCGATCTGGATGCGCTGTCTTCGCACTTCAAGAGCTGAAAAAGGGAAGGAGCGGTTGGTATGTTCTTCATGCGAATGATGCTGCGGTCATTCAGCCGCCAGTTCGGGCGAAGAATGCTCATTGCCGTCACGGTCTGCCTGTCGGCCTGCGTGGCTACGGCCATGCTGGGGGTGGTCTTTGACGTTGGCGACAAGCTCAACGCAGAACTGTCCACCTACGGATCCAACATCACGGTCCAGGCCAAGGCTGATGCCGTGGTCTCCGACCTCTACGGCGACCAGGAGGGCGGCCCATCAGGCGACGAGTCAACGCCGACAGCCTTCCTCAAGGAGTCCCAGGTGCCCAAGATCAAGACCATCTTCTGGGCCTACAACATCACCGACTTTGCCCCCCGCCTGGATCTGCGCGGCACCGTAGACCAGGTCGGCGCCCCCCTGGTGGGCACCTGGTTCGGCCGGACCGTCAAGGTAGACAGCGGCGAGAGCAGCACCGCAGGTCTGAAAGGCCTTCGGCCCTGGTGGAAGGTTCAAGGACGCTGGCCCAAGGACGAGGCTGGGTCCGGCGGCAGGACCGAGGCCATGATGGGCAAAGAGCTGGCTGCACGACTGGGTGGCCGTCAGGTCGGCGACCAGGTCAAGGTGGGTCTGGATGGTAAACAGCAGACCGTCACCATTGTGGGCATCTTCGACTCCGGTGATGCTGATGCCTCCTCCCTCTACCTGCCCACCAAGGCGTTGCAGGAGATGTCCGGCCTGACCGATCAGATCGATCAGGTGGAAGTCAAGGCCCTGACCACGCCCGAGAACGACCTGGCCCGCAAGGCCGCACGAAACCCAGCTGCCCTCTCCCAGGACGAGTGGGAGACCTGGTACTGCACGGCTTATCCGTCCTCCATCGCCTACCAGATCGAGGAGGCCATCCCCGGGTCCATGGCCAAGCAGGTCAGACAGGTGGCAGCCCTGCAGGGCGATGTCCTGCAGAAGACCCAGGCAGTCATGATCCTGATGACCGTGCTCAGCCTGCTGGCGGCAGCCATCGCCGTGGCCAACCTGATGGCGTCCTCCATAAGCGAGCGGTCCTCGGAGTTCGCCCTGCTCAAGGCCTTGGGCGCCACCGATGGGGCCGTGTCCAGACTGGTGCTGGCCGAGACGGCCCTGATCGCCCTGGCCGGAGCTCTGGTCGGCGCTCTGCTGGGTTCCGGCGTGGCCCAGATCGTAGGCAGGGTGGTCTTCGGCTCGGGTATCACCATGAGGCCCATGGTCTTTGTGCTGGTCTTCGTGCTGCTGGCCCTGACCGTGCTGCTGGCATCCATCTCGTCCATCAGATCGATTCTGCGGCTTCGGCCGGCGGAGGTGCTTCATGGCCGCTGATCGCCATACAAGCCATATGACCAATACCCGCATGTTCCTGACCATGCTCTTTGGGGCCGTCTTCCGTCGTCGGGGCCGGGCCCTGATGGCTGTTGTAGCCTCCCTGGTGGGTGCGGCCACCCTCTTCTGCCTGGCGGCGGTTTGTATCGAGGCTCCCAGGCAGATCAACCAGGAGATGCGCTCCTACGGGGCCAATCTGGTCGTCTCGCCCATTCAGGGGGGCAACCGGTCCGGCTCCGGCATCGAACAGGGCATGGTGGATCACACCACCCACATGGTGACTGCCAAGGCCCCGGCCCGGTACGCCACCTATCGATATGAGACGGTGCAGGTCAATGCCGGCGCCCGCGAGATGGCCGGCATCCACCCCGACCAGGTGCGTCAGCTCAACCGCCACTGGAGTGTTGAGGGATCCTGGCCGCAGTCCGGTTCAGTCATGGTAGGGCGGGATCTGGCAGATTCACTGGGGCTGACCACCGGCAAGCAGATAACTATTGGTTACCCCGCTGGAAAGGTCACCGCCACAGGCAAGGCCGGGGGGCAGGGTCGTGACTTTCGTGTGGGAGGCATTGTCGATACTGGCGGTTCTGAAGATCGGATCATTTACGCCGACCTGGCTGACCTGGAGCTCCTGACCGGGGCCAAGCGGGGCACTGATGTCATCGAATACTCGGTCAACACCATGACTTCGGGGCTGAAGACCATCGCTGCCAGCATCAACGACATGACCTCCATGGGGGTCAAGGCTCGACCGGTCACCAGGATCACAGCAGGCGACAGCCACACCATCGCCATGCTCCAGTCGCTCTTCTGGCTGGTTTCGGTGGTGGTGCTGGTCCTGACCTTTGTTGGTGTGGGGACCACCATGGCATCCATCGTCTCCCAGCGGCGCAGCGAGATCGGCCTGCGCAAGGCCCTGGGTGCCTCATCGCGGGGGATAGCCATGGAGTTTTTGGCTGAGTCGGCCTGCTACGGATTGGCTGGAGGCCTGATCGGTACCGCCCTGGGCTATGGCTTCGCCCGGTTGCTCTGCCTGTCCGTCTTCCAGCGGCCGCTGGGCTTCAACTGGTGGCTGGCCCTGGGCACGGTACTGCTGAGCGTGGCCATATCCATGATCGCATCCATCCGGCCGGTCCTCCGGGCTTCGCGTATCGACCCGGCCCTGGTTTTGAGGGAGGAATGACAATGACGCAGGCAAAGGCGAGCGAGTCCCAGTCGGGCGGCGACATGCTGCTGGATCTGGACCATGTTTCCAAGATCTACGGCGATCTGCACGCCCTGGATGATCTGAATCTGAGCGTCCCGCAGGGTCAGTGGCTGGCTGTGGTGGGGTCCTCCGGCTCAGGCAAGACCACGCTGATGAACATTCTGGGCTGCATGGACACGCCCAGCCGGGGCTCGGTCCGCCTGCAGGGGCGGCCGTTGGAGGATCTGAGCCAGTCCCAGCTGGCCGATGTGCGCAAGAACGTGATCGGTCTGGTCTTCCAGAAGTTCTACCTGGTTCCGCATCTGACCGCCCTGGAGAACGTCATGGTGGCTCAGTACTACCACTCGGTGGTGGATGAGGACCAGGCCATGAAGGCCCTGGATCGAGTGGGTCTGGCGGATCGAGCCCGCCATCTGCCCAGCCAGCTTTCGGGCGGCGAGCAGCAGCGGGTCTGCGTGGCCCGGGCGCTGATCAACGAGCCCAAGCTGATTCTGGCTGACGAGCCCACTGGCAACCTGGACGAGGCCAATGAGCGGATTGTGCTGGACCTCTTCCGGCAATTGCATGATCAGGGGACCTCCCTGATCGTGGTCACCCACGATGCCTTGGTGGCCTCGTGTGCTCAGCGGGAGATCATGCTCAACCACGGTGTGCTGGCCGGCGAGCAGTGGAATGATGAGGAGGCCAAGCGGGCCTACCTGGCAGCCGGAGGTCGTCCGGCCTTCAGTGGGGCTCCTGGCGACACCGAGGATCAGGATATTCCCGTGGGCTTCCATGACCCCACTAAGATGGCCAAGACAGGTGGGTCTCTGCCGGGATCGACCGCTGAATCAGAAGGAGGACGCTGAGATGGCCACAAGCAAGTCTCGGGGGTTGGTCACGGCCTCGGCAACATTGGCAACCCTGGTGGCGGTCGGCTCCCTCCTAGGCGGTTGCGGAAGCCAACAGGCCAAACCCATGGACGACGAGTTCGCCGGATCGAGCGCCGAGTCCAGCTCTGCTCCAGGGTCAGCGGAAGGATCAGGTGAGGCGGGCGAGGGCAAGCCCACGGCCGTCTCCCGCGATGGACTGCCGACCGCTCCGGCTGATACGGGCAACTATCACGACGGCACCTACGCTCTGACGGGCAAGTACGGCCATGACGGGTCTGACAGCATCGATGTGGATCTGGATCTGTCGGGAGGCCAGGTGACCCGGGTCCAGGTTCAGGGACATTCGGACTCGCCCATTTCGCGGGGTCACATGGAACGCTTCGCTCAGGCTGTGCCTGGTGTAGTCCAAGGACGCCCGCTCAGGGACCTCAAGGTGCAGAAGGTGGCTGGGGCCAGCTGGACCTCGGACGCCTTCAACAAGGCCCTGGACCTGGCACGGCTGGAGGCTTCGGCGGATAGGTCGTCCTGAAAACTGGGTTGTACGGCGGCGGAAACAAAAAGGGGCGAGGATTCAACTCCTCGCCCCTTTTCAGATCTTTATACTACCGATCCCACCAGGGCCGCAGCGGATAGGTGTCCGTGCCGGTCTCGGGATCGGGCTTGATGCACTGGAACTGGTGTATCTGAATGTTGTCGAGCTCGAAGTTGAGCCGCGCTCCGGCCATGTACAGGCCCCAGAGCCGCGCCTTGGGCGCGCCCACCATGGGCTTGGCCTGGTCCCAATGCTCCTGGAGGTTCTCGGTCCAGTGCTTGAGGGTCAGCGCATAGTGCTGACGCAGGTTCTCCTGGGTGATGACCTCGAAGCCGGTGTCCTGGATGGCCAGTTCGATCTCGGCCGGGCTGGCCAGCTCGCCGTCGGGGAAGATGTAGCGGTCGATGAATCCGCCGGCCCGCTTGTGGTCGTGGGAGTTGGTGCGGGTGATTTGGTGGTTGAGCAGGATGCCGCCCGGACGCAGCTTGTCCATCATCTCCTTGAAGTAGGAGGGGTACTGCTTGTAGCCCACGTGCTCCATCATGCCGATGGAACAGATTCCGTCGAATCCGGACTCGGGTACGTCGCGGTAGTCCATCAGCCTGACCTCGGCCAGATCCTGCAGGCCCTCCTGGCGAATCCAGTTCTGGGCCCACTCGACCTGCTCCTCAGCCAAGGTCACGCCGATGACGTGGATGCCGCGGCGGGCGGCCGCGATCTCCATGGAGCCCCAGCCGCAGCCCACGTCCAGCAGACGGTCACCCTTGTTCAGGTGCATCTTGTCCAGGACCATGTTGAGCTTATGCCACTGAGCATCCTCCAGGCTGCCGTCGGCCTTCTCGAAGACGGCGCAGGTGTAAGTCATGGAGGAACCCAGGAAGAGCCGGTAGAAGTCGTTGGACTGGTCGTAGTGGTAGCTGACGGTGGCTGCGTCACCCCGGCGGGTGTGGGGGCGGATGCCTTCGGTCAGTCGCTTGGCCAGGGAAGGTCCTTCGATGGCCGGCGGCTCGGGCACGCGCACTCCGTGTGAGAAGACGGCCGCAGCTGCCCGGGCCAGCTCCATCTTGCTGGGGTGCTTGACGAAGTGCTTGAGCCCCATCAGTTCCTTGAGGACCTGGTAGGGGTTGCCTGGCAGCAGCTCGGGAGAATCCAGATCACCCTGCAGGTAGGCGCGGGCCAGACCAAGGTCGTTGGGATTTTCCGTGATGTAGTACATGGCACGGGAATTCTTGACTTCCAGATGCAGCGGCGCCTGGTCCTGCCCGAAGACCGACCCGTCGAAGGCGGTCACCTGCACAGGCGCGTCAGGGGTGAGGAAGAGCCCAATCATCTCGGCTACAGTCATCTTGCTTTTGGCCATGAAGCCCCCTTGTGTGACCCGGACATGACCGAACATGGCGGGTCTGGTAGTTAGTGGATACAAGTACTGTCTTCACCCTACCCCTGACACTGGTCCCTATCGGTGTCATGTTCGGTGAATTATTCCGCATGGGAAACCTTGCCTGGGTACAGACTCTTTGGTAAGGCTGAACATGGAGGCGAGCAGGAAATGACCAGCAGCGGATCAGCGTCGGCCCGGGCAGATGAGGCCTGGATTCAGGACACGCTTGCCAGGTTGGGACATTCGCGCTTCCGCGCTGGATTCTCTTTATCGGCCAAGGATCGCGCCTACGCCCGGGCCAAGGGCAGGGATACCATCGACCGCCATGCCCATGAGATGCTGGCCAAGCGTGTGGGGCCTGCCAACCCTTTGAAGGACGGCAAGCAGACCCCCTACCGCGGGCATCCGGTCTTCACAGCCCAGCATGCTACGGCCACCTGCTGCCGCGGATGCATCGAGCGCTGGCATCACATCCCGCGCGGCCGTGCTCTGACCGATGTCGAGGTGGATGCCCTGGCCGAGTTGGTCATGGCCTGGATCGAGCGCGACCTGGTCAATCATCCGGTCCGTCCGGCCTGACGGACCGGATGATTTAGTCAGGAGGCTTGCTTCTGGACTTGTATGTTTGTCTGAGTCTCCAAATCAGCTCTTTCCCGCCAAGATTGAGCATAGTTACCATAGATGGTGCGGATCCGAGTACCTACGGGCAGGGCTGGAGATTCGTTCTCTGTATTGGTTCCCCAGTTAACCCAGCCAGATTGTGGCCGTTGGACGATCTGAAAACCGCCTGATGGTTGTGATGTCAGCCAGATCATGCATCGCCCATTGCTGGTGTTGAATTCTGCAGTGCAATCAGCGGCCCCGGGGAAGATGGTTTGGTCTTGCAGGGATGAGACATCAATTGCCTGACTTGGCATGTGCCATGGACGTTCATTCGCATCGGCGGCCACGTGTGCCTGGTCGGTCACCTGAGCCAGATGCTCTCGAATCTGCACATCGGTGAGAGCGTGCTCCCAGTATGAGAACAGCCGCCAGTACAAATCCCAGTGTGCATTGGTTAAATCCCTGTCCAGAAGATTGCGGAAGTATGCGAATCTTTCTGGTTCTTCCTGGTGGTTTTCCGGGTTCTTGGCCTCGTTGATGATGGAAGCCACCTCTTGCTTCAACAGAGTTGCATAGGGGTCGCCTTCTCTGTAGGGGGAGCGGTTATAGGAATCAAAGCGGTCAAAGACCAGTCCTCCTTCGCCGCCTTCAAACTCATCCCCAACGGTGATGCGATCCAAAGCACAGCGGCCGTTGACCTCGGTTTCGAAGTGATCCACCTGGTATCGGCGGTCGAAAAAGTCGACATCACGGTAGAAAGTAAATTCGACCGAGAAGGACTTGCCACGCAGCTCTGGACGGAGACCATCCGGAATGCGTCCGCTCAGCAAATAGCGGTGCATGACCGGTCCGCATTCCTCAACCGTTACGTTTGCCACCACATGTTCGGGCGGGTTGATGAGCCCATTTTCCGGGGTGAAGAATGGCCCATAGAAACCGCCCATGGCGTTGTTGCCGCTCTTAAGCAGGTCGACTTGCTCCTCCTTGCTCATAAAGTGACGAATTCCCCACTTGGATGCGCCTTCTCCCGATCCTGTACCTCTGCACAGTTCGAGGTCGAAGTATCCAGTATCCAGTCTGCATACGGCATCACGCTCGTGAACTGAATGTAATGACTTGATACCTCCGGTGGCTTCAGACGATGAATCGTCAAAGACTATAATTTGGCCGTCATGCGGTTCTACTATGCCCAGATAGACCGATTTTTCGGGTGTGCTCTCCCCAGCCAGGCGTTGAAAGGGGACAGCACCTTCTTGCTCGACTTGAGCAGTCAGAATCGGCTGGTTGATTGAGCTAGGCAGACGTATGCGAATCGGTCTGGGGCCCGAGTGTGCTGGTCCGGAATAATGAATCCGATAGCTAGCGGATATATTCATGGCTGTTGCCTCCTTATGCGTCTATGCTGGCTGCTCTTCTCCTCAAGAAGGAGAATGAGAAGGAATTCTGTTTCATTCCATCAATCAGGACTGCAATGATGATGACTACGCCTTTGATCAGCTGCTGAGTGAAGAATGGCACATTCATGAGCACCAGACCGGTTGTTAAGACTCCGAAGATGACCGAACCGATGACAGTGCCTGATATGCGTCCTTTGCCTCCGGCAAGCGAGGTGCCGCCGAGCACCGTTGCAGCGATGGCATCCATTTCATAGCCATTGCCAGCCGTTGGTTGTGCTGATACGACCCTGGCGGCAAAAATGCAGCCTGCCAGACCGGCGCACAGCCCGGCAATCAGGTAGACGGACATAAGGACTGACTTGACATTGATGCCTGCCAGACGGGCGGCTTCTGGATTGCCTCCTACTGCGTAGACATGAGCTCCATACCGAGTTTTGTCCAGGACCACCCACATGACCAGATATACGACGACCATGATGATGAAGGGGATCGGTATGTGCCAGATGTATCCGTTGCCGATCGCTCTAAAAGACAGATTATTGTCAACGATCGGCAGTCCGCCGGTGATCGTGTATGCCAGCCCTCTCAGGAATGTCATGGTCCCGAGAGTGACGATGAAAGCGGCCAGGTTGCAATAGGCAATCAGCAATCCATTGACTAGTCCTGCTATTGCCCCAACGATGATGCCAAGAGAAACGGCAATCAAAGGATTCATGCCTGAGCGGGCTGCCAGTACAGCCACACATCCGCTGACAGCGATTGTCGATCCCACAGACAGGTCGATGCCGGCCGTAATAATCACCAGCGTCATGCCTGCCGCCAGAATGGCGTTGATGGATATGGCCCTGGCTACGTTGAACAAATTGCTCAACGTGCCGAAATTCGGTGCCTTTACCAGCATGAAGAGTATGAGCAGCAAAAGGACGAAGGGCATGCCAACCTTCTCCCAGATTGCCGCAATATTGACGTTTTTGCCTTTCATGATGCTTCTTTCATGTTTCAAGTTACGGTTGCCGGCTTCCCGGACGATGCATACGGACGGTGGAGCGGAACCATGTGTTTGCTGTCTTATGAGTCAGTCGAGCAACTGCGGTTTGCTCACCCCGGTGGCATATGACATCACGTTTTCCTCAGTCGCTTCTGTGGCCGGGATGTTGGCTACCACCTCGTTCTGCCGGACTACCAGAATCCGGTCACTGACTCCCAATACCTCAGGCAGATCAGAGGAAATCATCAGGATTGCCTTCCCTGCTTTTGCGAGGGAATTGATCAAGCCATATATCTCTTGCTTGGCGCCCACATCGACTCCACGGGTCGGCTCGTCAAGGATGAGCAAGTCCGATTGCTTGAGCAGCCATCGGGCTAGAACGGCCTTCTGCTGATTGCCGCCGGACAAATTGTTGATCTCGGTATGCTCCATGGTCTGGTCGATGTTGACCTCCTGCATGATGTTCCGGACGGATGCCCGCATCTTGCCCTTGCGTAGAAGATGCAGATATTGGAACTGATCCAGTGATGAGATGGCGATATTTTCTTCGACGCTCATGACGGGGAAGATGCTCTGGGTCTTTCGGCTTTCCGGCAGGTAGGCCACTCCATGATTGATTGCTGATTTTGGAGAGTGGAAAAGAACCTTGTTCCCCTGAAGCTGGACGCTGATGGAGGCGCAGCGGTCGGCGCCAATTATGGCACGTGCCATTTCTGTCCTTCCGGCGCCGACCAGCCCGGACATGCCCACAACTTCGCCGGCGTGGACGCTGAATGATACGGGCTGGTCGTCTTCCTTGATTCTGAGATTTTCGACCCTCAGAACCTCGGCGCCTTTCTGTCGGGCATCGTGCTCATAGAGTTTTTCAACCTTTCTGCCGACCATTTTGGACACGACCTGAGATTGGTCGACCTGGGAGAGCTTGTCGGTCAACACAGTCTGGCCATCGCGGAGCACGGTAATCCGATCAGCCAGACGCCAGACCTCCTCCATGCGGTGCGAGATGTAGATCAGTCCAGTGCCCTCGTCGCGAAGAGTGCTGATCAGGGTGAACAGCTGCTCCGATTCTGCTTTCGATAGGGAAGCAGTGGGCTCGTCCAGAATGAGTATTCGGGCCTTCTGGGCGAGGGCCTTGGCTATTTCGACCATTTGCTGTTCGCCGACGCCTAGTTTGCCCAACTCCGTATTTGGATCGATGTCCGCCTTGATGACCTCAAGCTTGCTTCTGGCTTCATCCTTGAGGCGCTTTTTGTCTATCAGACCGTACCGTGTCTTTGGCTCTTGGCCCAAGGCCAGGTTTTCGGCGACAGTCATGGTTGGCACGACGTTGAGCTCCTGATGGATGATGGCAATACCTTGATCCGTTGCCTGCTTGGGGGTTCGGATTTCAACAGGCTCGCCTTCGATGGCAATGGAGCCGGAATCGAGACTGAGGTTGCCTGACAGGATGTTCATCAGTGTCGATTTTCCTGCTCCGTTTTCACCCATTAGAGCCAGAACCTCATGGTCATAAAGGTTTAGGCTGACATTGTCAAGGACTGTTACACCCGAAAAGCTCTTGCAGATGTTCCGCAGCTCTAACAAGGCGGCTTTATTCTCAGACATGCTCACCACCCTTTGTACTTGTTGACGTTATCGCGAGTGATCATTTCGCTGGGAATCAGGATGGTCGTTTTCTTGGGTGTCTTTCCTTTGACCTTGTCCTGGGCGAACTTCACGGCCTGATCAACCATGGCCCTTGGATTCTGGGTTGCTGCACCGATGAAAGGCGAACCTGCCCGCTTGAGCTCGTCCACTCCTTGTGGGCTGGCATCGATGCCTGTGACGATGATCTGGTCCTGCCGCCCGGCTTGTTCCACAGCCAGGGCTGCCCCGAGGGCAGAGGGGTCGTTCATGCCGAAGATGCCCTGCACGTCCTTGTTGGCGGTGAGCATATCAGTGGTCACTGTCAACCCTGTGGCTCTGTCGTTCTTTGAGGCCTGCTGGGCTACCACTTTGATTCCAGGGTATTTCTTGAGCGCTTGCTTGCAGCCTTTGATCCTATCAGTGATGGTTTGAATGGGTGTTCCATCAACGATTAGGATGTTACCTTTGCCTTCCAGCTTCTCTGAGAGGTAAGAGCAGGAAAGTTGCCCAGCCTGTACGCCATCGGTTGTCACGATCGCATCAGCTCCTTTGGCTGGGGTGTCAACAGCCACAACGATTATGCCCGCGTCTCTAGCTCTCTTGATTGCCGGTTGCAGGCCGCTTTCATCGACGGCGGATACGATAATCAGATCCACGTTCTGCTCGATGAAAGCAGAGATTTGGTTATCCTGGGTAGCCAAATCGAGTTGGGCATCCTGAACGTTCAGACGTGCCCCGATTCGTTTTGCCTCCTTTTTTGCTTCCTTGTCCATGGAGGAGAAGAAGGGATTCGACATATCTTGGACCATCAGGCCAATGCTTTTGATTTCTGTGCGTTTTGGTGCAGACTGTCTGTCTTCATCGCCATTGCTGCAGCCGGTTAGAGCGAGCGATGCGGCCAGAATTGCCACCATCGCAGTGATGATTTTCTTGGATCTCATAATTTAATTTACCTTTCGCAAAACGGTCAGGCAGCCCCCGTTGGATACCTGCAACCGCACGATTCTCTGATCTTCAGTGATGCTTCAATCGTTTGATGGATGGGCCCCATCGTCATTTGCGGTTTCCCATCCGGTTTCGAATCGTCGTCACCTCCTTTTCTGTCTTGTTTCTGATCAATCAGTGCAAGAATGTGTTCAGCGGCCTTGGCGCCGATTCCATAGCTGTCTTCCGCAACCAGGGTGATGCGCGGTTTTAGCAGATCGGACCATATGAAGTCGTCAAACGCCACTAGCGCCAAATCGTCGGGAACTTCAATTGCCCTTGCCTGCAAGGCAGTCATGATCCCCAACAGTATTGGGTTGTTGCCGGCGATAATGACATCGGGCTGGAATTTGTCATGATCCAAAAACCCGTCGAGTGCTTTCCGTGTGGAGAACTGATCGTTGCCGCATTCTAGAACACGGATGGCGGCTCCGCATCGCGCAGCTGCTTGGCGGAGTCCTGATTCTCTGATATATCGGCTGTTCCAGACTGATGGGTAGATGACCAACAACCATCGTTTGAAGTGATGCCCCGCCAGATGGCTCCCCAGTTTGTTCGAGGCATCCTTGTTATCTGTTGTGACATAGGAGAAGTCCTCGTGAGTTGATCCAGGAGTCGAATCGACGAAGACTACAGGCATCTTCCACTCCCGCAGCCGCTGCCGGGATGAGTCGCTCAGTCCCAGGGTTGATATTATCCCTCCGGGTCGCGTTTCCAAGACATGCTGGAGCAGCAGGCTCTCGGCAGACTCTGAGTAGTGGCCGTCAATGGCGATGTCTGATATGAGCAGGTTTTCGCCCCGTATTTGGAATATGCTTTCGATTCCGCTAATCAGATCCAGATAGTAGGGATTTGACATTCCTGCTGTAAGGAGACTGACTGAGTGGTGAAGTCCCTTGCGCAGATCCCTGGCATTGACGTTGGGAATGTAGCCCTTTTCTTTAGCGACTTTCAGTACGGCGGCACGTGTGGTTTTGGAGACCCCGCTTAGGTCGTTGATGGCCCTTGACACGGCATACACGGAAAGGTTCAGCTCGTCCGCAATGTCCTTCAAGGTAACGCCAGTGTGTTTCATCATCGAATCCTAAACGTTTATTATTAGCAATATAAGAATACTATCAGGTTAATTTTGTCGGGTCAAGTTATATCCGGAGGCGATGGGCGATGATGGCATCTTTCTAATGGTGCCGGGCCCTGTAGCCTTTTGCTGTTAACGAAGTGCTTTACTGGCTCGGGGGTATCTCGCCTGAACCTCTGGCGATCAATTCAGTAGGAAGCAGGATGTGGCGGGGTTCGGCAGTTAAGCCATCGATGCGTTCGAACGCCATGTTTGCGGCTATTCGGCCGATGTTCTCAGGATTCTGCTTGATGACCGTGATTCCGGGATCAAGCATGTCAAACATATCGGCGTCATCGAAGCTGATGATTGCTATGCTCTTTTCCAATCCTCTTGTTCTTAGGGCGCGAATCACACCTCGGGCGATAAGGTTCTGTCCTGCAAAAATCGCGGTAGGCCGTTTGGCTCGTGCCCGGTCTAACAGTCTGCATGTGACGGTGTATGCTTTGCGTTCATCCATGTCGTCAACGAGGTCAATATTGTCCATCGGCAGGTAGCTCTCCTTGATGGCAGCGAGGAAGCCTTTTCTCCGTTGGCTTACGGTATACACGTTTTTCTTGGCCCCTAGGTAGGCCATGTTCCTGTGCCCGATGGATAAAAGCGCCCGGGTTCCACTGATTGCACCGGCATAGTTGTCAGACATGACGGTGTCTGAAGGTAATCCCATAGAAGTACTGTCGGCAAAGACGACGGCCAGTCCACGACGCATTTCGGGAATCAGGTAGTCCTGTGAGCTGGCGGCTGTGACCAGGATCAGTCCGTCTATCCGCCGGCTCAGCATTTCGTCTACGGTATTGGAGTCCCTGTCTTGATTACCGGTCAACGCCGAGGCCAGAACCAGACTGGAGTGCTGCACGGCGACGCTGTCAATGGACCAGTGCACCGATGAGGAGAAGGGATTGGGTCTGGCTCCCAGCAGAACCCCGAGGGTTCTGCTGTGGCTTTTGCCACGTTTCAGATCGGCTGCATGCACGTCGGGCCGATAGTGCAGTTCCTCAATGGCCGAAAGGACTCGCTCCTTGGTTGTCGAAGATACATAGGGCTCTTCATTGATCACGCGGGATACCGTCTTTGGCGCGACTTGTGCAAGGGCCGCCACGTCCTTGATCGTGGGGTGGCTGTTCGCATTGCCACTGTTCTGTGTCATATCTAGCATTGTCCCCCGTGAATTGACAACGGTCTGTAATTAGTATAGTTTTACATATGTCAACGTTGTCAGACAACGTTGACATATGTCACTATGAGGTGGCGTTGGTTACGTCCAATGAAGGAGAGACCATGAAACTATCGTTCGCCAAGAGGGCATGCACCTGTGCAGTGGCTGTCCTGTCCTTATTCGGTTTTGGGGGGTGCGGTTCTTCCCAGCAGTCGGGTACCATTACTTGGCTCAGTGCGAGGCCCGCCAGCGAAGGAAGCATAAAAGCAATCAAACAGATCGCTGATGAGTACGCGAAGTCGCATCAGGGTTTCAAGTTGGAGTTTCAGAATATCTCTGATCGGCCGTCATATAACCAAAAGTTGAAAGTGCTGGCATCCAGTAACCGTTTGCCGGAGTTATGGGATGCCGATCCCGACCCGTACTTCGCCAAGCTTGTCAAGGACGGCCGTGCCGAAGATATCGGAAAACTCTACAAGGACATTGGCGTAACCAACCGCTTTTATAACATATCCACCAAATACCCGACAATGGCTGATGGCAGTCTGCACCTAATGACTTTCAACGCTAATGCGGAGTACTTTTGGTACAACAAAGATGCCTTCCGCAAAGCAGGAATTGCAGAGGAACCTAAGACCTTCGACGAGTTGCTGACTGACCTTCAGAAGCTTAAGGACATGGGCGTTATTCCGATCGCTCTTGATGGCAAGGACCAGTGGCCTTTTTACAGGTTCCTGGGGATGATTCCATACAGGGAAACCGGCAATGAGTTCCTGGCCAAGCTCAAGGTCGGAAAGGAGTCTATGGCCAGTCCGACTGGTCAAGCAGGAATTACCTTCTTACAAAAAATGTCTACATATTTCCAGCCTGGCTTCACGAATTCGGATGCCACTGCTACCTTGAATCTGTTCAAGAGCAAGCGCGCTGCGATAACGTATGACGGAACTTGGAACCTCCCGTCCTACGTTGACGATTCCGGCAATCTGAAATCGGATATCGGCTATTTCCGTCTACCCATGCTTGGTAAGGGGGACAAGACTGCACCCTCGGACTTCTTTGCCAATTCGGGCATCGGTACTGCCGTCAGCAAGGGCAAGCTAACTCCCCAGCTGAAGGATTTTCTCAAATATCTATTTGGCAAATACGGTGATGTGGCTTTGAATGATTATCGAGTCATCCCTTCAGTCAAGCCCAAGGGCAGCGTCAAGACCCCCCGCATATATCAGGACGTCCTGTCCGACATAGCCAAGGTCAACGATTATGCACAAGTTTGGGATGTGCAACTTGATGCAAATACGGTCAGTGTACTTGGACGACAGTGCCAAAGCCTGCTAGTGGACAATACCTCAACGCATGAGTTTGCGGCCAATGTCGACAAAGCCATCGCTCAATACAACAAGGCCAAGTGAAGGCGGATATGCAAAGATCTAATCCAGCGGATTCCATCCCGCCACGGATAGTGCGTCGGAGGCGGTTCTGGCCGGGTCATCCGTCCAGGGGGAACAGGGCCATCAGTTCGGGAGCGGCGTGGCCCTATTACCTGCCTGCGGTCCTCATCTTTACGCTCATAGTGGTTGTCCCTATCATCTGGTCGTTCGGCGCGAGTCTGTTTGACTGGAATGGGATAGGAGCCATGCGATTCTCGGGCTTGGCGAATTTCAAACTGATGCTGACCGACAAGGTGTTCCGCGCGGCTTTCCTCAACACCATTTTCTTCACCCTTCTAGGTACCTGCGTTCAGATGCTTATGGGTTTGGTGATGGCCCTGTTGGTCTTGTGCATTGACCGATTTCGGACCATCATCAGAACGGTTTATTTCATTCCGTGCGTCATTTCCTCAGTTGCTATCAGCCAGATCTTCGCCCAGATGCTGGCTGTCAATCCGCCGGGGGTCGTGCCGGCGGTAGGCAGCCTGTTCGGGCTGGCCCCTCACGCTTTGCTCTCGGATCCTCACTGGGCCTTGGTGTTGGTGACGCTCATAGATGCTTATAAGTTCGCCGGCATATACATGGTCATCTACTATGCAGCTCTGGAGTCAGTCGATGCCGAAGTGCTGGAAGCGGCATTGATTGACGGCTGCAATTGGTGGCAACAGCTCGTCTACATAAGGGTGCCTCTAATCAGGGCGGTCTTGGAGGTGACGTTGGTGATGCTGGTTTCTGGATGCTTGAAGGGGTTCGATGTCTCCTATGTGCTTACTGGAGGTGGTCCCGGTTCGTCCAGCGAGCTGGTGTCTACCTACCTGTACAAGACAATCTTCATATCCGGGAATTTTGGCTACGGTAGCGCTATTAGCATCTTCCTAGCGGTGGAGTGCCTGGTAACGCTTCTTATTCTGCGCCGCCTGTTCGGGAGAGGGGACAAAGCATGACTACGAAGCCAGGCAGGAAAACCAGGGGATTGGTATATGCGATTATCGCAGTTTTCGTCCTGGTGCAGATATACCCGATTCTTTGGGTCACACTCTCTTCGTTGAAAAGCCCCGATGAGCTCGCAGATAGCTTGGCTTATCAACTGCCCAAGGGTCTGTATCTGGGTAACTACGTGAGAGCCTTTGCCACATCGGGTCTACTGCGATATTTGATTAACAGCACCATAGTTGCGGTGCTGACCATTCTGGTCACCGTCATGGTCGGAGCTCCTGCGGCGTTTGCCATTGAAAAGCTGCGGTTCCGGGGTGCGGATAAGGTGCTTTCCTATTTGCTGGTAGGACTTCTGGTGCCTTCATTCGCAGCTTTGTTGCCTCTGTTCGAAGTGTTTAACAAAATCGGCATTACGGACACCTATCTGGCCCTTATCATTCCGCAATTGGCTTTCAATCTGCCGATGTGCGTCTATCTGTACGCAGGATTCATGAAGGAGATACCGGATTCGTTACTGGAGGCCGCTCGTATCGATGGAGCCGGAACCTGGCAGATCTTTTCGAAGATCGTCATGCCGCTTTCCCGCAACACCACTGTGACTGTGGCGACCTACAACTTTGTCTTCATCTGGAATGAATTCGTATTTGCCAACACCTTTATGGTTCGCAGCGATATGAAAACCCTCCCGATAGGTTTGAACGACTTTGTCGGTATGTATGGGCAGACCGACTTGGGAGCCACATACTCAGCAATAGTCGTGTCTATGATTCCGACCCTTATACTCTACTTCTTCCTGAACAGACAGGTTATTTCCGGCATGGTGGCCGGAGCGGTCCGTGGGTAAAGGCACTGGGAACAGAATTAAGGAAAATAATGAACAAGCAATTGGACATCAGTAGTGATTGGAGCGTTCTACAGGACGTCAATGATGTCGGTGAAAAATTAAAACTCTATGAGGATCGCGACTGTACGCAGGTCGGACCGCAGATATCAGAGTGGGAGCCGTTGCCGGCTCTGGAGCATCTCCAGTGTCTGTTGGATGAACAGCCTTATTGGGGACGCCGGCTGCGGTATTTCAATCAGGCACCTTGGTGGTATCGTCGGCTCATTAAGCTTGATAATTCTGAGACGGACGGCAAGATTCTGCTGCGGTTCAGCAATGTCGATTACTTTTGCAAGGTGTGGATGAACGGGCAACTCCTTGGCTCCCATGAGGGCTACAGTGAGTCGTTCGTCTTTGATGTCAGCAATGTCGTACACTCCGGCACGAATATCCTGATGGTCAAGGTCTGGTCACCTTGGGATAGGCAGATAAGGAATGATGACGTTGAGAACCGTACCTATATGGTTGAAAGGAGATTGGTCAAAGGAACCTACGAGCATGATGACGGCCTTATAGCCCGTGACGTGAATCCCGTGGGCATTTATGGCAAGGTCACCCTATCGATTCATGAGTCTGCTTGTCTGGCTGAAGATCCGCGCCTGAGCGTGTGGATGGATGATCAGGGTCGTGGAAGAATAATCGTCAGAGGGAAAGCACTCGGTTGCGGTAATGATCATCCATCTGTGCTGAGAACCCTGGTGCGGGATCCAGCTGATGGCCGTGTGCTGCTTGACGCGGATAAGCAGGTCCAGGGACCTTTCGAGTTCAAAGCTGCCGTTGATGACGTGACGCCTTGGTTCACTTGGGATCTGGGAGAGCCGAAGCTCTATGACATGACATTGAGCTTGGACGGCGAACAGGTGGAAAGCCGGAAGATCGGATTCCGGAATGTCAAACTTGATCGTGATGAATCGACAACCCGGTTCGTGCTTAATGGAAAGCCCCTGTATGTGCGTGGGACATCCTATTTCCCTGATGTCTATATATCTCGAATGCACAGAATGCGGTACCTGCGTGATTTGCAGGCTATCAAAATGGCTGGATTCAACTTGATCCGGGTGCATGTGCATGTCGAGAAGCCGGAATTGTACGATTTATGCGACCGCATGGGCATTGCCGTGATCCAGGATTCAGAATACAACTGGAACCAGCCCAGGACTTCTGAGTGGGCGGAAACGTTTGTACGGTTGTTTGTCAGTACCGTCAAAACCCTCGATAGACATGCCAGTATTTTTAGCTGGATATGTCTTAATGAACCAGGCGTGGTGGATGTGCCGAAGGGCACACAGGGCACGGCTATGCAAGTGAGTCCAGGCCCTGCCATCTATCGACGGGTCACTCAGACAGACCCGACTCGTCCAGTTATCAAAGGCTCGTATTGCGCTGATGATCTGACCAGTGGAGACAGCCACAACTATACGGGATCGCTGGATACTCCTCCCACGTCGTATACGTTGATTGACGGCACGAAAGAGAAGTTCAATACAGAATTTGGTTTCGACGCCCCCGGCTACTTTGGAAATTTGAGGAATCTCGGGACGTTGACAGAGCGTATAGCGGCCTTGGAGCCTTTGACAGGAACATTGCAACGTTATCAGACTGAGCTGCTCAAGTATTACATCGAGCACTATCGCTGTCAAAGAGCTGCACCCAATTGGGGATATGTACAGTTCATGTTCATAGACCTGTGCCCGCAAAGCTTCTATGGGCTGTTGGATTGGTGGGGGCAGCCGAAACCTGCATACGAGGTGGTTGCCAGGATCAATCAACCCATAGGTGTTTTCTTGAATAGGTGCAGCAAAAAGGTCTCTGGATTGGTTGTTGCCAATGACTCCCCCAAGGATCTAGGTCAGGTTTCCGTTACCTGGCGATTCGTGAATTTGCAAGGGCGCGAGGTGCTGAAAGGAAATGCATCTATTTCACTCGCGCCTTTTTCAAGCGTTCAGATACAGGAGGTCTCACTCGCCTCACAGCAAAATGATGGCGACGATTTATCGGCTTACCTGACCCTGTGTGATGGAGAAAAAAGAGTTCTGGCATCAAACAGCTATGACAGTGTCTTCAGCCATCCTGAGCATCCGTCTGGCCATCCTGTAAGGCTCAGCCATGAGTTTGGAGTCCGCCTATATTCTGCCTGAACGGCAGTAAGAGAGTGGTGATGGAATCGAGAATCGGCCGGTGGCTTGAAATAATTTTCTTTTCAAGTCGCCGGCCGAATACTTTGCCTGTCGTATTCTCGACACATCGACAGTGAAGCAGCTAAGCTGTCGCCTTATTCTCAAAGGAGAAAGAGATCTCCCGTATGCAGCTCAGACATAGTCGCCTAAGCAGAGCCTGGATGTTTACGCGACTTGACGGTGGTAGCTACTTCTTGTTTTTGGCTCCGGAGCGGGGAATGCCCAGAAGTTTGCGAGTCTCGGCAACCAGCTTTTTCGGTGTCTTGCGCACGCCGCTCTCTTCGGCATCCTTGATGATGGTCTTCACGTCCAGGTCGGGGTTATGGTCTTGTGTGGCCACCAGGTCGCGTGCCTCCTGCCGGTTGAGCACGGTGGGCAGGGTGCCGGGCATGGGGCGCCGGGCGGTCTCCGCCAGGAAGAGCACGGTGATCAGACCGCAAGTTGAGGTGAACATGATCCAATAGGCGGGTGCCAGGGACTTGCCGGTCGCGGTCACCAGTCCCTCCATGATGACAGGCGCGGTTCCGCCGAAGACGGCCACGGCCAGGTTGTATGACAGTCCCATGCCGCCGTAACGGGAAGCGGTGGGGAAGAGGGCTGGCAGGGTGGAGGCTAGGTTGGCCACGAAGAAGATGACCGGGATGGCCAGCAGAACCAGTCCACCGAAGACGGCACCCGTGGTCTCGTGCTCCAACAGTCGGAAGGCCGGCAGAGACAGGCATAGTCCGGTGATGGCTCCCATGAACAAGACCTTCTTGCGGCCAAAGCGGTCGGAAAGAGCCCCGGTGATGGGGATGCAGCAGGCCACTAGGAGCAAAACCGGCAGGGAGAGCAGGTTGGCCTGGGCCGTGTTGTAGTGCAGAGTGCCCGACAGGTAGGTGGGCATGTAGGCGGTCAGCGTGTAGCTCAGGGTGTTGGCCGCTGCTACCAGGATGAAGGCCATGAGTAGTTCCCGCCAATAGCCCCGGATCAGATCCAGCAGGCTCTTGTGCTGGCTCTTGGTCTTCTCGTCGCTGGCATCCTGGGCCTGACGGAAGGCAGGGGTGTCCTGGACCTTGGCCCGGAAGTAGACTGCGATGGCGGCCAGCGGCAGGGCAATGATGAAGGGGATGCGCCAGCCCCAGGCCAGCATGGCCTGCGGGGAGATGGAGAACTCAAGCAAAGAGACCAAAGCTGCTCCGAAGGCGTAGCCCAGGTAGGATCCCACATCCAGCAGAGAGGCGAAGAAGCCGCGGTGCCGGTCAGGGGAGTATTCAGTGACCATGGTCGAGGCGCCCGCGTACTCGCCACCGGTGGAGAAGCCCTGGATCAGCTTGAGCAGGATGAGAAGAATAGGTGCCAGGGGACCGACGGCCGCATAACTGGGCAGAAGGCCGATCAACAGGGTGGCTGCGGACATACTCAGCAGGGTAAAGGCCAGGATGCGCTGGCGGCCGATCTTGTCGCCCAGCTGGCCCAGGACCACGCCGCCCAAGGGTCGAGCGATGAAGGTGACAGCGAAGACACCCAAGGAGAAGAGTCGTTGCACGGCATCGGATGCGTCGGACAGGAAGACACGGCCTATCGTCACTGCCAGGTAGCCGTAGACCCCCACGTCGTACCATTCCATGAAGTTGCCGACCACGGTGCCGGCGATGGCCCGCTTGAGGGTGGACCTGTCCACCACGTTGATGTCGGTCAGATGCAGGCGTTCGCTCCAGCCCCGATGGGGTTTGGGATTTTGCTTGCGGGCCTTGCGCTTGGCTGCGGCCTGCTGCTTCTTGATCTGCTTGGCTGTCTGTCGATCACGCTGTTTCTGCTCATGTTGGCTGCTGGATGCAGCCGAAATCTTATCGTCCTCTGCCATTGTTCCTTCTCCGGCCACTAGGCCGTTGTTCGTCTTTTCCGCCTTTGTGATTTCCCTGTCTGCCTCTTCCTTTAGCGGTTTTCACAAAAATGCCATAAATACACAGCTTACCACGCCCCCTGTTGTGAGCTGTGAAAGGCCAAGCTTCGCCCTCACAGCTCACTTGGGAGGATTCGATTCAGACCTTGAGAAATCCGGGACCCCGGTAGTCGTTATCTGGGAAGTGGAAGAAGTCCTATCAGTCTCTTCTCACAGCTTGTCCAGGAAGGGCTTGGCTCGAAGATTGCCGCCCTTGTGCTAGCAGAGGATGCTGTAGGCGGTCCGAAGGAGCCCTTGGGTACGCCTGAGAGCTGCGTGACGATAGGCTCCGATCGAGAATGACTGATGAAAAGTGGGCCCGCCGGTTGAGGGGGAGGTGCGTCGCAACGCGGTCCCTCAGAACGGGCGGGCTCTGTTTGGCGGAAAGCGGTCCTATCAGGCCTTCAGGAAGTTAGGATCAGCAAAGGCGGGGTTCGGATAGGTGTAGAAGCCTTGTCCAGAGTCCTTGCCGGTCTTGCCCTCGTCCATCATCTTCTGGATCTTATCCATGAAGGGCTTGAAGTCAGGGTTGTCGCCCTGCTGCTCCTTGGTGATGTTGAAGGCGGTCCGCAGCCCCACAACGTCAAAGATGGCAAAGGGTCCCATGGGGGCGCCCGTGCCGATCATCCAGGTCTTGTCCACGGTCTCCGGATCTGCGATGTCGTGGCCCCAGAGGTGGGCGGCGGCGTTGAGCAGGGGGATGAGAAGGGTGTTCAGGACGTATCCTGGCTGCTCCTTCTTCAGGACGATGGGAACCATGCCGATTTCCTTGGCATAGTCCACGATCTCGTTGAAGACCTTGGGGTCGGTCTGCTCGGAGCCCATGATCTCTGCGGTGTTGTTCAGCCAGACCTGGTTGGCGAAGTGCATGTTCAGGAACTTGTCCGGCCTGCCCGTGTCGGGTGCGAAGGTGCTGGGCACGTAGGTGGACGAGTTGCTGGTGAAGATGGTGTCCTTGGGCGCCAGTTTGGCCAGGCTCTGGTAGAAGTCGTGCTTGATGGAAGGCTTCTCGGGGACAGCCTCGATGACCAGGTCGGCGTTCTTGACAGCCTCGGCCATGTCCGAGCTGTACGACATGTTGTTCAGGCCTGCGTCGAACTGCTCATCAGTGGCGTTGATATCGTGCTTGTAGGAATCCCGCAGGTTCTTGACGCGCTCCTCTGCTGCCGCCACAGCCTGGTCGTTGATGTCGTAGATCGTCACTTTCTTGCCTTTGAAGGCTGACTGATAGGCGATCTGGCTGCCAAGCACCCCGCCGCCGGCAACCGTAACATTATGAATGTTCGTCATAGAAACCTCTTTCATTCGTGGTATCCATCCTCGGATACGCTCTTCCATAGTAGAGCCAGGTCTTGAACGGGGCCTGGCTCACAGATTCGGCAGACAGACGATCAGGCCTTGAGGAAGTCCTCATCCTTGTAACGCGGGTTCGGATAGTCGTAGAATCCGTGGCCTGCGTCACTGCCGGTCTTGCCCTCGTCAAGCATCTTCCGGACCTTCTCCAGGAAGGGCTTGAAGCCGGGGTCGTCGCCTTTCTGTTCCTCAATGATGTTGTAGATGGTCCGCAGGCCGACCGCGTCGTAGGCGCCGAAGGGGCCAACTGGCGAGCCAGTGCCGATCATCCAGGTCTTGTCGATGGTTTCAGGGTCTGCTATGTCATTGCCCCAGAGGTAGCCGGCATCCTCCAGGAAGGGAACCAGCAGGCTGTTGAGGATGTACCCGGGCTGCTCCTTATGGAGAGGGATGGGAACCATGCCGATTTCCTTGGCATAGTCCACAATCTCGTTGAAGATGTCGGGGTCGGTCTGGTTGGAACCCATAATCTCTGCGGTGTTCATGCGCCATACGTGATTGGCGAAGTGAAGGCAGAGGAACTTAGTCGGACGACCGGTGTCGGCAGCATAGGTGCTGGGTACATAGGTGGAGGAGTTGCTGGCGAAGATGGTCTTCTCGGGGGCTACCTTGGCCAGACTCTGGTAGAAGTTGTGCTTGATGGAGGGTTTCTCGGGAACGGCTTCGATGACCAGGTCGGCATTCTTAACGGCGTCAGCGAGGTCTGCGCTGTAGGTCAGATTGTTCAGCCCAGCATCGAACTGCTCGTCGGTGGCGTTGATGTCCCGCTTGTAGAGGTCTCGACGGTTCTTGATCCGCTGCTCAGCCGCTGCAATGGCCTCATCATTGATGTCGTAGACTGTGACTTTCTTGCCCTTGAATGCTGATTGGAAGGCGATCTGGCTGCCCAGCACCCCGCCGCCGGCAACCGTGACATTCTCAATGTTCGTCATGAGAAACTTCTTTCATTATCGGGCGCCCCGCATTGGACGCAATGCTCATTCTAGTGGAGAGAAACAGGCGGAATTGAAAGGAGTTTTGTGTCAAAAATGGCTATTTTCTAGGGAAATTGGGGTGAGTTCAGTGCCTTGCCGGTTGCAGATAAATATGTTGCATTGCTCACATGGGATTGCCCGTATGGAGCGGTTCTGCCCGAGCTTGGGGCAACATCCGGGCAGCGAACCGCGCGCTCGCTGCATGCACGATTCGCCTGGGCGGGTGGCGGTCAGAGAATCTGGCAGAACTCGATGGTCTCCTGGTTGGGGCCGATGACGTTGAAGTAGCGGATTCCGTGCTGCCAGAAGGTGGGAATGGACTGGATGGAGTCCTCTCTGATCTTCAATCCCATCTCCAGGGCATGCTCGTATGCGGCATCGATGTCTGGCGTATCCAGCGCCCAGTGGTTGATGGCCCCGGTGCGCATGGGCGCAGGCTCGCCCTCCCAGGTTTCGATGGTCAGATGGCCCAGACGCAAAAAGGCGCAGCGGTTCTCTCCGTTGGGGTAGATGCCGACCAGCTCGAACCCGAGTTTGTTGGTGTAGAAGTCGATGGTCTCGTCCAGATCGCGGGCAATCATGCCCGAGTGTTGCAAATCCTTGACGTAGTCCGACATTGGTCTCATGATGGCCGCTCCTTTGGTACCTTGATCCTGCGATGCTTCCTTGCATCTACTCTAGGCGGTGGTGCGTCTGGAGATGGTGGCGAGATAAAAAGTGCAACAAACTTCGTAGTCTGAATTTTTAGAAGCCTCCATCGTTCTGCATGAAAGTGAACAGGCTCTCAGTATTAATCGAGAGCTGGGAGGCGACAGTCGGAATCTTGGAATGTCTCTATGGGCGATCCGATTCAGCTTGAGGTTGCTCGAAAGTCACGATAGTAGCGTCATAAAACTTGGCCGTAGCAATTAACCAGGGATCAGCGATATGTTTGTTGGCTCATTCACGTACCGCTGTGGGTTGGTAACTGTTTTCAGGGTGGGTGATTTGGTTGAGCACTGTCCTATACGCTTCTACAATGCCGTCCACTTCCTCGCAGATAACCATAGTATTTTTTACTTCGTCCAACCAGGTATCGATCTCCGGGCAGTTGTGGCCGTATACCTCGTTACCTTGTCGATGATTGCCACTTGGTCCTTGCTAACCAAATCCTGCAGATGCTGCCAAAAAGGTGCTGACAAATCGAACTGAGGGTTGTAATACGGGTTGTAGGGTTCGATCAGGCAGTTTGCATCGTCTAGAAAGGGAGGGCTGATAAGTTGCTCTTGTATCATGAGACGACCCTCTTCATGAGCTTAGTGAAAGTGTCGTCTGTGATACCTGTGAGATGATAGGCATCTAAATATGTGGTTCCCCCTTTGGCCACGCTGCTTGCTAGTTGTTCCAGGAATCGGGAATCGAATCTGCTCAGTTCAGCGTTGTAAAAGTACTTTTAGAAGACTGCGTTGTTGAAAAATACAATCAGATCAGGCCGGTCCATATGAAAATATTGGGTGTCTTCAGGCTTATCTATGTCCGCAAGTTGTTACCCCCCCCCCCCCCCTAGATTCCTAAGGGCGCCGGGGAAGTCTGCATTTTGAATCAGCTCAGTCAAATGTCGCGATTGAGGACGACAAGTTTTTGGAGCAACTGGCTTCAGAGGTTGACAGCCTAAATAACGCATACCTCTGTTGAATTACCGCTAGAAGAACACGGTATTGGTTATTTATTCTTTGTTTGTTCTGTGCAGAAAGCCAGTGTCCTGCATTGGCTTTGTTCTCATTAATGAGGTGTGTTATTCAGCGTTGTTTCAATCGGATGGCGTAGTTGCGTATTAGCAGGCAAGTGCTAAAGTGTGGTTTAACGTCAAATCAACGTTGATGTTGAAGTTACCTCGTGAAGTCAAAAGTGATGTCGTTCATATAAGCGTCATGTGATTGCCGCTAGATTGCGGGAGGAACAATGGTATCGGTAAAAAAGATACTGACGAGTGGAACAGTTGTGTTGTCGGTATTGGGTTTGGCTGCGTGCGGCGGTTCTCAATCCGGAGGAAAGTCAAATGCCGAAGGGCCTACGGAAATTACCGTTTGGGCTTGGGAAAAGACATATCAAACTGTAATAAAGCCGTTTGAGGCCAAGTATCCCAATATTAAAGTCAAATTAGTCAATGTTGGGGTTGGCAATGATCAGTACAAGGCATTGAATAATGCCTCGGAGGCTGGCTCAGGTTTGCCGGATGTAGCCCAATTCAGCTATGAAGATCTTCCCGAGTTCCAGATTAAGCATATCGTCAAAGATATCAGCAAGTATGTTCCCAGTAATTTCAAGAATGACTATACAAAGGGAACATGGGCTTCATCAGCCATTAATGGTGGTATTTATGGGCTGCCAATGGACTCTGGCCCCATGGCTATGTTCTACAACAAGGAAGTTTTTGACAAGGCCGGCGTGAACGAACCACCGAAGACCTGGGATGAGTATTATGAGGCAGCCAAGAAAGTAAAGGCTGCCGGATCATACATTGAGGCTGATTCCGGCGATGCTGGATTCTTCAAATCAATGATATGGGCCTTTGGCGGTCATCCATATGATTATTCAAAAGATGGGCAAAATATAACGATTAATTTGTCCACCGACAAAGGTACTCAGCGTTTTTTGGAGTTTTGGCAGCGCATGTCTGATGAAAATCTGGTCAACAAAAAGCTGTCTGTATGGTCGGATGAGTGGAATAGGAGCTTAGGAGATGGCTCTACTGCGGCGCTTTTGATCGGGGCTTGGATGCCGCCGAATTTGCTCTCCTCGGCTCCTCAAGCCGCTGGTAAATGGAGAGTTGCTCCCATGCCTGTGCTGCATGAAGGCGATAAGCATAATTCTGAAAATGGCGGGTCGGTATTGGCTGTGATTGATAAGACCGCTAAGGCTGATGCCGCCTACAAATTCGTGGAATATGCCTCTCACGACCGTGAAGCTATTAAATTGCGTGTTGGAGCTGGGGCATTCCCTGCGGATACCAAGACTTTGGCGGACAAGCAGTTTTTGGATTCAACATCCGTCAAGGGAGGCGACGGTAAGGCCGTTGAGTATTTTGGCGGGCAAAAGTTCAATGAAGTATTGTCGCAGGCAGCAAAAGATGTCGATCCTAATTTCAAGAATATACTGTTTAATGTTTATGCAAGCAGCATCTATGGCGACTATGCTTCTAAGGCTTATTATGGCCAATCTACCTTTAAGCAAGCAATTACTGATTGGCAGAATAGCTTGAAGAAATATGCAAGTCAGCAGGGCTTCACAGTTAAATAGCTATTAGCACACGTAAACAATATTCTGCCGTTCTCGACAGAAGCGTTTGCCCGCATGCAAACATTTCTGTCGAGAGACGGCCAACCACGTTGATATTTTGAGTTTGTTGAAAAGGGTCAAGATATGGGTAGGGGAGTTGTAAGCGCAAGCGGTCATACGGCATCAGTGCCGCATCGTTCGCGGACGGCCGCTCGTTGGCGTGGTTGGTTGTTTATGGGGCCGTTTGCGGTGGTGTTTGTGGTGGTGTTTGTGGTGCCGGTGGTGTATGCGGTGTGGATTTCGTTGTTTCAGCATCGGATGGTTGGTGGGACGGTGTTTGTGGGGTTGGCGAATTATCG
>NZ_BPWE01000004.1 GCF_020884755.1 Bifidobacterium mizhiense | reverse complement strand
TCTGGTTCTCATTCCCCAATCGAACAGGAACGGGCACCCCTGCAAGACCCCTATTAACAACCCGACCTATTAACAACCACCCAACACGCTTACAGCCACAAGGCCAAACCCCCAACATAAACAACGCGTTTAGTTCCTATAGCCCACCGATCAGCTGTATTAATCACAACAACGATTCAAGCCACGCATGGATTTACGAATCTTCTATGCAATAGCACATTTCAATAAATGTAGAAAGCAGGGAAGATACGAATCGCAATAGCCCCAACGACGTGGAATCGAGTGTCCGGAACGGGAGTTGAACCCGTACGCCTGTATATATATAGGCACTAGCACCTCAAGCTAGCGCGTCTACCATTCCGCCACCCGGACAGGTGCGTAATCGCAACGGAGATAATCATAGCATCTCAGGCGGCATCGTGCACTGGGCGATTGGGGGAGCGTGTCGTCGCGGAGAGTGCTTTTCGGCGGCGGGCTGTAGCCTAACACCATGACTGCACCCCTCTTCCTGCTGGATCCCGACCACGATGATTCCCCACTGGCCAGCGATGAGCTCCATACCGGCTGGCGCCTGACCCTGCCAGAGCACATCCGTCGTCATGCCCTGGGCTCCATGAGGCTGAAGAACGGGGATCAGCTCGATCTTTCAGACGGAGGCGGACTGCGTATCAGCGCCCTGGTCAGGGATGCCTCGACGGGCCTGGTGGAGGTCACCGCTGTAGGCCGCCAGGCGCCTCCCGAGAATGAATTGATTCTCGTCCAGGCCTTGGCCAAGGGCGGCAGGGATGAGCTGGCTATTGATATGGCCACCCAGATAGGAGTCGATCAGGTCCTGCCCTGGCAGGCTAATCGGTCCATAGCCAAATGGCGGCCGGGCCGCAACGACCGGCACTGGCAGGCCACCTTGGATGCAGCCACTGAGCAGAGCCGGAGGGCCTACCGTCCTCGACTGCTGGGCAAGGTGGACAGCCGTGGTCTGGCCGCCTGGTGCCGGAAGGCGACCGACCAGGGAAGCCTGGTCCTGGTACTGCACCAGGATGCCGACCTTGGCTGGGATGCGGTCCGCAAGCGCGTAGACAAGCTGCCGGAGAACTCGTCGATCGCCGTGGTCGTGGGCCCAGAGGGCGGGATTGCCGATCAGGAGGTCCAGACCATGATGAGGGAGGGGGCCTTAGCAGTTCGGTTGGGGGGCAACATCCTCCGAGCTGCCCTGGCCGGACCAGTGGCCCTGACCCTGCTGACGGACATGCTGGGTCGTTGGCAGTCGGAAGTCCCTGAGCCCAGCGCATGAAGTCGCCCACAATATACAACCTCGACAATAAGATGGAAAACAGCGAAAAGATCAAAAACAGCAATGTCGGCAAAGAATAAGGAGTGGTCATGAGCGATGACGATCGGCAGGAGGACTGCATTTTCTGCAGAATCGTGGCAGGGGAGGTTCCCAGCGAAAAGGTCTATGAGGATGAGACCGTATACGCTTTCAAGGATGCCAACCCCAAGGCAGCCGTCCATGTCCTGATCGTCCCGCGTCACCACTACGCGTCGGTGGCCGAATTGGCCAAGGCCGACCCTGACACTCTGGCCCACATCGTCCAGGTGGCTCAGCAGATCGCCGACCAGGATTTCCACGGAGCCTATCGACTGATCTTCAACACTGGGGAGAATGCCGGCCAATCGGTCTTCCATGTCCACGCCCACGTCCTGACCGGACAGGTGCTGCCCGAGTGAGGCCCGTGTTCACCATCGTCATCGTGCAGGAAGGGAATCCGTGGCGGTAACTACGCGAACCCTGGAGATTCCGGAGGGGATCGACCCGGTTCAGGTGCTGGGGCCGGAGGATGCAGTCATCGACAGGATCGAGCGTGCTTTCCCGGCAGTGTCCATCCTGGTTCGGGGTAACCGGATCATGCTGCGGGCCCGGGACCGGCAGGGCGACGTTCAGGCGGCCCAGATCCGGGATCTACTGACCGAACTCATGCAGACCGCCGATCAGGTCCCTGTGGATGCCGATCAGGTGGGGCGAATACTGGATCACCGCCGTCTGGGGACCGCCGATGCAACCGATTACTCCCGTCCAGAAGACCAGAAAATTACAGGTAGCAACACGGCAGACCAAACCTATGTAAGCCGCGAACCTCAGGATCGCAATACGACAAGCAGTACTTTTGTGGATAATGCTTCTGCAGACCTCAATTATCATGAGACAGCCGTTGCAGACTCGGAGGGGGATAACGCCCTGGAAGGCATCGACCAACCCCGCCAGGCAGCTCCTGCTGCTCTTCGTCGCCGCCCTCTGACCCAGGCCTCCAAGGGGCCGATCAGGCCCAAGACCGCCGGCCAGTCCGCCTACGTGGCCGCCATGGAAGCGCATACCATCACCTTCGGCATCGGCCCGGCCGGCACCGGCAAGACCTATCTGGCGGTGGCCAAGGCTGTTCAGGAATTCCGGGCCGGACGCATTGGGCGCATCATTCTGACCAGGCCTGCCGTGGAGGCGGGGGAGAGCCTGGGCTTCCTGCCTGGCACCCTCAATGAGAAGGTCGATCCGTATCTGCGGCCCCTCTACGATGCCCTGGCTGACATGCTGGGCACCTCGCGGCTCCACCGCCTTCTGGCCGATGAGACCATTGAGGTGGCTCCGCTGGCCTACATGCGCGGACGCACCCTGAATGATGCCTTCGTCATTCTGGATGAGGCGCAGAACACCACCCGCAGGCAGATGAAGATGTTCCTGACCCGTCTGGGCTTCAACACCAAGATGGTCATCACCGGCGACGTCACCCAGGTGGATCTGGGCGGGCCCGCGTCTGGCCTGGCCACCATCGAACAAGTGCTGCACGGCATCGATGACATCGCCTTCGTGCACCTGCAGGCGGCCGACGTGGTGCGCAATCGGCTGGTCGGGCAGATTGTCCGGGCCTATGACCGCGCCGATCAAGCCCGCAGCCGGGGACGGGAGCGGGCATGAGCGTAGAAGTGACCAACGAGACCCAGTGGCTGATCGACGCCAAGACCTTTTCCGACCTGGGGGTGTGGGTGCTGGACCAGATGCGGGTGAGCACCCAGTCCGACATGACCATCATCTTCAATGATCCTGAGCCCATGGCGGTGCTGCACGAGCGCTGGATGAACTTGGCCGGGCCAACCGATGTCATGAGCTTCCCCATGGACGAGCTGCGCCCCGGAGACGAGAACCATCGGCAGGAGGGCATCCTGGGCGATATCGTCATCTGTCCCTGGGTGGCGGCACAGCAGGCTTTGGCAGCCGGCCATTCCACCATGGAGGAGATGCTGCTGCTGGCCATCCACGGCACCCTGCACCTGCTGGGGTATGACCACGCCAGCAGGGAGCAGGAGGAGCAGATGTTCGGTCTGCAGCGACAACTCTTGCTGACCTTCTTGGCCCTGCGCCAGGGGCCCATTGCGGAGGCCGGTCTGCCGGCCGGGGCTACCAACGCTCTGGAGATCTATGAACGGTACGGCCGTGATGCCCATCGGAGAGGCAAATCCCATGAGTGAGCGGACCATTGCCGCCTTGGTGGTCATGATCCTGGCCGCCATTGCTCTGGTTGTGCTCTCCCTTGCGCTGGCCGAGGCCCAGGGGGCGCTGAACCGGGTGACCCGATCCAGTCTCAACAATTTGATCCTGGGCCTGCAGACCGACCAAGAGCTCAGCCAGTTCTCCAGGATGAAGCGGATTGATCGCATTCATCGGGCCCAGAGTCTGATCTTCCAGCGGCAGGTGACAGGCAGCGCCTGTGCCTTTTTCCGCATCATCTGTGACATCATGGTCGGCGTCCTGGTGGCCTGCATGGCTGCCCTTGGCGGTCTGCCCCTCTGGGAGCAGCTGCTGTGCGGAGTGGTCATGGCCGTTCTGGTGGCCGCCGTCTCCGTCACCTTGGGTCCTCGTGGCCGCTCCCGCCAGCCTATGGAAGCACTGCTCAAGCACGTGCGCCTGGTCGGACTGGCCGTTCTCCTGACGCCCTTCAAACGTCGGCGGCAGGCTGAAGCCCGCTCCCGCAAAAACCATCGCGGCGATCTTTCCGACGACGAGGAGCTGGAGAAGATCCAGATCGAGCAGGGTCGTGCCATGGTCGACCAGCTGGTGGAGGCCGGCGCCTTCGATCCTGAGATCTCCGAGATGCTGAAGAACGTGCTGACCCTGTCGACCACGTTGACGCGCGAGATCATGGTTCCACGAACTGACATGATCTGCATCTCCAAGGATGCCAGCCTGGATTCGGCCCTGAAGCTCTTCTCCCGGTCGGGTTTTTCCCGCATTCCCGCCATCGGGGACGACGTGGATGACCTGGTCGGCATCGTCTACTTGAAGGACGTGGTCCGTGCCCTGGCCTTCAACCACAAGGGCGACAGATCGGTCGCCTCCATCATCCGCCGGCCGGTTTTGGTACCTGAATCCAAGCCGGTGGACGACCTCTTCCACTACATGCAGCGCTCCCGCCACCACCTGGCCGTGGTCGTGGACGAGTACGGGGGCATCGCCGGCCTGGTCACCATTGAGGACGCCATCGAGCAGATCGTGGGTGAGCTGGAGGATGAGCATGACCGGGTCCAGCATGACGAGCCCAAGCAGATCGGCCCGCACACCTGGCAGCTGCCGGTCCGCACGCCCATCGCCGACCTGGAGGAGCTCTACGAGATCACCATCGACGAGGACGACGTGGACACGGTCTATGGCCTGCTGACCAAGCTGCTGGGTTCAGTCCCCGTCTCAGGCTCATCAGCGGTGACACGCGGGATCAGGCTGACCGCAGGCGAGGCGGTTGGCCGCCGCAAGAAGATCGCCACCATCGTGGTCGAGCCAGCCAACGGATCCAGCATCGCCCTGGAGGACGGTGCGGAGCAAGAAGACCAACAGACCGACGGGGATCAACCCGAGCAGGACAGTCAGGAGAATTCATGACCAAGGAAGAACAGAGCGATGCCAAGACGCCGGTCCACCGATCGGGATTCGTGGCAGTAGTGGGCCGCCCCAATGTGGGCAAGTCCACCCTTATGAACGCCCTGGTTGGTAGGCCCATCGCCATCGCCTCCTCCCGGCCGGAGACCACCCGCAAGGCCATCCGGGGAATCATGACTCGTCCCGAGGCCCAGGTGGTCCTGGTGGATACACCGGGCATCCACCGTCCGCGCACCCTCTTGGGCCAGCGTCTCAACGACGTTGTGGAAGCCTCCCTGTCTGATGTTGATGCCATTGCATTTCTGCTGCCTGCCGATCAGGCCATTGGCCCTGGCGATCGCCGCATTCTCAGCCGGTTGCGGTCCGATTTCGCCCGCAAGGACAAGGATGGCAAGTGGACCTGGCGAAAGCCCCTGATCGCGGTGGTGACCAAGATCGACCAGCTGAGCAAGGGTCAACTGGTGGACAAGCTCCTGGAGATTGGCACCTTTGCCGACTTCTCCCAGATTGTTCCGGTCAGCGCCCTGGGGGCTGACAACGTGGACGAGGTGGCCCAGGTGTTGATGGATGCCATGCCCGAGGGTCCTCAACTCTACCCTGACGACCAACTGACCGAGGAACGTCCCGAGGATATGATCGCCGAGCTGGTTCGCGGAGCCTACCTGGAGGAGCTCAACGACGAGCTACCCCACTCCCTGGCCGTCCGCGTGGAGTCTGTCGAGCCGGATCCGGAGGGTGGGCGCGACACTGTTCACATCGGCATTTATGTAGAGCGCGACTCTCAGAAGCCCATCGTCATCGGGCGGGGAGCCGAGCACCTGGTGCGGGTGAAAAAGAAGCTGCGCACCGCCGTCAACCGGACCATGGGTCGCAAGGTCCGGTTGGATCTGCATGTCAAGGTGGCCCGCAACTGGCAGACCGACCCCAAGCAGCTGGAGCGTTTGGGGTTCTGATCGTGCTCAGCGGCGGGGTGCCTGGGCGCGCTTGGCCGTGTACATCTTGGTGTTCAGCAGGTCGGCGTAGCGCTCGATGACCTTGGGCCGGATCACCTTCATGGAGGGGGTCATCAGCCCGTTGTCCTGGGTGAATTCCTCGGGCAGGATGATGAATTTACGCACTGACTCGGCCCGGGAGACGCCCTCATTGGCCCGGTCCACATACTCCTGGACCTCTGCCCGGACCACAGCGTTCTGGGCCGCCTCCTGCAAGGACATGTTGCGATCCAGCCCCTTGGAGGCCAGCCAGGGCCGCAAGGCGGACTCGTTCAGGGTGACCAGGGCCGAGATGAAGGGGCGCTTGTCACCCAGAACCAGGGCCTGGGAGACGATTTCGGAACGCTCGATGACCTCCTCGATGGGCCTGGGGGAGACGTTCTTGCCGCCGGCAGTGATGATCAGGTCCTTCTTGCGCCCGGTCAGGAAGAGGAATCCGTCACGGGAGAGCCGCCCCAGGTCGCCGGTGGCGTACCAGCCATCCTCGGTGAAGGATGCTCGGGTGGCCTCTTCGTTCTTGTGGTAGCGGTGGAATACGCAGACGCCCTTGATCTGTACCTCGTCGTCCGAGGCGATGCGGATGGTGAATCCCGGGAAGGGGATGCCCACTGAACCCCGGTGGTAGGGGGTGCCCAGGGGGTTGAAGGCGCAGGGTGCGGTGGTCTCGGTCAGGCCGTAGCCCTCATAGACCGGAACATTGGCGCCCCGGAAGAACCCCAGCAGCTCCGGGTCCAGGGGAGCGCCTCCGGAGACGATCCACTTGGCCCGTCCGCCCAGGACCTGGCGCAGAGAAGAGTAGACCAGCGGATCATAGAGGGCTCGCCGCAGGGCGCTGCGCTTGGTCGGCCAGCCCTTACGGGAGATGTCCTCCATGTAGGTGCGTGCCGCTCGGGCCGCCCCGTTGAAGATCCTGCCCTTGATGCCATGTCCAGCCTTCTGCGAGGCGGCGTTGTAGACCTTCTCGAAGACCCTGGGCACGCCGATGATGACAGTGGGCTTGGACTCCTGCAGGTCGGGCAGCAGGGTGGCCAGTCCGGAGGAGATGTACACGTGCATGGTCCCGTAGACGACCCCATAGCTGATGGCCCGGGCGAAGGTGTGGGCCTGGGGCAGGAAGAGCAGGATGGATCCATCCGGGTCATGGGTCAGATTGGGGATGAAAGCGTTCAGGTTCCTGGCCAGCTGGCAATAATGCTCATGGGTCATCTCCACACCCTTGGGGGCCGCTGTGGAGCCGGAGGTGTAGACGATGGAGCAGAGGTCGGTCTTGCGGATGGAGTTGATACGCTCGTCAAGTTCGGCGTCGCTGACCGACTCACCATAGGCCTGCAGCTCCTGCAGGGCCCCGGATTCCAAGCAGGCGATCCGCTCCAGGGTGGGGCATTCCTTGTCGGCCCCCTCGGCCTTGGCCCGCATCTCAGCGGTCTGTACCACCAACAGCTTGGCGTCGGAGTTGTTGACAATGAATCGAATCTGCTCGGCTGAATCGGTGTCGTAGATGGTGGCGATGACCCCGCCGATGGACAGGACCGCGGCATCCACGATGTCCCACTCATAGCTGGTCCTGCACATGAAGGCCACGGCATCGCCCTTCTTCAGCCCGTAGTGCAAGAAGCCCTTGGCGGTGGTTCTGATGTCATGCAGAATCTCGCGGCCGGTCCGGTAGGTCCAGCTGCCGTTCTCCACAAAGTGCAGGACCGGCTGGTCGGGGGTGCGACGGGCCCGGTCGGCGTAGATGTCATAGACGGTCATGTCGTCTGGCACCGGTCCCATGCCGGCGGTGGTGGCCGAGAGCAGTCCCGAGGCCGGATCCATGTGCGTGGTGGTGGCGTAGTCAGCCGACCAGAAATGCGTGTTGGGCAGGGCGAGGGCTTCCTGGGCGGCACCTGATTGATCCGCGGCATCCTCGCCGGTCGGTCCCTCCCCATGACCCACCTGGTGTGCCACAAAAGATTTGACCGATGCTAGTAACGACACGTTGTCTCCTTCAATAATCGCGGGATATGTCCAGAATAGTCGCCCACTTGGAGAAGGGTGGGCCCGGTGCTAAAGTAGGCTCGTTGCTTTGGCGAGGGAGGCTCTCATGGCCTCCGTTATCGACTCGGCTGGATCATCGGCGGCCTTTCCTTATGGGCGGTCCGGAATCCGACGCGGCGATGCGCCAGGACCGGCCCAGGTCGGTCTTGAGGAACCACTCAAGGAAGGAAGCCAACATGGCTAACACAATTAAGCTCGAGGGCGAAGTCCGCGACCAATTCGGCAAGGGGGCGGCCCGCCGCATGCGCGTGGCCCAGCAGATCCCTGCCACCATCTACGCCGGCGGTGCCCAGCCCGACTACATCAAGCTGCCCATGCGCGAGACCACTCTGGCCCTGCGCCGCGCCAACGCCCTCTTCTCCATCAGCTTCGGCGGACAGACCAAGACCGCCGTGGTCAAGGACGTGCAACGCAACCCGGTCAAGCGCCAGGTGGAGCACATCGACTTCTATGAGGTCCGCGCCGGCGAGAAGGTCACCGTGGAGGTGCCTGTCTTCGTCAGCGGCGAGACCAAGGGTGCTGCCGTGGCCCTGATCGACACCCAGAACCTGCAGGTCCGTGCCGACGTGTCCAACCTGCCCGAGCGCATCGATATCAGCGTGGAGGGCCTGTCCGAGGGCGACAAGATCCTGGCCAAGGACGTCAAGCTGCCCGAGGGCTCCGAGCTGGTCATCGACGATATGGAGGAATCCATCGTCTCCGTCGAGATCCCCAAGGAGGAGAGCCTGGAGACCCCCACCGAGGAGACCGAACAGGCCGATGCGGAAGCTGCTCCGGAGGACGACGCCCAGAGCGAGTGAGTCCAGAGGTTTGTTGTGCAAGGCCATGGGATCATCAGGATCCTGTGGCCTTTTTGCTTATGACGGTCACTATGCGAAATGTCTTGAACAGGTCAAGGCCTGCCTATGCGATAGTTCGGGTACCGGGCATCGCCATAAGCATTACACCCGAGCAACCAAATACAGTAGCAAGAAGAAGTGGTAGACAATGGCAGAGCAATCACATCACGACCCGAAGGCACTCAATGAGTTGGCGGACGCTTTCAAGGTCATTCCCAACGATCATCCCGCCTCTGACGAGGAGCGTGCCCGGCTGATTGACAAGCCCGCCTTCGGCCAGCTCTTCTCTGACAACATGGCCCACATGGGATGGACTTCGGATGACGGTTGGAAGGATCGCAGGGTTGAGCCCTATGGACCGCTCAGCCTGGATCCGGGGGCCTCGGTCCTCCACTACGCCCAGGAGGCCTTCGAGGGACTCAAGGCCTACTACCACGACGACGGCTCCATCTGGCTCTTCCGCCCCGATGCCAACGCCCAGCGCTTCTACAATTCAGCCAAGCGTCTGGCCCTGCCCCCGCTTGAGCCCAATGACTTCCTGGGTTCGGTCGCGGCCCTGGTTCGCCGTGACGCGGCCTGGGTGCCCAAGCGGCGTGAGTATACGCTCTATATGCGCCCCTATATGTTCGCCTCCGAGCCTTTCCTGGGCGTGCGCGCCCCGCATGCGGTGGACTATTGCGTCATCGCCTCGCCCTCGGGACCCTACTTCGCCGGCGGCGTCAAGCCGGTCAGCATCTGGGTGGAGGACAAGTGGTTCCGTACCGGTCCCGGCGGCACCGGCTTCGCCAAGTGCGGCGGCAACTATGCGGCCTCCCTGCTGGGCGAGAACCGCGGCGTCGAGCACGGCTGCGAGCAGGTCTGCTTCGTCGACGCGGCTACCAAGACCTATCTGGAGGAGCTGGGCGGCATGAACATGTTCACCGTCCACAAGGACGGACACCTGGAGACCCCCAGCCTGACCGGAACCATTCTGCCCGGCGTCACCCGCAACTCTCTGATCGCCCTGGCCCAGGACCACGGTCGTGACGTGGTGGAGACTATGATCCGCCTGGATACCCTGCTGGACGACATCCGCTCCGGCGAGGTCACCGAGGTGTTCGCCTGCGGAACCGCCGCCATCATCACCCCGATCGGGCGCTTCAAGTCCGAGAACTTCGACGTTCAGGTGGCCGACGGTGGCTCAGGCAAGGTCACCATGGACTTCCGTAACGAGCTCCTGGGCATCCAGCTGGGCGAGATCGAGGATCCGCATGACTGGATGTGGAAGGTCTGCTGAGCGCTGACCTCATTCCTGCCTGACAGGTCTTGCAGGGAAGGCGACTTCAGGGCGACATTTCGCCTTGGGTCGCCTTCCTTCGTTTTTGTGGCCTTGCGCACATCACCGGCCTGTTCAGCTTCGGGGTTGGCTAATCTATAGACGGACTTGAGTGCAGGACGGTTCCGGGAGGAGAAGCGCGGGATGAAGACGGCCTTGGAGGGGAACCTGATCTTCATGGTCATCGAGTACCTGGGTATCTTCAGCTGCGGGCTTTCGGGTGGTCTGGCTGCCGTACGCAAAGGGTACGACATCATCGCCATCCTGCTGGTCTCCTGGATCAGTGCCCTGGGAGGCGGGGTGGTGCGCGATGTCCTGCTGGGTCAGGTGCCGCCCAGCGGCATCACCGACAAGGGTTCGGTCATCGTCACCCTGGCCTCCGGCCTGGTGGTGGCTGTCGCCCATCCCGAAATCAGCAGGATGACCTGGTCCATGCTGGTCACTGATGCCATGGCCCTGGGATCCTTCGCGGTCAACGGGACCGCCAAAGCCCTGATGTGTGGAACCGGCGGCATGACGGCCATCTTCATGGGCATGGCTACGGCCCTGGTCGGCGGCCTGCTGCGAGACATTCTCCTCAATCAGGTACCAGCGGTCATTCAGGATCAGCATTGGTATGCGCTGCCTTCCTTGGTTGGTTGCCTGCTGACCCTGGCCTCTGTGCGCGCCCAGCAGCATGGGCTTTATCCGGCCCGCGTAGATATGATCCTGGATCTGGCCATTGTGGCCCTGGTGGTCGTCCTGCGCATCATCTCGGTGAAATTCGACATCCTGGTGCCTGGAGCTATGAACCGGCGTTCAGCCCGGCTGTCGCTCAACGACGCCCAGTTGGCCAGGGCCATCCGTCATCTGATGCGCGGCCGCTCGGACATCAGCGTCACCATCAAGCACACCGACGAGGATGCCGATGAGGATCCGGATATGAATTCGGATACCAAAAAGGGCCGCTGACCCAAGCGCTTGGATCAGCGGCCCTTGTGGGGCACCCGGTTCAGAGGGCGTTGACGGCGTTGGCCAGACCGGACTTGCGGTTGGCGGCCTGATTGCGGTGGATCACACCCTTGCCGGCGGCCTTGTCCAGACGGCGGGCGGCCACCTGGAAGGCAGCCTGAGCGGCCTCCTTGTCACCGGCATCCACGGCCTTGCGCACGGAACGCACCGAGGTCTTGATTGCGCTCTTGACCTCCTTGTTGCGCAGGTGCGCCTTTTCGTTGGTGATGACCCGCTTCTTCTGCGACTTGATGTTTGCCAATGTTGCTCCAAACGATGAATGTATCTGTACAGACAAACCACCATGATAGCACCCGACCGGGAGAAGAATCCTCCTGAAGCAGGCGCTTCGGCCCAGGGCATCGTCTAGAATCGTTAGACCAGACGTACGTGAGGAGAGCAGACCGGTGCAGGAAGCCAAGAACCAACCAGGATTCACCGACCAATCGCTGATCCGCAACTTCTGCATCATCGCCCACATCGATCACGGCAAATCCACGGTGGCCGACCGGATCCTGCAACTGAGCGGGATCGTGCCCAAGCGCGAGATGCACGACCGGTTCCTGGACAGGATGGACATCGAGCAGGAGCGCGGCATCACCATCAAGTCCCAGGCCGTTCGCCTGCCCTGGGTCAAGGACGGAGTCGAATACACCCTGGGCATGATAGACACCCCAGGCCATGTGGATTTCACCTACGAAGTTTCCCGGGCCCTGGAGGCCTGCGAGGGTGCGGTTCTGCTGGTGGACGCCACCCAGGGCATCGAGGCGCAGACCCTCTCCAACCTCTATATGGCCCTGGAGGATGACCTGACCATCATCCCCGTCCTCAACAAGATCGACCTGCCCTCGGCCGAGCCGGACAAGCACGCCGAGGAGATCGCCAACCTGATCGGCTGCTCCACGGACGAGGTGTTGCGGGTATCGGGCAAAACCGGCCAGGGGGTTCGCGAGCTGGTGGACCGCATCGTGGATCAGGTGCCGGCCCCCAAGGGGGATCCCAAGGCTCCGGCCCGGGCTCTGATCTTCGACTCGGTCTACGACTCCTACCGGGGGATCGTCACCTACATCAGGATGGTGGACGGCGAGCTCAAGGCGCGGCAGAAAATCCGCATGATGGGCCGGGCGACCGTGCACGACCCCATCGAGTTGGGCGTGATCAGTCCGGACATGACCCCCACCAAGGCCCTGGGGGCCGGGGAGGTCGGCTACGTGATCACCGGCGTCAAGGACGTCAGCCAGTCCAAGGTGGGCGACACGGTCACCACCGAGGCCAACCCGGCCAAGGAGCCCCTGCCCGGCTATCAGGACCCTCAGCCCATGGTCTATTCCGGGCTCTTTCCCATCGACAACGCCCAGTTCCCCGAGCTGCGTGACGCCTTGGACAAGCTCAAGCTCAACGATGCCGCACTGGTCTATGAGCCGGAGACCTCGGTGGCCCTGGGCTTTGGCTTCCGTTGCGGCTTCCTGGGGCTGCTGCACATGGAGATCGTCACCGAGCGCCTGAGCAGGGAGTTCGGCATGGACCTGATCGCCACGGCTCCCAACGTCACCTACCAGGTGACCATGGAGGACGGCAGTGAGCACACGGTGACCAACCCCAGCGAGTTCCCCGACGGCAAGGTCCGTCAGATTCTGGAGCCTGTGGTCAGCGCCGACATCATCACCCCCAAGGAGTTCATCGGACCGGTCATGGAGCTCTGCCAGGATCATCGCGGGCAGATGGGGACCATGGAGTATCTGAGTCCCGAGCGTGTCGAGATGCACTACAAGATGCCCCTGGCCGAGATCGTCTTCGACTTCTTCGACCAGCTGAAGAGCCGGACCAAGGGCTACGCCAGCCTGGACTACCAGCCCGACGGCACCCAGTCCGCCGACCTGGTCAAGGTGGACATTCTCATCCAGGGGGAGAAGATCGACGCCTTCTCGGCCATCGTCCACAAGGACAAGGCCTACGCCTACGGGGTGATGATGACCAAGAAGCTGCGCAAGCTGATCCCGCGCCAGCAGTTCGAGATCCCCATCCAGGCGGCCATAGGGTCTCGGATCATCGCCCGGGAGACCATCAGCGCCCTGCGCAAGGATGTGCTGGCCAAGTGCTACGGGGGCGACATCACCCGCAAGCGCAAGCTGCTGGAGAAGCAGAAGGCCGGCAAGAAGCGCATGAAGATGCTGGGTCATGTCGAGGTGCCCCAGGAGGCCTTCATCGCCGCTCTGAGCACGGGCCAGGCCCAGGATCGGGACACCAAGGACAAGATCCGTGCCGCCGCCAAGAAGGAGGGCTGAACGGGTGGGATCCTACCAGGTCTACATCCATGTGCCCTTCTGCATGCGCCGCTGCGGCTACTGCGACTTCAATACCTATACGGCCCGGGATCTGGGCGGGGGAGCCAGCCGGGAGCACTACGCCGACCTGGCCATCCAGGAGATGCGCATGGTTCGCGACTGGCAGACCTCCCGAGGGCTGATAGAGCCGCCTGTGTCCACCATCTTCTTCGGCGGTGGCACCCCGACCATTCTGCCCGCTCAGGATCTGGTGCGCATGGTCGAGGCCGTGGCCGACCTCTGGGGTCTGTCTTCGGAGGCTGAAATCACTACCGAGGCCAACCCCGACACCGTGGATCGGGCCTACCTGGCGCAGCTGCTCCGGGGCGGCATCAACCGGGTCTCCTTCGGCATGCAGTCGGCGGTGCCCAGCGTCCTGGCCACCCTGGACCGCACCCATACTCCGGCCAATGTGACCACTGATGTGGCCGCTGCCAAGGACCTGGGACTCAGGGCCAGCGTGGATCTGATTTACGGGACGCCGGGGGAGCGGCTTGAGGATTGGCGGACCAGCCTGCAGGCGGCCCTGAACCTGGGTGTGGACCATGTCTCTGCCTATGCGCTGACCCTGGAGCCCACCACCAAGATGGGCCGTGCCGTGCGCCGGGGCCAGTTGCCCGCCCCCGATGACGACGACGAGGCGACCAAGTACGAGATGGCCGATGACATGCTTTCCCAGGCGGGCCTTTACTGGTACGAGATCTCCAACTGGGCCCGTCCCGGCCAGGAGAGCCGCCACAACCTGGGCTACTGGCACAACGTGGACTGGGCCGGCATTGGGCCCGGCGCACACTCCCACTATCGTGCTCTGGAGGGTCAGGGCCCGGGTATGACACCGGTGGAAGAGGCCCGGGAGTCGGAGTCCATGCCTTCCGTCTCTCCCGGGTTCAGGGCCACAGGAACAACAGCTCAAGAGGCCGATTCCAAGGCACGCTGGTGGCTTTCGCCGGAGCCCGGCCTGGGGGAGCGGCGTGCCCGGGCCATTCGCTCCTGGGACATCGCCCATCCCAGGGACTGGGCCGCCGCCATGGATGCCGGACATGTGCCCTGGCAGGATGCCGAGCTTCTGGGCTGGAGGCAGGACCTTGAGGAGACGGTCATGCTGGCCCTGCGCCTGCCGGAAGGCCTGGGACTGGACCGGCTGACCAGGCAGGCGGGTCGTCCTGCCGATCCGAAGATCCTTAAGGATCTGGTGGACCAGGGGCTCCTGCTGCCCGTAGGTGACAGAATCCAGGTGACCCGCCGGGGCCGCCTGCTCAACGATCTGGTCATCGATCAGGTCCTGGAGGCGGTAGGCATTCGTTAGACACTGCGGAACGTTACATGGATGTCACCTTTGGATGCATTATTCTGTTGATTCACCAATGACCAGGCTCTTCAAGGGTGGAGCATGCCGGCCCCGCCCCCGTCCACGAATGAGGTGATTGCAGTGTCATTCACGGCCCCTCTCGATCTGCACGTCCATGGCCCGCAAGGGCTCTATGACCCTGATACGGAACACGATGCCTGCGGTTTCGGCATGGTGGCCACCCTCAACCGACGGGACGAAAGACTGATCGTCGAGCAGGGCATCCGCGTCCTGGTCAACCTGGACCACCGAGGGGCCGTGGGAGCCGAGCCCAATACCGGTGATGGCGCCGGCATCATGCTCTCCATGCCCGACGAGTTCATGCGCACCCGCGTCTACCGGGATCTGCCTGAAACCGGCCACTATCTGGCGGGCATGGCCTTCTTGGACAGGGACCCGGCGCAGGCCGCCAGCCAGGAGGAGGCCATCGCCTCGATCGCCGGCCAGGAGGGTCTGCGTGTCCTGGCCTGGCGGGCAGTGCCCACCGACCCGGACGGACTGGGTCTGCAGGCCCTGGCCTCCATGCCCCGCTTCCTCATGCCCATCATGTGCGACGCCGAGCCGGATGGCCGCGGGGGACTGGCGCTGGAGCGGCTGGGCTACCGGGTCCGCAAGCGGGCCGAGCATGAGCTGGGCGTCTACTTCGCCTCCCTGTCCTGCCGGACCATCACCTACAAGGGCATGCTGACCACTAAGCAGCTGCAGGGCTTCTTCCCCGACCTGAGCGATCCGGCCATGAAGGCCCGCCTGGCCATCGTCCACTCCCGCTTCTCCACCAACACCTTCCCCTCCTGGCCCCTGGCCCAGCCCTTCAGGATGATCGCCCACAACGGGGAGATCAATACCATCCAGGGAAACCGCAACTGGATGTCGGCCCGCGAAGGAAAGCTGAGCTCGGAGCTGCTGGGCGACATGGCCCCGCTGCTGCCGGTCAACACCCCAGGAGCCTCAGACTCGGGCACCTTCGACGAGACCCTGGAGCTGCTCCACCTGGCCGGCCGGTCCCTGCCGCATGCCGTCTCCATGATGATGCCTCCGGCCTGGCAGCAGGATCCGGACATGGACCCTGATCTGAAGGCCTTCTACCAGTACAACGACACCCTGATCGAGCCCTGGGACGGCCCGGCGGCCATCGTCTTCACCGACGGGACCCTGGTGGGCGCCCAGCTGGACCGTAATGGCCTGCGCCCGGGACGTTGGCAGCTGACCGATGACGGTCACCTGGTCCTGGCCTCGGAGGCCGGCGTCCTGGAGGATACGCCCCAGGAATCCATTGTCGCCAAGGGCAGGCTGGAGCCGGGACGCATGTTCCTGGCCGACACCAAAGAGGGCCGGATCGTGCCTGACAGCGAGATCAAGCACCAGTTGGCCAGTCTGCACCCCTACAGGAAGTGGATTGCCGAACGTACCGTCCGCCTGGACGACCTGCCCGAGCGCGAGCACGTCAATTACTCGCGCATCTCGGTCCACCGCAGACAGCAGGCCTTCGGCTACACCCGGGAGGATCTGACTATGCTGCTGGGGCCCATGGCCGAAACCGGCAAGGAGCCCATCGGGTCCATGGGCAATGATGCGCCCATCGCTGTGCTCTCACGGCGGTCACGTATGCTCTTCGACTACTTCACCCAGAAGTTCGCCCAGGTCACCAACCCGCCCCTGGACTGGGAGCGCGAGGAGCTGGTCACCAGCATCGCCTCGGCCATCGGCCCCGAGCCCAACCTTCTGGAGGACACCCCCGAGCACGCCTGGAAGATCCACATCGACCTGCCGGTGGTGGACTCCGTCCAGATGGCACAGATCAAGCGCCTGGACCGGGCGCCGGTCCTGGAAGGCCGCTTCCGCCCCCGCCTGATCCGCGGCCTCTACCAGGTGGCCGGCGGCGGCAAGGCCCTTGAGGAGCGTCTGGAAGCCATCGAAAGAGAGGTGGATCAGGCCATCGAGGAGGGCTGCAATGTTCTTGTCCTCTCTGACCGGGATTCCAACCACATCTGGGGGCCCATACCCTCTCTGTTGCTGACCGGGGCCGTCCAGCACCACCTGCTCCGTCGGCACACCCGCACCCAGGTCTCCCTGGCGGTGGAGGCCGGTGACGTGCGCGAGGTCCACCATGTGGCCCTGCTGATCGCTTATGGCGCCGCCTGCGTCAATCCCTATCTGGCTCTGGAGTCCGTGGAGAACCTGGCCAACAGCGGCGACCTGCATGTGGATGCGAAAAATGCCTCCGCCAACCTGGTCCGGGCCCTCAGCACCGGGGTCCTGAAAATCATGAGCAAGATGGGTGTGAGCACCATCATGTCCTACCGTGGCTCCCAGCTCTTCGAGGCCGTCGGACTGAGCCGTGAGGTCATCGACCGCTGGTTCACCGGCACCACCTCCCTGGTGGGCGGCATAGGCCTGGATGAGATCGCCGCCGAGGTGGCCCAGCGCCATCGGGTGGCTTACCCGATCGAGTGGACCGCCGGATCCGGGCATGATCTGGAGACAGGCGGCAACTACCACTGGCGGCGCACCGGCGAGGACCACCTGAACGATCCTGAGTCCATCTTCCTGCTCCAGCAGTCCACCAAGCGCGGTGACTACGAGCTTTTCAGGGCCTATACCGACCATGTGAACGCGGCGGCCAAGCAGGGCATGACCCTGCGCGGGCTCATGGAGCTGCACTCCGACAGGGCGCCCATTCCGCTGGACCAGGTGGAGGCCGCCGAGTCCATCGTCACCCGCTTCTCCACCGGCGCTATGAGCTACGGATCCATCTCCCAGGAGGCCCATGAGACCATGGCCCTGGCCATGAATCGGCTGGGGGCCCGGTCCAACTCCGGCGAGGGCGGCGAGTCGCCGGACCGGATTGCAGACCCGGCTCGGACCAGCCGCATCAAGCAGGTGGCCTCGGCCCGGTTCGGTGTGACCAGCGACTACCTGGTTTCCGCCACCGACCTGCAGATCAAGCTGGCCCAGGGAGCCAAGCCGGGGGAGGGCGGCCACCTTCCCGGTGCCAAGGTCCCGCCCTGGATCGCCCAGGTCAGACGGTCCACCCCCGGGGTCGAGCTCATCTCGCCCCCGCCCCACCACGACATCTACTCGATTGAGGACCTCAAGCAGCTGATCCACGATCTGAAGATGGCCAACCCCCGAGCCAGGATCCACGTCAAGCTGGTCTCCGAGCACGGGGTGGGAACCGTGGCCGCAGGCGTGGCCAAGTGCCATGCCGATGTGGTCCTCATCTCCGGCCAGGACGGCGGCACGGGGGCGGCACCGCTCAACGCCATCAAGCACGCGGGCACCCCCTGGGAGCTGGGCCTGGCCGAGACCCAGCAGACCCTGGTTATGAACGACCTGCGCTCACGGATCGTGGTCCAGTGCGACGGGGAGCTCAAGACCGGCCGTGACGTGGTCATAGCCGCCCTGCTGGGGGCCGAGGAGTTCGGCTTCGCCACCACAGCGCTGCAGGTTGAGGGCTGCGTCATGATGCGGGCCTGCCATAAGAACACCTGCCCGCAGGGCATAGCCACCCAGGATCCGGAGCTGCGCTCGCGCTTCACGGGTCGGCCCGAGGATCTGATCAACTTCTTCATGTTCATGGCCCGCCAGGTGCGGGAGATTCTGGCATCTTTAGGCTTCGCCAGCCTGGAGGAAGCCGTCGGCCATGTGGAGTGCCTGCGCCGGGACCCCTCTGTGCAGACCTGGAAGAGCCAGGGCATTGACCTGGATGCCATCCTGCGCAAGCCTGGCCCCACCCCGGGCACGGTATTGCACCACACCCAGGCCCAGGACCACGAACTGGACAAGTCCCTTGATGTGGACCTGATCAATCAGGCTGTCGATGCCCTGGATGAGGGTCGGCCGGTGGCCATCAAGACAACCGTGCGCAACGTCAACCGGAGCGTGGGCACCATGCTGGGCTACAGGATCACCCGCAAATACGGAGCCGCTGGCCTGCCGCAGAACACTGTGGACATCACGCTGACAGGTTCCGCCGGTCAATCCTTGGGAGCCTTCATCCCCAGGGGCGAGACCATTCGGGTGATCGGCGAGGCCAACGACTATGCAGGCAAGGGCCTGTCCGGCGGTCGTTTGGTCCTCCACGCCGCCCAAGGCGTTCGATTCGACCCGCACCAGACCGTCATCTGCGGCAATGTGGCCGGATTTGGTGCCACCTCGGGCGACATGTTCGTGGCAGGCCGGGCCGGGGAGCGCTTTGCCGTGCGCAATGGTGGCGGTCGCTTCGTGGTCGAGGGCCTGGGCGACCACGGCTGCGAGTACATGACCGGCGGACTGGTGGTCGTTCTGGGTTCCACAGGACGCAACTTCGGTGCCGGCTTCTCGGGAGGGGATGCCTACCTGCTCGACATGGATGCCTCACGGCTCAATCCTGAAGCCTGGAATGATGGCTCCCTGCTGGCCCTGGAGCCTGACCAGGACCAGGCGGCCATGCTCAAGGAACTGATAGCGGAGCATGTCCGGCTGACCGGGTCAAAGGCTGCGGCCGACCTGCTGGAGGACTGGCCAAGCGCGCTGGCCCGGTTCACCCATCTGGTTCCCCGTCGTTATCTGGCCATGAAGAAGGCCATGGAAGAGGCCGAGCGCGAGCAGGTGGACTTCAACGCGCCTGGCGTCTGGGACGCCACCTACGCCCAGGTCATGGAAGGAGCGCACTGATATGGTCGACCCCAAGGGATTCCTCAAGGTACGCACCCGGCACGAGCTCGCCGAGCGCCCGGTCGCTGAACGCCTGAAGGACTGGCGCGACGTGCACCAGACCACTGGCCCCGGGCCCTGGACCGCCGAGCAGGCCGCCCGCTGCATGGACTGCGGCACCCCCTTCTGCATGACCGGCTGCCCCCTGGGCAACCTGATCCCCGAGTTCAACGACCTGCTGTCCCGGGGTCGCTGGGAGGAGGCTTACGAGCGGCTGAGCCTGACCAACAACTTCCCGGAGTTCACCGGACGGATCTGCCCGGCTCCCTGCGAGTCCTCCTGTGTGCTCTCCATCCATCAGCCGGCCACCACCATCAAGCTGGACGAGCAGACCATCATCGACCAGGCCTGGTCCCTGGGTCTGGTCAAGCCCAGACCGCCGCAGCGGCTTACCGACATGACCGTGGCCGTGGCCGGGTCGGGTCCCGCAGGTCTGGCCTGCGCCCAGCAGCTGACCCGGGCCGGACACACGGTGGTGGTCTATGAGCGTGCCGATGCCATAGGCGGACTCCTGCGCTACGGCATCCCCGCCTTCAAGCTGGAGAAGTCCCTGCTGGACCGTCGGCTGGAGCAAATGGAGGCCGAGGGGACCCGATTCCGCACTGGCGTCGAAATCGGCCGAGACCTGGGCTGGGATCAGCTACGGGCCCGTTACGACGCCCTGGTGGTGGCCATCGGTTCCACCGAACCCCGGCGGGTGGACCTGCCTGGACGGGAGCTCAAGGGCATCCACTACGCCATGGACTTCCTGCCCGACCCCACCCGCAAACTCATGGGACGCGAGCCCATCAACAACATCGATGCAGCCGGCAAGGACGTCATCATCATCGGTGGCGGCGACACCGGGTCCGACTGCCTGGGCACGGCCCTGCGAGAGGGCGCCAAGTCGGTCACCGTCCTGCAGATCCGGCCCAAAGAGCCCTCGTCCAGGCCCGATAACCGGCCCTGGCCGACCTACGCCCGGCTCTACAATCCCACCTCTTCCATGGAGGAGGGCGGTCACTACGAGTACGCGGTGGACAGCCTGGAATACCTGGGCGACGGTTCCGATGACCGGATCAACCTGGACCAGACCAGCGCCCCCACCGGCTTCGACCGGGACCATGAGGGACGGGTGCGCGGCGTTCGCGTGGTGGATGTCAGTCGTGACGATCAGGACCGAATCATTCCCCACCCCGACACCGAACGGGTTCTGCCTGCCGACCTGGTGCTGATCAGCATCGGTTTTGCCCATCCGGAGACGGCCACCCTGACCGGACAGACCGGCGTAGGGCTGGACGGACGCGGCAACGTGGCCCGGGATGCCGACTACGCCACCGAACGTGACGGCATCTTCGTCTGCGGTGATGCCGGACGCGGTCAGTCCCTGGTGGTCTGGGCCCTGGCCGAGGGCCGTTCCTGCGCTGCGGCCGTGGACCGGTATCTGACAGGCGCCACTGAGCTGCCTGCTCCTATTCGGGCCGATGCGCGCGCCATGACCCTGCCCGCGGCCGACCGGCGCCCACGCTAATATGAAAAGGTATGGTGCCGATCGAAGGGATGGAGGCAGTGGGATATGACCAACCGCGCTGAACGTAGGGCGCAGGCCAAGCGGAGCCGCCGTGGCGGCAACGATGACCGGAGGATGACGGCCAAGGGCAGGGCCGGAGTGATGGATGAACGGGCCTTGCAGGAGCGCTCCCGTCGGCTGGAGGCTGGCCAGGGCGCCGAGTGGAAGCCCACCGGGCACACCGATGACCTGGTGCAGAAGGACTCCGTGGACCCCAATGACCGCAACCCCCGTCTGCTGAGGGCTCCCAGCGGCGTGCGTCAATGGCTGCGAATCCTGGTCTGGGCCCTGATCATCTGCTCCGGCCTGGCCTTCCTGGTCTGCATGTGGCTGCCCCACGTTCCCATCTGGGCCACCATCGCCATCGCGGCGGTCTTCTGCCTGGGCGTACTGGGACTCTTCCTGGTGGGCGGCAATCGGGACAATCCCCGTCTGGACTCCTACGGAACGGCCCTGTAATCATGAGCGAAAGCGTGGCAGAACAGCAGGCCGTGCGCATGCAGCACGTGGGATTCCGCCGTCAGGGCCGGGTCATACTGGACGATGTCAACCTTGAAGTGGGCCAGGGGCAGAAGTGGGTCCTCTTCGGACCCAACGGCGTGGGCAAATCCACCATGGTCGCCATGATGAGCACCCGAGGCTTCCCCAGCACCGGCAGCGTGGAAATCCTTGGCAACCGGCTGGGCAAGGTGAACGTCTTCTCATACCGGCATCGGATAGGACTGGCCTCGGCCGGTCTGGCCAAGACCATCAGCCCTCAGGAGGATCCCTACGATGTGGTGCTGACCGCCTTCAGCGACACCACCGGCCGTTGGAGGGAGACCTTCACGCCCGAGCAGGAGGAGGCCACCCTGGCCCTGATGGACCGGTTCGGCATCGCCTACCTCAAGGGCAAGCGCATGTACCGGCTCTCCGAGGGGGAGCGCGGCCGTGTGCTGATATGCCGGGCGCTGATGGCCAATCCCGACCTGTTGATCCTGGACGAGCCGACCACCGGGCTGGACCTGGGCGGCCGTGAGCTGGTGCTCAGAGCCTTGAGCGACATTGGCCGTGAAGACAAGGACCGCACGGTCATCCTCGTCACCCATCGACTTGAGGAGATCCCTCTGGGCTTCAACCGGATAGCCATGATGGGCCGGCGTCCTGCCGATACTGCAGACACCGGTGACCCGGATCCGGGCACCATCGTCTACCAGGGCCCCTTGGAGGGCGGACTGACCGGTCCGCGCCTGAGCGAGCTCTTCGGTCTCGACCTGACCGTGGTCCACCGTGACGGACGCTGGGGTGCCTTCGCCGTCTGAATGCCACTGCCTGCTGACCACGTTCTGACACGCCCGTATCAGCTCAAGGAATAGCAGATTCGTTCTCCAAGGTGCGGGTATAGACTGTGGTGGTTTGTCTGCCCGGGGACCGTGGCAGACCTGTATGCGTGAAGGATGTTGACGTGATCAAGATATGGACTCGCTACCTGCGGCCTTACTGGCTCCAGGTGGCCGTTCTGGTGCTCTTTCAGGTGGCGCAGACGGCCTTGAACCTCTACCTGCCCAACCTGCAGGCGGACATCATCGACAAGGGCGTGGCCGTAGGCGACCAGGATGCCATCTACCGGATCGGCTGGCAGATGATGGGGATCACCGCCATCCAGATCGTGGCCAACATAGTCGCCGTCTACTGCGCCACAAGGCTGGCCATGAGGATGGGCTACGAGCTGCGCAGGGACCTGTTCGCCTCGGTGGAGGGCTTCAGCCTCAACGAGATCGAGCGCTTCTCGGCCGGTTCCCTGATCACCCGCACCACCAACGACGTCCAGCAGATGCAGATGACCACCATGCAGACCCTGATGATCATCCTGCAGGCACCGGTCATGCTGATCGGCGGACTGATTCTGGCCCTGCGCCAGGACGGCCCACTGACCTGGTCCCTGGCGGTCATCGTCCCCCTGATTCTCCTGGTGGCCCTGGTGCTCATGGGCAGGATGGGACCCCTGTTCACCCGCCTGCAGAACATGCTGGACTCCGTCAACCGCCTGGTCCGCGAGCAGATCTCCGGCGTGCGGGTCATCCGCGCCTTCGTCCGTGAGAAGACCGAAGCCGCCCGCTTCGACAAGGCCAACCGCGACGTCTACGGCGTCCTGATCTCCACCGGCCGGCTGATGAGCATGATGGTGCCGCTCATGTGGTTCCTGCTGAACATGTCCAACGTGGCCATCATGTGGTTCGGCGGCCGCCGTATCGACTCCGGAGCCATGCAGATTGGTGCCCTGCAGGCCTTCATCCAGTACCTGATGATCATCCTGTCGGGCCTGATGATGGCCGCCATGATGTCGGTCATGCTGCCCAGGGCCGCTGTGGCCGCCCGAAGGATCAACGAGGTCCTGGAGGCCACCAGCGAGATCGCCGCACCCGAGCACCCCTACCGCAACGAGCATCCCCAGGGGCTCTTGGAGTTCAAGCACGTGGACTTCAGCTACCCGGGCGCCCAGGACCCGGTTCTTTCTGACATCTCCTTCACTGCCCGGCCGGGAACGACCACTGCCATCATCGGGGCCACGGGATCCGGCAAGTCCACCATCATTCGACTGGCCAACCGCATGTTCGACGTCACCGACGGCCAGGTCCTGGTGGATGGGCACGACGTGCGTGAGTACGACCCCGACCAGCTGGCCCTGATCTTCGGGCCGGTCCCGCAGAAGGCCACCCTCTTCACCGGCACCATCCGTGACAACATGCAGTACGGGGACCCAGACGCTGACGACGACCGCATCTGGGAAGCCCTGCGCATCGCCCAGGCCGAGGACTTCGTCCGTGAGATCCCCGAGGGCTTGGACGCTCGCGTGGCTGAGGGCGGCACCAACTTCTCTGGCGGGCAGAAGCAGCGGCTCTGCATGGCCAGGGCCATCCTGCGCAACCCCCGCATCTACACCTTCGACGACTCTTTCTCTGCCTTGGATATGACCACCGACCGGGCCCTGCACGAGGCCCTGGTGCCGGTTACTCGCCAGGCCACCCAGATCGTGGTGGCCCAGAGGGCGGCGTCCATACGCCAGGCCGACCAGATTCTGGTCCTGGATCGAGGCCGCATCGTCGGCCGGGGTACCCACGACCAGCTTATGGAGGACTGCCCAACCTACCAGGAAATTGTCCAGTCCCAGGGCGGGCAGGGTCCCGACGTGGAAGAGCTCAGCATTGACGAGGGGAGGGCCGAGTAGATGGCTAAGAACTTGAGCGTAAATACAGACTCGCAGGCCGTGGGCGGCCGCCGTCACACCGTGGGCCGGCTGGTCCACTATCTGCTGGCCAGCCCCTGGAGGGTCATCGTCATGGTCCTCTCCGGCATGATCGCCGTGGCCATGATCGTCATCGGACCCAAGGTCATGGGCGAGGCCACCAACGTCCTCTTCGAGGGGCTGCTGGGATCCATGCTGGTCAAGATGGGCGCCAAGCCCGGCACCCCCAAGCAGGCTGTGGTCACCTACCTGCAATCCCGCGGCCAGGACAAGTTCGCCCGGATGATCGACTCCATGAACGTCCAGGTTGGCGTGGGCATCGACTGGGGACGCTTCGGCACCATCCTCATGTTCGTCATCGGCATCTACCTGATCTCCATCCTGGTCAGGCTGGTGCAGAACTTCCTGATGACCCGGTTGGTCTCCGACGCGGTCTATACCATGCGCAGGCAGATCGAGGACAAGCTGGACCGGCTGCCCCTGCAGTACTTCGACCGGACCCCGCGCGGCGAGGTCATGAGCCGGACCACCAACGACATCGACAACATCTCGGGCACCCTGCAGCAGATCCTGGGCGAGCTGCTCTTCTCGGTCTTCTCCATCATCGGCGCCTTCATCATGATGCTGACCATCTCGCCCCTGCTGACCCTGATCGCCTTCATCATCATCCCGGTCATGGCCCTGTGCGCGGGCATCATCCTCAAGAAGACCCAGCCGCAGTTCACCCGGCAGTGGATCCGCACCGGCCAGGTCAACAGCCACGTGGAGGAAATGTTCTCCGGCCACATGGTGGTCCGGGCCTTCGGCCACCAGCGCAAGGCCGAGGAAGAGTTCGAGGAGCGCAACCAGGAGCTCTACCAGGCCAGCTTCAAGGCCTCCTTCTTCTCCGCTCTGGTCACGCCCATGTCAACCTTCTTCGGCAACCTGAGCTTCGTGATCGTGGTCATCATCGGCGGCGTACACGTGCTCAACGGCAGCATGAGCCTGGGCGGTCTGCAGGCCTTCACCCAGTACACCCGTCAGGCCTCCCAGCCCATCGGTCAGCTGGCCTCCATGGGCACCATGCTCCAGTCCTCCCTGGCCTCCTGCCGCAGGGTCTTCGACTTCCTGGACGAGGCCGAAGAGGTCCCGGACATCGAGCATCCCGACCATCTGGGTCAGGAGACCGGAGGCAAGGTCGAGGGCCATGTCCGCTTCGACCACGTCCGCTTCTCCTACGATCCGGCCGAGCCGCTGATCAAGGACCTGTCCATCGAGGCCAAGCCCGGGCAGACCATCGCCATCGTCGGGCCCACCGGGGCGGGCAAGACAACCCTGGTCAACCTCCTCATGCGTTTCTACGAGATCCAGGGCGGACGCATCACCATCGACGGCGTGGACACCTCCAGGGTGACCCGCCACGACCTGCGCAGCCACTTCGGCATGGTCCTGCAGGACACCTGGCTCTTTGACGGCACCGTCCGCGACAACCTGCTCTACGGGCTGGACGAGGGGCAGACCATCCCCGAGCAGACCATGATCGATGGCGCCAAGGCCACCCACGTGGACGAGTTCATCCGCAAGCTGCCCCAGGGCTACGACACCGTCCTCAACGAGGACAGCAGCGAGCTCAGCCAGGGCGAACGCCAGCTGATGACCATCTGCCGGGCCTTCCTGTCCGACCCGGACATCCTGATCCTGGACGAGGCCACATCCTCGGTGGATACCAGGACCGAACTGCTGGTCCAGCAGGCCATGAACACCCTGCGCAAGGGCAGGACCTCCTTCGTCATCGCCCATAGGCTGTCCACCATCCGCGATGCCGATCTGATCCTGGTGGTCAACCACGGCTCGGTGGTCGAGCAGGGCACCCACGACCAGCTGCTGGAGCGCGGCGGCGCCTATGCCTCCCTCTACAACTCCCAGTTCACCAAGGGCGAGGAGGACTGAGAAGGCATGAGCCCAAGGCGAGGACCGCTGAGCGCAGGGGAGCGGGTCCAGCTGACCGACCGGCGTGGCCGCAAGCTGACGGTCATGCTGGAACCTGGTGGCCTGACCCAGACCGACCACGGTCTCCTGCCGCACGAGGCCATGATCGGTCTGCCCGAGGGGTCCGTGGTGGTGACCATCTCGGCCGACAAGTGGCGGCAGATGCGTCACAAGCAGGATGCCGACACCGACACAGGTGAGCATGACAGAGCCAAGCCCTGGAAGTCCTCGCGAGGCATCGGAGGATGGGCCTTTACCGTCATGCGTCCACGGCTTGAGGACTATATTCTCTCCATGCCGCGCGGCGCCCAGATCATGTACCCCAAGGATGTGGCCCGGGTCATCCTTCTGGGCGACATCCGTCCCGGCATGAGGGTTCTGGAGTCGGGAGCCGGTTCAGGGGCCATGAGCCTGGGGCTTCTGGATGCCATCGGCACCGAAGGAAAACTGACCAGCATCGAGCGGCGGGAGGAGTTCGCCAGGGTGGCCATGGGCAACGCCACCGTATTCTTTGGGCAGCGCCCTGCCCAGTGGGACCTGCGTACCGGCGATTTCGACACCGTTGCGGGCGATCTGCCCGAGGACGAATTCGACCGTATTGTTCTGGACATGCTGGACCCGTGGAACCGTTTGGATCAGGCCTACCGGGTCATGGCCCCCGGCGGCGTGCTGACCGCCTACGTGACCACCACCACCCAGCTCAGCCGACTGGCCGAGGCCCTACGTGCCGACGGTCGGTGGACCGAACCCGAGATCATGGAGAGCCTGGAGCGTTCCTGGAAGGCCGACGGTCTGGCGGTCCGACCCGAGCATGAGATGATAGGGCACACCGGCTTCCTCTTGACCAGCAGGGCCATGGCTCCCGGCCAACAGGCTCTGCGCAAGCATATCCGGGCTACCAAGGACTACCAGACCGATGTGGATCAGGGCCGGCGGCCCGCCAAGATCAGCGGCTCAAATCGCGAGCGCGAAAAGGAAGACCTGGAGGACCTCGAGGATTTGGAGTTGCGCCGGGTCTCCGATCGCAAGCTACGCAAGGTGTTGCGTGATCTGGACCATCAGGTGCGCACTCTGGAAGACGGCAAGGAGCAAGAAGGCTGATCGCCCATGACCCTCACTTTCACCCGGCTCTGTCATAATGGAAAAGACGCCTGATAGGAACTTCGGGAAAGGAAGCATGGCATGGGTTTGCGAAAAGGTCTGAAGGCCGAGGAACTGCGCAGGTGCAGCCGAACCCTCATGCTCATGCGTCATGCCAAGACGGAACGCCAGGGGTCACAGGGCGATCGCAGCCGCCAGCTGACCGACCGTGGCCAGAAACAGGCCCGGATCATGGGCCGTGGATTGACCGCTTTGGGCCTGGTGCCCGACCGTATCATCTGCTCGGGTGCGCCCCGGGCCCGTCAGACCCTGGACGGCATGCTCAAACCCCTGGGCGACGGACCCCGGGTCGATTACCGGGAATCCCTCTATGAGTCCGGCATGCAGGCGGTCTTCGACCAGCTGGCGCAGACTGAGGACCGTGACCGCCGGGTCCTCATCCTAGGGCATGAGCCCACCGTGTCTATCTGCTCACAGTGGCTGGCCGAGGACAACTCCGATCCTGACCTTTTGGACCTGCTCAATCTTGGACTGCCGCCGGCCACTATGGTCGTGCTGGGCTCCGAGCGGCCATTGACCGACTGGGGAACCCATCAGGCCCGTTTGCTTGGCATTCTGGGCCCCCAGGATCTGGAGGACTGACCGGCGGAACAAGCCTAAGTCAATCTTATGCAGGCAGTCTCAGTGAGCATCGGTCACCTGCCAGCCGTCCTGTCGTTATCGATTCAGGTTATGGCGACACCTTATTTGCACCAATTACCCGCCTCCCCCCGCCGCTGATAGGCTGACCAAAGACATCAGGACGAAACTGGGAGGTTTCATGGCAGCGATTACATCCGTGTCCGGATTCCCGCGCATCGGCGCGCACCGCGAACTCAAGAGGGCCATCGAGGGCTATTGGAAGGGCGAACGGAATCTGGACGAGGTTCGGCGCACAGCCGCTGATCTGCGGGCCAGGCACTGGCAGCTTCAGCAGCAGGCAGGCGTCGACCTAATTCCCGTCAATGATTTCAGCTACTACGACCAGGTCCTGGATACCTCCATCCTCCTGGGCGTCGTGCCAGAGCGCTATCGGAAGCTGGGCCTGGGTCCCGAGGATACCCTCTTCGCGATGGGCCGCGGCTACCAGGGGGAGCAGGGTGACGTGACCGCCCTGCCCATGAAGAAGTGGTTCACCACCAACTACCACTACCTGGTGCCCGAGATCGATCAGGACACCAAAATCGCTCTGGAAGGCGATAAGCCCTTCAAGGAGTTCCAGGAGGCGCGCGAACAGGGCATCGCCGCCAAGCCGGTGCTGATCGGCCCCTATACCTTCCTCAAGCTGGCACGCGGCCCCCAGGGCGAGCTGCTGGATCTCGATCCGGCACTGGTGCAGGACCTGGCCAAAGCCTACGCAACCATTCTGGAGCGGTTCATTGGCCTGGGCGCCGACTGGGTACAGCTGGACGAGCCCTATCTGGTCCTGGACAAGGAACCGGGCGACCTGGACCTCTTCGAAACCCTCTACCAGCCCATTCTCAAGGCCCGCCAGAGCGATCAGGGCAAGGTCCGTATCCTGCTCAACACCTACTTCGGCCATGTGGGCGACTGCTATGACCGGCTGGCTGACCTGGGCTTCGACGGCATCGGCCTGGATCTGATCGAGGGCAGGGATGAGAATCTGGCGGCCCTCAAGGAGCACGGCGTGCCGGAGGGAACCACCATCTTCGCCGGCCTGGTCAACGGCCGCAACATCTGGCGCAACGACTATGCGGTCAGCCTGGGCCTCCTGGATGCCCTGCACCAGGTGACCTCGAACGTGGTGGTGTCCACCGCATGTTCCCTCCTGCACGTGCCCTACACCGTGGCCGACGAGGACGGGCTGGATGCCGACACCGTGCGGCCCCACTTCGCCTTTGCCCTGGAGAAGCTGGGCGAGCTGCACGACCTGGCCCAGCTGGCCGATGCCGACGAGGATCAGCGCCGCTCCAGCAAGGCCCTTGCCGACAACCAGAAGCTCTTCGACGGCAGCCGCGTCCAGCCTGACCCGCAGGTGCAGCAGCGCCTGGCCGGCCTGAAGGACGAGGACTTTGTCCGCACCCCGGCCCGGCCCGAGCGCCAGAGGATCCAGGCCCAGGAGCTGGGTCTGCCCCTGCTGCCCACCACCACCATCGGCTCCTTCCCCCAGACCGGCGAGGTCCGCGCCGAGCGGGCCCGCCTACGCAAGAAGGAAATCAGCCAGGAGGACTACGACAACTTCATCGCCCGCAAGATCGACCAGGTCATCGACCACCAGGAACAGATCGGTCTGGATGTTCTGGTCCATGGCGAGTTCGAGCGCAACGACATGGTCGAGTACTTCGGCCAGAACCTCAAGGGCTACCTGTTCACCCGGAATGCCTGGGTCCAGTCCTATGGCACCCGCTGCGTCAAGCCTCCCATCGTCTGGGGTGACATCTCCCGTGCCCGGCCCATCACCGTGCGCTGGTCCTCATACGCCCAGTCCCGCACCAACCATGTGGTCAAGGGGATGCTGACCGGTCCGGTGACCATTCTCAACTGGTCCTGGCCCCGCGAGGACATCGATCACGAGCAGCAGACCCGCCAGCTGGCCCTGGCCATCCGTGACGAGGTCCTGGACCTGGAGGCCGCAGGCATCCGCATCATCCAGATCGACGAGGCCGCCCTGCGCGAGAAGCTGCCGCTGCGGCGCTCCGACTGGCACAGCCGATACCTGGACTGGGCCATCCCCGCCTTCCGGCTGGTCCATTCCGGCGTCAAACCCACTACCCAAATTCACACCCACATGTGCTACTCGGAGTTCAACGACATCATCAAGGACATTGATGCCATGGACGCCGATGTGATCTCCTTCGAAGCCTCCCGCTCCGACCTGACCGTCCTGGATGCCATTCAGGAGGCCAAGTTCGAGACCGAGGCAGGCCCCGGAGTCTACGACATCCACTCGCCGCGCATCCCCTCCACCCAGGAGATCGTGGACCGGATCCACGCCATCCTGAAGAAGCTGGACGCGGCCAAGGTCTGGATCAACCCCGACTGCGGACTCAAGACCCGAGGCGACAAGGAGACCTGGCCCAGTCTGGAGCACATGGTGGCCGCTGCACAGCAGGTGCGTGCGGAGCTATCGTCCAGTCAGGAGTCGGATCATGCATGAGCCTATCTTTTCCCTGGAGGTCTTTCCCCCCAAGCGCGATGCCCCGGTGGGCACCATCTATGACACCCTGGATGGTCTGGAAGGGCTGATGCCCGACTTCATCTCGGTGACCTACGGGACCGGCCGGCGCTCAGACCGCACGGCCACGGCCCGCATAGCCAAGACCATCCACACCGAGTACGGCATCCCTGCCGTGGCGCACTTGACTGCCCAGTACGCGGACCGCGAGGTGATCGACCAGGCTCTGGATATGTTCGATGACGCAGGGGTGGCAGCGGTGCTGGCCCTGCGCGGCGACAGCGTGGAGGGCCGTGAGCCTGCCGGAGTCTTCGACCATGCCAGCGACCTGGCCGCCTATATCCGTTCCCGTCGGCCCAACCTGTCGATTTACGGAGCCTGTTATCCGGAGACCCACCCGGAGGCCGCCTCGCCCGAGGAGGACATCGAGAATCTGAAAATCAAGGTGGATTCCGGCGTGGATCATCTGGTTTCGCAGCTCTTCTACGACAACGCCGATTTTCTGGACTTCCTGGACCGGGCACGGGCAGCCGGCATCCAGGTGCCCATCGAGGCCGGCATCATGCCCATCACCAACGAGGGCCAGGTCCGGCACATGAGCGAGGTCTGCAAGGCGCGGATCCCGGCGGCGGTTGAGTCCATCCTGGAGCGCTGGGGTGACGACCGGGCCAGCCTGCGCGAGGCGGGCATCATCTACGCCTCACAGCAGATCGCCGACCTGGTGGCCCATGGAGTAGACGGCATCCACCTCTACTCCATGAATCATTCTGGCGTCACCAGGCGCATCTGGCACAATGTCCGTCACCTCTTCCGGCAGGTGGGCGCCAAGGAGGAGCCGGCCAGCAGCCAAAAATGACCGAATAACAGAGGGGGAGATACCCTGCATCGATGAACGCAGAAGTGTGATCGCCAGCTTTCAGCGACGCTTTCGGCCTTGATTGTCGGTGCGGGGCCTCAGCCAAGGCCAGACCTTGAGTGCAGCTCTGTTGAGTGGCGGTATCATGCCAATCAACAGACCAAGGATCATCCCTCCGATGGTTACCCAGGAGGCCAGGTCACGTCCCAACAGTATGAGAACGACTACCAGGCCGACTCCGATCAGGGATAGGATCGGTGTCCAGCGTTGCTGCGATTCGGTCAGCCGGTCGTTTTTCTTTGGCAGAAATCCGTAGATCAGTCCCACCGCCAGCCCTACCAGGGCGCAGGCAATGGTCAGGAGGATATCGGTCAGCTGCATTCTAGGTTTCCTTCGTTCATGATTGCTCGGGCAGGATCTTTCTGGTGCCGCGCAGGGCGTGGACGCGGGCGTTGGCCCTGGCCATGGCATCCAGCTGCTCCTGATCCTGGATGACATCCTCGGGATCAATGCCTGAAATCAGCGCTATTACAGTCTCATAGGTGGTCTTGGCCGTAGGCAGGACGCCCACCAGCCGACCTTGACGCATGACTGCTATGCGGTCGGAAACCGCGAAGACATCCGGCAGATCGTGGCAGACCATGAGAATGCTGCGGCCTTCGGAACGCATGCGCTTGATGTAATTGAGCACCTCGGCGGACTGCATGACCGATAAGGAGGCCGTCGGCTCGTCCATGAGGATCAGTTCGGGATTGTCCAGCAAGGTTCTGGCGATTGAGACGGTCTGTTTTTGTCCCAGGGAGAGGGTGGCCATGGGTTGGCCTACTCGGATGGGGGAGGACAGCGACTGCAGGACCTGACGGGTACGCCGACGCATGGCTTCGTCATCGCGACGATGGTGACGATCACGCAGTTCCTTGCCCAGGAAGAGGTTGGAGGAGACATCCAGGTTGTCGCAGAAGTCCTGCCCTTGAAAGACGGCTGCGATGCCCAACTGATTGGCGACTCTGATCGAGGGAATGCTGGTTGGTTGGCCCTTCCAGATCAGCGTACCCCGATCGGGCCGGATCAAGCCCGACAAAATTCTGACCAGGGTGGACTTGCCTGCTCCATTGTCGCCCACGACAGCAAGCACCTCGTGTTGGCGAATATCCAGGCTTACATGTTTGAGGGCCTCAACGAAGCCGAACCTGATGCAGAGGTCGTCCATCTGCATCAAAACAGCGGTTTCATGCAATCCAGGTCACCTCCTCTACGATGATCGACCTGCGGATACTGTGGACACATCAATGTGTTCGTTGACGCTATCGACAGCCATCATAGCCGCCCCCAGAGCCGATCCGGTAATCGGATAGCGGGCAGGAAGCACTTCCATGGGGACCATGGCGTCAGGGAAGAGCATGCGCTGGAGAGTCTCCCGAAGGGGCTCCAGAAATACGTCTTCTGTTGTGCTCAGGATGCCTCCCAGGATCACTACCTCGGGATCCACGGCGTTGCAGAGATCAGCCACTACATTGCCGATGCGGATGGCGGCGTCGCCTACGATCCGCCGGCAGCCCGGGTCCCCCTTGACGGCATTGGCCACCAGATCCTCCAAGGTCATGTTCCCATGGGTCACGCTCAGCAAGGAGACCAGGCGGTTCTCATCCACCACTGTATTCAGGCACCCACGGTTGCCGCAGATGCAGATATCGCCCAGGGGATCCACCTGAACATGGCCGATCTCGCCGGCGAGCCCGGTGGTGCCCCGCCAGACCTCGCCGTTGATGACGATCCCCGAGCCCACACCGTCGTTGGCGTGGATATAGACGAAGTTTCGTCTGCCGACCGCCACGCCCATTCTCAATTCGGCCATGGCCGCGAAGTTGGCGTCGTTGTCCACTTGGACCGGCACCTGGAAGGCCTCGTGGAAGGTGCCTATCAGATCCTCCTTGTCCCAGCCTCGCAGGATGCCGGGAATGGCCAGCTGGTGAGTCCTGCAGTCCACAGGGGCCCCCATGGCCAGGCCTATACCGACAAGCTCATCCGGTTGGGCACCAATGGAAGTCAGCGTCTCCTTGATCAGAATCATGGCCCGTTCCAGGGTGGTGTCCGGCTTGTGCTGCCGTGGCAGGGCCATATCATGCTCTGCCAGGATGGCATGGCTGGCGTCGACAACTTCCAGCCGCATTTCGTGACGGCCGATGTAGAGCCCGACTCCGAGGCCCTTGCGGCGGGCCAGCATGACCAGGGTGGCGCGGCGGCCGTTTCTGGTGGTGGAGGATGTCTCCAGAAGTCCTTGCTCGCCCATCAAACGCACCAGGTTGGAGACAGTTGCCGTTGAAAGCCCGGTATTTTCAGCCAATTCGATCTGGGTCATGGCGCCGAATCTTCGGATCGTATCCAGCAGGAGGGCACGGTTGGCCTCACGCAGTGAGGACTGTGAACCGAACAATCGATGTGCCATAGGTTCCAGTGTAGCCAAGATCGTGGCTTGCCCCCGCCCAGTGCACCCCTTGCGCCGATGAAAGCCAAAAGTTCGAACAAATTATTAAGTTCATGTACGAAACAGATAAATAGATAATCAGCTTTGTTGAGTTGATAAAGTTAACGCAATTGGGTATGCTGACCACTGGGCCTGCAATGAAGGGACCCAGGCAGACGGAGATGCCTGCCGGAGAATTCAAGGATGAAGGAGTCTTCATGAAGATGATGCAACGAGCCATGGCGGCGGTCATCGGCGTCGCCATGCTGACCGGACTGGGCGCTTGCGGAGGTTCACGTGCCTCCAGTTCCTCCCAGGAGGGAGGATCGATCGGCAAAGGCGCCACCATCGGCGTGTCCATGCCCACCAAGTCCGAGGAACGTTGGAACAAGGACGGCAACAACCTCAAGAGCAAACTGGAGAAAGCAGGCTACAAGGTAGTGCTCTCCTTCGCGGATGACAAGCCCGCCCAGCAGAATGCCGACATCGAGAACATGGTCAACAAGGGCGCCAAGATCGTGGTGGTGGCCTCCAAGGATGGCACCGCCGTGGGGCCTGCTGTCGAGAAGGCCAAGGATGCCGGGGCCAAGGTCATCGCCTATGACCGGCTGATCATGAACACCAAGGCTGTTGACTACTATGCGACATTCCAGCTCGAGCGCACCGGCGTGCTGGAGGCCAACTGGCTGATCGATCAGCTGGGACTCAAAAACGGAGCCAAGGGTCCGTTCAATATTGAGCTCTTCACCGGTTCTCCCGACGACAACAACGCCAAGTACTTCTTCAAGGGCGCCTGGGAGCTGCTGCAGCCCTACTTCAAGTCGGGCGTTCTGGTCAGCCCCTCCCAGCATGGCGGCGGTGTGACCAAGGACTTCAAGCTTTCAGACTGGCAGAAGATCTCCGTCCAGTCCTGGAAGACCGAGCAGGCCCAGAAGGACATGGAATCCATTCTTGATTCGACCTACGCCCATGGCGAGCGGTTGGATGCCGTGCTGAGCCCTTATGACGGCATCAGCCAGGGAGTCATCAACGCCATCCAGTCCAAGAGGCCCGACATCCAGCCCAATACCGACAACTGGCCCAAGATCACCGGGCAGGACGCCATGGAGATCTCCGTGGCCAACATCTCCAAGGGGCTGCAGGGTCAGACCGTCTTCAAGGACGTCAACAAGCTGGCCCAGGCCGTCTACGACATGATCATCGAAATCGCCGAAGGCAAGAAGGTCACCGGCATCAACGGCACCTTTGACAACAACAGCATCAAGGTGCCCTCGAAGCTGCTGGATCCCAAGGCCATCACCAAGGACAACCTGACCGATCTGGTCAAGGCGAACTACCTGACCCAGGCACGATTCGATCAGCTGACCAAGTGAGGTTGGCATCACAGTCGCGCCGGACCGTCCCGCTTCCGGTCAAGGGGAGGGACGGTCGGCGCACAGGAGGTGAAAGCATGTCCGACGAGGACATCTTGTTGCGAATGCAGGGAATCACCAAGACCTTCGGTCCGGTAAAGGCCCTGTCCAATGTCGACATGGATGTGCGCAAGGGCGAAATCCATGCCATCTGCGGGGAAAACGGAGCCGGCAAGTCAACCCTGATGAATGTGCTGTCCGGGGTCTACCCTCATGGCAGCTATACCGGCGAAATCCTGTTCGACGGCAAGCCCTGCCGCTACCGGACCATCAATGATTCGGAGGACGACGGCATCGTCATCATCCACCAGGAGCTGGCGCTGAGCCCTTTCCTATCCATTGCCGAGAACATCTTCCTGGGCAATGAGCAGGCCCACAATGGCGTCATGGACTGGGACACGACGAGGGCCAAGGCCTCGCGTCTGTTGGAGCGTGTGGGGCTGGACGAAAAACCCGACACCAGGGTCATGGACCTTGGAGTGGGCAAGCAGCAGCTGGTGGAGATCGCCAAGGCGCTGTCCAAGCACGTCAGGCTGCTGATTCTGGATGAGCCCACAGCCGCCTTGAACGACGATGATTCCGATCATCTGCTGGATCTGGTCAGACAGCTGCGTGACCAGCAGGGAGTGACCAGCATCCTCATCACCCACAAGCTGGGCGAGGTGGGGCAGATTGCGGATGGGGTGACCATTCTACGGGATGGCTCCACGGTGGGCGGCATGCGAATCGACCAAGACCACCCGCTGGATCAGGATCTGCTCATCCAGAAGATGGTCGGCCGCGAGCTGACCAACCTCTATCCCGAGCACGTGCCGCACATCGGCAAGGAGGTGCTCAAGGTCAGCGATTGGACTGTCCACCACCCGCAGGATCCCTCCCGCACCGTGGTCGATCATGCCAATCTGGTGGTTCACCAGGGTGAGATCGTCGGACTGGCGGGACTCATGGGTGCGGGCCGCACCGAGATGGCCATGAGCATCTTCGGGCGATCCTATGGCAGCCGCATCAGCGGCAGAATCGAGATGCATGGCCGCCAGGTCGAGCTGCCGAACGTCCAGTCGGCCATCGATTCGGGCCTGGCCTATGCCACTGAGGACCGCAAGGTCTTCGGACTCAATCTGCTGCAGAACATCAGGGAAAACGCCTCCTTGGCCTCGCTCAAGAAAATGAGCCGCCATGGGGTCATGAACGAGAACCTGGAGAGGGCACGGGTGGAGGAGTACCGCAAGGACTTCAACATCAAGTGCAGCAACATCGATGTGCCCGTCTCCACCCTTTCCGGCGGCAACCAGCAAAAGGTCGTGCTGGCCAAGTGGGTGATCTCGGATCCTGATGTGCTCATCCTGGACGAGCCCACCCGAGGCATTGATGTGGGAGCCAAATACGAGATCTACGAGATCATCGACCGGCTGGTCGACCAGGGCAAGGCTGTGGTGGTCATCTCCTCTGAATTGCCCGAGCTGATCGGCATCTGTGACCGGATTTATACGGTCAGCCAGGGGGTCATCACCAACGACGTGGAGCGACGGGACTTCTCGCAGGAATATCTGATGAAGGGCATGACCCAGGAAAAGAAGGGAGTGGCAGCCAGATGAGCTCGCCCAACAGCAACAAGAGCACCGCCCAGGCGGTGGAACAAGAACAGGCAGGACCTGGCATTCTGGCCTCCCTGGCCAGCAATGCCCGGCAGTATGGCATCGTCGGCGCTCTGGTGGTCATCGTGGTCGTCTTCGAAATACTGACCAAGGGGGTGCTGCTCAAACCCAACAGCTTCGTCTCGCTGATCCAGCAGAACGCCTACGTGATCATCCTGGCCATCGGCATGGTCATGGTCATCATCGCCACCCACATTGATTTGTCGGTGGGCTCGCTGGTGGCCTTCATCGGAGGCGTGTGCGCCATCCTCATGGAACATATGGGGGTCAATTGGATCGTGGCCATCGGCCTGTCCCTGATTGTAGGTCTGCTGATCGGCATCTGGCAGGGCTTCTGGGTCGCCGTCATCGGCATTCCAGGATTTATCACCACCCTGGCCGGCATGCTGATCTTCCGTGGCCTGGCCACGGTCATCGTCGGCGAGTCCGTGCCTATCACCTCCGCACAGTTCAGGGGGATCGCCCGTGACTACCTGCCCAACATCCTGGGATGGTGGGGCCCCTTCGACGGCCTGACCGTGGTGCTGGGCCTGATCTGCATCCTGGCATACGCATGGTCGCAGATTGCCCGCCGCCGCAAGACCCTGGCTGTAGGTCTGGTTCCCGAGCCCAAGGCCTTGATGACCGGCAAGATCATCGTGGCCGCAGTCGTCATCCTCTTCGTGACCTACCTGCTGGCCTCCTCCGGCAATGAGAACCAGGGCGGGACACCCATAATGCTGGTCATTGTGGCCGTATTGGTCCTGATCTACAACTTCATCCTCACCAGGACCGTCTTCGGCCGGCATGTCTACGCAGTGGGCGGCAACCGCAAGGCCGCTGTGCTTTCGGGCATCAACGCCAAACGGGTGGACTTCACGCTCTTCGTCCACATGGGCTTCCTGTCGGCCGTGGCAGCCATCTGCATGCTTTCACGACTGGCCTCGGCCACTGCTCAGGCAGGCATGGAGTTCGAAATGGATGCCATCGCCTCCTGCTTTATCGGCGGCACGGCTGTCACCGGCGGCATCGGAACCATTCCCGGGGCCGTCGTTGGAGCCTTCGTCATGGGTGTCATCAATCAGGGGCTGTCCATCATGGGTGTGGATACAGCCATCGTCAAGACCATCAAGGGCCTGGTGCTCCTGCTGGCTGTGGCTATTGATGTCATGTCCAAGCGCCGCAAGAGCTGACCTGACCATCGGCTTAGGGGACGGGCACTTCACGTCCCCTAAGCCATCATTCACCTTTCGAACATCTGCAAAAAGGAGCACAATCGTGCGTATCACCGGCAAGGCCCGTTCTCGGATGTATGGCCTGACTGCTGCTGCCTGCGCCATCTGGCTGGTCCAATCCTTGGCTGAGGCCGTGCGGGACGGCAGCCTGCTGACATGGCCCACACTGATCTTCACCGTGTGCCTGACTGTTGTCACCGTATACTGTGCCGTCTGCGCCTTCCGGGAGGGGCGTAAAGGCTGACGACCCGTCACCCCTATAATGCCTGTACCGGTTCCGCAGACATCAGAGTCGTTGTGGAGCCTTAAGCAAAGGCAGGGGATGAGTCATGGAAGATCCAGCGCAACCGACCACTTCGACCCTGATCCACCTTGGGCTGCACGACCTGGACAAGGCCCGGGTCAGGCTGGATCGGCTTAGCCGTCTGGTGGACGATCGGGAGCTGGAGCAAACCCTGGTCCAGAGCCTCGAGCAGGCCTGTGATCCTGACGAAGCCCTTGCTGGGCTGATACGAATTCTGGAGCAGTACCCGCAGGGAGCCAGGCCGGACTTTCTGGCCGGATCCCCGCAGGAAAACCAAGATGCCGCCCAGTCGCTGATCCGGGTGCTGGGGGCCTCGGAGGCCATGGGGCGACTGATGCGCTCGCGGCCGGAGCTGGTAGAGGCAGCCGCCCTTGACCACGACCACTTGGCTGACTGTCCGGCGGAAACCAGGAAGAAGCGGGTTCTTGACGCCTTGGACCGGGTGGAGAAGAATTCGGATTCGGCGCCCTCACTGGCGGCCTACGCCGATGCACTGCGGTTTGAATACCGGCTGCAACTGGCTGCCGTCATGGCCCGGGATCTGGCAGCTGAGGATCCCCTGGAGCTGGAGCCAGCAATCAGCCGGGCCCTGTCCGACATGGCCGATGCTGCCTTGCAGGGTGCCCTGAGCATCGCCTGCCGTCAGGTTCCCGATGCGGATTCATGCCGTCTGACCGTCATTGGCATGGGCAAGCTGGGCGCCCAGGAACTCAATTACGTATCCGATGTGGACATCATGTACTTGGTGGAGCCGGCATCAGGGACCGATTCGAAGGAGACCGATCCCATCGCTGTGGGCACTGCCATGGCCGTCCTCCTGCAGCGAGTCTGCCAGGCGGTCATTCCCGGATCGACCGAGCCGCCGCTTTGGAAGGTTGATACCGCCCTTCGGCCAGAGGGGCGTGACGGCCCCCTGGTGCGGCGTCTGGCCTCTTACGCTGACTACTATGCCCAATGGGCTGAAAATTGGGAGTTCCAGGCCCTGCTCAAGGCCCGTCCTGTCGCGGGCGACAAGGCCCTGGGCCAGGAGTATGCGGCGATGATCGAACCCCTGGTTTGGGGTGCCTGCCAGCGTCCCAACTTCGTCTACGACTGCCAGCGGATGCGCCAACGTGTGGAACGACTGATACCCGAGGACCGCAAGGAGCGTGAGATCAAGCTGGGTCAGGGGGGTCTGCGGGACGTGGAATTCACCATCCAGATGCTCCAGCTGGTCCATGGCTCCAGCGACCCCGATCTGCGTTGTCCGGCCACCCTGGATGCCCTGCAGGCACTGGCCCAGGGCGGCTACATCTCTGCCAGGCACGGCGACCTGCTGGATCACGACTATCGGTTCGAGCGGGTCATGGAGCATCGTCTGCAGATCTGGCAGCTGCGTCGCACCCATCTCTTTCCGAAAATCAACCGTTCAGGTACCCTCGGCCAGCGGCCACCCAGCCTGGAGGAACTGGAGAACAACCGCGATCTGCGACGGCTGGCCCGGGCCTTCGGTCTGCATGCCGACCAGATGCTGGCCCAATACCAGGCCACCAGGATCGAGGTCCGCAACCTTCACCAGGCCATCTACTTCCGCCCCATGCTACCCATCAATGCCCAGGTGGACGAGGACGAGGTCAGCCTGCGCCCGCAGGCGGCTCGCGCACGGTTCGCATCCATCGGCTTTGCCGACCCCGATGCAGCCATCCGCCACGTTACAGCGCTGACTACAGGGGTGACCCGATCGGCGCGGATCAACCGTATTCTCATGCCTGCCGTTCTCCAGTGGCTGGGGGAGGGACAGGATCCGGACATGGGACTGCTGGGCTGGCGAACCCTGGAGGAGCACTTCGGCGGCAAGAGCACATACCTGGGCTTCCTTCGTGACTCCACCTCGGCCGCCCGCCGACTCTGCCACGTCCTGTCCAACTCGCGCTACCTGTCCGGCGCCCTGGCCCGGTCCGTCCAGTCGGTCACCTGGCTGGGCCATGACCAGGATATGATCCCCCGTGATCGAGCCACCCTTGACAAGCGCGCCGCGGCCTATCGCACCCGTCATGCGGACTCGCTGGAGGAGTTCGCCACCGCAGTGCGGGCCATGCGCCGACAGGAGATCGAGCGTATTGGACTGGGCTGGATGAGCGGGGTGGACGATCAGCAGGCCTGTCTGGCGGGCATGTCCGATGTCTATGATGCAGCCATCAATGCAGCCTTGGACTGGGCCGTGGACCACCGCCTGGAACAGGCTAGTGCACCAGCCGATCTGGCTGTGATCGGCATGGGCCGCTACGGAGGCAGGGAGGTCAACTTCAACTCGGACGCTGACATCATGCTGATCTATCGTCCAGCCTCGGGCGCCGACCAGGACCAGGCGGCGGAATTCGCACGTGGGGTGACCGCCGACCTGCGGGCCGTCCTGGCTGGACGGGCCAGCCTGGAACCCGGCATCGATCTGGACTTTGACCTGCGCCCCGAAGGACGCCAGGGTCCTCTGGTGCGATCCCTGGACTCCTACCAGCGTTACTACCGAGAATGGTCCGAGACCTGGGAACATCAGGCCCTGATCCGGGCCAGGTTTGCAGCCGGGAATGCGGACCTGGCCAAGGCCTTTCTGGAGGGTACGGCCAATCCGCTGCGCTACCCTCAGCTGCCACCCAACGAGGAGGAACTGGGACAGATTCGCCGGCTCAAGGCCCGGATGGAGGCTGAGCGACTGCCGCGCGGCGTGCGTCGGGACCGGCATCTGAAGCTTGGTCGGGGAGGGCTGTCTGACGTGGAGTGGACGGTTCAGCTCCTCCAGCTGCGCCATGCCCACGATTTGCCTGAGCTGCAGGTCACCGGCACGCTGACAGCCCTGGACGCCCTGGAGGCTGCGGGACTCATCCAGACCAAGGATGCCAAGGCCCTACGCCGCAGCTGGGTGCTTTGCACGGCTGCCCGCAACGCCAACTTCCTCTGGTCCGGACGTGTTTCCCAGGCGGACATCCTGCCTGACGATGGTCAGGTTCTGGGAGGCATCGCGGTCTGCTTGGGCTACCCGGCCCACCGGGGCCAGCACTTTGTCAACGAGCTGCTGGCGGCCATGCGCCGCTGCAGGCAGGTCATGGAAAGGCTCTTCTACGGAGGCTGACCCTGGGTCCATCCGGGGTCGTATGCTTGTTCAGGTCACATAAGGTGGCCACCTTGAGGAAGGTGAGCCGTTGTCCCAACAAGTTGATCACGCATCCAACACCTCTTCCGCCGTCGTTCCCCTTCGTGGGCGAAGTGTGGTAACCCTCGACGACATTCCCATGACCCAGATCCTGGACCTGCTGGATCGGGCGGCCTACATCGATACCCATCGCCGCCAGGTGGCCCACACCTGCGACGGCCGGGTCCTGGCTACGCTCTTCTATGAACCCAGCACCCGCACCCGGCTCAGTTTCGAGACGGCCATGCTCCGTCTGGGCGGCCAGGTCATCGGGTTCGCCGGCGCCCAGCTGGCCAGCGTCTCCAAGGGGGAGTCCATCAGCGACACCCTGAAGACGGTCTCCAACTACGCCGACATCGTGGCCATCCGCCACCCCAAAGAAGGGGCCGCTCTGGTGGCCTCCCAGGCAGCCACGGTCCCGGTCATCAACGCCGGCGACGGTGGACACATGCACCCGACCCAGACCCTGACCGACCTGGCCACCATCCGCGCCCGCAAGGGTCGGTTGAACCACCTGACCATCGGTCTGTGCGGGGACCTGACCTTCGGCCGCACCGTCCACTCCCTGATCACCACCCTCTGCCGCCTGGGCCATGTGGACTTCGTCCTGATCAGTCCCGACGAGCTGCGTACCCCCGAATACGTCCTGGAGAGGATTCGCTCCTCGGCTGACTGCACCTACCGTGAGACCGGGGACCTGAACGGGGTCATCGGTGACCTGGACGTGCTCTACATGACCCGTGTCCAGCAGGAGCGATTCTTCAACGAGGACGATTACCTGCGCCTGCGCGACACCTACATTCTGAATGCCGACAAGCTTCGGTCCGCGCGCCCCGACATGGCCATTCTCCACCCGCTGCCCAGGGTCAATGAGATTGCCGTGGAGGTGGACGATGATCCGCGTGCGGCCTACTTCCAGCAGGTCCGCAATGGCATGCTGGTCAGAATGGCCCTGGAGAGCGCCCTGCTGGGTGACGAGCTGCCCGGTTACCGCAAGCAGAAGGAGGTGGCGGCATGAAGGTCACCAGTATTGTTGATGGCATCATCATCGACCACGTTCGTGCGGGCACAGCCCTGAAGGTCTTGCACTACCTGCGCGTGGACCCGGCGAAGACCAGGCTGGCCCTGATCATGAACACGGACAGCCGCAAGTACGGGTCCAAGGACATCATCAAGATCGAGCAGACCGGGGATCTGGACCTGACCGCCCTGGGGTTCATCGCCCCCGAGGCCACCGTCGATGTGGTCCGGCAGGGCAGGATCGTCAGTAAGCATCAGCCGGACCGCCCCAACCATCTGGTCAACGTCATCACCTGTGTCAACCCCCGTTGTGTGACCACGGTGGAGACCGGCGTGGACCAACGCTTCCACCTGGACGATGCCGGGGTCTACCGCTGCGACTACTGCGACGAGAAGGCTGAAGACTGACATGCGGCTACTGGGGTTGACTGATTGGCGCAACGGCAGGGCGGTCGATCTGGTGCTTCCCCAGGCAGTCGAAAACGCGCTGATCGACGAGACCGGTGCCATGTCGGCGGGGGCGGATCAGATAGACGCTTCGGGGCTGGTACTGGCTCCGGCCCTGGTCGATCCCCACGTCCACCTGCGCGACCCTGGGCAGACCGATAAAGAGGATATGGTCACCGGCGCAGCTGCCGCAGCGGCCGGAGGCTACGGGCTGATACTGCTCATGCCCAATACCCAGCCCGCCATGGACGGCCAGGCGAAGATGGCCGACGGGCGCACGGTCATCGAATACCTGGAATCCTATGAACGTGACCACGGGCTGTGCCTGCCGGTGGACTATGCCCTCTGCGTGGCTGCTACCAAGGACCGGGCAGGCCGTCAGGCCTCAAACCCAGACGACTGGTCGGGGCACCTGCCCGGCCACGGATGGGCACACCCTGTAGTGGCCATCAGTGACGACGGCTCGGCCGTCGCCGATCAGGCCCTTGAGGCTGTGGCCGCCAATGCCCGGGAATTCGATCTGCCCATCCTGGACCACTGTGAACACCACGAGCACGGTCAGGTCAACCTTGGTGCTGTCAGCCGCCAGCTAGGACTGGAGGGGATTCCAGCCTCCACCGAGACCGCCATCATCAATCGGGACATCGCCCTGGCAGAACGCACCGGCACCAGGGTGCATCTGCAACATGTCAGCACCGACGGCGGGTTCGAAGCTGTCCGCCGGGCCAAGGCCCATGGTCTGCCGATCACCTGCGAGACCGCACCCCACTATCTGGCCCTCTGTGACGAGGACCTGCTGCGTTGCGGCAGCATGGCCAAGATGAACCCTCCGCTGCGGTCCCGCGCCGACCAACAGGCTGCCCTTGAGGCCGTGGCCGACGGCACTGTGGACATGATCGCCACCGACCACGCCCCCCACACTCTTGCTGAGAAGGCGTTGGGGCTCAAGGATGCCCCCAACGGCATCATCGGCCTTGAGACTGCCTACGCGGTCTGCAACCAGGTCCTGGTCAAAAGCGGGCTCATCAGCCATGACCGCCTGATCGAGCTCATGTCCTTAGCTCCAGCAGAGCTCATGGGCATGCACCGGTTCCTGCCCGAAGACCTGCCCTCGTACATGGCCAACACGGTCAATAAGGCTGGCCAGCCACCCGTCGACTTGGTCATCTTGGATCCTGAGGCCAAGTGGAAGGTTGATCCCAACCGCTTCCACTCCAAGGCGAGGAACACCCCCTTCGCCGGGGCGGAACTGACCGGACGGATCATGGCCACCATCAAGGATGGGCATCTGGTCTTCTCCCGCCTGCCCGCAAGCCGTGTCATCACCAGGGAAAGGATCTGAGCATGGACCGACTGACCGCGCTCATCCAGGACAAGCAGAATCCGACCGTGGTCGGCCTGGATCCGCGACCGGAACTGCTGCCCAGCCAGCTGATCGAACAGGCCCGGCAGCGCGCCGCCGGGAGCATGGCCCAGATGGGCCTGGACCCCAAGGATCCGCAGCAGACCCAGGGCGAACAGGCTCAGGCCGTCTGGGCGGACCACCTGGCCCGGGCCTATCTGCGCTTCAACCTGTCCATCCTGGAAGGCGTGGGCGACCTGGTGCCCGCAGTCAAGCCCCAGATCGCCATGTACGAGGCCCTGGGGCCCTGGGGCATCAGGGCCTACACCGGCACCTGCCGGGCTGCAGCCGACCGCGGCCTCTATGTCATCGGTGACGTCAAGCGCGGGGACATCGGCTCCACGGCCGAGGCCTATGCCGCCCACCTGGACGGGCTTCCCCTGCCCTTCAATCAGGGGCAGGCAGTGGATGGGTCGGCCCCAACAGGCGGGAGGTTCCCCTGGTACGAGGATGCCCTGACCATCAATGTCTACCTGGGCTCCGACGGTGTTGAACCCTTCCTAGAGGCAGCCGGACACATCCAGGGAGACCTCTTCGCCCTGGTGCGCACCTCCAACCCCTCGGGCAGCCAGATCCAGGAACTGGGCCTGGACGTGAACTCGGGCGGCGGCACTATCTATCAGCGCCTGGGCGACTTGGTCGAATCCTGGGGGCAGTCCTCCATCGGCCAATCAGGTTACTCCAGACTTGGCGCCGTGGTCGGCGCCACCCACCCCGAGGACGGCGCACTGCTGCGCCGGGCCATGCCCCACACCTTCTTCCTGGTCCCCGGCTACGGAGCCCAGGGTGGTTCGGCGGCCGACGTGGCGCCCATGTTCGACCGGTCCGGCGGCGGCGCTGTGGTCAACTCCTCACGGGGGATCATCGCAGCCTGGCGGAAGGATCCGGACTACAGCCCGCAGCTGAGCGTTCAGGCGGCCCTGGGTATGGTCACCCGCGATGCCCGCCAAGCCGCGCAGGCCATGAAGGACGATCTCAATCAGGCGATCAAGGAGGCCCGATGAAACCCAACCTCTTCATATCCACCAGCCAGGTGGAGGAGCAGGCCCAAGAAGCAGGCCGACTGCCCGGACGGCGCACCGCCCAGGTCACCGGCATGGAGCCCTTGGACCGGCAGGTCTGGCGGATGCTCATCCGCGACCCCTACCTGGCAGCCCACGCCCCGGCAGGAGCTTTCATCAACCTCTACTCGGCCGACCGGATGACCATGATGCCCAGGCCCTTCGGCATCAGCCGGGTTTTGGAGGGCGAGCAGATTGAGATCATCTTCGCCGTAGTGGGCCAGGGGACCTACGAGTTCTCCCGACTGCAGCCAGGCATGGCTGTGGACCTGCTGGGACCCCTGGGTCATGGCTTCGACCTGGAGAAACCGGCTCACTATCTGCTGGTGGGTGGCGGCCTGGGCGTCCCCCCGCTGATCCGCGCAGCCCAGTGCCTGCAAGGTCGGTCCGGAGTGCGTACCACCGCCTTGCTGGGCTATCGGGACCATCGGTTCGCGGATGCCATCATGGGCTCGCTGACCGATCGGCTGGAATCCATCGACAATGCCTCCGGGGATGTGATAACCCTTTTGGACCGGGTTCGCGGCGACATCGATCCTGAGCGGACCATCATCCTGACCTGCGGCCCCCTGCCCATGATGCGGGCCGTGGCCGCCTGGGCCCGTAAGGCCGGCCTGCCTGCCCAGTGCTGCATGGAGTCCCGGATGGGGTGCGGCTATGGCACCTGCGTGGCCTGCGTGGTCGACACCGTGGACGGCAGGCTCAAGGTCTGCAAGGACGGCCCGGTCTTTGCCGCCGACCGTCTGATCTGGGATGCAGGCGGGGACAAGAAGGAGGCACGATGAGCGGGCTGACAATCATGGATCCTCTGGATCCGCACACCTGGCGGCATGGCACTGTTGTGGCCGGCATGCCCTGGAAGAACCCGGTGGGCACGGCCTCGGGCACCTTCAACCTGGATGCCTGTGGGGGCTATTACGACGTCTCCCAGATGGGTGCCATCTCCACCAAGGGTGTTTCACCGGTTCCCTGGGAAGGCAACCCCACGCCCAGGACCGCCGAGAGTCCAGCCGGCATGGTCAACTCCGTGGGTCTGCAGAACCCGGGTGTGGACCATTATCTGGTGGACGAGCTGCCCAGGCTCAAGGCCTTGGGAGCCAACGTGGTCACCAATGTGGCCGGCCACAGCGACGAGGACTATGCCACGGTCGTGGAACGCTTGGCCGACTCCCCGGCGGACATGCTGGAGATCAACGTCTCCTGCCCCAACGTCTCTCACGGGGGGATGTCCGTAGGCACTGACGCCAAGGCCCTGAACCGGCTGATCACCCGCCTTCGGGGTCTGACGGACAAGCCCATGGTGGTCAAGCTGACCCCCAACGTCACCGACATCGTGGAGGTGGCCCGGGCGGCCGTCGATGGGGGAGCGGATGCCCTCAGTCTGATCAACACCCTGGTGGGCATGCGCATCGACATCAACACGGGCAGACCCATCCTGGCCCAGGGCACCGGCGGTGTCTCAGGCCCCTGCATCCTGCCTATTGCCTTGTCCTTCGTCTGGCGGGTGCGTCAGGCACTGCCCGAGGTTCCCATCATCGGCATCGGGGGCATCGACTCGGGGCTCACGGCCTTGGAATTCCTCTATGCAGGGGCCAACGCCGTGGAGGTCGGGGCTGCGGCCCTGGTGGATCCTGTGGCGCCCATGAGGGTGGCCCGGGAGCTGGACGATCTGTTGGACGAGCGGCCCAAGCTGGCCGATTTGCTCAAGAAAGGGGAGTGCTGGCGATGAGCGCATCCGCAGCCGAAAACACGACCAACCAAGACGGGGAAGCCCAGGAGCAGACCCGCCGCATCCAGGAGGGCTTCACCAGCTTTCTGCTGCAGAGCGGGGCCCTCAAGTTCGGTGACTTCACCCTGAAGTCGGGGCGGCGCTCGCCCTACTTCATCAACGCCGGAGCCTTCAATGACGGACGGTTGATCGCCCTGCTGGGGGAGTTCTACGCCCGGATCATCGTGCAGGCCGTGAAGCAGGGGACCCTGCCCGCCGACATCGACACGGTTTTCGGTCCGGCTTATAAGGGGATTCCCTTGGCCGTCTCCACCGCCATCGCCCTGAGTGGGGCGCACGACATGCCGGTCGGCTACACCTTTGACCGTAAGGAGGTCAAGGACCATGGCGACGGAGGCCTCATGGTCGGCACCCAGCTCAGGGATGGTATGAGGGTGTTGCTGGTGGATGACGTCATGACCGCCGGGACCGCGGTTCGCCAGGTGGTGCCCAAGATCATGTCCCAGGCCAAGGTGACCATCGTCGGCCTGGTGCTCTCCGTGGACCGGATGGAGCGCACCGGACAGGGCCAGGGCTCGGCTGTCGAGTCCATCATGGATGAATTCCACTTCCCTGTCATCAGCATTGTCAACGTCCGCCAGATCTTCGATGCGGCTGCCTCCATGAAGGGCCCGGACGGGTCGCCCATTCTGGATCAGCACACGGCCGATGCTGCCAGGGACTATCTGGAGCGCTACGGGGCCTGAGCAAGGACCGGCTCATATCAGCGCACATTCTTCGGACGGTCCTGCTGTCGGCCGACCCTCGTGTAGATTGGTAAAGGTCCGGCGGGCAGGCCGACGGATCATCATCGCAAGGAAGGCCATGGATCATGACAAAACCTCTGGGACAGAACGGTCATGAGGAACCGGACCAGACTACGGCCGACGCGGTGAATGCGACCAAGCCTGCCGTTTCGGCCACTTCGGCTGATGGGCGAATTGCCACTGAGGAGAAACCCATAGAGACAGGTCAGCCTCAGGAGAGCGGCTCTGAAGACAGTGCACCTGCACAGAGCTCGCGGAGGGTTCCGTTGATACTGGTGGCGGTGGCTCTTGTGCTGGTGCTTGCGGCAGGCATCTACATGCTGTGGGCTGATCATGCAGCAGGCAACCAGTCAGCCCAAAAGCCCTCATCAGGAGCGTCGACCGCGCAAGTCAGCCATGGTCCCAGCGGGGACGCCAAGGCCTACAAGGCCCTGCAAGAGGTCACCGTCAAGCCTTCGGTGGCCGACGACCAGGGAGGGCTGACTGTTTCAGCCAAGGGGGTCGGCAGCAAGAAGAAGGTTGCCGACGCACCGACCCTTGAGATCTTCATGGACCCCATGTGCCCCTGGTGCGGCAAGGTGGGCCGGGTCATCGATCCCCAGCTGCAGCGCATGATCAGCGCCGGTCAGATCAACGTCACCTACAACTTTTTGAACTTCCTGGATTCGGCCTCCAGTGACCAGTACTCCAGCCGCGTGGACAACGCCCTGGCCATGGTGGCCCAGGAGGATCCGGATCATCTGCCGGCCTTCGCTGCCGCCGTCTTTGCAGCAGACTTCCAACCCAATGAAAGCTCCTATCAGGCGGTCTCCGATGCACGTCTGGCCGACAAGGCCGTGGGCGTGGGCGTGCCCAGGGCTTTGGCAGACCGTTTCGCCCAGGGCACCTACAGGCCATGGGTGGACAAGGTCAATGCCTATGCCATCACCCGCAAGGACGCCAAGGACGCCAAAGGGGAGTTCTCGACCCCCACCATCATGATCAACGGCAGGGTCTGGGATCTGACCGCAGCGGCCAAGAGCCAAGGCGGATTGGAACATCTGGATCGAGCCCTGCTCAAGGCCCTGGGGCTCAAATCGCAGGATGTGGGCCATCAGGGGAAGATGCCCTCCATCGGAGCACAGGGAAAAGCGCTGGCAGTAAAGTGAACGGCGATTAGTGACCAGCGGCGAAGTTCACTCGTCACCGCTACAGGAGGAACTGTTATCTGTTGGACTGTCGCTTGCCTGGCTCCTGCTCGCCTGGCTCCTGCTCGATCAGCGAGTATCCGTGGCTGGACACCACCTGGCGCAGCTTGTCCAAGTAGAGTTCGGCGGCATGGGACAGCTTGGTCCGGCTGTTGACGATCCAGCCCACCAGCATGGATTCGTCCGACTCCAGGGGGACGCTGACGATCTTCTCGTTGTTGAGGTCCTCGTTGTCGATGCCGGTGCAGACCGTGTAGGCGTTGAGCCCGACGATGAAGTTGAGCATGGTGGCCCGGTCACTCACGGTGATCTGCTTGGGGGAGTAGTCGGGCCAGACCGCCTCCTCGGCGAAGTAGAAGGAACCCTCTTCGCCCTGCTCGTACTGGAGGAAGGGGTAGGGTTCCAGGTCCTTCATGGTCACCATGGCCCGATCGGCCAGGGGGTTGGTTCGTGCGATGAAGACATGCAGGTCCGCCCGGAAGAGGGGGTGGAAGTCCAGGTGCTTCTCCCGGAGCATCTTGGACAGCACCCGCTTGTTGAAGTCGGACTCGTAGATGATGCCGATTTCGGACTGGAGGGTGGCCACCTGGTCGATGATGTCCCTGGTGCGCGTCTCCCGTATGGTGAATTCGTACTCGTCGGAATCGATGGAGTTGATCATCTCCACGAAGGCTTCCACTGCGAACATGTAGTGCTGGGTGGAGACCCGGCAGAGCTGCTTGCGGGGCCTGACCTGCTTATAGCGGGCCTCCAGCAGGTCGGTCTGGTCCAGAATCTGTCGTGCGTAGGTCAGGAATTCCGCCCCGTCCACGGTCAGAGCGATCCCCTGGGAGTGGCGGGTGAAGATTTCGATGCCCAGCTCGTTCTCCAGCTCCTTGACCGATGAGCTCAGTGCCGGCTGGGAGATGTAGAGCTCGTGCGAGGCCTCGTTCATCGAGCCGCATTCGACGATCTTGACGATGTAGCGCAGTTGGAGCAGTGTCATATAAGCCAATCTATACCCAAGGCCCTATCGGCCCAGGGCCGCGGTTTCAGCCATACCCTGGTCGGCGGCCTCCTGATCCAGATAGCGACCCGGACCCTGGACCTGGGGGTTGCCGTCTCCGCCGTTCACGAAGCTGTAGACCATGGGCACGCCAGTGGGCACGTTGATGGATCTGATGTCCTTGTCGTCAACCTCTTCAAGGACCTTGATCAGGCTGCGGACCACGGACCCGTGGGTGACGACGAGCACAGTCCGGCCCTGGGCCAGGTTCGGGGCTATCCGGCTGCGCCAATAGGGTTGCAGGCGGAGCAGCAGGTCCTTGAGGCACTCGGCACGGATCTCGGCCGGATTCCGGCTGTCCAGCCCGTCGCGCATGGCCGGGGCATAGCGCGGATCCCCTCCCTGAAAGTCTGGCGAATCGGTTGCGATGGCCGGCGGCCGAACATCGTAGGAACGCCGGTAGATGTCGAATTGCTGCTGGCCGTAGCGTTCCAGCATGGCCGGTCGCGTCTGCCCCTGGAAGGCGCCATAGTGGCGCTCGTTCAGCCTCCAGGTGCGCTCCACCGGAATCCAGGCCCGATCAACCAGATCCAGCACCGTATTGGCGGTGACGATGCTGCGGGTCAGCAGGGAGGTGAAGACCAGGTCGGGCAGCAGGCCTGACTCCTTGAGCAGCCGTCCGGCATGGCGGGCCTGATCCAGTCCGCGTTCCGTCAGGGGCACGTCCACCCAACCGGCGAAACGGTTGACCGACTTCTGAGTCCAGACGCTTTCCCCATGACGCATGACGATGAGCTGCGCGGTCATCGAATAGACTCCTTTTCTGAGGACGTGTTTAGAACCAAAGCGAGCTGTTCTCGAAGAACTGAGAGGCATCGTCCCCATCCTGGGCGGATCGGTCGTTCTGGTCGGCAGTTCCCTCGGCTCTTGACATGACCAGCCCTATGGCCTTGGGCAGGGCATCGGCCACCTGCCCGGCGCGAATCGGTTGTCCCATGGGTCCTGCAACAGTCCCGTGACCATCCCGCTGGCTGTCCTGGGCTACCAGATCGGCGAAATCCTGGGGCTTGCGGGGGTCGAAGATCAGCGGCTGCTCCCAGCCGGTCTGCCTGCCGCCGCTGGCCAAAGAACCGGCCAGTCCGTGCAGGAAGGCCGCAGCTGCCGTCAGATCCGCCATCAGGGTGGCATCATCCTGGATCGGTCCGGCGTTCTGGGCCAGCAGCGCTCCGATGGTGCCGGAGAGCACGTCCCCTGATCCGGCCGTGGACAGCCAGGCCGGCCCGAAGCCGGTGGTCATGACCCGGGGGCGGTCGGTGCCGTCCTCGCCGACAACCAGTGTGATGGCGCCCTTGAGCAAAATGGTGGCCCCGGTCAGCTGGCAGGCGCGGACAGCCCAGTGCAGGGGTTCGGCCATGACCTGGTCGCCGTCCACGTTCTCGCCATGCGAGTTGAGCAGGGCGGCCATCTCGCCCGCATGCGGGGTCAGGACGGTGCGTGGCCCCAGCCGGTCCGGCAGCAGGTCCAGGGCTCCGGCATCGGCGACCACCGGCGGATCGGCCGCTGCCTCGTCCTCGTCCAGATCCGCGGCCTGTCGGTTGAGTATGTCGGCAATCAGATCCCGCTGATCGTCCTGGCCTTCAGGTCCAGCGGCCTCCTGGGCCTGCCGGGTGGGCACACCCGAACCCAGCACCCAGGACTCGACCCTTCCGCGGCCCAGGACAGTCTCGGGCAGCTCCTGCAGGATCAGATCGCCCACCTGCTCGGGGCCGCAGTAGCGGATCATGCCCACGTTGCCGCTGGCCGCCGCCCTGCTGGAGAGCAGCCCAGCGCCATGGTAGAGCGCGGATCCGGTGACCAGGCCAACCACGCCTCTGGTGTACTTGGTGTCATCCACCCGGGGCGCGCGCAAAAGTCCGGCGCAGTCCTCGGCGTTCATGCAGGAGACGCTGGGGGCCAGGGCCGAGGTGTCGAAGCCGAAGTCCACCAGGACGACTCTTCCGCAGACGTAGGCGGCCGGAGGCAGCATCAGGCAGGGCTTCATGGCTCCCATGGTCACGGTCACATCCGCCGGTATGTAGGCCCCGGGCAGGGTGCCTTCATCAATGTCCACGCCGGAGGGAGTATCCACGGCCAGCACCAGGGGCCCGTCTTGACCGGCGGGGTCGTGCCAGGCTGGCCTGTCGGGCAGACCGCCCTCCATGCCCAGTTCCGCGGCCAGAGCGGCGGGGATGCCGCGCAGCGCCCCCTTGAGGCCGATGCCCGTCATGGCATCGATGATCAGATCCGCCTGTCGGCACAGCTCCAGGGCCTGGTCCAGTTCTTCGGAGGCCTGGTCCGGGCCGGCCGGTGCCTCGCAGCCGGGGATGGCTGCCTGGGGATCCAGGGCCGTGACCACTCCGCCGGCACGCAGGAGGGCATCCAATCCGCCCTGGTGCAGGCTCTGCCCGGTCGCCACCACCGTCACGTCGGCCCCGTGCCCGGCCAGGTCAGCCGAGGCGTAGAGCCCGTCGCCGCCATTGTTGCCGGCTCCTGCCAGCAGGACGATCCTGGCTCCTGCCGGCTCCAGCCCGGCCTGGGTCAGCATGACGTCGGCCACGGAGGCCAGGGATCCGGCGGCGATACGCATCAGGGGCACCCCGTCATCCAAAAACGGCTGCTCCAAGGATCGGATCATGTCGGCGGTATAGGCGCTGGTGGCCAGAGTCCGGCGGGCTTCGCGGCGTTCATCTGGTGACGGCTTCATGGCATCACACCCCTCATTCAAAAGGTCCACGTGCGGCGGCGGCACGGCCGGCCACGTGCTGGCTCCACTCTATCCGATGGCCTTGTCCTGCAAGCGTTATAAGGTCTGCCTATTTACGAGAGCAGGAAGGAAATCCATGCAGGGATTCGCAATGCCGAATCAAGGGCAGATTATGGCGGTGGTCCTGACGGTGGTGCTCTGTGGCCTGATCGGCTTCGAGCGCGAGTTCCTCAAGCACGACGCTGGCATCCGCACCCATATTCTGGTGGGCTTGGGCAGCTGCCTGTTCACCATGGTCTCCCTTTACGGCATCCAGGCCGCTGTGGGCAACTACTCCTGGGATGCCTCGCGAATCGCGGCTGGCGTGGCCTCGGGCATCGGCTTCATCGGGGCCGGGGTCATCTTCTTCAACCACGACTCGGTCAAGGGCTTGACCACAGCCAGCGCCATCTGGGTGGCCGCCGCCGTAGGCATGGCCTGCGGGGTCCAGCTCTTCGCCATCGCCATCCTGGCGGTCGTCTTCTACTTTCTGGCCGTCCTGGTCATCGCGCCCATCCTCAAGTGGTTCCTGCGCAACCGTCAGAACACGGTCCTGCGCATCGTATATCAGGACGGCCACGGCTGTCTGCGCGAATCCCTGCTCCTGGCCACCCGAATGGGCTTCGAATCCCGGGTGCTGACCATCCACGAGCTGCACCGGGATGCCTGGAAGGGCGCCGATGTCACCGTCAACCTGCTGGGCAAGGGGGATGTGACCGAGCTGGTGGAATCCATTGGTCAGACCCCAGGGGTCAAGGGCGTGGAGGTCCTAGGAGGGGACGACTGACCCGCTCGCTATTGCGGCTGCCTACTCTTCGGCCACCAGATCCAGGTAGTCGTCGCTCCAGAGGTCCTCATCCCCATCGGGCATGAGCAGGACCCGCTCAGGGTTGAGCGCCTTGACGGCCCCCTCGTCGTGGGTGACCAGCACGATGGCCCCCTCGTACTTGGCGATGGCCTTGAGTATCTCCTCGCGTGAAGCGGGGTCCAGGTTGTTGGTGGGCTCGTCCAGCAGAAGGACGTTGGCCCGGCTGGTCACCAGGGTGGCCAAGGCCAGGCGGGTCTTCTCGCCGCCCGAAAGCACCTTGGTGGGCTTCATGGCGTCGTCCCCTGAGAAGAGGAAGGAGCCCAGGATGGTCCGCGCCTGGGTGTTGTCCAGGTCAGGGGCCACATGCTGCAGGTTCTCCAGAACGGTGACGTCGTTATCCAGGGTGTCGTGCTCCTGGGCGAAGTAGCCGATCTTGGCCCCATGCCCCAGGGTCACCTTGCCCGTGTCGGGCTGTTCGATGCCGGCCAGCAGGCGCAGGGTGGTGGTCTTGCCAGCGCCGTTGTACCCCAGGATGACTACCCGGGAGCCCTTGTCGATGGCCAGGTTGATGCCGGCGAAGACGATGTTGGAGCCGTAGGCCTTGGACAGGTCCTCGGCCATGATGGGCGTGCGGCCGCAGGGAGCAGGATCCGGGAAGCGCAGGTCCGCCACCTTCTCGGCCTTCTCCGCCTCCTGGGTGTCGGCCAGCAGGCGCTGGGCACGGCGCATCATGTTCTGGGCGGCCACGGCCTTGGTGGCCTTGGCGTGCAGGCGGATGCCCTGCCGCATCAGACGGTCGGCCTTCTTCTCGGCCACCTCCCGTTCGCGGCGGCGGCGCTCCTCGTCGACCACCCGCTGGCGCAGGTAGGCCTTCCATCCCATCGTGTACATGTCGATGCAGGAACGCTGGGCATCCAGGTGCCAGATACGGTTGACGGTCTCGTCCAGCAGCTCGGTGGAGTGGGAGATGATCAGGAAGCCGCCCTCGAACCGGCGCAGGTAGCCCTTGAGCCATTCGATGGAGTCGGCATCCAGGTGGTTGGTGGGCTCGTCCAGAATCAGGGTGTCGGCATCGGAGAAGAGGATCCTGGCCAGCTCGACACGTCGGCGCTGACCGCCGGAGAGGGTGCCCAGTGCCTGCTGCAGGGTCTCCTGGCTCAGCCCCAGGCTCTCGCCCATGACGATGGCCTGGGATTGGGCCGCATAGCCCCCGGCGTTCTCGAAGTCCTGCTGGGCCTTGTCGTAGCGCTTCATGGCCTTTTCCATGACCTTGGGATCTGGACTGGTCATCTCGGTCTCGGCCTTGCGCATCCGCTGGATGATGGATGCAATGTCCCTGGCGCTCATGACCCGGTCCAGGGCGCTCTGTTCGGAGTCGCCCGCATGAGTGGACTGGGGCAGGTATCCCAGCTGTCCGGTCACCCGCACCTTGCCGGCCGAGGGGAGCATGTCGCCGGTGATGACCCGGGTCAGCGTGGTCTTGCCGGCGCCGTTGCGGCCCACCAGGCCGATCCGGTCGCCCTTGGTCACGTGGAAGTCGGTGGCTTGCAGCAGTAGTCGGGCACCTATTCGGATCTCAAGTCCCTGCGCCTCAATAGCCATGCCGCCTCCGACCCCGCTTTCCTCATGGATTCAAAACTTGCAAGGAATCATGGTAGCAAGAAGCAAGCCCCGCCAGTGCGTCTCGGCTGACGGGGCAATGGATGCATCATGGATGGATCAGCGGCGGACCACCCTGAACTTGTTCCAGGGGAAGTAGACCAGGAAGGCGCCCACAGCGGTCAGGGCAATGACCAGCACGCCCATGGCGGCCGCGAAGGAGAAGATCCTGATGCCGATGCCCAGGCAGGCCCAGATGACCACCAGGCCGAAGACCCAGTCCTTGCCATGCCTGTTCATCAGATAAGCGACGGCCAGGAGGGCGCCGACCACGATGATGGTGGCGAATCCCTGGACGGCACTGCCGACCTTGTGCCCGGCGACCACCATGTATCCGGCGTTGACCAGGGTGGCCACGCTCAGCCAGCTGGCGTAGATGGACAGGGGAATCCAGTCCAGGGCCTTGGCGGCGGTGGGGGTTCCGGCCTTGGTGGCGTCCCTGCGCACCAGAGCGTAGAGCATCCAGGCCAGCACGGTCAGAATCAGGATGATGACCAGAGCCCAGAAGTTGCGCTCCATGTGCCACAGGGCCAGCCAGGCGATGTTCAGGCAGCAGGTGGCCACGAAGAGCAGTCCGCTCAGTGTAAAGGGCAGGAAGCCCAGACGTTTGCGGCTCGGTCCCGCCAGGCAGAAGCGGAAGAGCCAGATGGCCAGGGCTATGTAGATGACCCCCCAGATGGCGAAGACGTAGCCGGCGGGCATGATCCACAGATCGACCTTGCGGGCCAGACCGCCCACGGTCGTGCCATTGAAGTGGTAGACCTCCGCATAGCCGTTGAAGCCCACCATGGCCACCCAGGCCACCCAGAGCAGGATGTCCTCGAAGAGCTTCCAGCCGCGTCCCTTGGAGGATTCCTGCTCCTTCTCAGGCTGATCCTGCCTTTTGGTCTGATTTGATTCCTGTGCTGCCTTAGTGCTGCTGTTATCAGAGCGTTTCTCGCCTCTACTGGCGGTCTCATTTGTGCTGGTTTTTTCAGTCGATGACTTCTGCGACGAGTCACCAGACTGCTTGGCTGTGGCACTTGAAGACGATGAATCTGAGCAAGATGAATTCGAAGTCGAAGAATTCGAAGTCGACGCACCGGAAGATGCTGAACTCTCATTCTTCGAACTCCGGGCTGCCGATGACGAGCCCGAGGTTGATTGGTTGCCCTGCATGGCAGGGGAGGTGCGCTTGGCCCTCTCGACCGGGTCCTCATCGTCGGTCCAGAGTCTGCGCGGATTGTCCTTGTCAGTCATGGCACATGCTTCCTCTCCTTGCCGGCCGCAACCGTACTGCCGCCATGGGGATGGCCCCGGGCATGGGCCGACCGGCCTCTGCTCCAACTTTAAAGCGGCCCGCCTGGCTCAGTGGTATTGACCACCCGGTCTGGGTGACCGCCGGTGCTAGCCTGAAGCCAAATACTGGAGAGGGGAGTGTGAAGTGGCCGAACCTTTATATCGATGCGACTGGGCTCGGGTGGACGATCCGCTCATGCGCAGCTATCACGACCACGAGTGGGGCCGCCCCCTGCACGGCTCCCAGAGGCTCTTCGCCATGCTCTCCCTGGAGATATTCCAGTGCGGTCTCAGCTGGCAGCTGGTCCTGCACCGCCGCCAGGCCCTCTTCAAGGATTTCGACAACTTCGATATTCAGGCCGTCGCAGCCTTCGACGCCGACCGCATCGACCGTCTCATGGCCGACCCGGCCATTATCCGCAATCGACGGAAAATCGAGGCTACGGTGGCCAACGCCACCCTGATCGCCCGCCAATTTCCCGGGGAGGCATTCGACCGCTACTGCTGGTCTTTCACCGGCGGCCAGACCATTAACCATGATTACCCGGACGATCCATCCATACCGCGCTACGACCACCTGTCAGCCATCGTCTGCAAGGATATGCGCGACCTGGGTCTGCGATTCCTGGGACCGGTGACCGTCCACTCCTTCCTCCAGGCGGCCGGCATGATCAACGACCACCAGCACGACTGTTTCCTCAACGGCTGCAGCCATCCGACCCTGGATCCGCCGACCCCAGCCATCTAAGCCGTCATCGAACACCTGTTCGAATTATTCGGCCCCGGCGATAGTATGGTCAGGCTTTGGCCTCAGCCTTGGCCATGGGTCTTCAGGGAAGCGGATGGGAAGCACGTGAAGCAGCAGAACAAGCCTAAGTCGACAGTGGACGCGGCCATCGAAAACCCGCGCATGATCGAATCCAAGGGGTCCCTGGTGGCGGACCTGTCCATGGTGCCCAACGACCGCAAGATCGTCATCCAGGGCGCCCGGGCCCACAACCTCAAGAACGTCAACCTGTCCATACCCCGCAACCGGATGGTGGTCTTCACCGGTCTGTCGGGATCGGGCAAGTCCTCCCTGGCCTTCGACACCCTCTTCGCCGAGGGCCAGCGCCGTTACGTGGAATCCCTGTCCGCCTACGCCCGCCAATTCCTGGGCCAGATGGACAAGCCCGACGTGGACTTCATCGAGGGCCTGAGCCCGGCCGTCTCCATCGACCAGAAGACCACCAACCGCAACCCCCGGTCCACTGTGGGCACCATCACCGAAGTCTACGACTACCTGCGCCTGCTCTTCGCCAGGACCGGCATTCCCCACTGCCCGGTCTGCGGGGCCGAGGTACGCGCCCAGTCGCCGCAGCAGATCGTCGACACCCTCATGTCCAGGCCCGAGGGGACCCGCTTCCAGCTGCTGGCTCCCATCGTCAAGGGCCGCAAGGGCGAGTTCGTCGAGACGCTTGAGCTCCTGCGCTCCGACGGCTACTCCCGGGCCATCATCGACGGGGACATGCACCAGCTGTCCGACTCCATCAAGCTGACCAAGCAGAAGAAGCACACCATCGAGGTGGTGGTGGACCGGCTGGTCATTCGTGAGGGCATGCGCCAGCGGCTGACCGACTCCGTGGAGACCGCCCTACGCCTGGCCAAGGGCACTGTAGTTGCCGACTTCGTGGATCTGGATGCCAAGGACCCCGAGCGTCGTCAGCCCTTCTCCGAGAAGCGGTCCTGCCCCAACGGCCACGAGCTGGAGCTGGATGAGATCGAACCCAGGACCTTCTCCTTCAACGCCCCCTACGGAGCCTGCCCGGCCTGCACCGGCCTGGGATTCAACCTGGAGATTGACCCTGAGCTGGTGGTGCCCGACCCTGAGAAGAGCCTCAAGGACGGGGCCGTGGAACCCTGGAGCGGCACCAAGAGCCAGCAACGCTTCTATGGTCACCTGCTGGACGGCCTGGCCAAGGAGATGGGCTTTTCCACCTCGACCCCCTGGAAGGACCTGCCCGAGGAAGTCCGCCACGCCGTCATGTACGGGCACGACTTCAAGGTGGACGTCTCCTACCGGAACCGCTGGGGCCGCCTGCGCGAGTACACCACCGGATTCGAGGGCGTGGTCCGCACCCTGATGCGTCGCCACGACGAGACCGACTCGCAGCCCATGAAGCAGTACTACGAGTCCTACATGCGCGAGGTGCCCTGCCAGGTCTGCCAGGGCAAGCGTCTGAAGCCCGAGGTGCTGGCTGTGACCGTGGACGGCCTGTCCATCGCCCAGGTCTGCGACATGGCCGTGTCCGCCAGCCTGAAGTGGATTGAGGGCCTGCACATGGAGGGCGCCCAGGCCAAGATCGCCGGGGAGGTCCTCAAGGAGATTCGCGCCCGTCTGCGCTTCCTCAACGACGTGGGCCTGAACTATCTGACCCTATCCCGGGCGGCAGCCACCCTCTCCGGCGGCGAGGCCCAGCGCATTCGTCTGGCCACCCAGATCGGCTCAGGCCTGGTGGGCGTCATGTACGTATTGGACGAACCCTCCATCGGCCTGCACCAGCGGGACAACGACCGACTGATCAAGACCCTGCAGCGGCTGCGCGACCTGGGCAACACCCTGATCGTGGTCGAACATGACGAGGACACCATCCGCCAGGCCGACTGGCTGGTCGACATCGGCCCGGGAGCAGGCGAGCATGGCGGGGAGGTCATCTTCTCCGGGCGCTCGCAGGACTTGGTCAAGGCCTCCTGCTCCATCACCGCCGACTACATCGCCGGACGCCGTTCCATCGAGGTGCCCAAGCGCCGCCGCAAGACCAACCGGACCCGACAGCTGACCGTGGTGGGGGCACGCGAGAACAACCTGAAGAACCTCAAGGTCTCCTTCCCACTGGGGGTCATGACCCTGGTCACCGGCGTCTCCGGCTCAGGCAAGTCCACCCTGGTCAACTCCATCCTCTACCCGGTTCTGGCCGACCAGCTCAACAACGCCCGCATCGTGCCCGGCAAGCACACCCGGGTTGAGGGCGTGGATCAGGTGCGCAAGGTCATCCACGTGGACCAGAACCCCATCGGCCGCACCCCGCGCTCCAACCCGGCCACCTACACCGGCGTCTGGGACAAGATCCGTCAGCTCTTCGCCAAGACACCGGAGGCCCAGGTGCGCGGCTACGGGCCAGGCCGTTTCTCCTTCAATGTCAAGGGCGGCCGCTGCGAAACCTGCCACGGTGACGGAACCATCAAGATCGAGATGAACTTCCTGCCCGACGTCTACGTGCAGTGCGAGACCTGCCACGGCAAGCGCTACAACAGGGAGACCCTTGAGGTCACCTACAACGGCAAGACCGTCTCGGATGTGCTGGACATGCCCATCGAGGAGGCCGCCCACTTCTTCAAGGCCTATCCCTCCATCGCCCGCTACCTGGACACCCTGGTGGACGTGGGCCTGGGCTACATCCGCCTGGGCCAGCCGGCGCCAACCCTGTCCGGAGGCGAGTCCCAGCGGGTCAAGCTGGCCACTGAGCTGCAGCGGCGCTCCGACGGCAAGACCGTCTACATCCTGGACGAGCCCACCACTGGCCTGCACTTCGAGGATGTCCGCAAGCTGCTCAAGGTCCTGCACGGCCTGGTTGACAAGGGCAACACGGTCATCGTCATCGAACACAACCTGGACGTGATCAAGACCGCCGACTGGATCATCGACCTGGGACCCGAGGGCGGCGACGGCGGCGGCACCGTGGTGGCCCAGGGCACCCCTGAGCAGGTGGCCGCCAATCCGAACAGCTGGACCGGCAAGTACTTGAAGCCCATGCTGGATCCCGCCAAGGTAGCCAAGGCCACCCGATCATGACCCGTAGCTGCTTCGAGCGGCACACGCCGCAGGTATGGCGACGCACCGCCCAAGCCCTGGAGGAGGAGTCCGCCACCGGCTCCACGACCGGCGTCAACAAAAACGGCGCACCCCTGCTGGGCGACAGCCGGGACCTCTTCCGTCCCAAGACCTCGGACATTCCCACTCAGCCCGGGGTCTACAAGTGGCGGGACGGCGACGGCCGGGTCATCTACGTGGGCAAGGCCAAGAACCTGCGCAACCGTCTGACCAACTACTTCCAGCCCCTGGAGAACCTGCACCCGCGCACCCAGACCATGGTCCTGACGGCCCGGAGCCTGGAGTGGACCGTGGTGGGCACCGACCTGGAGTCCCTGACCCTGGAATACACCTGGATCAAGGAGTTCGACCCCCGCTTCAACGTCAAGCTGCGTGACGACAAGACCTACCCCTACCTGGCTGTATCCGTGGGGGAGGAGTTCCCCCGGGTATGGATGACCCGCGTGCGCAAGCGGCACGACACCCGTTACTTCGGCCCCTACGCCAAGGTCTGGGACATGAAGCACACCCTGGACGCCCTGCTCAAGACCTATCCGGTGCGCACCTGCACCCCCGGCGTCTTCCGCAAGGCCAAGCTCAGCGGCCGTCCCTGTCTGCTGGCCTCCATTGGCAAGTGCTCGGCCCCCTGCGTGGGTCGGATCAGCGCCAGCGACCACCGTCGTCTGTGTACGGAGCTGACCGGGGTCATCACCGGCAGGCTGGGCAAGAGCTACCGGGCCGGGCTGACCAGAAGCATGCAGAAGGCCAGCAAGGATCTGGACTTCGAGAAGGCCGCCCGCCTGCGCGACCAGATCGCCATGCTGGACACGGTCATCGAGCAGAATGCCGTGGCCTTCGCCTCCAACGTGGATGTGGACGTCTTTGGTGTAGCCTCGGACGAACTGGAGGCCTCGGTCCACGCCTTCTTCGTGCGCTCAGGGGCCATCCGCGGCGAACGTAACTGGAGTGTGGAGCGGGTCGAGGACGTCTCCGACAGCGAGCTGATCAGCGACCTCTTGGTGCAGGTCTACTCGGACCTGATGAATGAGAACGACAGCGAGCTGCACAAGCTGCCCGGAGAGTCGGATATCCCTGTCGCCATCAGCCAGGACCGGGATGCCATGGGCTCCACCCAGAAGGTCACGGCCTTGGATGCCGAGGCCCGGGCCAAGGCCACCAGGAGCCGGCACCGCCATCAGGATCAGACCGGACGTGCCGACCTGCTGGCTCCCATCTCGCCGGTGCCTCCCGAGGTCATTGTCCCCATCCAGCCGGATCGGACCGGTGATCTGCAGGAGTGGCTGCGGGAGCTGCGCGGGTCCGCAGTGACCATCCGTGTGGCCAGCCGAGGGGAGAAGAAGTCCCTGATGGACCGGGCCAACGCCAACGCCCGCCAGGCCCTGCAGCGCAGCAAGCTCAGCCGCATGAGCGACATGGGCACCCGTACCCAGGCCATGAACGACGTGGCCAAGGCCCTTGGGCTGGATCGCGCCCCGCTGCGCATTGAGTGCTACGACATCTCCAACACCGTCGGCGGCCAGTTCCAGGTGGCCTCCATGGTGGTCTTCGAGGATGCCGTCCCCAAGAAGTCCGAGTACCGTCGGTTCGCCATCCGTGGCGAGGACGGCAAGGGCGCTGTGGACGATATGAGCGCCATCTACGAGACCCTGACCCGGCGCTTCCGCCACGGCAACATTGCCGGCGATAGCGGCGACAGCATGGAGGCCGAGCGAAAGGCCAGCGACAAGGCACCCGAATTGGTGGAGCAGGAGGAGGGGGCCATCGTCCAGCAGAACACCGCCGCCCGCCACTTCGCCTACAAGCCCAACCTGGTCGTGGTCGATGGCGGCAAACCCCAGGTGACCGCTGCTGCCCGGGCCCTGCACGACTGTGGTGTGGACGATGTGGCCCTGTGCGGGCTGGCCAAGCGCCTGGAGGAGGTCTGGGTGCCTGACGACGACTATCCCATCATCCTCAAGCGCCAGTCCGAAGGCATGTACCTGCTGCAGCGGGTGCGCGACGAATCCCACCGGTTCGCCATCACCTACCACCGGCAGACCCGGCGCAAGGGTGCCCTCCGGTCGGCCCTGGACGAGATTCCGGGCATCGGCCCCGCCTATCAGAAGAAGCTGCTCAATCACTTTGGGTCGGTCAAGCGCATGCGCCAGGCCTCCCAGGAGGAACTGGAGGCCGTCAAGGGCATCGGCTCAGCCAAGGCCGAGGCCATCTACCAGGCCCTGCACAGTGACCAGGACCAGACCGGGGACAGCCAGCGATAAAATGGCTCAGAAGGCTGGCAGAAGGCCATGCCCTGATCTTGATTGGTGCGTGATTGCAGATATGAATGGACCTGATCGTCGTTGTGCCGTCCTGGGCGACCCCATCAGCCATTCCCTTTCACCCCTCCTGCATCGCTCAGCCTATGCCGCGCTGGGTCTGGACGGCTGGCGTTACAACCGTGTGTGCATGGACGCTGACGGTCTGGCAGACTTTATCCACGGCCTCGACCCTTCCTGGGCCGGTCTCAGCCTGACCATGCCCTTGAAGAGTGCTGTTGGCCCCTTGGGAGATTTTTGTGACTGCTGGTCTAAGACCCTGCGAGTGGCCAACACAGCGGTCTTTGCACAGGGTGGCCCAGCCAAGGGTCTGTCCCTGTATAACACCGACGTGGAGGGGATAGTTGCCGCTCTTCTGGAGGCTGCCGACCGTTGCCGGGCTGACGAAGATCCTGACGATTTGGCCGCCCTGCTGGAGGTAGCCGGTCAGGGACGGCAGGACCAGTTTCCCGACCAACCGTATGGGGGAGCGAGAGCCCTGGTCATCGGCAACGGGAACACTGCCGAGTCCGCCTTCTGCGCCTTGAAAGTGCTAGGAGTCGAGCGTGTGGACCTGCTGGCCCGCAACCCGGAGCACTGTGACCACATGCTGGACCTTGCCTCCCGGCTGGGTCTGCCTGAGCCAACCGTCACCGCCATGGACCAGGCTGAGGCAGCCGAAAGGGCCCTGACCGGGACCGATATTGTCGTCTCCACCCTGCCTTCGGGTGCAGCTGACCCCCTGGCCGATCTGTTCAGTACAGCTGATGACGACGGGCGCTTGGACAGGGTTCTTCTGGACGTGGTCTATGACCCCCGGCCCACTCCGCTCATGAAGGCCTTCCGCCGCCGGCCGGGCGCACGGGCCATCAGCGGTGAACGAATGCTGCTCTATCAAGCCGTGCGTCAGGTGGCGCTGATGACCGGTCGACCCCTGGCCGCTATTCCGGTGGCCGCTATGGACCGAGCCTTGAGGGAGGCATGACGATGACGACGGAAAAACCGCCCTTCGCAGGCTTCGAGGTACTGCTGATCACAGGCATGTCCGGCGCAGGCCGCTCCCGCGCCGCCGACTCCATGGAGGACATGGGCTGGTATGTGGTCGACAACATGCCCCCGCGCCTGCTGGTGCCCCTGGTCGACATGATGACCTCGGCCGGAAGCTCCCTGCACCGCCTGGCCGCCGTCATTGACGTCCGGTCCCGCTCCTACTTCGACGACCTGTCGGCCGTGCTCAGCCACCTGGACGACCTGGGTGTGCGCTGCCGCATCCTCTTTCTGGATGCCTCCGACCAGGTGCTGGTCAAGCGCTATGAATCCGTCCGCCGACCCCACCCCCTGCAGGGCTCGGGCCGCCTGATCGACGGCATCCAGGAGGAGCGCCGCCTACTGAGCGGGCTCAAGGAGCGCGCCGACATGGTCATCGACACCTCCAACCTGAGCATCCATCAGCTCTCCACCCGCCTCTACGAAATGGTCCTGGGCTCCGGTCCGACCACCGTGGGCGTGCACATCATGAGCTTCGGCTTCAAGTACGGCCTGCCCATCGACGCCGACTTCGTGGCCGACGTGCGCTTCCTGCCCAACCCCTACTGGGTCCCCGAGCTGCGCGACCTGAACGGCCATGATGGCCCGGTTCGTGACTATGTGATGGCCAGCGAGGGCGCCAAGGAGTTCCTGGATGCCTACACCACCGCCATTCTGACCGCGCTCAGCGGCTATGCACGCGAGGACAAGCACTATGTGACTATCGCCTTTGGCTGCACCGGCGGACAGCACCGCTCAGTGGCCATGGCCGACGCTCTGGCCGCCCGTCTGCGGTCCCGGGGAATGGAGGTGACCGTCTCGGCCCGCGAGCTGCCGCACCGTTCCCGCGGATAGCCAAAGGCGCAATTTGTCCAAGATATTCGGTATCACAGTAATCCGGTGGTCGGCACGGCAGGTGTGTCGCGCGGCCAAGAAGTATTCATTTTTCAGTATTTTTTCGTAGGAGGACGGCTCTTGGCCCTACTTGATGATGTCAAAAGCGAGCTGGCCGCGATTGACAACGAACCCCCCTCTGCCAAGAAAGCACAATCGGCGGCTATGATCCGCTTCGGCGGCGGTCTGCACATCATTCAGCGTCACATTGTGGTGGAAGCACAATTCGACTCCCTGCCGGCAGCGCAGTGGTTGCAGAACACCATCAGGGACGTCTACGGCCATGATTCCGATCTGATCCAGGTCAAGCGTCAGGCCCCCACCGGCAACCTGACCCGCTACTCGGTCCGCGTGCTGCGGGCAGGTGGCGCCCTGGCCCTGCAGACCGGTCTGCTGGACCGCCGCAAGCATCCGGTTCGTGGTCTTCCCGCCGACATCGTCTCCGGCAACATCGCGCAGGTCAAGGCCGCATGGCGAGGAGCCTTCCTGGCCCATGGCGAGCTGTCCGACCCTGGCAAGGCCTCCTACCTGGAGATCGTCTGCCCCGGATCCGAGGCCGCCCTGGCATTGGTGGGCGCCGCCCGCCGTCTGGGCATCAACGCCAAGGCCCGCCAGGTGCGCAGCTCCGAGCGCGTCACCCTGCGTGACCCGGACGTCATCGAACGCATGCTCAACCTGATGGGCGCCCCCAAGTCCTCCCGCGAGTGGACAGGCAAGCGCAGCGACGGTGAATCCCGCGGCAAGGCCAACCGCCTGGCCAACTTCGATGACGCCAATATGCGCCGCTCCGCCAAGGCCGCCGTCGAGGCCAGCGCCAAGGTCACCAAGGCCTTCCAGATTCTGGGCGACGACATTCCCGAGAACCTGCGTGCAGCCGGCCAGCTTCGTCTGGACCACAGGGAGGCCTCCCTCGAAGAGCTGGGCCGTCTGGCCGATCCGCCGGTCACCAAGGATGCCATCGCCGGACGCATCCGCCGTCTGCTGCAGCTGGCCACCAAGGTCGAAAAGAAGAGGGCCGAGGAACAGGCAAAACAAGAGTGAGATATCTCACACAGGTCGGTCTGCCTGAGTACCATGGCAGGGGAGCGGGCGCATGGACCCGCAGTCAGAAAGGATACGCATGAAAACACTGAAGAGCCTCGGTGATCTCAAGGGCAAGCGCGTGCTCGTCCGCGCGGACTTCAACGTGCCGCTGGACGGCACCACCATTACGGACGACGGCCGCATCCGCGCCGCTCTGCCAACCATCGAGCAGCTTCGTGGTCAGGGCGCCAAGGTCATCCTCATGGCCCACCTGGGTCGCCCCAAGGGCAAGGTTGTTCCCGAGCTGAGCCTGGCCCCCGTGGCCGCTCGTCTGGGCGAGCTGCTGGGCGTGCAGGTTCCTCTGGCCGAGGACACCTATGGTCCCGATGCCCATGCCAAGGTGGCCGCCATGAACGACGGCGACGTGGTTCTGCTGCAGAACGTGCGCTACAACCCCGAGGAGACCAGCAAGGACGAGGCTGAGCGCGATGCCTACGCCCGCAAGATCGCCGACCTGGGCGATGTCTTCGTCTCCGATGGCTTCGGCGTGGTCCACCGCGCCCAGGGCTCCAACTACTCCGTGGCCAAGTTCCTGCCCTCCGCAGCAGGCCTGCTGGTCGAGAAGGAGGTCAAGGCCCTGTCCAAGGCGACCGAGAACCCCGAGCGGCCCTTCACTGTGGTCCTGGGCGGCTCCAAGGTCTCCGACAAGCTGGGCGTCATCGAGAACCTGCTCAGCAAGGCCGACCGTCTGGTCATCGGCGGCGGCATGGTCTTCACCTTCCTCAAGGCCGAGGGCTATGAGGTCGGTTCCTCCCTGCTGGAGGAGGATCAGGTCGATACCGTCAAGGGCTACATCGCCACCGCCCGCGAGAAGGGCGTGGAGCTGGTCCTGCCCACAGACATCGTGGTGGCTGACGAGTTCAAGGCGGATTCGCCTCATCAGGTGGTCCCTGCCGACGGCATCCCCGCAGACAAGATGGGTCTGGACATCGGTCCCGACTCCCAGAAGCTCTTCCACGACAAGATCGTGGACTCCAAGACCGTGGTCTGGAACGGGCCCATGGGCGTCTTCGAGTTCCCGGCATTCGCCGACGGCACCCGGGCTGTGGCCCAGGGCCTGGTTGACGCCACCAAGGCCGGAGCCTTCACCATCGTCGGCGGCGGCGATTCCGCCTCGGCCGTGCGCAACCTGGGCTTCCCCGAGGATGGCTTCTCGCACATCTCCACCGGCGGCGGCGCTTCGCTGGAGTTCCTTGAGGGCAAGGAGCTTCCCGGTCTGAAGGTGCTGGAGTAAAATCGGCAGACAGACGGGCAATGCCGGGTCACCGGGTTTCGCATCCGGCGGCCCGGCATTGCTGTTGTTGCGCGGATGGAAAGGTCTGGTATGGCACGCATTCCCCTGGTGGCCGGTAATTGGAAGATGAACTTCGACCACCTGGAAGCCACCTATTTCGTGCAGAAGCTGGCCTGGCTCCTGCGCGACGCCCACTTCGACCGCAGGCGCTGCCAGGTGGCGCTGATGCCCGCCTTCACCGCCCTGCGCTCCGTCCAGGTGCTGGTGGAGGCCGACAACCTGCCCATCGAATACGGGGCCCAGGCCGTCTCCGTCACCGCCCAGGGAGCCTTCACCGGGGACGTGTCCGCGGATATGCTGGCTCAGCTGGGCTGCAGCTACGTCATCGTGGGCCACTCCGAGCGACGCAAGTACCATCCCGAGGACGATGCCAACATCGTCGACCAGGTCCGTGCCGTCCTGGCTGCGGGCATGAAGCCCATCCTCTGCGTGGGGGAGAGCTACGAGGAGCGCCGCCAGGGCATCCAGCTGGACTTCGCCGTTGGCCAGGTCAACGACGTCACCCGGGACCTGGCCAAGGAGGACATGGAAAACCTGATTGTGGCCTACGAACCAGTCTGGGCCATCGGCACCGGCATGGTGGCCACCCCGGACACCGCCCAGCAGGCCGCCCGGGCCATCCGCGACCACATCTCAGGCAAGTTCGGAGAGCCTGCCGGCCAGGCCGTGCGCATCCTCTACGGCGGCTCGGTCACCTCCAAAAACGCCTCCCAGATGATCACCCAGCCGGACGTGGACGGCTTTCTGGTGGGCGGTGCCTCCCTTGATGTGGAGGAGTTCGCGCGGATCGTGCGACTGGCTGCCAAGGGTTGATGCGTTTTTCCCCGGGTATCTGTATACTTGTTCCCAGTTCCTTACATGGAGGTATGTGCCGTGACCATTGTCAAGATTGTGCTCGAAGTCGTTGTGATCCTCGCCAGCATACTGCTGACCATGCTGATTCTGTTGCACAAGGGCAAGGGCGGCGGCCTGTCCGACATGTTCGGTGGCGGAATCGGCTCCAACGCCGGCACCTCAGGCGCAGCCGAGAAGAACCTGAACCGGCTGACCATCATCGTGGCCCTGATCTGGGTGGCTATCATCATCGCCTTGGATCTCATTACCAAGTACAAGCTGGCCTGATTCCAGCAGACAATACCTGAAATACCTGAACCCCGGCATTGACCGGGGTTTTTCTGTATCAGGATGACTTTAGTGCAGTGCTCATAGTCCTTGACGATTACCAGAATATGTCATTCACAATGCACCGATAATCCAACGATTCAGCCGCCTGACGGATAGAGTAGAGAATGGTGTGCCCGACGAGCGGCGCATCACACAATGTCGTGCAAGCTAAGCAAGCGAAAGGAAGTGCTCATGGCTGAGCAAGCTGCACCGAGTCTGGAGGGCTGGTTTTGCCTTCACCTCTTCTGGAAAATCGATTGGGCCAAGTGGCGCCGGGTGCCGCAGGGCGAACGCCAGGAATGCCTGGATGAGTTCAAGGCCCTGGCCGCACAGCTGGACGCGGTCCAGTCCCAGGGCCAGGGAAGCCACTACTGGTGCCAGGTCAACGGGCAAAAGGCCGACCTGGGCCTGATGGTCCTCAGGGAGACCCTGGACCAGCTGCAGGAGGTCGAGACCTCCCTGGAGAAGCTGCGGCTATCCGATTACCTGGAGCCGACCATCTCCTATGTGTCGGTCACCGAGGTGGGCCTCTACTCGGGCGAGCCGACCACGGACCGTGGCTGGTCCTACGTCAATGCCAGCCTGCACCCCAAGACCCCCGACAAGCCCTACATCTGCTTCTATCCCATGTCGAAAACCCGAGTTCCAGGCGCCAACTGGTACACGCTGCCCTACGACCAGCGCAAGGCCTACATGCACGACCACGGCAAGATCGGCCGCTCCTATGCCGGCAAGGTCTCCATCATCCTGACAGGCTCCATCGGCCTGGACGACTACGAGTGGGGCGTCACCCTGTTCGCCGACGACCCGGTCCAATTCAAGAAGATCGTCACCGAGATGCGCTACATCGAAGCCAGCTCCATCTACGGCGAATTCCCCTACTTCCTGGTAGGCACCCGGACCGATCCCGAGCGCATCGACAGGCTGCTCACGGACCAGTTGGGACAGTAACACCATGACGACAAGAGAGCGAAGATCGATCCTTTCCACGCCCATATGGTTCTTCATGGTCATCGTCTTCATCACCCAGCTGGATGGGGGAGCGGTGCCGACCATGCTGCCGTCCATCACACGGACCTTCGGCCTGACCACCATGGGCTCCTCCTGGGTGGTCGGACTCTACACCCTGGGCCTGGTGGTGGGCACGCCCATCACCTCCAACCTCTCCGACGCCCACGGGACCAGGAATGTCTTCCTCTGGGAGCTGGCCTTCTGGTTCCTTGGATGTCTGATGACGGCGGTCTCGCCCAACTACGCGGTCATGCTGCTGGGCCGGTTCATCCAGTCCCTGGGAGACAGCGGCATCATGGTCCTGTCCATGAACGTCCTGCTGCAGCGCGCCCGCAGGAACAACCAGGGCAGGAAGGTCTCCACGGTGGGCATCATCGCCGGGCTTTCCGCCATGGTCAGCCCGGTCCTTTCGGGCATGCTCCTGGGCATCACCCACGGATGGCGGGCCTACTACTTCATGATGCTGCCCTTCCTAGCCATTTTGTTCATTCTGGCCTGGTTCATGATGGGCGACTCGAAGACCGACCGCGCCTGGAAGACCGACTACCTGGGCCTGGGCTCCTTCAGCATCGCTCTGGCCCTGCTGATGGTGGCGATCACCTTCCTCCAGTACGGCACGACCTATCTGGGCCTGATCATCGGATGCCTCCTGGTCACCGTGGTGGCCGGCGCGGTCTTCCTGGTGCATGAGCGCAATCTGGGCGGTTCAAGCGAGACCATGCCCTTCCTGCCCATCCGCCTGCTGAAGCTGCCCTCCTATGGGCTCACCCTGCTGCTGGGGACCCTGGGAGGCATGTTCTTCTCTCTCTTCGTCTACATTCCGACCTATGTCCACTCCGTCTTCGGGCTCCCGGTCCGCTCGGCCGGCATGGTCATGGTCGGCGTCGGGCTCGGCTCTGTGGTCGGGTCCTGGCTGGGCGGGCTCTTGGTCGACAAGTTCGGCTACCGGACCACCCTCGTCTTCTCCTCATCGCTGATAGGCCTGATGGCCTTGGTGATCACCCTGACCCTGCACAACCTGCAGCTCTTCATGGTCCTGTCCTTCCTGATGGGGGTCGGAATGGGCTCCATGATGTCCTCGCCGCTCCAGGTCATCGCCGGAAGGCTGGCCGGGCCCGAGAACCGTATGCAGGCCATCGGCGGGCTGTCGGCCTGCAAGAAGATCGGCACCACCATCGCCCCCCTGCTCTTCGCCTCGGCCATTGAACTGGGCAAGGTGGGCGGAAAGGCCGGGCTGGCCTCCTACAGGAACATGTTCCTGGTGGTCATCGTCATAGCCCTGGTCAATATCGGCCTGACATACTGCATTCCATTTTCACAGAAAGAAGTTGCTGATGACTGAACCTACAGCAGTCCTCCTCATGGCGTACGGCACCCCCTACCAGGAGTCCGACATCAGGGAGTACTACACCAACATCCGCCATGGGCAGGAGCCGCCCAAGCCGCTCATGGACCAGCTGGTCGGCCGCTACAAGGCCATCGGTCTGCCCTCGCCCCTGGCCAGGATCACCACGGCCCAGCGCGACGGCCTCCAGGCTGCGCTGGACAAGGCCCACCCCGGCGCCTACAAGGTCTACGAGGGGCTGAAGTACATCACCCCCTTCATCCAGGATGCGGTCGACCGGATCGCCGCCGATGGCATCACCAGGGTGATCGGCCTGCCCCTGGCCCCGCAGTACTCCTCCTATTCGAGCGAGGACTACCACAACCGCGCCCGCAAGGCCATCGAGGCCCATCCGGGCATGGAATACCTGCCGGTGCGATCCTGGTGGAACCATCAGGAGCTGATCCACTTCTGGAGCGACCAGCTGGTGGCCAAGAAGGATCTGACCGACCGGCCGGACACCAAGGTGATCTTCAGCGCCCACTCCCTGCCCCTGCGCATCATCCAGGGAGGAGACCCCTACAAGGATGAGGTCATCGGTCTGTCCAATGCCGTGGCCCAGGCCGCCGGCCTCAATGAGGATCAGTACGTGCTGGCCTGGCAGTCGGCAGGCCGCACCCAGGAGCCCTGGATCGGGCCTGATTTCGTCAAGGTGGCCAAGGATCTGATCACTGAGAGCGGCATGGAGACCATTGTCTCCGCCTCCATCGGCTTCATCGCCGACAACCTGGAGATCTGCTACGACGTGGACATGGAGCTGGCCAAGGCCATCGAGTCCGCCGGCGGCACCCTGACCAGGCTGAACATGCCCAACGACAGCCCAGCCCTGATCGCCACCCTGCAGCAGGTGGTCGAGGAGACCAAGGCCGAGTAACTGATACGAATTGTGCCCCCGTCCGGTTTGAGCCGGACGGGGGCACAATTATTGTCAGGCGCTCAGCCGTTGACGCGGTCGATGCCCTTCTGCACGTCGGAGAGGACCGAATCCCAGGAGTCGATGAAGGCGGCGACGCCATCGGCCTCCAGCTTGTCGGTCACATCCTTGATGCTGATGCCCAGGTCTGCCAGCTTCTGCATCACCTGGTGGCTCTCCTCGTAGGTGCCCTTGACAGAGGGAGCGCCGTTGCCGTGATCGGCCAGAGCGTTCAGGGTCTTCTCAGGCATGGTGTTGACCACGTCAGGGGCCACCAGCTCGTCCACGTACTTGCAGTCGGAGTAGGCGGCGTTCTTGGTGCCGGTGGAGGCCCAGAGCGGACGCTGACGCTTGGCGCCCTTGGCTTCCAGGCCGGCCCAGCGAGGATCGCTGTCGAAGGCCTTCTCGAAGAGCTCGTAGGCCAGGCGGGCGTTGGCTACAGCGGCCTTGCCCTCCAGGGACTTGGCCTCGTCAGAGCCGTTGGCCTCCAGCAGCTTGTCAACCGCAGTGTCCACGCGGGAGACGAAGAAGGAGGCGACCGAGCCCATGTGCTTCAGGTCATGGCCGTTCTTGTCGGCCTGGACCATGCCCTCGATGAAGGCGTCGATGACCTGCTTGTAGCGCTCCAGGGAGAAGATCAGGGTCACGTTGACCGAGATGCCCTTGGCCAGGGTTGCGGTGATGGCAGGCAGGCCCTCCAGGGTGGCGGGGATCTTGATCATGGCGTTGGGACGATCGACCTTGTTCCAAAGCTCTTCGGCCTGCTTCTCGGTCTCTTCGGTGTTGTGGGCCAGACGAGGATCGACCTCGATGGAGACGCGTCCATCCACGTAGTCGGTCTTCTCGGCAACCTCGCGGAAGATGTCGGTGGCGTTGCGCACGTCGGTGGTGGTCAGCTCGCGGACGGCCTCCTCGACGGGGATGCGGCCCAGCTGCTTGAGCTGTTCGTCATAGGGACCCACCTGGCTCAGAGCCTTCTGGAAAATCGAGGGGTTGGTGGTCACGCCCACCACATTGCGCTCGGCGATCAGTTGCTGCAGATTGCCCGACTCGATGCGGGTGCGGCTCAGATCGTCCAACCAGATCGAGACACCTGAATCGCTGGTGCGCTGGGTGTTTGCATTTTCTGCCATCTTGTCACTCCTTATTTGGGTTCCCGATGGAATCACATTCACTATGCACTACCGGGAAGTCTGTTGCTGTATTCCCGCAGGTCCGCGTTTCGGGCGTGCCTGCAGGGGAGGGGGCCGGCGTCGCGGACGGCCCCCGATTGATCACGATGCCGGGTTCAGCGGGCCCGACGGACTTCCTCCAGGGAGGCCTGTGCTGCTTCGACCACATGATCGGCGGTGATGCCCAGGTCGCGCATGTTCTCGTCGCCGCTGCCCTGCAGGCCGAACTGCTCGATGGAGACGGGCTTGCCATAGCTGCCCAGGTACTTGTACCATGGCGTGGCCAGTCCGGCTTCGACGGAGACGCGGGCCTTGACGGAGGCGGGCAGAACGGCTTCCTTGTACTCGTCGTCCTGCTCCTCGAACCACTCCAGCGAGGGCACGGAGATGACGCGGGCCTTGACGCCCTGCTCGGCCAGGGTCTTGGAGGCGGCCACAGCGTGCTGCACCTCGGAGCCGGTGGCCATGATGAGCACGTCGGGCTGGCCCTCGGTGTCGACCAGCACGTAGGCGCCCTTGCGCACGCCTTCGCGGGCCTTGGCCTTGGTCTCTTCCAGGGTGGGCACGCCCTGCCTGGTCAGGATCATGGCCGTAGGGTGGGTGTTGTCCTTCTCGAAGAAGGCGCGGTAGGCCTCAGCGGTCTCGTACTGATCGGCCGGGCGCACAACCTCCATCTGGGGGATGGCGCGCATGGCGGTCAGGTGCTCGATGGGCTGGTGGGTGGGGCCATCCTCGCCCAGGGCCACGGAGTCGTGGGTCCACACATACAGGTTGGGGATGTCCATCAGGGCGGCCAGTCGCACCGAGGGACGCTCATAGTCGCTGAACTGGAAGAAGGTCCCGTTGTAGGGCCTGGTGTCCGAACCCAGCAGGATGCCGTTGGTGATGGCGCCCATGCCGAACTCGCGCACGCCGAAGTGCAGCTGGCGGCCGTACTTGCTGGCCTTGGGCCACTGGACGGTCTTGTCGGCCTCCGGGGCGAAGGAGACAGCACCGTTGATGTTGGTGTTGTTGGAGCCGCCCAGATCGGCGGATCCACCCCAGAGCTCGGGCATGATGGGGGCCAGGGCGTTGATGACGGCACCGGAGGCCTTGCGGGTGGCCACCTTGGAGCCGGGCTCGAAGCCAGCCTCCAGGTCGTCCAGGGCCTTGTCGAAGCCCTCGGGCAGCTTGCCGGCATGGATGCGGTCGTAGAGGTCGGCCTTGTCGGGGTTGGCCTTGCGCCAGGCCTGGTACTTCTCGTCCCAGTCCTTGTGGGCGGCCAGGCCGCGCTGGGCGACCTCGCGGGCGTGGGCCAGGGCCTCCTCGTCAATCTGGAAGCTCTGCTCGGGGTCGTAGCCCAGGGTCTTCTTCAGGCCGGCGACGGCCTCGGCGCCCAGGGCTGAGCCGTGGGCTGAAGGATCGTTGGTCTTGCCGGGGGTGGGCCAGGCCATCAGGGTGTCCACCTTGATGAACTTGGGCCGGTCGGTGACCTGCTCGGCCTTCTCCAGGACGGCAGCCAGGCCCTCGACGTCCTCCTTGTAGGAGCCGTCGGGCTGGATGAAGCTGAACTCGTCGGTGTACCAGCCGTAGGCCTGGTAGCGCTTGAGGATGTCCTCGCCCAGGGCGATGCGGGTGTCGCCCTCGATCTGGATGTGGTTGGCATCGAAGATGACGGTCAGGTTGCCCAGGCGCTGGTCGCCGGCCAGGGAGCTGGCCTCGGAGGAGACGCCCTCCTCGACATCGCCCTCCCCGCAGATGACCCAGACCTTATGGTCGAAGGGGGACTGCCCCTCGGGTGCATCCGGATCCAGCAGACCGCGCTCGTAGCGCTGACCATAGGCGAAGCCCACGGCCGAGGCCAGACCCTGGCCCAGCGGGCCGGTGGTCATCTCGATGCCGGGGGTCAGGCCGTACTCGGGGTGGCCGGGGGTCCTGGTGCCGGCGGTGCGGAAGCGCTTCAGATCGTCCAGGGTCAGTCCGTACCCGGAGAAGTAAAGCTGCACATACTGGGTCAGCGAGGCGTGGCCGCCGGAAAGAATGAACCGATCACGCCCGACCCAGTCGGGGTCGTTGGGGTCATGCCGGATGAAGTGCTGGTAGAGCGCGTAGGCGATGGGCGCCAGCGAAATAGGGGAGCCGGGGTGGCCGCTTCCGGCCTTCTCGACCGCGTCGGCCGAGAGAACCTTGGCCATCTTGACAGCCCGCTCATCGAGTTCGGACCATGTGAAATCTGCCATATGGTGCTGCTTTCCTTCCAATGTAGAGGTCTCCATGTTCGACTTGTGTCGAAAATGTTCGATTACCTTCACTATGCGTTTCCATCGTATCGGTTTGAGACGACACAATTCGGCTCTTCGCACGACGTTTTGGCACTCTCATGGCCCGAGTGCTAATAATGAAACCATGACGGAAGGAGCGACATTGCCTAATACCAGACGCATGCTGGTGCTGCGCGCGGTCGTCGAGGACTATATTCGTTCTCGCGAGCCGGTAGGGTCGGGTTCGCTCACCAGAAATCATCAGCTTGGAGTCAGCTCTGCCACCGTGCGCAACGACATGGCGGCTCTGGAGAGCGAGGGCTACCTGGTCCAGCCCCACACCTCGGCCGGCCGCATCCCCACCCAGAAGGGCTACCGTTACTTCGTCGACAGGCTGGCCACCATCGTGCCCCTGTCCGCCGCACAACGCCGGGGAATCAACGCCTTCCTGTCCGGGTCGGTCAACCTTGAGGACACCCTCCAGCACGCCGCCCGGCTTCTGGCCCAGATCACCGGGCAGATCGCCGTGGTGGCCTCGCCCTCCCTGGCCAGCTCGAACCTGCGCCGGGCCGAGCTTATAGGACTGAGCCGGGGGACCGTACTTATGGTGGTCATCACCGACACCGGCCGGGTGGTCCAGCGCACCCTGCACGGGCCCCTGCAAGAGGACCCGAACGCCCTGGCGGACCTGTCCGACCAGATTAACAGACAGTGCCAGGACCTGCCCCTGGACCGCGCCGCCGACCGCTGCCGCATGCTGGCCGACTCCCTGACCGAGGGCCGCGACAAGTCCATGCTGCGCCTGGTGGCCACGATCTTCGACGAGATGGCCACCCGGGAGCAGACCAGCGGCCTCTATATGGCCGGCACCTCCCAGCTGACCCACAGCCAGGCCGTCTCCCTGGGGGACCTGGGCTCGCTGCTGGACGCCCTGGAGGAGCAGGTGGTGCTCATGCGGCTCATGCGGGCCCAGAGCGAACTCTCGCGCGAGAGCAACGGCGTCAGCGTGGCCATCGGCACCGAGACCCGGACCCCTGAACTGGCCCACGCATCGGTGGTGACCAGCGGATACGGGCATGCCCGGTCCAGGCAGACCGACGGCTCCGAAGCGGACGAACCCGTGGCCTTTGTGGGCTCCATCGGCCCGACCCATATGGACTATCCGGCGACCATGAGCGCGGTTCGTGCCGTGGCCTCCTATCTGACCGGTTTCCTGGCCGGCGGCGGGGAGCCGTGAGCGTCAAGGCGGCGACATAAGTCATAGGTATCGTGGGCCCATGCAACTATGGGTCGAGAGGGCATCAAACGAAAAGGATGATCGGTGGCAGATTACTACGAGGTTTTGGGAGTCGAGCGCGGCGCGAGCGATCAGGACATCAAGCGTGCCTATCGCAAGATGAGCCGCAAGTACCACCCGGACATCGCCGGGCCTGAATACGAGGACAAGTTCAAGGAGGTCAACAGCGCCTACGAGGTGCTCTCCGACCCCGAGAAGCGGCGCATGTACGACGCGGGCGTGGACCCCAACGACCCCCAGGCCTCCCAGGGAGGCAGCCCCTTCGACATGGGCGACGTCTTCAACCAGTTCTTCGGCGGCGGCTTCGGGGGCACCGCCCAGGGACCCATTCCGCGCACACAGCCCGGCCGGGACGCCCTGGCCCAGGTCTCCGTGGACATGAAGACCGCCATCTTCGGCGGCGTGGTGCGCACTCCCATCAGCACCTACGGCCTCTGCCAGGAGTGCGGCGGCTCGGGGGCCCAGAAGGGAACCTCGCCGGTGACCTGCCCGGTCTGCAACGGCAAGGGCTATGCCCAGAAGGTGGTGCGGACCCTGCTGGGGCAGATGATGAGCCAGGCACCCTGCGAGCGGTGCGAGGGCCACGGCACCATCATCGAGCACCCCTGCCCGGTCTGCAACGGCCACGGCCGTGTGCGCACCCGGCGCGAGGTGGGCGTCAACGTGCCCGCGGGCGTGGCTGACGGCTCCCGGCTGCGGCTGGCCTCCCAGGGCGAGGTGGGCGAGGGCGGCGGTGCCGCCGGCGACCTGTATGTGGACATCACCATCAAGCCCGACAAGCACTACACCCGCAGCGGCCAGGACCTGCACTGCTGGATCGCCGTGCCCATGACCTGGGCCGTGCTGGGCCACCAGGTCGACCTGGAGACCTTCGACGGCCAGCGCCAGGTGGATATCCCCGCCGGCTGCCAGCCTGACCAGGAGATCACCATCAAGGGCCTGGGCGTCACCAGGCTGGGCAACCGGGAGGAGCGCGGCGACATCATCGTCCACGTGCTGGTCCAGATCCCCACCAAGCTGGACGACGATCAGCGCCGCCTGATTGAAGACTTCGCCAACAGCCACGACTCCGAAGCCAGGCAGGTCCCGCAGAGTGCCAAGCCTGCCGGAGTCGGAGGCCGCAAGGGAATCTTCGGCAAGCTCAAGGACATCTTCAGCTGAGTCGGCTGAGTCAGCCCAGCAGCGACCGGCACATGAACCGGTACTCGCTCACATAGCCGCCGCCGAAGAAGGCGCAGTGCCCGGCGATGGCGTAGAGCTGCCAGAGCGTGGTCCGGTTCCGGTAACCGGCCGCCAGGGGATGCACGCTCTGGTAGCCGTCCAGAATCTGCCCCAGGTAGGGGATGCCGAACAGCTGCAGCATGGCCAGGTCCTCCTCGCGGTGGCCGCCGTGGGCCGCAGGGTCGATCAGGACGGCCTGGGTGTTCCCGGCGTTCCTGGTCCACATGACGTTCCCGCTCCAGAGATCCCCGTGGACCCGGGCGGGCTTGTCATTGGCGGCAGCGCCCAGCAGCTCCGGCAGGGCCTGGATCACCTCTTCGGTCATCTTCATGTCCTCACGGTTCAGGGCGCGCCGATCCATGGCCATGCCCACCATGGGTTCCAGCCGTCCCTTGGCCCAGTAGGTGGCCGGGTCGTCCCAGGCGCCCACGTCCATGGGGAGCGGATCCTGCAGGGGTCCGAAGTAGCAGGTGCCCGTGTAACCCTCGGGCGCGGAGCCGAAGTGGTCGGCCCCGGCATCATGCATATGGGCCAGCTGGGCGCCGAAGCGGTAGGCCGCGCCGGGCGTGGGAGAGGCGGAGGCCACCTCCTCGATGTCCAGGTAGTCCGGGCCCCAGTCGTAGACGTCCACCACCCGGGGACCGCCCTGCGCCTGGGCCTGGCCCAGCCATTGCAGCCCGCGCCCCTCGCACTCGAAGAATCCCGCCGGGGCCCCGCCCCTGGATTTTCTGTAGGTCTTGGCCATGATGATCCACACCCCTATTCGTCGAGTTGTCGATTCCGACAAGACCCATTGTGGGCATTCTGCGAGACATGCCCGGCCCTTGGCTCTGCCTGCCCTGCGCGGTGGCTATGCTTGCCATTGTTGTCCGACATAGCAAGAGGGGTCCATGAATTTCTTCGAAGCCATTCTGTTCGGCCTGGTGCAGGCCCTGACGGAGTATTTCCCCGTCTCATCCAGCGCCCATATCCGCATCGTGGGCGGCCTGCTGGGCCAGGACCCGGGCGCGGCCTTCACAGCCATCATCCAATTCGGCACCGAGCTGGCGGTCCTGCTCTACTTCCGGCATGACATTGCCCGCATACTGACCCACTGGTTCCGCTGCCTGGCCGGCAAGGACGGCTCCTCCTGGCGTGAGCGGATGGGCTCCAAGGACCATGATGCGGCCCTGGGCTGGTACATCATTCTGGGAACCCTGCCCATCGTGGTGGCTGGCCTGCTCTTCCAGAAGATCATCGAGACCAAGCTGCGCAACCTCTGGATCACCGTGGTGGTGTTGATCGTCTTCGGCCTGCTGCTGGACTACTTCGACCGCCACGGCCGCCAGAACAAGGAGATCCGCCAGATGAGCGCCCGGGACGCCCTGCTCTTCGGCATCGGGCAGATGCTGGCCCTGATCCCCGGGGTCTCCCGCTCGGGCGGCACCATGACCTTCGGCCGCGCCCTGGGCTACACCCGCGAGTCCGCCACCCGGGTCAGCTTCCTCATGGCCATCCCCGCCGTCTTCGGCGCCGGCATACTCGAGACGGTAAAATCCTTGAAAAACATCAACGCGGACGCCGCCTTCCCCGGCTGGGGGGCCACCATCTGCGCCACCGTGGTCAGCTTCCTGCTGGGATACATCGTCATCATCGCCTTTTTGAAGATCGTCTCGCGCTTCTCCTACCGGGGATTCGTCATCTACCGGATCGGCCTGGCCATCTTCGTGGCCATCATGCTCATGGTCGGTGCCCTGCCCGCAGTAGGTGGTGTGGCGGCCAGCTGAGCCTGGGTGAATTGCCGGGGGATTCGACGCTCATATGGCCCCGTGATAGGATTTGCTCATGCGCTGCCCATGGTTGCGGGGGACTGGGTCAGCCAAGCGTTTGAATCCTTTGGGGAGGTTTGTTGTGGTTTCGTCGTCGACGTCTGCCGATTCTCGTACGCATAGGTTTGGCCTGCGGTCGCTCATGTCAGCATTGGTGCTGATCCCCCTGCTGCTGACCGGCATGGCCACCGGCACCGTCTTCGCCTCCGGCTCAGATGTCAACGGGGGGGGGGGGTCGTTATACCGCTCAGGTAGATAACGGTTCCCTGAGCGATCTACAACCGACCAGTCTGCCTTCCCCGTCGCCGCTGACGACATCATCTGTTTCTTCTTCCCCTGTTCAAACCCCGACAGGTTCTTCCCAATCCCTTGGAATCTCTCCATCCAGCTCTTATTCACCTACTGGGACCCAGTCTGCTGCTGATTCTCATACTGTGGTGTTCGACCCTGCCGATGGAAGCAAAGCGGAACGTGTAACTGTGCCGGATGGCTCCCTGGCGTCGCCTCCTGCCGATAATCCGAAGCGCGACGGCTACCGGTTCGACGGCTGGTCCGAGCATGACGCAATGATGGATTTCCGCACTCCGATCACCAGGGACATCACCTTGAAGGCCAAGTGGGCCCCGGTGACTGATTGGGCGCTCAGCCCCGACCATGGTCCGGCTTCCGGCGGCACCAGCATCACCATCACACCCCAGAGTGCGGACTCACCATCGTTCAGCGCATTGGAAGCCCATGACGACAAGCTGATCGGCGTGACCGGCGATGGCCGCCTGTACATCTGGACAACAAACGCTGAAATGCCTGTTCAGGTGCCATCGCCTCAGGGCGAACCCGGTGACGTGCGATTCATGACTGGAATAGTTGGCCATAACGGCTTTGCGGCCTTGAGCAGGGACCACCGCATCTACACCTGGAGCAAAGGTGGGGATACGCCTGCCTTGCTTGACGCAGATTCCACGACGTACACCAGCATTGCCATGGCTGCCGACCACCTCGTAGCAGTGAATCAGGATGGCCGTATACGCACATGGACCAGCAAGGGGGAGCTGACAGGAAAGGCCATAAGTCTGCCCAAGCAGGCCACAGCAATCACGGTGGCTGGCAATGCTGATCGCCTGCTCGCCATGGACAGCAAGGGCAAAATCTGGGCTTGGAAGCCGGGTGCCGTTGATACCGCTCAGATCCAACTCGTCAAGATTGCTCACCGAATTGTTCAGATATCAGCCACGGATCATGGTTTTGTGCTTCTGGACTCAGCCGGCCAGACCAGTTATCTGGACAACGGACAAACCCAGCCAGAATTGCTATTTGTGCCCGACCATTCTGCCATCGCGGCAATAAGCAGTGACGCTTCACAAGCAACATTGGTTGATACCAAGGGTCTTGTCTGGGCCTGGAAGCCCGGCAAGACCCCCATCCGCGCGGACGACGGGAACCAAGCCTACGTGCAGGCCGCAAGCGCCGGCAACAGGATCGCCGCCGTCAGCAGACAGGGCGGCATGCTCGCGTGGAGCCTGGACGGGCAAAGCCAGCCCGGCAAGCCAGCCAGACTCAACTCCGCCACAGCGCCCATCCTGGAATCAGCCAGCATGGACGGCCAGGCATTGACGCTCAGCAGGAGCAACGATGCCTGGCAGGCGGACATGCCCACCCGCAAGCCGGGGCCGGCCGCTATCCTCATCACGGGCAGGCAGGACGGGCAGCCTTTCGCCAGGAGCCTCAGGTACACGGTCGACCAGCCGCCGGCACGGGCTGCGGAGCCAGGATCCACGTTCACGGTCCGCTTCGACACGGGAGGCGGAAACCCCAAACCAGCAGACCAGACTGTCCCCTCCCCGTACGGGAGGGCGAAGCGGCCCTCCCCCGACCCGGTTCGGGAGGGCTTCCTGTTCGACGGATGGTTCACCGGGGATGTCGCCTACGATTTCAGCAGGCCCGTCGACAAGGACCTGACCCTGGCCGCCCACTGGACGCCGGCAAGCCGGAACAGCAGGTGGAGCATCAGCCCTAATAAGGGCAGCCAGCTGGGCAGGGAACCCGCCACCATCACCCCGCCCGACAGCGCCAGCCGGGGCATACGATTCAACCAGATCAGCGCATCAACATACGACGGTATTACCTCCTCTGGTTTTTCCTTGGCGGTGGGCAGCGACGGGAACGCCTACGCCTGGGGACGCAACAACTATGGCCAGCTCGGCGACGGGACGACAGACGACAAGCATGCGCCGGTCATGATCAGGAAACCTGACACCAAGACGTATCCGGACGTGCCCGCGGATTTCACCTACGTGCAGGTCAGCGCCGGAGACGAGCATTCACTAGCCCTAGGCAGCGACGGATACGTGTACGCCTGGGGATTAAACAGATACGGCCGACTTGGCAATAACACCAGTGGCAACAATTTGTATTCGTCTGTTCCTGTGCGCGTGCGCGACCCCGCCAGTCGCGATGATGCAAGCAAAGGACTGAAAGCCATACAAGTCAGCGCCGGAGGCAGTCATTCACTGGCCGTAGGCAGCGACGGATACGCCTACGCCTGGGGATACAACAACGATGGCCAGCTCGGCGACAACATCGCAAGAAATTCGACCGCTCCTATGCTCGTGCGTGATCCTGCCAGCCCCAACGATTCAAGCAAGGGACTAAAAGCCACACAGGTGAGCGCCGGAGCCGAGCATTCGCTGGCCCTGGGCAGCGACGGCAACGCCTACGCCTGGGGATACAACGGCAATGGCCGGCTCGGCGACGGGACAACCGGCTACAGCCAATCTGTGCCGGTCAGGGTGAAGACGCCCGACCGGAAGACGTACCCGGACCTGCCAGCGGACTTCACCTACCTGCAGGTCAGCGCCGGAGGCGATCATTCCCTGGCCGTAGGCAGCGACGGCAACGCCTGGGCATGGGGATACAACTACAATGGCCAGCTCGGCAACGGGACAAGCAGCAGCCGGAATACGCCGGTCAGGGTGAAGACGCCCGACCGCAACACGTACCCGGACCTGCCAGCAGACTTCACCTACCTGCAGGTCATCGCCGGAACCGATCATTCCCTAGCCATAGGCAGCGACGGATACGCCTGGGCATGGGGATGCAACTGGTACGGCAACCTCGGCAACAACACCGCCAGCGGGACCAGTGACACGAATCCTGTTCCTAAGCGCGTGCGCGACCCCGCCAGCCCCACCGACAAGAGCAAAGGACTGCAAGCCGCACAGGTCAGCGCCGGCTACCATTATTCGCTGGCCGTGGGCAGCGACGGCAACGCCTGGGCATGGGGATGGAACCAGTATGGCCAGCTCGGCAACGACAGCATCCCCACAGGGCAATATAACAGTAAAGCCCAGAGCCCTGTTCCTGTGCCGGTGTCGTTCAACCTGGCTCTGGTGATCACCGGCGTCAGGTTCGACCAGACCCCCGTACCAGGCCTGACGCGCGGCGACGGCAACAGCGTCAGCGTGATCACGCCCGCACACCAGCCGGGCACGGTCACCGTCAGCGTGGACTACACGCTGGGCGGCACACCCCAAACGCCCGACACTTCTCTCCGATACACGTACCTGCCTGCAGGCGTGCTCCCACGTGCCGGCGGGGAAGGCATCCTGCTCGCCCTCATCACCGGGACTGTAAGCATGGGCGGGGTCCTGGCCTCACGCCGCCACCGGCAGGAAACACGCCGACTGGTTCACGCTTCGCACGAGTAAGAGCGGCCGGGCGGCGTATCAATCCCCCCGCCCCCGGCCCATCAAGGGGGAGCAGGAAGGAAACGTGTCAATCAAGGCTCAACCCCCAAGAGAGCCCGACACTTCCCTCCCGCGCCCCCACCACACTTCTGCAGGCAGGAAGCCGAGGACAGGCATCACGCCCCCGCCTCTGCCTGGGAGAGAGGGAAACACGGCCAGGCCGACCAAGAGACTCAACAGCCCCCAGCCAGCCCGGCCGCTGTTTATCCATTCAGACATGTGTCGTATCAACTTGTTTAATTTCTTTGACAAAGTGGCCTTTAGATACAGCCGATCCCAAAATACGTGACCGGACTCACATTGTTCATGCACTTTGTCTAGCCACACTACAGGTACTTATCCTCAGCTTCTGAATCACTCGGTTCCCCTTGATTACCAGGTTTCCGCTCTCATCCCGTCCTGCAGGATAGGTGGGAAGCGGCTCCGCCACGACGCTGCGTCCGTTACGACTGGCCGGGTTTGCGAAAAGCAAGATTCAGCCGCTTTCGTGCGCTACCATGAAAACTCCTTCGGCACTTCGGCTCTCCTGCGGCCTCGATAGGCCGTATGCAACGGACAGAAGTGCGCAAAAGAAGGTCTAATATACGGGAGTAGAGGAGGCCGATTGGCTGGTATGGAGGTGATGGACCATATCACGCCATCCAATGCCTTTCGCTTCCCGCAGCACCAACCGGTGGCTACAAGCCGCCCTGTTAGGATGTTGAGGATCAGCCATGCATTTCACAGTAGACAACCTTGAAGAGGTATTTCCCCTGGCAGAATTCATAGCCGATTCCTTCGGTCCCATGGCCGAGATTGTGGTGCATGACATCACCCGCCCGGAGAATTCCATCGTCTTCATCCGCAACGGCCAGCTCTCCGGACGCTCCCTGGGCGACGGGGTTACGGACCAGACGTTCCAGCTGGCCATACGGGCCGACCAGGACGGGGCTGACTTCGTCTCCGACTACCGTGGGCGCCGCCTGAACAAGCATGAGTTCCGCGTCTCCTCCTACCTGATCCGCAACCAGGAGCAGACCGTCATTGGCCTGCTCTGCATCAGTATCAACATCACGGAGCTGCAGCAGGCCGCCCATGTGCTGCAGACCCTGTCCTCGATCGACTCCGACGATGTGCAGATCTCCACGGAGACCTCGCGCAGCCACATGAGTGAGGAGCCTGCGGAGAACATCCGCAGGATCACCAGGGACGAGGTCCGCCAGTTCAACATCCCCATGGACAAGCTGACCAAGCAGGACAGGCTGGACATCATCCGCAACATCAAGGACCGGGGCATCTTCCTCATCAAGGGCGCGGTGGGCATCGTCGCTCCCGAGCTCAAGATTTCGATTCCCACCCTTTACCGGTACCTGCAGGCCCTCAAATAGGGCCTAAAAAGTAAAACCTCCGGCGGCAGGAGAGGGGGGTATATTTCTGTGCCGCCGGAGGAGCTTTACAGCACGGTTGTCGCCACTGGCGACAACCGGAACGTGGCCACACACACAGACCACGCAAGTATTGCATAGGTAAAACAGGGAGCCCACAGTTTCCTCAAGCTGTGATGCATTGCAGAATCAGCCAGGCTAGTTACGTGCCCTCATTGGCCTAGGCCTTTCTTCATACTATCACCTCTTCAAGGATGCATCAGGTACTCCCGTTTCTGGCAGGTCCCCCGACCTGTTGCTAAGAGCAAATTATCACAAGGTCCCGGACATGCTCAACACTCCGTTCGCTTTCCGCCATGACAACCGGCATTGCAAGCACCAAATAGTGCGCAATTGAGCGGATACGACCACAGTAAGTGAGCCTGAACAGCAAACCTCAGTTGGATTGGTAACAATAATTTATTACCTGAATTTCCGCTAGGGGAATCAGGGATAATTCAGCAGGTTGGTTGGCTGCCAATCGCAGACTGAGAACTGTCCATGGATGAAAGATAGGGGAGAGGGGAAAGTCCAGGTGGGCGATGCAGGAATCGAACCTGCGACCCCTTCGGTGTGAACGAAGTGCGCTAGCCGCTGCGCCAATCGCCCGGATTGGGAAAGACCACCGAAGTGATCCTCGTGGGCGATACTGGATTCGAACCAGTGACCCCTTCCGTGTCAGGGAAGTGCGCTACCTCTGCGCCAACCGCCCGGGTCATTCTCGTTTCGAGAGAGAGGTGGGTACGAGAGTCGAACTCGTCTATACGGCTTTGCAGGCCGCTGCCTAACCGCTTGGCTAACCCACCGTATTGGTTAAACTGCTCGAAACCTCGAGCGGGCAACGGGACTCGGACCCGCGGTCTCGACCTTGGCAAGGTCGCGCTTTACCAACTAAGCTATGCCCGCACATTCAACCTTCACCGTGGTGGTGACTGCCGAAGCACGTTGCACTACTGTAGCGTAGACCTCCGCACTTGGCAAAAAGCGCGTGTCGCCGCGTCATAAAGCCACCCTCCGCTGATGGCAAAGCCTCGCAATACAAGGCTTCCTACCGGTAGGGTGAGAGGTATGAGTGAAGAAGCCAGGCAGCACTGCACCATGGTGGCCGCCTTCGATGGCTGGAACGATGCGTGCTCAGCCTCGACCAACGTCATCCGCCACCTGTTGAACGTCTACGAGTCCCACGAGATCGGCAGCATTCCGGGCGACGGGTTCTACGACTACCAGATGTCACGGCCCATGCTCTGCCATGTGCAGGGTCGGCGGCGGATCATCTGGCCCTCTGCCAAGATCTACCGGGTGCAGATTGATGACACCCACACCCTCCTGCTGGAGATGGGCCCGGAGCCCAACTACCACTGGAGCGACTTCTGCCGGCGCAGCATCCACTGGGCCGAAGACGACGAGGCGGAGGCCATCATCACCTTGGGCGCCATGTTCGCCGACTGCCCCCACACCAGGCCCCTGCCCATCGACGACCTGGCCGGCGACCAGCCCAAGACCGACACCGACGGCCACTCCGGCCCCATAGGCATCCCCACCGTGCTGGATGCCCTGGCCACCCAGGACGGCTACAGCACCGAGTCCATCTGGGTCTCCGTGCCCCAGTACCTGGGCAGCGACGAGTGCGCCCAGGGCACCCTGCAACTGCTGCAAAGGCTCTCGGCCATGCTCGGCGTCCACCTGGACGAGGGGGAGCTGCCCCGCAAGGCCGCCGAGTGGAAGGCCCAGGCCGGCATGCTGCTGCGCTGCAACGACGACCTGGCCAACTACGTCCACCGTCTGGAGATGGACGTCGACCAGGCCCAGGTGGACGAGCCGGCCGCCGAAGAGCTGGTCCGGGAAGCCGAGGATTACCTGCGCTCCATGGGCAACAAAGGCCCCTCCTTGTCTGAGTGACGACCTAGGCTGTGGCTCGATAACCATGTCCAGCCTGCACCCTGTAACGCGGGCTCCGATAGCAAGGACGGCATTCATGACACAGTCGAGCATCTCCATCATCGTCAAGGGCGAACGGAAGGAGGTGGCGGCGGATCAGACTGGCGTCCAGCTTTTTGCTGACGACAAGGACATCATCGCCGTCGACCTCAACGGGCAGCCACGCGACCTCTACACACCCCTGCACGAGGGCGACAAGGTCGAGCCCATCACCCTGGAGAGCGACCAGGGACTGGCCATCATGAGGCATTCGGCCACCCACGTCATGGCCCAGGCCGTCCAGGAGATCCGTCCGGACGCCAAGCTGGGCATCGGCCCGGTCATCAAGGACGGCTTCTACTACGACTTCGACGTGGACAAGCCCTTCACCCCCGACGACCTCAAGCAGATCGAACAGCGGATGAAGCGGATCATCAAGTCCTCCCAGAGCTTCCGCCGGCGCGTGGTCACCGAGGAGGAGGCCCGCAAGGAGGAGGCCGACCAGCCCTACAAGCTGGAGCTGATCGGGGCCAAGGAGGCCGAGATCAACAGCGAGGAGGCCACCGAGGTGGCCACCGGCGGCGAGCTGACCATGTACGACAATCTGGACCGCGAGGGCAACACGGTCTGGAAGGACCTCTGCCGGGGCCCCCACCTGCCCAACACCCGCTACATCCGCAGCTTCAAGCTCATGCGCACTGCCGCCGCCTATTGGCGCGGGGACGAGAAGAACCCCATGCTCCAGCGCATCTACGGCACCGCCTGGGCCAACAAAGACGACATGAAGGCCTACACCGCCCGTCTGGAGGAGGCCGCCCGCCGCGACCACCGCAAGCTGGGCGCCGAGATGGACCTCTTCTCCTTCCCGGACGAGATCGGGCCCGGCCTGCCCGTCTTCCACCCCAAGGGCGCGGCCGTCATCAACGCCATGGAGGACTACTCCCGGCAGATGCACCGGCGCAACGGCTACTCCTTCGTGCAGACCCCGCACATCACCAAGGGCCACCTCTACGAGATCTCGGGCCATCTGCAGTGGTACAAGGACGGCATGTACCCGCCCATGCACCTGGACGAGGAGAAGGACGCCAACGGCAAGGTCACCCGCCAGGGCTTCGACTACTACCTGAAGCCCATGAACTGCCCCATGCACAACCTGATCTTCAAGTCCCGCCAGCGCTCCTACAAGGAGCTGCCCCTGCGGCTGTTCGAGTTCGGCACCGTCTATCGCTACGAGAAGTCCGGCGAGGTCCACGGCCTGACCCGCGTACGCGGCCTGACCCAGGACGACTCCCACATCTACTGCACCCGGGACCAGATGAAGGGGGAGCTGACCAACCTGCTCCAGTTCGTGCTCAAGGTCTTGAAGGACTTCGGCCTCAACGACTTCTACCTGGAGCTGTCCACCAAGGATCCCAACAAGTTCGTCGGCTCCGACGAGGTCTGGGAGGAGGCCACCAACACCCTGGCCGAGGTGGCCAAGGACTCCGGGCTGGAACTGGTCGACGACCCCGAGGGCGCCGCCTTCTACGGGCCCAAGATCTCCGTGCAGGCCCGCGACGCCATCGGGCGCACCTGGCAGGTTTCCACCATTCAGCTGGACTTCAACCTGCCCGAGCGCTTCCAGCTGGAGTACATCGCCGCCGACGGCTCCCACCAGCGGCCGGTCATGATCCACCGCGCCCTCTTCGGCTCCATCGAACGCTTCTTCGCCATCCTGCTGGAGCACTACGCCGGCGCCTTCCCGGCCTGGCTGGCCCCCGTCCAGGTGCAGGCCGTGCCCGTGGCCGACGAGTTCGCCCCCCACCTGGAGCACCTGCTGGACCAGCTGCGCGACGACATGGTCCGCTGCGAGATCGACCGCTCCGACGATCGCTTCGGCAAGAAGATCCGCAACGCGGCCAAGTCCAAGGCCCCCTTCATCCTGATCGCCGGCGAGGAGGACGCCTCCAAGAACGCGGTCTCCTTCCGCTTCCGCGACGGCAGCCAGCTCAACGGGGTGCCCGTGGAGCAGGCCCGCGCCTGGATCAACGAGGCCATCAAGGTCCGCGCCCAGATCAACTCGGCGGACGACTTCCGAGCGAACACCTCCTGCAGTCAGGACTGACCAATGTTCGAGCATCTACGACGCCCCTGGAAGCGCATCATCGCCCCCATCGCCCGCGGCCTGGTTCGTCTGGGCGTGAGCGCCAACGGTGTCACCATCAGCGGAGCCGTAGGCACCACCCTGGTCGCCATCGCGACCGGGTTCACCGGCTGGCTCCTGCCCGGGGCCATCGTCCTGGCCATCCTGGTGGCCTTCGACTCCCTGGATGGGTCCGTGGCCGCGCTGACCGGCGGTGGCACCCAGTTCGGGGGCTTCCTGGACTCCACCCTTGACCGGATAGCCGACTGGGCCGTCCTGGCCGGGGTCATCATCTACCTGCGCGGCCACGAGCTGGCCTGGGTGGCCGATGGCAGCCACCAGGGTCCCGACATCTGGGCCCAGGTGGGCATGGCTGCAGCCCTCTTCGCCATCATGACCTCCTTCGTCACCTCCTACGCCCGGGCCCGGGCCGAGGCCGAGGGCTTCGAGGCCAAGAACGGCATCGCCACCAGGTCGGACCGGCTGGTCATCATCCTGGTGGGCATGGCCCTGACCGGTGCCGGGCTGCCCCTGGCCGTGCTCAGCTGCTTCCTGGTGCTGCTGGCCCTGCTGGGCATCGTCACCGTCTGGCAGCGGATCAGCCACGTCGCCAAGGACATGGGCCGCAACCCGCAGCCCGCCAACCCCAACCACGAGTGAGCCTATGCCGGATCGACTGCTCATCTTTCTGGCGCAGCATGCGCGTCTGGTGCCCGAGGGGCTGCTGCGCGGCCTCTTCCTGGCAGCGGCCGACCTCTGCTGGCTGTTCCGGATAGGCGGCGTCAGACAGCTGGAGCGCAACCTGGCCCATGTCATGCCGGAGGCCGACCGTCGCAGCCTGCGGCGCACCTCACGCCAGGGGATGCGCTCCTACTTCGTCTACTTCGTCGAGGCTCTGACCGTGGGGGCCCGCACCAAGGAGCAGCTGCTGGCACGCATACACGGCGGCGGCAGCGCCTACCCGGATCCGGCCAAGAGCGACATCGGCCTGCGATCCCTGCCCATCGGCATGGGCCACCAGGGCAACTGGGACTACGCGGGCTTCTGGGCCTGCTCCACGGTCGGCCAGGTCACCACGGTGGCCGAGCGGCTCCGGGACCAGGGCATGCTCAACACCTTTGCGGACATCCGTCGCCGCCTGGGCATGAACATCCTGCTGACCGGCGAGCCGGACATCACCGGCCGTCTGACGACCCTGCTGCGGAAGCCCGACCAGGTGGTGCCCCTGCTGGCCGACCGCGATCTGAGCCGCCGAGGCGTCTTCGTCAAGGCCTTCGGCTCCTGGATTCGCGTGGCTGCAGGCCCTGCCGTCATCGCCTTGGACACCCGTCTGCCCCTGTATACCGTGAACATGCACAGGGAAAGGCTGACGGGGGAGCGCCGTCGGCAGGCCAAGGCCCCCTATGGCTATGTCTGCCAGGTGGACGGGCCCATCCCCATCAAGCCCTACCTGGACATGCCTCGGGAACAGGCCATCAAGGACCTGACCCAGGCCTGGGTGGACCAGTGGGCCCAGGGCATTCGCGAGCATCCCGAGGACTGGCACATGCTCCAGCCGATTTTCCTTGAGGATCTGGATCTTTCCCGGATGCACGACCTGCCGGACTTCATCCTGGCCCAGGCATCCGAGAACATGGGAGGTGACGGGCATGAAGGCACCCGAACAAAGGCCTGAGCGGGAGCCGGAGCGGGCCGCCATCAAGGCGCCTCTGCGGGTGGGGATCATCTCGCCCTACTCCTTCGAGACCCCAGGCGGCGTCCAACTGCACATCCGCGACTTCGCCAGGCATCTTATGGAGCGCGGCCACCAAGTGCAGGTTCTGGCCCCGGGCCGGCGCACCCAGGACATGCCCCTCTGGGTGCATACCACCGGCTCCTCCTTCTCCATTCCCTACAACGGATCCGTGGCCAACCTGAGCTACTTCGGCGTGGCCGGCCACAAGACCCGGCAGTGGGTCAGGCAGGGCCACTTCGACATCCTGCACCTGCACGAGCCCGAGGTGCCCTCCCTGAGCCACAAGCCCCTGCGGCCCGGATTCATTCCCTGCCCCTATGTGGCCACCTTCCATGCGGCCTTCGATACGACCCCGCTGGCCCTGAGGCTGACCCGGCGCTACCTGCGCCGATACCTGGCCAACATCAGCCAGGCCATCTTCGTCAGCCCCTCGGCCATGCAGAACGCCCGGAACCTGCTGGAGCCGGGCATACCCAGCCAGATCATCCCCAACGGCATCGAGACCAGAGCCCTGCGCAATGCCCGGCCGCGCCCGGAATGGCAGGGGAGCGAGCGGGAGCCCACCATCGGATTCCTGGGACGGATGAAGGAGGAGCGCAAGGGGTTCAGGATTCTGGCCCAGGCCGCACCTGCCATCCTGCAGCGCGTGCCCGGAGCCCGCTTCCTGTGTGCAGGTGACGGCCAAACGGAGGCCCGGGAAATACTCGAAGCCGTCGATCCCGGACTGGCCCGGCACTTCACCTTCCTGGGCCGGATAAGCGACGAGGACAAGGCCTCCTTCTACCACAGCCTTGGCCTGTATGTGGCTCCGCAGACCGGGGGAGAGAGCTTTGGCATCGTGCTGGTCGAGGCCATGGCGGCAGGCTGCCCGGTGGTGGCCTCGGACCTGCCCGCCTTCGAGGATGTCTCCCAGAACGGGCGCAGCGCACGCCTGTTCTCCAACGGAGACCCCGAGGACTGCGCCCGGGCGGTCCTGGGCCTGCTGGACGACCGACCTGCCCGCCTGGACCTGGCCTCGTGCGGAATGCGTCGGGCCAGCGACTACGACTGGGAGCGGGTCACCGACCAGGTTCTGGATGTCTATGCCCGGGCCCTGGCAGCCAGGCCCGATCATCGCCGTGGCCTGCTGGGCAGGCTGGTGGGCCGGAAGGCTGGTTCTCCTTGCGATGAAGCCCCCACGAAAGGGCCTGAAAACCCGTAAAATTGTCGAAGAGCGGAACTAGAATTCCATTCGTTTACGCATTCGTACCGTCAGGAGACATATGTCAGGGCATTCGAAGTGGGCGACCACCAAGCACAAGAAAGCAGCCATCGACGCCAAGCGTGGCAAGCTCTTCGCCAAGCTGATCAAGAACATCGAGATCGCCGCCCGCACCGGCGGCGGTGACCCCGACGGCAACCCCACCCTCTACGACGCCATCGTCAAGGCCAAGAAGTCCTCCGTGCCCGCAGACAACATCACCAGGGCCGTCAAGCGCGGCTCGGGCGAGGAGGCCGGAGCAGCCAACTACGAGACCATCGTCTACGAGGGCTACGCTCCTGCCGGCGTGGGCATCATCATCGAGTGCCTGACCGACAACCGCAACCGCGCGGCGGCCGAGGTCCGTTCCACCCTGACCAAGGGCGGCGGTTCCCTGGCCCAGAACGGATCGGTCAGCTTCAACTTCGAGCGCAAGGGCCAGATTATCGTCCCCTCGGAGGGACTGGACTACGATACGGTCTTCGAGAAGGCCGCCGAGGCCGGTGCCGAGGACGTGCAGGACAACGGCGACAGTTACACCGTGCTGACTGCCCCCGGCGACATGGTCAACGTCCGCAAGGCCCTGCAGGACGCCGGCATGGACTACGACTCCGCCGACCTGGTCCTCAACCCCAAGAGCGAGGTCACCCTGGACCTGGACTCCGCCCGCAAGGTCTCCAAGCTGATCGACAACCTGGACGACCTGGACGACGTGCAGGAGATCTACAGCAACTGGACTGCGCCCGACGAGGTCATGGCCCAGTTGGACGACGAGTGACCTTATGATCGTTCTCGGCGTCGATCCGGGGCTCACCCGATGCGGCGTTGGCGTTATTGAAGCCGGTGCATCGCGCCGGCTTTCCTTTGTTCATGTGGACGTCGTGCGCTCAGACCCGGAACAGAGCCAGGACCTGCGCCTGCTGGCCATCTACCAGGGGCTGACGGCCGCCCTGGACCGTTTCAGCCCCGACGTGGTATCCATCGAGCGGGTCTTCGCCCAGTCCAATCACAACACCGTGCTGGGAACCGCCCAAGCGGCAGGGCTGGCCATGTTGGGAGCGGCACAGCGAGGCATTCCCGTGGCCCTGCATACACCCACAGAGGCCAAGATGGCCGTGACCGGCAATGGCCAGGCTGACAAGATCCAGGTGCAACGGATGGTGGCCCGCATCCTAGGGCTCAACCAGCTACCCAAGCCCGCCGATGCCGCCGATGCTCTGGCCCAGGCCATCTGCCACGCCCTGAGGCCTGCCGGGGCCATCCAGGGCGGGGAACGCGAGGAGCATCTGACCCAGGCCCAGCGTCAATGGGCCCAGGCCTCTGCCAAGTTTGGAAGGCACCGGGGAGTCCAGCGAGACATGTAAGCTGATTCGAACAGACGTTCGATTCCATCGAGGGGTGATCAAGTGCTGGCAATGCTGACCGGGCGGGTGGCCGCCATCGAAACAGGCTCTGCCGTCATCGATGTTTCGGGTGTGGGTTTCGAGGTGCGCATGCCCCAATCGGACCTGGCCTCCATGCGGGCCGAATCCACGGTCACCGTCTACACCGCACTGTCCCTGACCCAGGACGCGCTGACCCTCTACGGGTTCCTCAGCCGCACCTCCAAATCCCTCTTCGCCCAGCTGCAGAAGGTCAACGGCATCGGACCGCGCGTGGCCCTGTCCATCCTCGCCACCCTGAACTCGGACCAGCTGGCCCAGGCCGTGGCTGACGGCGATGCCGCGGCCCTGTCCCGTGCGCCGGGCCTGGGCAAGAAGGGCGCTCAGAAGATCATCCTCGAACTCTCTGGCAAGTTGGATCTGGATGCCGGCACAGGCAAGCAGGGACCCGCCCAGACCGACGATGGCGCCCACCAGGTGGTTGAGGGACTGATCTCTCTGGGCTGGCTACAGCGTGATGCGGAGCAGGCCGTGGAGCAGACCTGCAGCGAGGGCGGCTACACCATGCCCCTGCAGTCGGCCGACATTCCCAAGGTGCTCAAGCAGGCCCTGACCCGGCTGGACAGGGGGCGCTGATCCATGGCTGACAAGCAGATGTCTACGGGATACATCGACTCCCAGAATGGCGACGCCCAGGAGGAATCCCTGCGGATGGTCTCGGCCCGGCCCATCGAAGGCGAGCCTGTCAGCGACGAAGAGCTGCGGCCGGAAACCCTGGACGGGTTCATCGGCCAGCCCCGGCTCAAGGCCCAGCTAGGGCTCTTTCTGGAGGCTGCAAAAAAGCGGGACGTGGCCCCGGATCACATCCTGCTGGCAGGCCCTCCAGGCCTGGGCAAGACCACCCTGGCCATGATCGTCGCCCACGAGCTCGAGGTGCCCATCCGTGTCACCTCGGGGCCGGCTGTCCAGCATGCCGGCGACCTGGCCTCCATCCTGAGCTCCCTGGAGGCCGGCGAGGTGCTCTTCATCGACGAGATCCACCGTCTGCCCAGGGCCGCCGAGGAGCTGCTCTACATCGCCATGGAGGACTTCCGCGTGGATGTCATGGTGGGCAAGGGCCCAGGAGCATCCTCAATTCCGCTGACCCTGCCCAGGTTCACGGTCATCGGTGCCACCACCCGTGAAGGCATGCTGCCCTCACCCCTGCGGGCCCGTTTCGGCTTCACCGCCCATCTGGACTTCTACCCGGAGGAGGAGCTGGAGAAGCTGGTCGAACGGTCGGCCAAGGTGCTGGGCATCGTTCTGCAGGATGATGCCGCCCATCAGCTGGCCCTACGCTCCCGCGGCACACCCAGGATCGCCAACCGCCTCCTGCGCCGTGTGCGCGATTGGGCCATAGTCCACGATCTTCCCGAAGTCGGCCCCGATGACGTCAAGCAGGCCCTGGCCCTCTACCAGATTGACTCTGAGGGGCTGGACCGTCTGGATTTGGCCGTCCTCAAGGCCATCGTCAACAGTTTCGACGGCGGTCCCGTGGGCCTGAACAACCTGGCTGCCATGGTGGGCGAGGAGGCCGAGACAGTCGAAACGGTCTGTGAGCCCTACCTGGTGCGTGAAGGCTTCCTGGTGCGCACTCCAAAGGGCCGTGTGGCCACCACCAAGGCCTGGGAGCACCTGGGCCGCAAACCGCCCGAGGATGTCATGAAGCTGTTCTAGACTGGGGTCTTCGCAGCAATGCACATCGCCGTTTGATGCCCGCCAAAACAAGGAGTGGAAACAACCATGGGATCCATGCTTTTCATGATCGTCATCATCGCCCTGATGATAGCCATGATGTGGGGAAGCTCCCGCAAGAGCAAGCAACAGCAGGCCGCCGTCCAGGACTTCCGCCAGTCCCTGCAGCCCGGTGACGAGGTAGCCACCACGACTGGTCTCCTGGGCAAGGTCGTCTCCGTGGACCTGGAGAAGGAGCAGGTGGTCATCGACTCCGAGGGTTCACAGTCCCGCTGGCGCATCCAGGCCATCACCAAGCCCCCCATCGTCCCCGCTTATATCCACGACGACGAGGTTGACGAAAACGGCAACCCCCTGCCCGAGAATACGGATGCTCCAGCCGAAGTCACCGACGCTGATGCCGACGACAACGTTGACGACAATACCGATGGTGAAGACACCGCCGCTGACGATACTGCCACAGAGAACGCTGGCGCTTCTGAGAGCAAGGAAGAGGCCGAAACCCAATCGGATTCCGAGTCGGAGCCTGAAGAAGAATCAGACAAGGCCGAGACCGAAGATAAGTCCGATGACGCTGACGAATCGGATGCGCCCAAAGATTCTGACGAATCCAAAGAGTCCAAGACTCAGGACTCGACTTCCGCCAAGTCCTGAAGGTCATACGCGCGCCACACCTTCCGTCAGGCTGACTCCGAACGGAAACGCGGCGCGCGTATGATGGCCCCGGCAACCACTTCCAAGGAGCAAAACAGAAAGAAGATCATGGCTCAATCGGACGATATCAAGGTTGGAGAACTTAAGCAGGTGGGCGATGACGACGCCGCTTATCTGATCTCATTGATCCGTACCATTCCGGACTTTCCCAAGAAGGGGATCCTTTTCAGGGACTTCATCCCGGCCATGTCGGATCCCAGGGGATTGGCCATCATCCTCGACGCCATGAAGCGCACCCTGCCCGTCAAGCCGGAGGACTTCGACCTGGTCGCCGGGCTTGAGGCACGCGGCTTTCTGATCGGCCCCCAGCTGGCCTGCGACCTGGGTAAGGGCTTCCTGCCCATGCGCAAGGCTGGCAAGCTCCCCGATCCTACCTACAGCCAGGAATACGCCCTCGAATACGGCAACGCCCGCATCGAAATCGAGCAGGGCTGCCTGAAGCCAGGCCAGCGAGTCCTGATTGTTGACGACCTGATCGCCACCGGCGGTTCCGCCCAGGCAGCTGCACGTCTGGTGGAGCAGGCTGGTGGCCAGGTGGCCGGTTTCAGCTTCGTCATGGAGCTCAATGGGCTGGACGGTCGCAAGGCCCTGGGCGCCTACCCGGTCACCTGCCTGATGAATATGCCCGCCTGAGCACGATTGGGGGACCATCACCATGGATTTGTACGAATATCAGGCCAGGCAGCTGCTCGCTGAGCATGGAATCTCCCAGCCCAGGGCCGTCTATGCCTCAACAGCAGAAGAGGCCGGCCAGGCGGCCGATGTCATCGGTTATCCCTGCATGATCAAGGGCCAGGCCACCATCGGCCACAGGGGACAGGCGGGAGCCGTCAAGCGAGCCGAGAATCACGAACAGGCCGTGGCACTGGCCGAGGCCATTCTGCCCATGAACATCGATGGCCATCCTGTCAGCGGGATCCTGGTCACCGAGGCCCGCAACATCCTGCACGAATACTACCTGTCCATTTCGGTGGACCGCACCTCCCGGGACTACGATGTCCTGGCCACGGCCAGCGGCGGCACCGAGGTGGAGACCATCGCCCGCGAGCATCCCGAATCAGTTCGGCGCCTGCACATCGGCCCCCTGGAGGATTTCGACAGGCAGGCTGCCCGCACCATGGCCGAGCGCATCGGCTTCTACCATGCCGATCTGGAGCAGGCTGCACAGATACTTCTGGGTATGTGGCACACCTTCCAGGACAGTGACGCAACCCTGGTCGAGATCAACCCCCTGGCCAAGGTGGGCGACCCGGACGACGAGGCCACCAAGCACCTGGATGCCCTCGATGCCAAGATCTCCCTGGACGGGAACGCAGCCTTCCGGCACGACGGCTGGAAGCGGTTCGCGGACCCAGCCCAGGTGGACCCTCTGGAGGCCAAGGCCAAGGCTGCAGGCTTGCACTACGTCCATCTGGACGGCCAGGTAGGCGTCATCGGCAACGGCGCAGGACTGGTCATGAGTTCCTTGGACGCGGTGGCCGGGTCAGGACAGCGCCAGGGCCTTCCTATCGGACCCGCGAACTTCCTTGACATCGGCGGCGGAGCCTCTCCTGAAGTCATGCGTACCAGCCTGGACGTGGTCCTCTCCGACCCCAAGGTCCGTTCGGTCATGGTCAACGTCTATGGAGGCATCACCTCCTGCCAGCAGGTGGCCCAGGGCATCCTGGCAGCCGTGGATGCTGAGGGTGAGCAGGACCAGAACGACGACCGGCCCATCGTGGTCCGCTTCGACGGCAATGAGGCTGCCGAAGGGCTGGACCTGCTGGCCAAGGCCCAACAGCCTCGGCTCAAGGTGGCCCGCACCATGGAGGAGGCGGCAGACCAGGCCGTGGCCCTGGCCGCCCAGGCAGGAAAGGAGACGGGACGATGACCCTCTTCATTGAAGACGGAGCCCCCGTCATGGTCCAGGGCATGACCGGTCACCAGGGCATGGTCCACACGGCCCACATGATGGCGGCAGGCACCAACATCCTGGCCGGAGTCAACGCCCGCAAGGCCGGAATGACGGTCGACTTCGACGGTCCGGACGGCCAGACCCGTCATGTGCCCGTATATGCCGACTGCGCAGCCGCCCGCCAGGCGACCGGAGCCCGTACCACCGTAGTCTTCGTCCCGCCCAGGTTCGCCAAGGATGCCATGGTCGAAGCCATCGAGGCCGGTATCACCCTGATCGTGGTCATCACCGAGGGCATTCCCGTGGCCGATACCGCATACTGCGTGGCCCTGGCCAGGGAACGCGGTTGCCGCATCGTCGGCCCCAACTGCCCAGGACTGATGACCATGTCTGACCGACCCAACGGCGTCGGCGTTGATCTAGGTATCATCCCGCAGGGTATCGCCGGTCGCGGCCCGCTGGGACTGGTCTCCAAGTCGGGCACACTGACCTATCAGCTCATGGGGGAGCTGTCCTCCATCGGTTTCACCGCCTGCCTAGGCATCGGCGGCGACCCCATCGTCGGCACCACCATGCTGGAGGCCCTGCAGGCCTTCAACCGTGATCCTGAGACCAAGGCCTGCGTCATGATCGGCGAGATCGGCGGCTCGGCTGAGCAGGAGGCCGCCCAATGGGCCTCCACCCACATGACCAAGCCCATCGTGGCCTATATCGCCGGCTTCACCGCCCCAGAGGGTAAGCAGATGGGCCACGCCGGAGCCATCATCTCGGGCGGCAAGGGCACGGCCGCCGACAAGAAGGAAGTGCTTGAGTCCGTCGGCATCAAGGTGGGCACCACACCCGGCGAGACGGCCCGCCTGACCCGCGACCTGCTACGGGAGCATGCCATCATATGACCGACAGGGTGAAAGTGTGGCTCCGGGGGGCCCTCGAGGCCTTCCTAGCCATACTTATCTACACTGTCGCCCTCGGCGCCTGCATGGCCCTGCTCCTGCTCATCATTTCCATTGAGGAGGGCGGGCCATCACTGTCCATGGCCACTGTGGCCCTGACAGAAACCATCACCCTGCTCACCCAGGGCTGTGGATTCACGGCCGGGGCCTTGACCCTGACCATCATCCCCCTGCTGCTGACCGGTCTGCTGATTTGGATGATTCGCTCCCTGGTCAGCCGGCTGGGCATGTCCGTCGGTGGGTGCATTGCCGGCCTGGTCGTTTGGGTGCTGTGCAGCCTCATCCTCATGCAGGGCAGCCAGACCGTCCAGGTGGACACCACCCCGGTCATTCTTTTGCGGACCAGCCTGGTCTTCCTATTGGGTTACGGCTGGGCCTGGGTCCGCTCTGAACCCTTCCGCCAGGCTTTCACCAAACGAATCAAAGAGGCCGTGCCTGTTCAGGTTCGCAGGACCATTCGGCTTGGACTCACGGCCGGATCGATACTCTTGGCCGCCATGCTGACCGCCGGCCTGATCGCCCTGATTGTATGGATCGCCCTCTATCACGGAGACGTGGGCCGTCTGTTCAAACTGACGCGTATGGGCACCGCCTCGGCTGTAACGACCAGTCTGGCCTCCCTTGCCTGGCTGCCCAATCTGATCATCTGGGCTGCCTCCTGGCTCTTCGGAAGCGGTTTCAACATCGGTGGGTTGGCGACCTTCACCCTCTGGTCCGGACACGCCTCAAGTCTGCCCTCGCTGCCCCTCTTCGGGCTGTTCCCAGAACCGGTCTCCCGGCAGGAGGTTCGTCTGCTCCTGCTCAACCTGCCTCTGCTGGCCGGAGTGGTTGCGGGCATTCTGCTGCTCACCGGACCATGGGGTGTCAGAATTCACGCCGCTGTGCGCCAAGCGGGACTGAAATCCCGAGATACCGCAGTCTGCTTCCTGATGGCAACCTTGGCCATGGCCCTGACCTGGCTGGTCACCCTGCTCGGTCTTGCCCTGCTTTTCCAACTCTCCAACGGGGCCCTGGGCCGCCAGCGACTTGCCGGAGTGGGCGTACCCATAGCCTCCTCCCTGCGCATGATCGGGACCTCCCTGGGGGTCGGCCTGCTGGGAGTATGGCTGTTGGTACTCGTCATTGCCGCCCTGGTCATCATCAAGGACATCCTGATTGACTATCTGCGTCAGGCAGACACCAAGAAAACTTCCGCCAAGGCGGAAAACAAAGAAAAACACAACCAATCACGCGGTCAGGGGAGAAAGGAGTCCAAGGCAACCGACCGAGCAGACACACCACGACAGGTCTCGTCCACCCGCAGACCAGGCAAGTAGGTCCGAAGGTGGCGGGGCGCCTCGGCATTCAAGCATAGGAGTAGGAGTTTCCATGGTCACCACGAATCGAACCATCAACCGAGCACTGGTCTCGGTCTACCACAAGCAGGGTCTTGAGGCCCTGGCATCGGCCTTCCGCCAGGCAGGCACCGAGGTCGTCTCCACCGGCAGCACCGCAAAGAAGCTGCAGGATCTGGGCGTCCAGGTCACCCCGGTGGAAAAGGTCACCGGTTTTCCCGAAAGTCTTGACGGCCGGGTCAAAACCCTGGATCCGCATATACACGCCGGGCTGCTGGCCGATATGACCAATCCCGACCATGTCCAGCAACTCAAGGACTTGGGCATAGCCCCCTTCGACCTGGTGGTGGTCAACCTCTACCCCTTCGAGCAGACCGTCCTCGAGGGCGCCGATGCTGACCAGTGCCTGGAGCGCATCGACATCGGTGGCCCTGCCATGATCCGGGCCGCCGCCAAGAACCATGCCAGCGTGGCTGTGATCACCGACCCGGACGACTATGCCCTGGCAGCCGACCGCATCGCCTCCGGCACCGGTTTCAGCATGGCCGAGCGTAGACGTCTGGCTGCCAAAGCCTTCGCCCTGACCGCCTCCTATGACGCGGCCATCGCCGAGTGGACAGCACGTACATGGGTCGACGACAAAAAGGACAAAGCCGAGGATCAGAAGCCAGCCCAGGCGCTGACGCGCACCTGGCGTCTGGCCAGCCAACTGCGCTACGGGGAGAACCCCCACCAGAAGGCCGCCCTCTACCTGGACCCGTTGGATCGTGATGGCTTCGCCGCTGCAGAGCACCTGGGCGGAGCCAAGGAAATGAGCTACAACAACTACGTGGATGCGGATGCCGCCTGGCGCTCGGTCTGGGACTTCCCCGACCTGCCCGCAGTGGCCGTAGTCAAGCACTCCAACCCCTGCGGTCTGGCCGTGGGGGAGGACATCGCCCAGGCCCACCGTCGCGCCCACGCCTGCGATCCCATGAGCGCCTATGGCGGGGTCATCGCCGCCAACCGCACGGTCACCCTGACCATGGCCCAGCAGATCAAGCCGGTCTTCACCGAGGTGATTGTGGCTCCAAGCTATGAGCCCGAGGCCCTGGACCTGCTGCGAACCAAGAAGAACCTGCGCATCCTGTCTGTGCAACGCCGTCCGCGTCAGCGCCCGATCATCCGTCAAATCGACGGGGGAGCCCTGGTGCAGACGCCCGACCTGATCGACGCCCCGGGGGACGATCCCTCCACCTGGCGTCTGGTCTCCGGCAACCCAGCCGACCAGGCAACCATGGATGATCTGACCTTCGCCTGGCGGGCCATCCGCTCGGTCAAGTCCAACGCGGTGCTCCTGGCCAACCAGGGAGCCACCGTGGGCATTGGTATGGGCCAGGTCAACAGGGTGGACTCCAGCCACCTGGCAGTCGAGCGCGCCAACACGCTGGATGAGGGCCGTAACCGGGCCAAGGGCTCAGTGGCCGCATCCGATGCCTTCTTCCCCTTCGCAGATGGTCTGGAATATCTGATCCAGGCCGGCATCAGGGCCGTGGTGCAGCCGGGAGGCTCCATCCGTGATCCAGAGGTGATCAAGGCCGCCCAGGACGCCGATCTGACCATGTATCTGACCGGGACACGCCACTTCTTCCACTGATAAAACCGGACCCTGCGGTCAAATGTCGCCCTGCGGCAAATTCTTTGACCGCAGGGTCCAATGCGGTGATATGCTGAATGAACTGACCAGCGATGATGCTGACTAGGTACCCATAATTCGAAGGAGATATTGTGACCTATCAGACTGTCAATCCTTTTAACAACCAACTGATCAAGACCTATCCAGATGCCACCGATGAAGACCTGGAGAACGCCCTGGCCCGTGGCCATGACCTCTACAAGACCTGGCGCAAGCAGGAAGGCCCCGGAGATCGTCCCGCACAGCTGCGTCAGGTCGCCAAGCTCTTCCGTCAGAACGAGGACACCCTGGCAGCCAACCTGACCCTGGACATGGGCAAGCTGGTGGGCGAGGCCCGCGCCGAGGTGGAGCTGTGCGCAGACATCGCCGACTACTTCGCCGACCACGCCGAGGAGCTGCTGGCTCCCGTCCCCCTGGACAACCCCGCCGGCAAGGCCTACTACGTCAAGCAGGCCACCGGCATCGTGTTCATGGTTGAACCTTGGAACTTCCCCTACTACCAGATCATGCGCGTGTTCGCCCCCAACTTCATTCTGGGCAATCCCATGATCCTCAAGCACGCCTCCAACGTGCCCGGCTCGGCTGTGGCCTTCGAACAGACCGTGAAAGAAGCAGGAGCCCCCGAGGGCAGCCTGACCAACCTCTTTGTCAACTATGACCAGGTGGACCGTGCCATCGCCGATCCCCGCGTCTCTGGCGTGGCCCTGACCGGGTCGGAGCGCGGCGGCGCCTCCGTGGCCAAGTCGGCTGGAGCCAACCTGAAGAAGTCCTCCATGGAGCTGGGCGGCAACGACGTCTTCATCGTCCTGGATGACGCTGACTGGGATCTGCTCAAGAAGGTGGCCCCAGGTGCCAGGCTGACGAACGCCGGCCAGGTCTGCACCTCCTCCAAGCGTTTCATCGTCACGGAGAATCGCTACGATGACTTCGTTTCGCTCATCGTCGATGCCTTCTCGCACGCGGTTCTGGGCGATCCCAGCAACCCCGAAACCACGCTGGCCCCCATGTGCATGGTCTCCGCCCGTGACAACCTGGCCAAGCAGGTCGAAAGCGCTGTGGCCGGTGGAGCCAAGGTCGCCTACGGTAACAAGCCCTATGATTCGCCGGGGGCCTTCTTCACCCCGACGGTTCTGACGGACATCGACCGTAACAACCCCGTCTACAACCAGGAGATGTTCGGCCCTGTGGCCTCCATTTACAAGGTGGCCAACGAGGATGAGGCCATTGAACTGGCCAACGACTCCAGCTACGGCCTGGGCGGTGTGGTCTTCTCCTCGGATACCGACCATGCGGATGCCCTGGCCCGTCGCATCGAGACCGGCATGACCTTCATCAACGGCGGATGGGTGACCATGCCTGAATTGCCCTTCGGCGGCATCAAGAACTCCGGCTACGGCCGCGAGCTCTACAGCCTGGGCTTCGACACCTTCGCCAACGAGCATCTGATCTTCCAGCACAAGAACTGATCGGACTGCTCCGGCTCCTTGTTGAAACAGCGACCGTGCCATCATCGTCCAAGGGCGATGGCGGCACGGTCGCTTTGCGTCAACAGCACTGGTAGGCTCGAACCGACAGAGCATGTGCGGAAGGCAGGAGAACATGGCAGACGCGGCTAAGACTGAAAACCCGAACCCCAAGCCCCCGCAACCGCCCAAGACTTCTGGTCGAGGCCACCCCTTCGTCTCGGAGGCTCAGGAGGGTCGTCCTATCTGCGAGGCCATCATCTTTCTCGTGGTGCTTGTCGCCGCGCTCGTGGCCTTCTGCGGATACACATGGGCCGCGACTGGACTGGTGTCCGTCGCGGCCCTGGTTTGCGGCGCCCTGCGCCTGATCCTCAAGGAACGCAGCCCCTGGAAGGTGCGGTCGGTGCCCTTCGATGCCTTTATCAGCATCTCCCTGGGCATCGGCCTGCTGGTCACTTACACCAGCATTCAGCTGATGCTGTGACCTTTTTTGACTTTTCAGCTTTCAGTAGGCTTGTCTTCGGGTTGATTGTCACCGTCTTCGTTTTCAGAAGCAGTATGAAGGGGCTCGACCTGCAGATCAGGAATGGTTCCTGCCTCAGCAGGGGCAACAGTGTCCTCTCCAGCATCAGTATTCTGACCTGCATCGGAATCGGATAGAGACGATACATCAACGGTCTGAGCATTGGTGTCTGCAGGGGCGACCGTGTCAGTTGTATCAGCAACAGGAGTTTGAACCGGAGCAGGAGATGCCTGGGCCGATTGATCCTGAGCCTGGGCACCGGGGGCAAAAGCATCAGCTTGTGCTTGTGCCTGAGCATCTGCATCCACCTGTGCAACACGCTGCGCATCAGTAGCGGCACCCATAGCACGCATGGCCATGTTGTCGGTGATGATGCTGGTCATGATGATGACCAGGGCCACCAGAGAAGCAGCCAGCAGGGGGCAGATCCAGAAGAGCCAGAGCTGCGAGATCGGGCTGACGGCCATGTGCTTGGACTGGGCGAAGATGGCGATACCAGTGGAGCGAGCGGGGTTCAGTCCCGAGCAGGTGATGGGGTAGGTGACCAGCACGCCGACGCCATAGGCCAGCCCGGTGTAGAGGGCATGGTTGCGGCGGGCACGTCCGTCAGAGCGCAGGGTGGTGATGGCCGCAGCCACCACGATCATGCAGCCGATCAGCTCAACCACGATGGCCATGGGCGCCCCGAAGGCGATGTGCTGCTGGCCCAGAGTGGCTGCAGCGGGCGAGCCGCCGGAAAAACCGTTGACCGAGAACATGAGCCAGGTCCTGTCCGGCACGGACTTGCTGACCGGCACAAGGGCGACAGCGAGTGCACCGGCGCCAATAGCGCCGATCACCTGGGCGACGATGTAGATCAGCCCGTCCACCATGCTGATCTGCGAGGTGAACATGGCGGCTACGGTCACGGCGGGGTTGAAGTGTCCGCCGGAGACGCCGCCAAACATGGCCGTCACGACCAGGTAGGTCAGGGCGGTTCCCAGGACCGGCAGCACCACACTGGGCTGGCCCATGACCAGCTGGCCGAAGCTGTAGGACAGGTAGATGACCGCGCAGATCAGGAAGGTGCCCGCCAGCTCGGCGGCGGCACGAATCCAACGCACATCACGAGGCCTGATCCGCCTGCGGACGGGCTTTGCGGCAACCTGCCCGTCGGCCTGTTCGAGGACCGGCTCAGCACTTGCTTCCATAGTCATGTTCCCCACCTTGCAATCCCTTCGACGACAATGAACAACAACAGCTTCCAGCTTAGGGCAAGCCAACAACACTTCCCTAGGCTCCGATATAGTATGATATGACCTTTTGGCGGCTGCGGTCGCCCGGAACGTTAACCGTTACATATCTATCAGGCCACGTTGGGAGAACGATGCCACATCCATACACACAGGCGATCAGAGCGCACGAACAGGGGGAGGAAGGCATCCGCCTCCAAAAGGTGCTGGCCCAGGCCGGATTCGGCTCTCGTCGCAAATGCGAGCAGATCATCACCCAGGGCAGGGTCGAGGTCGACGGCGAGCTGGTCACCACCTTGGGCAGCCGGGTGGATCCATCCCACCAGCAGATCCGCGTTGATGGATCCCGCATCCATCTGAACGACAAGCATGTCACCCTTGCCCTGAACAAGCCCCGTAAGGTCCTTTCGACCATGGACGACCCCAAGGGCCGGTTCACCCTGCGCGACATCATCGGGGACCGCTACGAGCGGGTCTTCCACATGGGCAGGCTGGACTATGACTCCGAGGGCCTGATCCTCATGACCGACGACGGGGAGCTGGCCCAGCACGTCATGCATCCGCGTTACGAGGTGGAGAAGACCTATATCGCCACGCTCAGTGGCCACATTGGTGGCAATGTCTGCCGGAGGTTGGTCACCCAGGGTGTGGAGCTGGATGACGGCCTAATTCGGTTGGACCATTGCGCCATCATCGACCACAACCGCGAGCACACCATCGTCAAGGTGGTCCTGCATTCGGGCAAGAACCGTATAGTCCGGCGCATCTTCGGCGCCATCGGCTACCCGGTGACCCGGCTGGTGCGCACCCAGATCGGCCCCATCCGACTGGGCGAGATTCGTCCTGGCTCCTACCGGGTGCTCTCCGCCGCCGAGATCAAGGCTCTGGATAAGGAGGTCGGACTGTGATCACCGTCGCCATCGATGGCCCAGCGGGAGTGGGCAAGTCCTCCACTTCGCGGGCCCTGGCTAAGCATTTCGGCCTGGCCTACCTGGACACGGGCGCCATGTACCGGGCGGTCACCCTCTGGTGCATGGACCGCGGGCTGGACCTGGACGCGGACCAGCCCGACCAGGAGGCGATCACCGAGGCCGTGGCCGATTCCATCACCGGTGGCCACCTGGTCATGGGGCTCGATCCCGAACATCCCACTGTCAGCCTGGACGGTCGTGACGTGGATGAAGAGATACGCTCTACCAGGGTCTCCGAGCATGTTTCCGTGGTCTCTTCGATTCCGGCAGTGCGGCATGTCCTCATCGCTGCCCAGCGGGCCATTATGGCCGACCAGGAGCGGGGCGTGGTGGCCGAAGGACGGGACATCACCACCGTGGTGGCCCCGGATGCCCAGGTCCGTGTACTGCTGACAGCCCGTGAGGAGGTCCGCCAAGCCCGTCGAAGCGGCCAGGCCCAGGCCGGGTCAGCCGGCGCCGAGGATCTGGCTGCCCGGGATGCCCGGGACTCCAAGGTCACCTCTTTCATGAGCGCCGCGGACGGGGTGACCACCGTGAACAACTCCGATCTGACCTTCGAGCAGACCCTGCAGGTCCTGATCGATCTGGTCTCCTCGGCCATGGAGGAGGACTCCTACGACCAGTACGCCCGCAACCTGGACGACTATGAGCTGGACGAGGAGGACCGCGCCCTGTTAGAGGGCGGCTCCGAGAATCAGGATGACCAGGACCAAGGCCCTAAGGCCGTGGGCGTGCTGGCCGTGGTGGGAAGGCCCAACGTGGGTAAGTCCACCCTGGTCAACAGGATTCTCGGCCGCCGTGCTGCCGTGGTTGAGGACACCCCTGGCGTAACCCGGGACCGGGTTAGCTACGAGGCTGAATGGGCCGGCACCCAATTCAAGCTGGTGGACACCGGGGGCTGGGAGAGCGATGTGGAGGGCATCGAATCCGCCATCGCCTCCCAGGCGCAGGTCGCCGTATCCCTGGCTGATGCCGTCATTCTGGTCGTGGATGGTCAGGTGGGGCTGACCGCCAGCGACGAGCGGATCGTCACCATGCTGCGGGCCGCCGGCAAACCGGTTGTCCTGGCTGTCAACAAGCTGGATGACCGGATGGCCGACTACACCGCTTCGGAATTCTGGAAGCTGGGCCTGGGCGAACCCTATGCCATCTCCGCCATGCACGGCCGGGGGATAGGTGACCTGCTGGATGCAGCGCTGGAACAGCTCAGCAAGGCTGAGAAAACATCGGGATTCCTCACCCCGGAGGGGCTGCGTCGGGTGGCTCTGGTCGGCCGGCCCAACGTGGGCAAGTCCTCCCTGCTCAACCAGCTGGCCCACGAGGAGCGGGCCGTGGTTCACGATGTGGCCGGCACCACCCGCGACCCGGTCGACGAGGTGGTACAGGTGGACGGCGAGGACTGGCTCTTCATCGACACCGCCGGCATCAAGCGTCGCGTGCACAAGATCTCGGGGGCCGAGTACTACTCCAGTCTGCGCACCCAGGCGGCCATCGAACGCTCGGAACTGGCGCTGATTCTCTTCGATGCCTCCCAGCCCATCGCCGACCAAGACCTGAAGGTCATGAGCCAGGCCGTGGATGCCGGCCGGGCCATCGTCCTGGTCTTCAACAAGTGGGATCTGCTGGACGACTTCGGCCGTCAGCGTCTCGAGCGGCTCTGGCAGACCGAGTTCGACCGGGTCACCTGGGCCGAGCGGGTCAACCTGTCTGCCAAGACCGGCTGGCACACCAATCGGCTGGCCAAGGCCATGCGCACTGCTCTGGAATCATGGGATAAGCGCATACCGACCGGCAAGCTCAACTCCTTCCTGGGCAAGGTTCAGGCCGCGCATCCGCATCCGTTGCGGGGCGGCAAGCAGCCGAGGATCCTCTTCGCCACCCAGGCTTCCACCAGGCCGCCGCGTTTCGTGATCTTCGCCACCGGCTTCCTGGAGCACGGCTACCGCCGCTATCTGGAACGCTGCCTGCGCGAGGAGTTCGGCTTCGAGGGCACTCCCATTCAGATCTCCGTGCACATCCGCGAAAAGAAGAAGCGCAAATAAAGAAGGTCCCTGGCCCGGCTCTTAAGTCGACCCAGGGACCTTTCTCAAATGATCCTAGGTATGCCGATTCGTCGCATCGTAGATGCACGAGCGCTCTGTATTTTCACAGAATCGGCTCAGGCATTACAGCAAAATGTCGCAAATACGAATGATTATGCAGAGTGCCGATAAAGTTGTCTAAGTCTAGCCTATGTTGAACACTGCGATTCAGCAAAGACCAGTATGCCGATACAGGAGCTGCTTCGCCAGCTGTGTAAAGTAGCAAACACGACTCAGTCCGATATGTCGACTCGACTCCGGGTTAACTTCAGGCTATATCGCATCGCGAACTATGAAAAACGACAAGCAGTGTCGATAAGCTCAAGATTGGTATCTTCAGTATTCAGGATAGGGTGGTAAAGCTTCTGGAAATTTCCGATGAACTGATTTGCCAGTCTTATTATGCCGCCTTCTCCGTAATACCAAAGATACAAAAGAGGGGGATAACAGGCCGCAAACTGCGATTGCTCCCAGTGGTGCCACAGGTCCTGACGCTTAACCTAGTAGGATACGGATAACCTTATAGAGGCGACCGCTTTTCACATTTCCGAAGGAGCCTAAGGCAGCGCTAAAGTGGTGTTTTTGCCTGGAGATTTCATCTGCAATCTTGAACCGTCCGGCTTCAGCAACAACAAGGAATCCATTTTCTACACACAGTATTTGGAGATCCATGAAAGGTGTAATTCTCTCTTTCAAAGTCATATTGCTGTGAGCCTCTTCTTAACAAAAGCCAACACAATTTTTTGCTGTAAAATTATTTATACTACAAATATACCCGTTACTAGTCAACTTCTATTAAGATTGCGAGTAATTAAGAATGGCTCATAATAGCAATGTTCTTTCACCAGAGATGATTAGAGTGGGAACTCTCGTCAGCGACGATTATCTATTCCCCGAGATGCAAGTGCCAATACGCATCACTGAAGATGGCATAGAGATAACTATATCGTGGAATAATGTAGATGCTATTTCTAACTTATGGACTGATGACGGGATCAATATAGCGGATATAGCTGAGATCCAAGACATATATCCAGTGCCTAGAAATCTGTGGTTTTACGATATTGACGGTAGTATCGCTTTATTAAATTGCCGCAAATACAGTATGACTCAAGTAATAGGTGGAAACGGCGGAGCCAGGGGGACAATAATTGCTGATTGCGCCGTAATGGGGGCAAGGTTACATACAAATTATCAAAAAATATATGGGTTGCGGACTTCAATCTCCGGTTTGAGGCAGTGGATTGGAAACAGTAATATCGAAAGAAAAAGACTATCAAACAGAGATTCTCGAAACAGGTCCGAGACACTTATCATTAGAAGTCCTGACGACATACGTCTTCAATACAATCCTCTCGGATATATTCATTTTGATTGGTCACTTTCTTATTCTTCTAAAGATGACACCTGTACAATAAACGACAAGACATATATAGAGACCAGATCATCTCACCTTCTCTCTTGGCAAAGTGCGAGGCACTTGTCTAAAGCAATACAGGATTTGCTTCGCATTTCGTATGGAGAAGATCGCGATTTAACTGAATCACAAGTCCTTCGTTCACCCGATACTGCAGCTACTGCAAACGAAGAAATTGCTAATGAGTGGCTGCCAATAACCGAGGGGATTCAGGAACGCCATAAACCAAAATATGATCGAGGCTTGATTCAATATGCAGAGTTGAAAGAAGACGGTGTACAGAAATGGCTTTCATTGTACGATCAGATACCACGAGCGATTGACCCAATCGTAACTTCATTTACACTAGACAAAGCCACGCCTGAAGTTAGGTTATTAGAAGCTGGTTCTGGCCTGGAGGCTTTGGGATATTATTTGCTGAAAGCCGATGGCAAGAACAAAAAAGATGCCAATAAGTTTAGTTTCAAAGACAGATTAAAACGAATAACTGAAAATCTAAAAGATATCCTTCCCTTTGAAGTTAACAACTGGATATTGCAAACTACCTCGGCCTATAACGGGATAAAACACGCAAATAGGAAGAGACCTGACAAAATAGTGTGTCTCAATTCCTGGCAAAAAGCAGTTCTCACCTTCAGATGTTGGATAGCACTCAACCTTGGGATTGATAAAGATACTTTAAAGAGTCGTGCGGAATGGGATCACATGCGAGGTGGATATAAATTACTTTGGGATGAGAACGAAGAGCAGAAATGAGCATCAAACGAATCTATATCTAACTCTGCCTTCTCGACTAGACGGCCTTGTCTGCAAATCCTTGTAGAAAGAACTGTGTTTCTGGACATTTGTTGTATTTAGGGGACCTCCAAATCCTTCCAAAAGATTCAGATAGTCCCCATTACGTATATGCAGATCTGTTATTTGCAGTCTCCTTCAAACCACTCATTGCATATAAGCACTAGCGGTGGTACACGGGTCCGCCCTGCCCGGCATACTTTCTGCCAGCGTATGAACCATAGGCACATATGAGTACAAGGACGATTGCCAGAGCGGTTCCACAGGTCCAATAGAGTCTGACTCCGCTATAAGCCAAGGCAGACAGGATCATGACCACGCCCAGAATCATGAAGAGCACCCCGCCAAACTGCTGACAACGGCGCCAAGCCTCGCGGCTGGCGTAGGCACCTGGCACCCGGAAACCGCTGATGCCGTTGGGTCTGGTTTTAGGAGCAAGATTGCCGATGACTATGAGAGTCAGACCGGTCAAAAGCATGGCGACCTTATCAATGCCGAAATCCGTCGGCCACCAGCCCCAATGAGGATCAGCGTAAGCTAATTCGAACAGATCTAAAACCGCAAGAATAATCTGCATGCATAGACCACCCAGCAGAAAAACGGTCAAGGTATGTCCCACTTCATCACCACGTTTAATCAAATATGCGCGCAGGACGATCATGAGGATGGTCCAAATCAGCGCAATGACAAGACAGAAGCAGGGCATCCAAACCAGCCCCTGGGGAGAGCCCCAGCGGTCCACCTGGTTCTGTGCGTTCCAATGAAGCGGTACGTTTTCATTCGGTAGACGATTGACCACTATGCGGCTTACGCCCAGCATGATTATCCCCGGCAACCACTGAGCCGCGACAAGGGTCGGGACGAACCGACCCGCTTTGCTGCCATCCGCCATGAGAGTCTCCTTAGGATTCAGAAACCGCCGTCGAACCAGTTTCCTTGCTCACAGTCTGAGGCTCAGACACACTTCTCTTGTCGCTGGCGCTGGTCCGCAGGCGGTAGAGCCACTGAATAGTGCTGTCCAGCACGCTCAGATTGAGTTCGTAGATGACCCTGGTGCCCTGCTTGTGGCCGACAATCAGGTCTGCTTCTTTCAACTTCCGCAGATGATAGGACAGCTTGGATGGCGTCATTCCCAGCTTTTCGGCCAGGCGTCCAGCCTCCATGCCGCCCTGCTCCAAAAGATCCAGCACACGACGACGCAGGGGATCAGCCAGAGCCGCTGTTGTTTCTTGAATAGCCATAAGTCTCCTTTTTCGATGATTTTCTCTAGTATTTGCATGCTAACATTGTTTCAACCAATATTGTATATCTTCTTCAACTTTTATGCGCTTTTCACTCACTGAGCGCAAAATAATTGACAATCGCCCGGATTGATGCCTGGCGTGGCGACATTAAACTGTTGAACATACCTACTTTTCTGAAGCCAAGGCTGATTGGGGAGAACATTGGCTCAAACCCGGTGAGCCAGACCCGATCTGAGGTCATGCTACTATGAATAACTTCGGCGAATAGGAGAATTTGCGGCATGGGCGAAAATGGAATAAAAGTCAACATTGGCAAGGCCGCCATCTTCGATCTCGACGGCACTCTTCTGGATTCTATGGGAGTCTGGAAGGAAATCGACCAACGATTCTTCGCTCGCCGCAACATCCCCATGCCGGACGATTACGCATCTGTAGTCGCCTCCATGCAGACCGGCGCCATCGCCAGATACACCATCGACCACTTCCACCTTGACGAGCGCCCAGAAGATCTTGTGGAGGAGTGGAACGAGGACGCGCTCCTGCTCTACGCCACAGCTGTACAACCCAAGCCACATGCACTCGATTACTTGCAAGCGCTAAAAGCCAGCGGTGCCGCCCTGGCTGTGGCAACCAGCCTCCCGCCACGCCTGCGACAGGCTGCTCTGAAGCACGCTGGGATGACCGATTGTTTCGACCAGGTCTGCAGCGTGGATGATGCCAAAAGCATTGGCAAGGAGGAACCCAAAATCTACCTGTTGGCTTCACGGATGCTGGGCGTTGCGCCCGACCACTGCACAGTGTTCGAGGATCTTCTGGTCGCCGTCGATTCGGCCAAACGCGCTGGGATGAAGGTCTGGGCCATGTACGACCAGTCTTCGGCCAAGGATTGGGATGCCATTCGCTCTGAGGCCGATGGCGCTATCACTGACTTCGCCCAGGCGCCTACCATTCTCTGACTCGCTCCGCAACGGCCGGAGCCAGCTGTTACCATGAAAAGCGTCAAGTAGTTTGGTGGAGGCGTTATGGGCAATTCAGGCAGGATAAATGCCGGTTGCTCAAGGTGGCTGTACTCACGTTTGCTCGCTCGTCTGGGATTGCAGAATTGGTGGCCGGCAGAGACCGACTTCGAAATGATGATCGGAGCGGTGCTGGTCCAACATACAGCCTGGGGAAACGCGGCCATGTCCATCGAGCAGCTGCGCGAAGCCGATCTGCTCAACCCCTGCAACATGGCCGGCGTCGACCTAGCAAGGCTGACAAACTTGATCAGATCAAGCGGCTTCATGAAGGCCAAGGCACGCACCTGCAAAGCCCTGGCTCAGTGGCTGCTGGCTCACGGCATCCGCACGGCCGATGTTGAGGACTGCACGGATGAAAGCCTGCGTGACGACCTGCTCACCATTGCCGGGGTTGGACGCGAGACGGCGGATGTCATACGGCTCTATGCCTTCGGCCAGCCTTGCTTCATCTGGGACGCCTATGCACGCCGGATGCTGGACGGTCTGGGGTGGGCCTCCCTGCGGTCATACCAAGAGGGTGAAGAGTACGAGGCGGATTTTATTCGGGTTGATCAATGGCCACTGAACGATCTGCGCGAATACCACGGGCTGATTGTCCAAGCAGGCAAAAACCATCGCAACCCCCAGGCCTACGCTGCCTTCCTCAAGGAACTTGGCAGTCCTGAAAGCTCTTCCAAGTGAATTGATCCCTTGTGGTTCGGCCGATGAAGTTCATCTAGGGACGTGTAGGCTATGTCATCAGGCATATGACGGTACACCTATATACGCCACCTCTATATGGCACCCCCGATACAGCACTTATATATGGCTGCATCTTATGACCGTATTCCCGTGTGACAATCTTGTCCACACCTCTATGAATCGCGCACAATAAGGTATTGACTTGACTTCAAGCGGATTGAACTCCGTAGACTATGTTTCATCCGCATACTTGGCAGGCAAATACGCCAGGTAGTGAAGAATGGGGAGCAAGAGCATGAAGGCAGCAAAGTTTGTGAAGCCAGGCCGCATCGAGCTGGAGGAAGCGCCGATGCCGACCATCGAAAAGCCTAAAGACGCCGTGATTCGGATCGTCCGCGCCTGCGTGTGCGGATCCGACCTGTGGTGGTACCGGGGGATTTCCTCAATGCCCTCAGGCAGTCACGTAGGGCACGAGGCCATCGGCCTGGTCGAGAAGGTCGGCTCGGAGGTCACTCATGTCAAGCCAGGGGACTTCGTCATAGCGCCCTTCACTCATGGCTGTGGGCACTGCGCAGCCTGCAGGGCCGGCTTCGACGGAGATTGCCTTGATCCGGACAGGCGGGGGAGCGGCGGCTACCAGAGCGAGTATCTGCGATTCACCAATGCGGACTGGGCCTTGGTGAAGATTCCTGGCCAACCTGAGGACTACAGCGACGACATGCTTGACTCTCTGCTGACCCTCTCCGACGTGATGGCCACCGGTTATCATGCAGCCGCAACAGCCCAGGTCAAAGAAGGCGATACGGTCGTGGTCATGGGCGATGGAGCGGTGGGTCTGTGCGGTGTCATAGCAGCCAAGCTGCGTGGGGCCGAACGCATCATCGCCATGAGCCGGCATGAGGACCGACAGAAGCTGGCGCGTGAATTCGGAGCCACTGACATCGTGGCTGAACGCGGCGACGCTGCTGTGGAGCAGGTCATGGCCCTCACCGACGGAGCAGGAGCCGATGCGGTTCTGGAATGCGTGGGCACCGAACTGTCCACCAATACCGCCGTCAGGGTGGCCCGGCCCGGCGCAGTGGTCGGCAGGGTAGGTGTGCCGCAGCAGGCTACCATGGACACCTCTAAGCTGTTCTGGCGCAATGTTGGGCTGCGAGGAGGCACGGCCGCAGTCACCACATATGACAGGCATCTGCTGCTTGACCAGGTGCTCAAGGGCAGCATCCAGCCAGGCAAGGTCTTCACCAAGCGCTTTGCCTTGGATCACATCCAAGAGGCCTATGAGGCCATGGACCAGCGCACCGCCATCAAATCCCTGCTGCTTGTTAGCGAATGAGGCTGCAACAGTAATCAGCTGATTCTCGGCGCTGCTGACATTACCGGTGGCGCCGCGTAAGCATGCCTTCCTGAACATGTCTCTTATTTTGAAAAAATCAGGGCCGAGTCAGGGATAATTCAGGGTAAATCAGGGTATTTCATCCCTTCTTTCGCTGATATCAATGGAAGTGACTGATGACGACAAGGATGACCGTCATACAGGGTCAAGCGACGAACGAGGGCACATGACATCTGCGAGGCGAATCAGCATTACTGAGCGTAGATGCCTCGGTCTGGAAGGTCGTCGATGATCATCCAAGGGAAAGATGCAACTATGAATAACCCCAACCTAAGCGCGAGCAGAGGCCCGACACCAACGATTGAAGCTACGGGGCTGTCCATGGTGGTCTCCCCGCGCCGCGGCGATTCATTGACCATTCTCAATGACATCGCATTCACTGCCTATCCGGGGGAGATGACCGGCATCATCGGGCCGTCAGGCAGCGGGAAATCGACGCTGCTGTACTGCCTGGCTGGGCTGGAGAAGGCCACTAGCGGAACTGTGCTTCTGCTGGGCAAGGACATAACCCGTCTGGGGCTGTCGGCCATGACCAAGTTCAGACGCCAGCATCTAGGCTTCGTATTCCAGTCCTACAACCTGATCACCAGCATGACAGTCGAACAGAATCTGGCTCTGCCATTCACCCTTCGTGGATCCCGCTTCCCCAGAAAGACGGCGGATTCCCTCTTGAAGTACTTTGGCCTGATCGATCAGAAAAAGAAAAGCGTCACCCTGCTGTCTGGCGGCGAGCAGCAACGTGTTGCCCTGGCCCGGGTCCTGTTATCCGACGCAGACGTGGTATTCGCGGACGAGCCAACTGGCGCCCTGGATCAGGAATCCGGAGAAAAGGTCATATCGGTGCTGAAGGAACTTGCCAACCACGAAAAGAAAACCATCGTACTGGTGACGCATAACAATGAGGTGGCAGGTCAGTGCGATCGGCTGTTTGCCGTGCGCGATGGCCAAATCAGCCAATCATTCTCTGCGAAAGCGCCCATGGCATGAGAGGCGCTCTGTCCGAACTCAAAGCAGCGCCTATGGTCTGGAGCGCCGTCTTGCTGGCCATGGTCGTATCCCAGACTGTCATCTGCTCCCTCTTTGCGGTCGCCGCAATCATTGATCAGGACTATCAGGGCCCGGAGCAGGAACTTGGATCCTCATACACTGGTCCCGCCTTAGCATTCAGCGTGATCATCACCGTAGCTGTGTTGCTATGGGTCATGAACTCAGCACTAAATCAACGACGGCATCAACTGGCGCTCATGGTTTTACAAGGCGCTCTGCCTTGGCAACTGCTGGCCTGGAATCTGCTGATAGTCATGGGATTATTCATCCTGTCTATTGCAGCCACCTGCCTTTTGCTGCCAGTGGTTACGCCCTTGATTTTTGCCATGGTGACAAATCCACTCGATTTGCATTTGACATATGCCAGCAGCCACCTGTTCAATTCGCTGGACAAGAGCCTCGCTTTCAGCGCTGCGCCCATCTTCATAAGCACCCTGTTGACTATCCGTTCGCTCTCGAAAATACGACCAATGGAAGCCCTCAGGCAATCCCAGAACCCGCCAAAGCAGATAGGTGTCTTCCGCTTCCTCCTAGGAATCGTATGCTTGATTGGCGCGGGCTGTATGTTGCTGATTCCAGCTTTTGCACTTGCAACGAACCCTCCTGCCAGTCAGATGAGCAGCAATGCCGCTGCGGATAGGATGACGGTATTTCTCGCCTTCGCCATGGGCGGCATGTTCCTCCTGATATTCTCGCTGGCAGCTTTCGCACCATACTTCCTGCCCGGCTTCACGGCAATATGGACGCGTACTGTGGCGTTGCCATCCAGAACCTGGAGGCTGGCAGGCCAGCAGGCTGTCGGCAGCATACAGCGCCAGGGAGCGGCGATCATCCCTATGACTGCAGGTCTGTCATTGCTGATGACCGTCAGCGGAGGGTTGAGCACGATGATCACCACCATGCAAGTCGCTTTGCCCCCCACACCAGGCAGCACTGTTCCGGCGACCACTGACATGTTTGCGAGTCTCCTGGCGCTCACTGGACCGCCACTGATCATCGCGATAACAGGTGCAATTGCAGGCACCTTGATCACTTCCAAAGGCAGAGGACTTGATCTGGCGCTGACCTACGTATCAGGTGCTGGAATCGGCCAGCTCAGAGTATTAGGCGCACTTGACGGCATCATCACCATGATTACCAGCACACTGTTCTCCCTGGTCATCACCTTGCTCTGCACCTCATCCCTGACCTTCATGCTCTCGCGCTTCATGGGCAAAGCACAGATGAGCGTGCAATGGGGCGCTTGGATCGTAGTGGTGCTCATCGCATCCCTGCTTGGTGCCGCAGCCACAGGAATCCAAGCTCTGACCACCAGATTCGAGAACTCTGTCAGCGTCATATCGCATGCCATAGGCGAGTAATAAAGTCCTGCTGTATGCACCCGAATACATATTTGCGCCAATCCAAACCTGCCGACCTCTGCCATTCCCTCATGCCTCTTGTTAAATAAATTAAGTCGGTATATGCAGCGCTCGGCTTGATGAATTTAATTGGTAGGTGCATCTGTGAGCACTTGATGGCTTCCCACCAATACAGGTAAACACAGGAGTATGCGACGATTTCCTACACACGAGCATTTGCAAGGCCCATATAGGGTACAGTCAATGACAAACCGTGACAGGTGACGATGAACCAGTCAAATCTTGTCAACAACAGACAAATGGAGGACCGTCATGGCGCGACCTACCACCAAGGAAGAACTCATCAAGACGGCTGATGATGGCTTCGACAAACTCGTGGCGCTGCTTGAGCCGCTGACACCTGAAGAACGCAATGGCCGCTTTTCCTTCGATCTGAGCAAGGAGAAGGGGGCCCATTGGGCACGCGACAGGAACATCAAGGATGTGCTCGTTCATCTCTATGAGTGGCATCAGCTGCTGTTGAATTGGGTGGAGGACAACCAGCAGGGCAGGACCCACGACTTTCTTCCTGACGGCTACAACTGGCGTAATTACGGCGAAATGAATGTGAAGCTGCGGGACAAGCATGATGACACCACCTACGATCAGGCCTTGAACATGTTCGTCGAGTCCCATAAGAAAGTCATGGCCCTGGCGCAATCCTTCACCAACGAACAGCTGTTCACCAAGGGCGCCCTCCCATGGACAGGAAACTCTACCTTGGGCTCTGCCTTCATCTCTTCAACCTCCAGCCATTACGACTGGGCCCTAAAGAAGATACGGAAGTACTTGAAAGGACGTAAATAAGCGCTAGGCACCTACACCTGATAAGAAGTTGCTTGATACGCAGACGTTAATGAGTTCTCTTGCGACGGGATTCACAGGATGGGCGACCCCAGAAGCATCATCTCAGCATATTCGTAATAGCAATGGAGCATAACCACGATAACCGCTTGCATAACAGTATGCAGGACGATATCTAGGATGTAGACAATACGGAGAAGGACATCATCAGTGAAACGATCTCGCATTGATCCAGATGCTGATGATATAAGGCTGATCAAAATGGTGGCTGACGGCGATGAATCGGCCTTTGAAGCGCTTTACAATAAGTATGCTCATACCGTCCAAGCCTTTATTTCCCTGCGAATATCCGACGATGAGGATGCCAGTGAAGTTTTTGCTGACACATGGCTGGGCTGCTGGCGTTCCTCAAAAACCTTCCGCGCAAACAGCAAGGTGCTTACCTGGATACTCAGCATTGCCCGGCGGCAAATCTATATGAAACGTCGCAAACCGAAACCACCTGACCAAATGGATCAGGTGGAGCTTGACTCGATAACCGATGATCAGCTGGAGCCTGTAGAACTGGTCAATAAGGATCTGACGATGGAAATAATACGGCAAAGGATTGATGCACTCCCAGCAGAAATGGCCTATACGGTGACCCTGGCTTGGCTCCACGAGTTACCCTACCCGGAAATAGCCTCCCTGCTCGACGTTCCGGTTGGGACTGTGAAATCTCGCATTGCCCGGGCAAGGCAGATCCTGCGCCCGCAGTTGACAGACCTCGCTCCTGTCAAACCCCATAAACGGCAGAGCCAGAGATAATTGAAGGGGTGATTATGACAGACCGATATAAGAGCACAAGCCCAGACAGAACAAACCCAGTTACCGAACAATACCAGGATGAAGTTCAGAAGGTTCTTAGAGAGAAAGAGCAGAATGCCCAGCCGGCAGTTCCGGCTTTTACTAGCGTAATGAAAGCCATCCACCAGAAGCCGTCGCTGGCAACGGATCAACCGATACCATTCATGCGTCAAGTACGTTCCTGTGGCCCACTTGTTCTGGCACAATTCCGCCTCATGCCGCGATATATCTTACTGGTGGAAATTGCGATAGCAGCGTGCTCCGTTTTATTTAGCAACCTTATGCAAGGTGCACGTTACGGCAGTCTCGGTATGCATATCTTTTCAAATATGCTCATGCTCAACATGGCACTGACAATAATCCTGGTTTTTTCCATTAAAGATGATCGTGAATTAATGCTCAGTATGCCCCTGGGGCCTCAAGTTGTAGCAGCTACTAGACTGCTGCTGGCCTTTATCTCCAACATTGTCGTCGGGGGAGCAGCCTTGGTGATTGTCACTGTCATCAACCCTGGAATAAGGCCCCTGCCAGTTATTGCCCAAACGATAGCCCCCATAACACTCCTGGCGAATATTGTGGCCCTCTTATGCATATGGCAATGCTCTTGGATTGCACTGCTCCTAGGGGTACTTGCACCACTAATGAGAACTTTGCAGAAGTTTAGGTCATCATTTTTCCTACCGGCATGGGTCAATTCGGTACCCACTACAACCGCAGCCTGGGCAGGAACCATCCTCCTTGCAGTAGGACTCCTATCTGCTGTTATCCTTACAGCCCCTCTTGCCTGGCATACTCAACTCGCCGGTGGAAATAAAAATTAATGAACCTTTTCATCCTCTCTCGCTACTAACCAAGCAGACGGAACGAGTAGCGAGCAATGTCTGGCAGCAGTTGAGGCCAAAACCAGATATGAGGAAGGTGGACGAGGTTGGCTTTCGTAGGTATACAGCTCAAGAGGCTTTATAGGCTGGTATTACTGCCGTTCATACTGACCGCAGGTATTCTTCTTGCGGGCTCCTTACTGGAAGGCATTTGGTCATTGAGCCGCATACGGCCAGTTATGATGGTTCTTACTCAGGTGCCAGTAATTGCTGCTGGCCTATCTACAGCTTTTGTGCTCAATAGTGACCCAATCGTTGAACTTGCTGAGTCAACTCCAACTGGATGGCGGAAGGTTCAAGTGACCAGGCTGCTTATCATTACCGGAGCATTTCTTGCTGCCGCAGGCCTTCTTTTTATCGGCTTGCATATGATGCGACTTTGGCCACGTGACATGGGATGGGTGAGCATCATTACCCCGGTTGGCAGTATATTCATTGTCAACTGTCTAGTGTTCCTTATAGCCGTACTCACCATGTCTACGCCAACATCGTCGCTGGCTTCCATAGCTATTTGGCTGTTTTTATGTTTTATATGGGATCCATACATCACCGATCCGGTCCGGCAACGACTCATTCCATTGTTTATTGCAGCAGCAGGCGCAATCTTCGGATGGAACATGTGCGGTGATGCGGAGCGCAATGTCGTAAGGGTGGCAGCCCTATGAGGATAATGAGCCTTGTACGCATCACGATACTGATGTTTTATCGGCGCAAAGCCTTGTGGATAGCCAGCATATCGCTGGCGCTCTTCGCCCTCTTTTTGGCCTATGCTTCTCCTATGTCACCTGGATTCAGCAACACAGATGGTCTTGTCTTTACCGGACAGGTTCTTGCTATGTTCACCCCGTTGGCATACGCAGCATCTTTTAGCGACCTTATGACTGCCGGCAGGCGAACAGGTATGGACGAGCTTGAATCCACCTCCCCCTTGCCGATGGCCGTCATTCGCTCAGCTCATGTCTTGGGAGCCTGGGTCATCTGCATATCATCTTCCCTGCTTTTCCTTGTATTGATCGCGGTCCACCAAGCCATTAACGGCAACGGTAAGGCAATACTTGTGGCCCTGGCAGTAGCTTTTGTCATACTCGCGCCATCAATACTGATTGCTATGGGGATATCCGCCCTGCTAGGAGCCCTGTTGCCCACGATCGTAGCCCGAATTCTTGCCGTCCTGGTATGGGCTTGGCTGGCTTTCTATACCCCACTCTTACCACTTCCAACACTCAATGGTGGCCCGCTGGCAGTCATTGGCGATCCCATTGCCCAGGGATGGTTCCATGCCGATCCTGTGTACGCACCAGCGAACGGCCCCTTTACCGTCCAATCAGGAGTCATATCCCTGCTCTGGCAGGTGTGTATTATCTTGCTCCTTTTCACTGGTGCAAACATAGCCTCCAACCGCATAAAAGCTCGGGTCTGACTTTCATCTGACTTTGAAAGGAATTGCTCACATGTTTATTTCCATTGACCATCTGACCAAGGATTTTCGGGGGAGACCAGCCGCTTTGAACGATCTGACCGTTGATCTTCCACAGGGCATGATAGGACTTATTGGTCCAAACGGTGCCGGTAAAACAACCCTCATGCGTATTCTCACCGGAATAATCAAACCGACTAAAGGTAAAATTTTTATTGATGGACAAGACCTGTCTTCGCCGGCCAACAGGCGAAATCTAAAACGGCACCTGGGTTATCTGCCACAGCACATCACCCCCTACGACAACCTGTCCCCGCTTGAATTCCTTGACTATATCGGCATCTTGAAAATGATCGAGAATAAACGTGCACGGCAGGAGCAGGCTCATACCCTCTTGGAACAAGTGGGATTGGAAGCCGTGATGAACCAACCTATCGGAGGGTTGTCCGGGGGTATGAGGCGCAGGGTTGGCATCGCACAGGCCCTTATGGGCGACCCCCAGCTGCTGGTAGTCGACGAACCCACAGCGGGGTTGGATCCCGAAGAGCGCATGCGGTTCCGCACGCTCCTTGCCCAGCTGGGACAGGATCGAACCGTTATCCTCTCCACCCACATACTCGATGATGTTGCACAAACCTGCCCCTGGGTGTGTGTATTACGTTGCGGACGCAACCAGTATGACGGGCCGACAGAGGGGCTGATCCATGAAGCTGCCGGTCATACCTGGGTCACGCCCCCTATCGCGACCCCACCGGAAAATGCCACAATCATCAACGCGGAACCCACCCCACAGGGGACAAGATACCGCATAGTTACCGATACACCGCCCGCGGGATCTGTAGAAACTGCGTCCAACCTTGAGGACGGATATATGGCTTTGGCCAGCGAGCGCTAGAAACCGTCTCCAAGCATGAAAGAACGTCGATAATTATGAAACGAATCAAGCAGAGCCTTAGGACCCTTTTCCTTATATGCGCCACAATTATGCTGATAGTGGGAGTTGTCGGCTGCACTGATGGCATGAAGCACCCTGAAGAGTATTCCACTGATGACAGCAATAAAGTCGCAGCTACCAGCAACCCGCAAACAATTTCGAAAGAAGATCTGGGTCACACCTGGCCTCTTAAGGTTGATGAGGGCACCGTGTCATGCAAGCTCAGCAAGCAGGGAGACCCCATCCTCCGCTTTACCACCTCAGATGGTGAACAGTACGCACTGAACCAGGTACAAGACAATGAGCATCTCAAAAGCATTGAAACATTAAAATCAGATAAGAGTAAGTCAGTAGGAACTCTGATGAGCTTCGCCTTCTCGGTCTGCGACGTACCAAAATAAACCAGTTTTACAGGGCCTAACAGATAGCAAAACGGTGGGCAACAATGACAACAGGTCACCCAGGTTGACCGCGTGGAGAATATCCTCACATTGCATTGTCTGTTGCTGATATTACTCATTCACGGCATCAAATGAATCTCGCTCAACGTGGACCAGTTGAGAGAGCAGTTGCTCACGTCTTCTGGGTAATCTGCCTGCCATAACTATCGATTCCCCAACCATTTGGCTCATAAAATCGCTCGATAAACTGCAAGACAGTACTTTTGCCAGCACCAGATAGCCCTATAACTCACACAGTCTGATTTCTGCGAACAGTTGCATTGCTGATCTTCTAGTCCCAGCTCTGACACAGTAGTCAACATGTCATCCGAATGGGGGACAGAGATATAGCGACTGGGATGACATAAGAAGCGAGAAGATCTTTTTACTCTCATGGTGTAGCGCCTCCAAAGCCGATTACGGCGATACCAGTTGCGCAAACACGAAAGAGAGACAGTATGCAAACTCGCGAAGTCAAGAGACAAGAAGACCACTTGCCAGTGATCGGGGCTTCACAGCCTCCGATCAGTCACAAAAAACTCAGCATGATCATGATTGGACTTATTGTGGCTGTCTCTATGACCAACATAGATTCGACAATCGTCTCCTTGTCGAGTCAGGCAGTCCAATCAGGTCTGGGTCTGACCGCAAGCGGCATACAGTGGATCGTCAACGCCTATATGCTGGCTGCAGCCGCCACTTTCCCCATCTGCGGGCATCTGTCGGATCTAGCGGGCTACAAACGCATCATGCTTTCAGGTACATTCCTTTTTGGAATGGGCAGTTTATGTTGCGGACTTGTTCCTGCAAATTCACTCTCACTGATGCTGATGATTCTCTCCCGAGCTCTGCAAGGCATCGGTTCAGCCATGATGTTCCCAGCCGCCATCGGTATTCTGTTCTCCTACTCAGCAGAAAACAAGAGGGCCGGAAACATGGCTCTGTTCTTCGCCATCACAGGAGCCATGACATGCTTGGGCCCCATTCTGGGATCTTGGCTGATTCAATACTCCTGGCGCGACATCTTCTTCATCAATCTGCCTCTTGCTCTGGTGGCCATCGTCATGATCGTCTCGATGATTCCAAAGGATTCACCCACAACCGAACACGGTAGTCAGCATATTGACTGGGCTGGCGGCCTAGCCGTAGGACTGGCCATGATAGCTCTGATCGTGCCGATTCAGCAGGGCAGCACCGTTGGCTGGTCGGATTGGCGCATTCTTGCCAGTTTTGGTGCCAGCCTTGTGCTATTCCTGGTGTTCGGCTTCTGGGATTCGCACGTTGGCAATCCAATCATTAAACTCAGAATCTTCAGCAACCTCCCATTCGACATTTCCCAGCTCGCCATGCTGGTAGCCGCCGTGATCTTCCAACCCATCATGTACTTCCTCAGCGTCTACGGCCTCCTTGCACTCAACCGGTCAACATTGATGACCAGCCTGTTCATCCTCTACTTTTTCCTAGGCTTCCTAGTTTCCGCCTTGTTGGGCGCCCAGCTCTTCAACAGGCATGGCATGAAACCGGTATTGCTGATTGCCGGCTTGATAGCTGCAACGGGTTTCTCCCTCATGTCGCTTACAGCCGGTTCACTGGACAAAGGATTGCCCTCCAATACCGTCTGGCTGTCGCTTTCCATGGTGGTTGCAGGCGCAGGGATCGGATTCATGTTCTCGCCATCATCCACTGATGCGGTCAATCGGGCCATCAACGCCTCTTATGGAGAAGTTACTGCCATCAATCAGACCTTCAAAAACTTCGGCGGTGCCTTGGGCATGGCAATGCTGGGACCATTGTGCATCCATTATTTTGCCCTGGATATTCATAAGGCCTTGGGAAAGTACGGAGTAAGCGCATCCCGCGCACAAGCCATTGCAGATACTATAGGATCCGGAACTTCCGCAGGTGCTCAATCACAATTGACCAGCATGCCCCAATCCGTGCGGAATATGATCATGCCTCTGATCCGGGTTTCCTATGCCAGCGGCAGCAGCAAGGTCTTCCTAGCTATGGCCTGTATGTCCTTACTTTTCATTCCCTTGGCTCTTTTGTATCCCCGAAAAAGCAAGCAGATTTTCACTGAGAAGACGGTCGATAGCCAATGAAGATCCCGGTTTCGGAGCTTGGAAACAGGAAAACCGGACGATCTCTACAGGCATTTTGGCAGTAGGGTGGATAAGTGTGGAAGTCATGGGAGACATGAGTGAAGATCACTGAGGAAACCAATCGAGAAGGCCAACGGCAAGACCGGCTCTCGATGAAACTGGATGGTGATTGCGTTGACGGCCAACTTGACGCGACTGCAAGAACCGATGCCCAGCGTCGACGTCTTCATAACACCTGGAACTGGTATTTCATTGTGGAAGCAGGCTGCGTAACAGGAGCCGATTGCTTCTTCTCGACTGCTTCCATGACCCATAAGCTGGCTTCAAGCCTTCTCATCCTATTGCCTTGCTTGTTTTTCATGATCTTGGTTCTGCCTAGGGTATTTGACAAACCTCAAGGGTCTGACCGGCAAACGGCAGATCAGCCAGTAAGCAAAACAGGAGCATATGGTCGGATTTTTGCCCTGCTGACGCTGGTCTGCTTGCCTATGGGCGCCTGGTTGGATGGTACCGCTATTCTGGCTCAGCTGTTTATCGTCCCGCAACTCTTCATCGCTTTTGCCTACCTTCCTGCTCTGGGATTGGTAGGAGTCCTGAATATGGCCTATCTGGGCATGGTCTTGGCTGGAAAGAGATTCTTAAGCACTGATCTAACCGGCAACCTTATGCTCATGGTTCTCGTGGTGGTATTCTCCGCAATGATTGGAAAGTCCTTCAATGTCCTGGCTTTGACCAACGGGCATAATCAAATGCTGCTGGACAAAATGGAGTCTCAACAAGAGACGATTCGCAGGCTCAGCAGAGCTGAAGGAGCATCTATTGAGCGGGAACGTGTGGCCAATGAAATGCATGACACAATCGCCCAGTCTTTGACTTCCATTCTGGCCTTGGCCAGGGTAGCTCATGAAGAACTGGATGACGACCTGCCTGCAGCGCGAAAGCATCTGGAAATGATCGCCAGCACGTCGAAAAGTTCTCTTGATGACACCAGAAGAATGATTGCGGATTCGGCACCGGCTGATCTGGATGGCAGGGACCTGAAGACGGCCCTGGAGCGGACGGTGCATGCCACTGCAGCAAAGACAGGTTGTCAATCGCAGTGCCTGGTTCAAAGCACCTTGCCGCCCTTACCTAAGCAGACTGAAGTCAACCTGTTACGTATAGTCCAGGAGTCCCTGACTAATATTTCTAAGCATGCCAATGCCCAGCATGTACAGGTGAGCTTGCTTGTAAAAAGGCAGGAACTGTTGCAGCTTCGGATCAAGGATGATGGTTGCGGTTTTGATATTCAAAACTTGGATTTCCAGGTGATGGAAAAGGCAGGGCATGGCTATGGTCTGCGGGATATGACCAAACGAGCTCAAGATGCGGGTGGGCGCTGTACGGTAACCTCAGTTCCCGGGCAAGGCACCTCTATAACTGTGAATATCCCTGTCGAAAGACCAAGTAATAATACTCGACCAGATGAGGAGAAAGAATGATCCGACTTGTCATGGCCGACGATCACCCCATGGTTCGGGAGGGTATACGCAGCATGCTGAAGCGCCATGCGGATCTTGAAGTGGTTGCCGAAGCATGCAATGGCACCCAGGCCATAGCCGCAGTGGCAAAAACACGGCCAGATTTGTTGCTCCTCGATCTGCGGATGCCTGACATGAACGGCCCTGAAGTCACTCGGAAAGTGCTGGCTTCTTATCCCAAAACCAAGGTATTGATCCTGACCACTTACGATTCCGACGACGATATTTTGCCGGCCATAGAAGCCGGAGCCAACGGCTATCTGCTGAAAGACGTCGAACCCCATGTCCTGGCCCAAGCTATCCGTGACACTGTTGCAGGGTCCACTGTGCTGAATCCAACCGCAGCGAAAGCAGTCAGCAAAGCACTGCGTCCAGCAACCAGACCAGCACTATCCGAACAAGAGACGCGCGTACTGCGCGAGGCCGCCAAAGGCATGACCAATCGGCAAATCGCAGAGCACTTATACATCAGCGAGGCAACAGTGAAAACTTATTTCAGCCGAATCTTCGCCAAGCTGGAGGTAAGCGATCGCACGGCTGCTGTAGCGGAGGCCATCGAAACTCTAGGCCTAAGACCCGATCAGTAAACCAGAACGACTAGCGTTAATAACCAATAGTCTCTTAACCGATAGCCTCTTTTGGATCTGGGGGCAAGAACCGGCGTTATAGAAGAACCAACGTTATAGTTATTTCCATTTCCCTCGGCCGTTCGAGACCTTTAATTGTTGCTCTTAAAATCAAATCATGACAGGGGAGAAGGGCTTGAACTTTGCTCATTGACCGTGCGAGTTCAGATAAACTTGAGCCTTCTGTTTATCGACAGCCAAGGCAGCCGTGAGGGTAAGGGCCAGGCCTTCCGGAGTGTGAATCCTGGCTTCAAGCGAGTTCCACGGCTTACGTACTGGAGCTGAAGTGGATCCCGGACGAAGGCGCTCGCATGCATCCAAAATCTTGCCTATCTGCTTTTCCGTGACTGCTACGCTCAGGCTTCCTATGGACTCCATATCCGAATCAGGGCTATCGGTATTGGAACCACTCTTACGGATCAGCACATCCTGAAAGGCCCAGCGCCGTAAGTGAATCATCACGCCTGGCATGGTGTATAAATTGATGAAACCCAATCCCTGCGTCCAGAAAACCTCTGATTCTTCTAGATCATGGCTATACAGGCACATGAACATAGGCATGAGGTAAATGCCTCTATAAGGCTCCGGCGGCTCCGCATCCTTCCCTGGCTCCGGCACCGGACTGATGATTGCTCCTGTATAAGCAGAATCTTTGGTCTGGTCATGGTTGTGCATGGTTACCTCGTTCTTTAATTGAAGGATCTTCAATTGGGTTGTTAAACAGAAAACGTGATACGTAGATGGAAGATATTGACTGCGTCACTCCCATTTAGCAGTTGCCGGATCTATCCCGATTGCACGAGCCGCAGCTTCGATTGCAGCAAGCATCCATTGCGCCAATCCAGGTTCCAGTCGTTCATAGTGGGATCTGAAACGTGGATCAGCCACATACATGCGTCCAAGAATGACGTGCATGGAAGGCGTTACGTGGAACCATGACAGAGCCTGCCGATGCTCGTCAATCAATTCTAGAACCTTATCTGAGGACGGCGGCAGACCTTTTCGCTTGGCTTGCGCAAGCTCACTTTCTACATTTTTGAGCCGGGCCGTATCCTTTTTCTGCTCTTGCTCGAAGCACATGGCCTTTCGCTCCGCATACTCAAGCCACTGCCTGCTAGTACCCCAGCGTTCGTATGCTTCCGAAAAGTACTGGTCCTCCTGATCGGTCTTCGTGGCGGCTGAATCATTACCCGACTTCCCCTCAGCAAGGGTTATGAGCCGGTCCAAACGATCCGTAGCTTTCCTAAGAAGCTGGATTTTCACCTCAATTCGCGAACGCTGACCTCGCAACTCATCCAAGGCCAGCGGTGCCTTGCAATTGAGCAATGCCTTGATTTGTCGGGCATTGAAGCCCATCTCCCTGTATGTCACAATTCGCTCCAGCTGTGCGACGTCATCCTGCAGATAATGCCGGTAATTCGACTGGTCGCGAAAGGGAGAGATCAGTCCTTCCTCCTCCCAATGGCGCAACATTCTCCGACTAACCCCAGTAAGCTCAGACATCTGACCGATGCTCAAGCCGCTCTCGCTGCCCTCTCCACTGAATTCGCTCTCCCGTGTCATGCCTTGACCCTAAACCCTGCCATTATGTCAAGGTCAAATCGTTTGTTTTCTGGGGGATGGGTGAGTGAGTGCATGCACACGCCGGCCCCTAGCGTCCCAATATCCAGTAACAGGTTCTTGAGGAGGACGCTTTTGGTTCTGCTCGTTTGCAAAGTAGCCCCTATTCAATCATGAAGACGACTAAATCCAGCAAGACTCTTTTCCTATGGATATAAATCAGCCTCATCAGCAGCGACTTGTCCCCTGCAGGGGACAGTTTCTTTACCCGCGTTGAGGGATTGCATCCGCCGAACTTGCATAGGAATCAGTTGAATTCCGATTGGAAGGGGAGGCACAATGACATATACGGACGAAAACAATGACCCGCAACTGGCTGTGGCCACACAGGGGCTGGTCAAGGCCTATGGCGGATTCAAAGCCGTGGATGGGCTGAATCTACGGGTACAGGCTGGCGGAGTCTACGGACTGCTGGGACCAAACGGAGCCGGAAAATCGACCACCATGAAGCTCCTTCTGGGATTGACAAAACCGACTGCGGGGAGCATGTGGCTGCTGGGACAGCAGGTAGGAAAGAAGACCACGATCCAGCCGGGCCGTGTGGGCTCCATGATTGAAGGACCCAGCTTCTATCCAGGCCTGTCGGGACTGGATAACTGCCGCATGGTAGCCGATTATCTGGGTCTGCCAGTTTCAGCTGCCTCAGAAGTGTTAACCAAGGTTGGATTGCGGGGATACGAGAAGAGGAAGGCGGGCGCCTACTCCCTGGGGATGAAGCAGCGGCTGGGCATCGCCATGGCGCTGATCTCGCATCCGGAGCTCCTGCTCTTGGATGAGCCCACCAATGGCTTGGATGCAGAAGCTGTGGTCGAGGTGCGACAAATGATCATGGACTTGGCCGCCTCTGAGGGAGTCACCGTCATCATCAGCAGCCATATCCTGTCCGAAATCGAAAAGATGGCTCCAATAGTTGGCATCATTGCCGATGGTCACCTGCTCTACCAGGGGACATTGGAAAATCTGCGCGATGAGGGCCATATCGATCTACGGGTGTCCGACCCTGGGCTCGTGTCAGAGATGCTCGAAGCTCAAGGAATTCACCACGAATATATCCGGAAGAGTGCAACCCTGCGCATTCCCGAGATACCCGATTTGCAAATCGGGGCGCTGGTGACTCGGCTGGTATCGCATGGTCTGCAGGTATACCGTGTCGCTTCCGAACGCAAGAGCTTGGAAGAGGCCTTCCTCGAACTCGTGGAAAACCCGCAGAACCATGTAGCGCAGGGTCCTGTGAAGCCGTTGGGTCATAAACAGAGGAGCGCACGATGAGCTCTGTCGAATCATTCTCCATGAGGCCCGAAGAATTTCGATTGGGAAAACCGCCACGCTCATCCCATCCTGGAAGGCCACTTATTCTACTTTCGATGGAGCTTCGCAAGTTGAAAGGCTCCTCATTTTGGTGGATGGCCTTGGGCATGATAGCCCTGGTTTCGGCATGGTCGGGCTTGGCATTCATGAAACGAGCTGAATCTGCGAACCCCGCCACTCGTACCGTAGCCCTTGCACAAGGTGAGATCTTCCAGACTGTCGGCCTGCTGGCACCCATCCTTGCAACTCTGATGACCAGCCGGCTTGCCGTCATGGAGAGCAGCGAGCGCATGGATCTCAAATGGCAATCCCTAGGCCAGAGTGCGACTGGGAGGTTTCTTGCCAAGCTCGTAGTTACGGGGTGTGTGATTTCGCTATGCTTCGTGATTCCTCTGGCGTGGATACCGCTGTCAGCTTCAGCACAAGGGTTCTATCTCGATGGCAGTCTGGCCGATTACATACTCCTTCCGGCACTGATTGCTTGCTTCTCATCCATGGCTGTCACGGCCATACAACTCGCCCTCTCCCTGACTATCGAAAGACAGGCCATAGGCCTGGGTCTGGGTGTGATAGCCGGTCTGATCGGGACTGGACTGGGTCCGATGAATATGCCATGTCTAGGCTGGCTTTTCCCGGCAGGAATCAGTTCCGCCGCCTACCCCTTCCTGTCTTCTGCCAGTCCTGATGGCTTTGCCAGGATGACCTTGGTTGCCAATCCATGGGCGAAGGTCCTGGCAAGCCTTCTGGCATACATTATCTTGTCGGGAATATCAGCACTCATCGTCAAGGTCAAGGAGTTATGCCGATGACAAGTCCGTACCCAGCAAACGCTATGACTATCACCCCGATGCATCGCCACAGGCCATCAATCGTCGCCGCCTGCAAATGGGAGATCCGCAAGGCCGGCAATCTCTGGTACTGGCTGGCCACCATGCTCTTCGACGCTGTAGGAATCTTCAACGGTTGGGACCAGTATCAGAGCTACAACCGGACTTCCAGGCTCAAGGGGTGACCTGGGCTGCGGTCTGGGGGCAGGCGATCCTTCTGCCAAGCATGGTCTTCATGCCAGTCCTGGTCGCAGCCTTTGCAGCCCAGGTTGGAGCCAACGAGCACAAGGGTCGCAACTGGCAGCGTCTTAATGCCTCCGGCATGGTCGGGACTGCCATAGCCGGGAAGATGATGCATGGACTGCTGGCATCCCTCCTTAGCGTCGCCATCTTTGAATCCGAATTCATACTTATGGGTGTTCTGGTAGGAGGCTTCGACCCAGCGGAACTCGGTCCCTATCTCTTGCGTGGCGTACCAATGACGTTGGCAGTGTGGGCCATTATGACTCTGACCCAGGCCATAGCCGCCAGAGCCGAATCCTTCGCCTCGACTATGAGCATCATGTTTCTGCTCACCCTGGGAGGCTGCGTGCTGTCGGTTGCCACACCGGCCTTGGCGCTGCCGTATCCGCTGGCCTTGATCACCACTGCATCCGCAGCCCGTGACATGGGCAATATCGCATCCACGACCTCTATGGCAAGCTCGTGCATGGTGGCAATCCTCTGGGTGCTGATCAGCCTCCTTATATTCCGGCACCAGGCTCGCAGAGCCATCTGATCTCAAGTCCAGAGTCAATGAAGAGAGGATAACGCACTTGCCAGGTCGCACATCTCAGTGTCTGACAGCATAATGGAATACCAGCAGTTATCAGGAAGAGGCTCACCGATGAGAGCAGGCAAGAAGACTCAAGGCTGGATTCAGTTGTGGAACCGGCCATATATGACCTTCGTGGCAGTCTTTTTCTGCGCCCTCTACGAGACAGGGATGCTGACCAGGCTGATCCTTGCCCCAAGCAGCGCCAACCAGACCCTCTACCAGGTCATGAAGTCAGCCAGCTGGGGCTTGCCCTTGTTTGTGGTCATTATTTTTCTCGCACTTGTCACCCTATGCCTGCGCCGTCTATATCCTATGGCGACCCTGCTGGTGGTCAGTGGCCTGCTTGCCCTGACTGGCGCAATCTATGGCTCGGGATGCACCTACCTGGTCATTCCCTGGATTGTCAGCCTCTACGCCTGCGCGGTAGAAGCCAAGAGCATGGCATCATTGACAGCTGGGCTGGGTAGTTCCGCCATTCTGGGCCTGTTCAGTATCGTACTCTCTGCCAATTGGCATCGTGATGTCCACTTCACCGACCTTCTGTATCCGACTGGATTGACTTTCGCCCTCTGCCTGACAGTCGCCTTCCTCTCACGCTCTGTAAGGCAGTCACGCATGTCGGAGCAGGCATTGGAGGAGGAGCGCTCGCATGCTCTAACCCTGACCCATGAGCGGGACCAGGCCATGCATCAGTCCAGGGTTGCCGCCCAACTGCATGACAGCGTGGGTCACGACTTGACCGCCATCATCGCCTTATCCGAAGGACTGGATCATGCCAGCGGAAAACCGGAAATCGATGAGGCTATCTCGATGATTAACGACCTGGCACGGCAAGGACTGGATGACACCCGAACGGCTGTCAAAGCCCTGCAATCAGAGACAGATCCGAAAAACGACCCACAGCCGGCCACAGGGGAGAGGCATGGCTGGGATGACATCAAACCCATCCTCGGTCACGTCCGTCAAGCCGGCATCAGCACTGCCCTGACGGAAACGGGTCGTCGGCCACAGGATTCCGAACAGGCCGACCTGGCTTTCACCATCACCAGGGAGGCGATTACCAACGCCCTCCGCCACGGACAGGAGGTCAACCGTATTGTGGTCTCCTGGGATCACAACAGCCGGGGCGGCATAGATATCACCGTTCGCGATGATGGACGAATCTTGAATAGCGAAGCCGAAAATACCAGTAGCAGCGGTACAGGTCTTGCCAGGTTAAGAGCCGAGGTGCAAGCTCATGGTGGCAGCTTCCATTCGGGTCCTGGTTCTGATGGTTGGACCTTGCAGGCCCGCATACCCTCACTAGCTGCAACGTCAGCTAACGATATAGGCATGAAGGAGAACGCATGATCCGCGTCATGATCGTCGACGACCAGCGCCCGACCCGCATGGGACTGGCACTCATGGTCGCTAAGGATCCAACCTTGCATGTGGTAGCACAGGCGGCCAACGGCCAAGAAGCTTTGGATAAACTGGCCACATCCGCCGAAAATCAACAGCCTCTGCCCGATGTGATTCTGATGGATGTGCGCATGCCTGTCATGGACGGGCTGGATGCCACCAGCCGTATCAAAAAGCTCCATCCTGAAATAAGCATTCTCATTCTGACCACCTACGACGAGGACGACTATGCGTTCACAGCTTTAGGGGCAGGCGCATCTGGATTCCTGCTCAAGGATGTCAAGACAGCCGATCTGAACAGAGCCATCCATGCGGTACATGCAGGCGATGCCATTCTCACGCCGCGCATCACGGCCGAAGTGATCAGAAAAGGAGTTCCTAGGCCAAAAGCCGATGATGGGTGTAAGGCTCGCGAGCAATTTGCCAAGCTGGGCAAACGCGAACTTGAGGTCGCTTCGCTGGTCAGCCAAGGCCTGACGAACGCAGAGATTGCTGAGCAACTCCAGCTACAGCCTGACTCTGTCAAAAAGACCGTCAGTCGTATACTGGCAAAACTCAAGGTCAGGGACCGGATCAACATCGCCGTTCTCTGGTATCAGGCCAACATGGCAAACCACTAAGTAGCACCGAATGCGGTCTCGCTCATTCGTCGACGGAAGAGGCTGTATCCGGCTGTATTTTTTGGGTCCTAATCCATATATTGGCGATAGAAGTCCGCCATCTGGTTCATCAACGGCACATCCAGCTCGAAGCCCTTCGACTTGTCGAAGTGTTTGGCCGAATACGCGTTATAACTTTCGTTGGACAGCTTTTGGCCCAGTTGTCTCATGTGCTCCTTGTATTCCTGGTCGAATTGCTTTCGGTATCGCACCGAGTTTTGGGAATAGTAGACATAGGCGTGTCCGCGATCCTGGTATTCACGGAACCGGAATCGTGGGTTGGGCTGAAATTCCTCATGGAAGAGGTCAAAACTATATCTGACCGGGACCACCTGATCATCACGGCTCTGAGTGATGAAAATTCCTGCCTTGGATTTCTTCAAGCCATCCAAAGCGGTATAGCCCGCAAACTTCCCGAACTTTACATGCTCATACAAGCTCACGCAGGGCAGGATGAGCGAGACGGCAGGGCCAGCGATTTTTCTGCCGGGCTGACGCATCATATCGATCGAACGATTGAATCCAGAAGCCATGACTGCAGCCTTGACCTCTGGGTGAAGATTGAGAACAGCGCCAACGGCATAGCCTCCCCAGCTCTGTCCGAACAGGAAAACAGGAAGACCTTTATATGATTGCTCACCCTCCGCGAAACGAAGAGCTTGGTCAAGATCCTCGACCCCTTGAGGAAGGCCCCTGACGGACTTGCCGGCGCTTTCATCGTTGCCGGTGGCGTCATAGGCGAAGACCAGGAAGCCTTGGGAGGTGAAATAGCTGGCAACATCCATGTAGGTGTTCTGTCCGCCGCCGCCGAAACCATGAGCAATGACCACGAGGCCCTCAGCTTTGTCTCCAGGCTGGTTCGGGTTGTCTCTTGAATACTGATATCCCGCCAGTTTCTTACCGTCTTTGGAGCGAAAGTCGCAACGCTTCATGCGCAGGCCGGGGAAGTCTGCGAGCGCATAACGCATCCATCCGGGAGTGTTATACCGTTCTCCGAAGGTGTCCTCATAGACCAAAATGGAAGCCCCCGGCAGAATGATCGCCATGACAAGAACAAGTACTATTGCCAGAGCCAGGAGAACCCGCCTCCATTTGCGTTTGGGCTTTGTCCTGCCTGGATTTTCTGACATTCCACTCCCTGATCGGCACCCCATTGTCTGCTTGTATAGATATAAATTCTATAACTATAAAGCCGGGTCGACCAATTGGTATCGCAATGCTGTAATCGGTTGTTTGTAAGTATTGGTCTTTCTATTCGTGTGGCAGAGGTAGTCAGAATCTTATTGGCCGGTGTTTGTTTGAGAATAGTTCCATTTGTAAGGATCATGAAACGTAGACCAGTGTAATCAAATCAATGGCGCTATTGAGTTTGACTTGAAGTAAGTTGGCCTGCAGTAACGGGTCTTGCGCTAATCAGAAAGAAATACCTTCCTTTATTGATCAATAAGAAATGAGCGGGCTGTGGTAGTCCCAGTCCGCTCACCGCTCAGCACTCCACTGCTTTCACTTTTACATCACACAAAGGAGGCAACTACTCGCAACCTACAGATTAGAAGTCAGTAGCTCGTCTCGCCTTTATCTTGCTACCGCAAACCTGGGAGTATCCCTTAGCCAAGAGCTGCCCCCGCCGCTTAGCTGGCCTGCTGCTGGGTCAGATCATAAACAGTGACACCATCAACAGTCGTTGCGGTATAGTGCTTGGCCACCCACTGCGAGATTTGTGTGGCGGCGTCGGAACCTCCCATCTGATGGCCACCCATCTCACCAGCTATGTAGTAATGGATCTGCTTATCCCTCACGTACTGCTTGAACTGTTCCAAGCTGGGGTAGGGGTCGGAACCATTGAACCCGCCAATGGCCATAACCGGCTTTTCAGAGGCCAGCTGATAGCCCGCCGCCTGCTGGGATCCTGTCGTGGCAGCAGCCCAGCGATGGGAGTCGGATGACTTTTCCAGCATGGCGACGACCTTGGAACTGGACCGGCCTCCACCAAGCAGACCTCCTCCTCTTATCCTTCCTCCTTCTGATCCACCCTGGAATCCAGATTTGCCCCTGCGCTGTGAACGCATGGAGGGCGCACCCGAAGACCTGGATTCCTCTTGTGGCCCCGAGGAATCCTGGCCCATGGGACCTGGCCCTTGAGAACCCATGCTGGGAGCCTGTTGACTATTCGAACCGCCACCAGGTATCTGGCCCTGCTGATTCATCGGGTCTTGGCCCATTTGATATGAGCCCATGGGACTGCCGTCACCACCAGGCATACCTTGCTGTTGCATATTGCCAGGTGCCATGCCGCCTGCCTGGCCTCCGCCGGGTTGGCCACCACCAGGAGCACCCCCGGGCATACCACCGGGGCCGCCACCCATGCTCCCTGAAGTCAGACTGGGGCCGGCCAGGACGATTGATCCCATGTGTCCTTGGGATACGGTGTACAGCGTCCATGCAGCAGGGCCAGCCATAAGCCCTACGACAGACAGAACGAGCGCTACAAGAGCGAGTCGTCGTATTCGCAACAGTCGATCCAGGGCAAACCCAAGGGCGCCCATGAGACCGATTATGAGAATGGCCCACTTGAGCCAGGGAAGCCATTGGGACCGACCTGCCAGGCTGAAATCCCAAAAGGCCGTGAAGGCGATAAGAATCGGCGTGACGATCCTGGCCCAGAGCTTGTCCCGGGCGATCCACAGACTGAATGCACCGATAGCCACCAGAGCAGCCAGGGCAGGAGCCAGAGCCACGGTGTAGTACTGGTGGAAAATGCCGGCCATAAAACTGAAAACAAGCCAGGTGACGGTCAGCCAACCTCCGAAAGCAATGACGCTGGCCCTGCGCACGTCAGTGCGAACGGCCCTGCCGATAATCAGCAAGCTGATGACAATGCCTGCGAAAGACAAAGGGGCCAGCCAGGAAATCTGCGTGCCGAACTCGCCGCTGAACAGACGATTGAGGCCAGTCTGGCCCCACATGCCACCACCGCGACCGCCACCAGCCGGCATTCCGCCTCCTTTATGGCCATGGCCGGGTATGACGGATCCTTCTTCACTGCCGGTCAGGCGTCCAAAACCGTTGTAGCCAAACGTGAGCTCAAGGAAGGAGTTGCGCTGGGAGCCGCCTATATAAGGTCTGTCGCTGGCTGGCACGATGACCGTCAGCAGCACCCACCAGCCGGCAGCGACGATCATGGAACCAATGGCAGCCAGTGAATCCAGGATGCGACGAACCATGCCTGTAGGCGATGCCAGAAGAAAAGCCAGGGCAAAACCAGGCAGTACGAGCAGCACCTGCAGTTGCTTGGTAAGGAAGCCAAATCCGATCAGAGCACCGGCCAGGACCATCCACCATGTGCGCTTTCGATTGCCAAAAGGATGGTTGACATACTCCAGAGACCTGAGGAGCGCGTGAGTGGCACCAGTCATCAGTAGCACCAGCAAGGCATCGGGGTTGTTGAAGCGGAACATGAGCGCGGCTACCGGAGTGAGCATGAAGATGAAGCCGGTGACAATACCTGCCCAGTTGCCCCAGTACCGACGCACGGTGACATAGAGCAGGTAGGTGGTGGCCACCCCCATCAGCGCTTCCGGCAGGAGGATGGCAAAGGAATTCAGACCAAAGATGCGCACGGAAAGCGCCATCAGCCAGAGGGCTGCCGGCGGCTTGTCCACGGTGATAGCGTTCCCTGAGTCCAGGGATCCCCAGAGAAACGCCTTCCAGCTGACCGAGCCTGCCTGGGCCGCAGCTGAATAAAACTCGTTGGCGTACCCGGAGGCCGTGAGGTTGATGAAGAATATTGCACAGGCTGCAAGCAGCATGACTCCCAGCGCCATCCAATCCCCACGAGTCCGTCGCGGCAGAATATACGCGCGGGAAGCGTGCTCATCAGCAACTGCATCTGCGCTTGTTGATCGTGGTGGATTGAAAGTCCGCGAATGCTGGGAGAAGCCATAGCCGCTGTGAGAAGCCAATGAAGCGTTCATGATAAGTGAAGTTTGCTCTTTCTGTACGAGATTTCGTTTGCTGTCAGCCGCTCAACAAGCGGCAGTCTCTTTGTCTGGATTCTGCATACGTGAATGCGAATTTTGCTCTTCTGCAGGCAAGAGGGATCCGCGCAGCTCATGCTGGCGGATATGATCCCAGACGGCAGGTGAGTCCAGGTCGACGCGAAGCTCCTCGACCGCTCGGGCCTCCATACCCTCCCTGACCCGGTGCATGCCCTCCAGATCCTTCTTTACCGTGTCTGGGATGTCGACAGTCGAGCCGGCATCCTCCACCCAGCGGACTGGAAGCTCCAACATGGTCATCCCGGCCTGCTGGGCACGCACAAGCAGCTCCGTATCGAAGAACCACTCGTCATCCTTCACCTGCGGCAGCAGGACATGTGCAGCCTGGGCAGTAATGGCCTTGAAACCGCACTGGGCATCATGAAAGGAGACGGCCAGATAAGAGCGGAGCATGAGGTTGTAGGTGCGCGAAATGAATTCACGTTTGGGGGAGCGAGTGACCTGAGACTGCGGCATAAGACGCGAGCCAAAGGCGATGTCAGCCCCGCCCTGGAGCAGAGGAAGAATAAGGCTGCCCGTAGAGCCGATATCGGTGGATAGATCCACATCCATATATGCGACGACTGCCGCCCTGGAGCTGAGCCAGGCCTGTTTCAGGGCGTATCCGCGGCCCTTTCTCGCGAGGTGCAAGGCGCGTACCTGATTGGGACACCAGTCACACAGGGACATGGCGATCTGCCAACTGGCATCTGTGCTGGCGTTGTCCGCAATCACGATATTCCAGCTAAAGGGTGTCAGATCTCTGGCATGACGATCCAGAAAACTGCATAAAGTGGAGACGGAGTCTGCCAGCTGGGCCTCCTCATTGTATATGGGAATGACAATATCGGCGTCGACCGCGGCTGGGCTGCCATAGTAGATAGGCGAATCAACCTCACCCTCTCGGATTTGCCTGTTGCCAGAAGAGCGCCTGTCAGGCACATAGGACTGCCCACTAATGTTTCTTTCGAGAATATTCGCTGTGTTCATGACTCATAGTAAACAGCGACTTCTTGGGCTATTCCTCAAACTTATCTTTATAAACTGATTGGACTCCTTAAAAAGAATCATGAGGATTTCTCAATGTTTGCTGATACAACTGCATCAAATAGCCGCAGTGTTCTCGGCTACTACGCAACTGTAGATAGATTGCTGCTCAAAAAAGTACCACGGACAGAGTTACCACTTAGTACTGTTTCAGCGCCTGACGACGGCATCTGTTTGAGGATATTAGTACGAATATGACATACATATTTGGAAATCAAAACCGTGCATTTTAAATAGAGAAGATAGAAGACTTTATTGCCATATGGGCAGCTTCTGCCAGTCGTCCGGGAAGCCCATTGGTTTGAGTGGAATGCCAGGATAGCGATTCATCAGGTCTATGAAGTTTGTACGCCAATGAGTGACGCCCAGTTGCTTCAGGAGGAAGTGTTCCATGGTCAGGAATCCTGCAGGACCTTTCGACTCCGGTCGGCGGAAGGGTTCCCATTCGTTACCCCACCAGTCGGCATCTGCGGGATACAGCTTGGGTTTGATGGGTGTCATCTTCGGGTCTATGCAGTTCCAGAAGCGGTCATGGTGGGCGGTCTTGTTGCGGGCGACACGGATATTCTCGAGCCAACCGCGCAACAATTTCTCATTGCCGACACCGGGCTTGTTCGACATGATTCCCAGTTGCAAGGCCAACCTGCGTTTGATGGCAGGGTCAGCACCCTTGTAGAAGATCTTCTTGAAATCGCCGTAGGACAGGCAATCCACTAACATCCAAATGGGCGGCAGCGGGTCGCGGTAGGTGCTCTTTAAATGCTTAAGCTGTGGCAGCGAAGATCTCTTATAGTCCTTGGCTATGCCGGCAATCGCGCTCTTATGCTCTTCGGTGCTGAGTCCAGGCAGACCGGCAGGCTCAAGGTAACCGAACGGACCCGTTGCTTTGGCAAGTTCAGCAGCCATATAGCTTTTGAGAAAGACCTCGACGCTGACAATGCCATCGAAGACGATGTTACGTAGTTCCTGGTCGAACACGTACCGTTCCCAAATGGGATCCCAAGCAGTCTTCAGAAGAAAGGGCAACTTTCGTTTGCTGCTACCCACCATAGGAGTAAGAAAAGGATACTAGTAGCCCTTGAGGCGATAATAGCCTACCAACTCCAAATGATCCGCAAGGTCCTGCACGCTGATGCCTGTCAACCCGTTATCCAGAAGCAGTCGGGCCAGGTCTGCAGAGTCGCGGTAAGGATGGCTGGGGTATGGGGGCAACTTGGTTGCAGTTGTGAATCCCATGCGCCCTCCGGGTAAAAAAATACCGCCATAGTATGCGTTCCACCCCGAAAGGCAGTAGAGGCAGTGGCGGCTTCTAACAGAACTTACTTTACATCGTGAGGGCGCCGAACGCAAAACTTCAAGACTCGATTGCCGCTCAGAGCTAAGGCCGAGCGTACACGGCACTCAACGAGATGACATCTCGGGCCAGGCCCAGGGCGGTGGATTTGATTATGACCCTTTACCAGACTCCCGCAGTTGCCCTGGGTACGCTCCTTTGTGGTTCTGCACAGAACAACAGGATAGCGGCAACCTCAACCCTGATCGTCCGCCAGGCCGAAGCCAGTCACAAACGTCAACTGGTCCAGGTTGACTACCACGACCTACGTGATTGGACGGAAGAGGATGGCATAGAGGACTTGCGCCTGTATCAGCGCAGGAATGCATCCGCAGAGACCATCAGCACCAAGGGAAGGCGCGGTCGCGTTGCCGGGGACTCTGAGAAAGAAGCTGATGACGGCTTACGCTCAGCTCAATGCCGACCCCGAAGATCTGCTGGCCGATCACGAACTCACAGTCAGCAAATGAAGGGAAACGTGAAGAACAAGCGAGGCGCCGAAGATATGCAAATAGATATCAAAGGCCTGGAAATACAAATAATTCCAAGGCCTAAGACCTTGGAATCGTTGCTATTGGTCGGGCCGGCGGGATTTGAACCCGCGACCCCTTGACCCCCAGTCAAGTGCGCTACCAAACTGCGCTACGGCCCGACGGTGCATCAGCACCGAGTAGAGATAGTAGCACAGCGTCGCAGGACCGACAATGGTTCGGCGAGTCCCGGCAGACAAGTGCAGACAGACCGAGCCCAATGATCAACTTGCTATCATGATTCTTGACGGTCGGCGCAATCCGCGTCGGCCGCAAGTCGTCCCAGCCCGGAAGGGGTTCCATGAGCACAGACGTTTTCGACCTTTCGGCCGCAAAGATGCGCGACAAGGGCATGAGTGAAGTTTCCATCAACCAGTTCAGGCACCTTTACGAAACCTGGGAACGGGTAGATGCCAAAGCCTGCGTGCGCGAAAAGGACATCACCCCGCTCAAGGATGTGCCCCGCACTAAGGACATCCACGACTCCATGGATATGGACATGGCCTTGGATGCATTCTCCCGCACCGCCTTCATCAAGCTCAACGGTGGTCTGGGAACCTCCATGGGTCTGGAAAAGGCCAAGTCCCTGCTGCCCATCCGCCGCCACAAGGCCCGTCGGATGCGCTTTCTGGACATCATCATGGGCCAGGTGCTGACTGCCCGCAAGCGCCTAGGAGTACCCCTGCCGCTGATCTTCATGAATTCCTTCCGCACCTCCCGTGACACCATGCGCGTGGTCAAGCAGGACCGCCGCTTCGTTCAGAATGATGTGCCCATGGAGATCATTCAGCACATCGAACCCAAGATCGATGCCGACACCGGTCGTCCGGTCGACTTCCCGGCCAAGCCCGATCTGGAATGGTGCCCTCCCGGCCACGGCGACATCTTCTCGACCATCTGGGAGACGGGCTTGCTGGACACACTCAAGAAGCAAGGGATCGACTACCTGTTCATCTCCAACTCCGACAACCTGGGCGCCAGGCCTTCAAGGACCCTGGCCGGCTATTTCGCACAGTCCGGAGCGCCCTTCATGATCGAGGTGGCCGAACGGACCGAGGCTGACCGCAAAGGCGGCCACATCGTCATCGACAAGGCCACCGGACACCTCATCCTGCGAGAGATGTCCCAGGTGGATCCGCACGACCGCAGCTCAGCCATGTCCATCCGTAAGCATCCCTATTTCAATACCAACAGCATCTGGGTCAGGGTCGATGCCCTACGCGACAAGCTGGCCGAATATGATGGGGTACTGCCACTGCCCATCATCGAGAACCGGAAGACCGTCGATCCCACCGACCCTTCCACCAGACCCGTGGTGCAACTGGAGACCGCCATGGGTTCCGCCGCCACGCTCTTTGAGGGAGCCATCTGCGTGCAGGTGGACCGCATGCGCTTCCTACCCGTCAAGACCACCGACGACCTGTTCATCATGCGCTCCGACCGTTTCCATCTGACCGACTCCTACGAGATGGAGGATGGCAACTACGATTTCCCCAACGTCCAACTGGACGAACGCTACTACAAGTACATCGCCGACTTCGATGAGCGCTTCCCCTACGGGGTTCCCAGCCTGGCGGCTGCCAACTCTGTCACCATCGAGGGGGACTGGACCTTCGGCAGGGATGTGACCCTGTATGCGGATGCCCATTTGAGCGACCAGGGGCGTTCCTCATACGTTCCCAATGGCCAGTATGTGGGACCCCAGGGTATCGAACCGGACGAGTGGGTCTAAAGCCAGGCGCAAGAGGGTTCAGCCTGTCAAGAAAAGGGACCGTATTTGAGTGTTTGGCTCCCACGTTCCTGAAAATGAATCTATGATAGACAGATGTGCGCTAGGCGCACTAATAGTCAAAATTTTAACGATACGCGAGGACTGATGGCAGAAGGTACGAACGGAAGACGGCGTTTCTCAGATAAGTGGGGCAAACACGAACTCGATGTCCTGGCCGTCTTATCGTCCGCTTTCCCTCAATGGTTGACTTCTCGGCAGATAGCGCAGCGGGTCAAGGCCTATGCCGACTCCTATGGCGAGCTGGCCGATCAGGCCGCCAAGGCCGCCTTCGCCAAACAGTTCCAGCGTGACCGAGCCAAGCTGGCAGCCATGGGGATCGCCATCGAATCCCGCCAGCCCGAGTACTCCTCCAAGTCCGAAGGCCAGGATTTCGCCTCCTACCGCCTGCAACTGGGGGACGAGCCCCGCATCCGTATGCACTTCAACCAGGAGGACATGCCGGTGTTGGCCGCAGCCAACTACCTGGCCCGATCCATCGCCATGTCCCAGGAGGCATGCGAAGAGCCCGTCCGCCCGGCCTCGCGCACCACTCCTCGGGTGCCGCAGGTGCCCATCCCTGGTCTGGGCCTGGATTCCATAGCTCCTGGACTGGGTACCCAGCGCATTCCCGACAATCTGGTCAAGGTCATCGACTCCCGCCGCTTCGCCGCCACCGTGGACGTGGACGGAGAGAATCTGAACGTGGCCTATGCCGACTCGGACGATCTGGCCATGTTCGTCCTGGAACACCCCGATGCCTCCATCGTCAGCCCGCAGGAGGCCGCAGACGCCTTCCGGCGGCGCCTGGATGCAGCCGCCCGTTTCAAGCTGGCCGACGAATCGATAAGCCCCGGAGCGGCAACGGTCATTTCCCCGGAGATCGCTCGCACCAGCGTCGAGCACTTCGCCACCGACCTCAGTGACGACGACACCGACCTCAGACACGCCCGCCGGGCCAGCGCATCCTCCTTCCAGACCGGGTCCGAGGTGGACCGTCGACTGCGGCTCATGCTCTTCCTGTCCGCACACCTGGGCGAGGAGTTCTCCCTGGCCGAACTGGCCGAGCGCTTCATCGGCCACCCCAACAGCAAGGAAGAGCTGCGCAAGTACGTCAACACCATCCACAAGGACATCAACACCCTGACCACGGTCTCGGACGACGGGGAGATGGCCGGCAGCCAGTTCTTCGACATTGACTGGTCCCTGCTGGACGACAGTGGTATCGTCTCGGCTACCAACTCACTGGGACTGGAACGGCTGGCCGGCATTTCGCCCCAGTACCTGAGCATGCTGACCGCCTCGCTCAACTACCTGGCCCACTCGCCCCTGCTGCCCGAGCAGTCCCGCACCCAGGCCGAGTCGCTCTATCAGCGCCTGCGCACGCACGTAGGTCCGGGCGAGACACCCTGGCTCTCCCTGACCGGGTATGAGACCGAGCCCAAGAGCTTCTCTGTCGTTCGCCGAGCCATCAAGACCGAGTCCTTGCTGGACATGGAGTACACGGACGCCGCCGGCCGGACCCGCCGCAAGGTAGTGGCCCCTGCCAAAATCTTCGTGGATGAGGGTGTCTACTATGTCGCCGCCTGGACCGATATCGGCGACGCAGCAGAGGGCACCGAGGCTGCGGACGCGCCCTCGGACTCCAGCCGCCACCTCAAACAGGGCACCGGACGCAACCGGCAGTGGCAGGTTCTGCGAATCGCCAGAATCGAACATGCGACCATCGTCAAGCCCAGCCACAAGGTGGAGTTCCCCGACGTGCCGGTCAGCGAGCTGCGCAAGTGGTCCTTCGACAACGGCACAGCCGCAGTCTTCATCACCGACCGGCCGGATCTGCCCTACATCAAGTCCCTGCCGGGCGCCTCGGTGGAGCCCTGCGGTTCCGGTCAGAAGGTTCACCTGACCGTCTCCTCGGACTCCTGGTTCGTGGCCTTCTGCATCGCCCACGCCAAGCACATCACCGCAGTGGCGCCCAAGACCCTGCGCACCATGATCCTGGCCCGTGCCCAGCGCGAGATCACCATCAGCGACGCTCACGACAAGGAGCAGGACCGGCACTAATCCCGGTCGGAGAGGAGTTCCATGCCTGGATGGATCTGGATCCTTCTGGTGATCTTCATGCTGGCCATGCTGATCGGCGGAGCCGTCTACGCCATCCGTCACGCCATGGCAGCCAGCCGCTCCATAGGGCGGGTCTCGGACGATTTGAACCGCCATATGCCGCAACCTCCGGCGGCGGGGCAGGCCCAGGCAACGGATAGGACTGAGGGCCCGGCCTTCGCCCTGCCCCTGTCACAGTCAACCGAGCGATACAGCCAGGCCCATGCCCTGGTCCTGCAACGCAAGGAGCAGCGCAGGAGGAACCACGGCCGCATCTGGCGGCGGTGGAAGCAGTTCAATAAGTAGTTCTTGGAGGAACATGTCAGGTCATCGTCACCACGGACAGGATTCACCAACATCCGAACCGGGGCCGGCGGAACGCTACGCCCGTTTCAGTCGTCACCGTAAACGAATGACCGGTGCTCCCGCACGTTTTCAGTCCAAGTTGCCCTTCCCACTGGATGACTTCCAGCTGGAGGCGATCACTGCCCTGGAGGACGGCGACAACGTCCTGGTGGCCGCTCCGACCGGCGCCGGCAAGACCATTGTGGCCGACTTCGCGGTATTTTTGGCCCAGGAACAGAACGTCAAGACCTTCTACACCACCCCCATCAAGGCCCTGAGCAACCAGAAATACCATGACCTGGTCGACCGTTACGGGGAGGATCGGGTGGGGCTGCTGACCGGCGACACCTCCATCAACTCCGAGGCGGACATCGTGGTCATGACCACCGAGGTCCTGCGCAACATGCTCTATGAGCAGTCCTCGACCCTGACTGCCCTGAAGTACGTAATCCTGGACGAGGTCCACTATCTGGCCGACCGCTTCCGGGGGCCCGTCTGGGAGGAGGTAATCATCCACCTGCCGGCATCCACCCGCATTGTGGGACTGTCAGCCACCGTGTCCAACGTGGAGGAATTCTCCGACTGGATCTCCTCGGTGCGCGGACGCACCCATCTAGTGGTCTCCGAGCGCAGGCCCGTGCCGCTGGAGCAGCATGTCCTGGTCCAGGCCGACAGACACACCGAGCCAGAGATCCTGGATCTGTATCGGCACGACGGCTCAGGACGGCAGACCCCAAAGATCAACCCGCGTCTGGTCTCCCGTCTGGCCCAGCTGGACAAGGCCGGACAGGAGCGCATCCAGGCCCGCAACAAGGGGCATCACCATCGCCATGGCCGTGGCGGCAGGCCGGAGCGACGGATGGGGGAGAGGTATCGTCCAAGCCGGGCCGACGTGGTCGACGAGCTGGACTTCATGGACATGCTGCCTGGCATCTACTTCATCTTCTCCCGCACCGGCTGCGACCAGGCCGTCCAGCAGTGCCTCCGGGCAGGACTACAGCTGACCACCGACGAAGAGGCCCGCCGCATACGGCACATCGTGGACTCCATGGCGGCCGGCCAGCTCAGCAAGGAGGATCTCAAAGCGCTGGGATTCTCCCAGTTCCGCTTTGCTCTGGAGCAGGGCTTCGCCGCCCATCATGCTGGCGCGGTCACCCTCTTCCGACAGATAGTCGAACATCTGTTCGAACTCGGACTGCTTAAGGTGGTCTTCGCCACCGAGACTTTGGCCCTGGGCATCAACATGCCCGCCCGCTGTGTCGTGGTGGAGAAGTTGGAGAAGTTCGACGGCACCGGCCATGTAGCTCTGACCCCCGGCGAGTTCACCCAGTTGACCGGTCGGGCCGGCCGGCGCGGCATTGATGACATCGGCCATGTAGTAGTGGTCGATCACCGGGACTTCAGTCCCAAGACCATGGCCGCCCTGTCCAGCAGGAGGGTCTACCCGCTGCACTCCAGCTTCCGGCCCACCTTCAACATGGCTGTCAACCTGCTCAACTCATCCAGCTATACGCGTGCTCGGGATACCCTGGACCACTCCTTTGCCCAGTGGGAAGCCAACCGATCAGCTTCGGAGCTGGAGGAACGCATCGAGACTCTGACCAACGGTCTGGAGGACTACCGGAAGGCTGCCCAGTGCAGCCGTGGCGATCTGATCGAGTTCATGCGCATTCGCGCAGCCCTCTCATCAGCCCAGAAGAACGATCGCCGCCGCCTGAAGCGGCAGAGGTTCACCAGTGAAAAAGCCCGCGATCGGGCATTCCGAGATCTTGACCGGCACATCGATCAGCTGCGCGAGCAGGAGCGCAACCATCCCTGTCGCCAGTGCCCGGATCTGCCCAAACACCTGCGCTGGGGGAACCGGTGGATCCGCATGGACAAGGAGCTGCAGCGCACCCGGGAACAGTACGAGTCCAAGACAGGGTCAGTTTCACGCCAGTTCGACAGGATTTGCCAGATTCTGGCCGACCTGCGCTACACACGGCCCGTGGATCCTGACGACTGCCGACTGACCCGGAAAGGGCAGCTGCTTCGGCGCATTTACAGCGAGCAGGATCTGAGCCTTGCCGAGATCCTGGATCGTGGCATCCTCAACGATCTGGAGCCCGCTGAACTTGCAGCGGCCGTCTCCGGGCTGGTCTACGAATCCCGCCGTGGGGTAGGGGAGCAGCCGGGGGAGAGGGCCGGGTATCGAGCTCCCAGGCTGGTTGACGCCATGGAGGATATGAAACGTCAGTGGTCTCAGGTACAGGAGCGCTGCGACCAGGCTGGATTGGAGTTGCCCCCGGAACTCGACTTTGGCTTGGGGCCGACCATCTACGATTGGGCCTGCGGTGACTCGCTGACCACCATCCTGCGTGACAGCGATCTGACGGCGGGGGACTTCGTGCGCAACGCCAAGCGTCTGTCCGATGTGCTCACGCAGATCGTCCAAGTGGAGCCCTATCTAGGCAGGGGAGGGCACCACCTGGCCAGGACTGCCAGCATCGCCGCAGACCAGGTCAATCGCGGCATTGTGGCTTATACAGGCGTGGAGTGAACACGGGCCCAATCCGGGAATAAGTATCAGGTCAACACTGTTCTGTAGCTTGGAGGCAGTGACGGACACGAGTATGGAGGAATCATGGCAGAGCGCAGTCTTCGCGGCATGAGTATTGGGGCGAAGTCCCTGGAATCCGATCAGAATGTGGATTTTGCTGCACGCAGCGAGGTCGCCTATGTCTGCCCCAAGGGCCATCGGACTATCCTGCCCTTGGCTGAAGGCGCTGAGGTGCCGCAGGAGTGGGAGTGCCGCTGCGGGCAGATTGCTCACCTTGAAGGACATGACGAGCAGGAGTCCGGCAAGACCGGCAAACCGACCAGGACCCACTGGGACATGCTGCTGGAGCGCCGGTCGGAAGATGAGCTCAAGGCAGTGCTTGACAAGCGTCTGAAAATGCACCGTGAAGGATGGTTCCCCGACTATGAGTAAATCACCGCGCCGTCTGGTTCTGCTGGATCTGGACGGCACCCTGACCGCCTCGCATCCAGGCATTATCGCCTCCGTAGTGCAAACTTTCAAAGAGCTTGGTCATCCTGTGCCCGATGAAAGCGAGCTTCGCCGATTCATAGGCCCTGCCGTTGAAGTATCCCTGCGCCGCAACGGCATCAGAGAAGAAGACATCGATAAGGGCGTCCAGATTTACCGGCGCTATTACAGCGAGATAGCGGCATTTGATGATCCGGACCATCCTGGACAACACATCCCTGGACGTCTGCTCGCTACGGTCTTTGACGGCATCCCCGAACAGCTGAATCGTATGCATGAGCAAGGTCTGACCTTGGCCGTGGCCACCTGCAAACCCGAGTACCAGGCTCAGCCGGTATGTGACCACTTCGGACTGACGCCACTGGTAGATGGCGTCTATGGCGCCAGCAAGGACTCCACGAGGATCACCAAGGCCCAGGTCATCAGCCACGCTCTGCAACAGCTTGGCTTTGACGATAAAGGCGGCGACCGTGCCCTTATGGTCGGCGACCGCTGGACTGATGCCGATGGTGCGCTGGAAACCGGCCTGGACTGTCTGGGATGCGGCTGGGGCTATGCTGAGCCCGGAGAACTCGAATCTCACGGCTGTTATCGAGTCATCAACCAAGTCGACCAATTGTGCCAGGCTGCCGAGGATTACTTCGCCAACAATCAGAATCAGCACTGAGTCGGCCAGAACTGTATCGTCTCTTTTAGGGTCACCCGAGATCATCCGGGTGACCCTTATAATTTGTGAGTGATGCTATTGCAACCTCACCAAATTGGCCACAACCGAGCAACCATGAAATCAACGGAAAACGCAAAATCGAATCGTGACCTAGTAAGCCGATAATGTACGTTATGTCAAATCACTTATTGTTTTTCTCCCCTCTTTCGGCTTCCAACGCGACAATCATGCAGCCCGCTGACGCTGCTCGTGCTGCTGCTCCAGGCGTTGACGCAGATGCATAGCCGTCAGCTCGTCGATAGGGCGCTCAGGCAGACCCGGGGTCAGCTGTCCGGTAGTCAAATCCACATGATCACAGGTCTGCAGCTCAAGATCCATGCGATGCCAGATAGCACCCACAGAGATGGCAAAAACGGCACGCCCGGACTGCATCAGCGCAAAGACCTGATCAGGTCCTGAACATTCGGTGACCTGATCACCATCGCAGACCACCGTTACATGCTCGAGTTGACCAACAGTTCGACGCTCGAGATAGTTCACCGTATTCGTGGCATTGACCAAATTGACACCGGCATCCAAGAGACGCTTGAGGACAGCCAGGATAACCACATCCTTGAAGGAGTAGAGCCTGCGGGAGCCTGACCCGTGTGAGGCTTTGATTGACGGCTCTACAATCCTTTTGCGAGCCCAATAATCCAGCTGCCGATAGGTGATGCCGGCCACCTTGGCCGCGACCGTTCCCCGGTAGCCCCGGGTCGTGCCCTCAGCCTGCTCAGGAGAAAAGAGTTCACCCTGTACCAGCGTCGGCATCTGACCGGCCATGTCATGCCCCCTGTCAGTTCTTGGCGATGACTGCCCGATTATCGAAGTAGACCAACCTGAACTTGCCGATCATGATCTCGTCGCCATTGTGCAGGTCGGCCTGGTCCACGCGTTCGCGGTTGACATAGGTGCCGTTGAGGCTGCCAGTATCCTCGACCCGAAAACCATGGTCAGTCCGCACGAATATGGCGTGCGCCCGGGAGACTGTGGAATCGTCCAACAGAATGTCCGCCTTCGGATCACGACCCACGCTGACCTGATCCTCGTCCAACAGATAGCGCGATCCTGACACCGCTCCCCTGGTAGAGATCAGCAGGGCTGTACCCTCAGGCAATCGAGCCATGGTCTCCAAGTCGTCCTTGGTCAGTGGACGGTCACCGTTGGAGGTGACTGGAATGTTCAGGGCCGGCATGCCGATGATGGTCGTCTCGCCCGCAGTGGGAATAGGATCTGTCATAATTGCCTATTCTACAGGCTTTGCATACTGGTAGTCCTGCACGCGTCGAACCTGGTCGATTCTGACACTATTCGACTGCTCCACGGATACGGTCGCATGGAACTGCACCTTGATCCGCGAACCCACTCCCCCGGCGATCTGGACGGCATTCTGCAGGCTGTCCGGATCCCCAATTGCTTTGACAACGTAGGGGCTGCGCAGCTTGGCGTGGTCACATTGCAGGCCGGTGCGGGTGTCCAACAGATAAGTACTGGTAACCACCCGGACATCATTGAAGGATATGACTTCGGCGCCGGCGTTGCGCAGCTCTTCGATCAGATTGAACATGGTAGAAGCATCCACCCGATCACTGTCTTCGGTGACTGTCACCACCACTCCCCTGCCTTGTGCAGGCAGACGTCCGGCCAGGATACCGCTGCTCTGCTCATTCTGCTGGGCTATGCGGGCGGCTTCCTTTTGCTTGTCGGCGGCGGACTTGATGGAGGTCAGCTGCTGGTTGAGCTGGCTCTTGCGCTCCTCCAGCTTGTCGACCTGGTTGCTGGTCTCATCCAGCACCCGTACCAGCTCCTCCTCGGACAGACTCTGGTAGGAGGACTGGTTATTATGCACCTGGACCGCATAACCAAAGCCCAACAGGGCGCACATCAGGGCCACCAGGACGCTGGTAACCAGCCTGACCCTGGTGGCGTTGGAATTAAGGGTGCGCAGAGGCCGACGGCGAACCACCGGAAAAGCACCGGTCTGCGTGTCGTCGGCCGGAGCCCTGACCCGTCCAGGCCTCCTAGGCGGAATGCTCTTGGGCATTCCCTCATCGCGCTTCTTCCTCAGGGTGTGTCTCATATGCTCACCCCTTGAAAATGAACCGTCGAATAGCGGAGACGTTGGAGAAGATGCGGATGCCCAGCACCACAATGACGGCCGTAGACAGCTGAGAACCAACGCCCAACTGGTTGCCCAGGAAGACCAGAAGTGTAGCCGTGATCACATTGGAGATGAAGGAGACCACGAAGACCCGGTCCGAGAAGCTGCGTTCGAAGTAGGAGCGGACCGCGCCCATCAGGGCATCCAGGGCGGCCACCACCATGATGGGCAAATAAGGCTGCAGGACAATGGGAATGTCGGGCTTCAGGAAGATGCCCGCCACCACGCCTAGGATCAGGCCGAGAATTGCCGACATGTCAATGACTCCTTCCGGCATAGGACAGATTGGGCAAACTCACTGCATTCAGACTCAGGCGTCGCTGTTTGACCACATTGACAGTGATGTTCGCCTTCTTCAGGTCCCGCAGGCGGCCCTGCAGATCGCTACGAACCATCAGATCGGACAAGGCACCTTGATCGCCGATGGCTTCGATCTTATAGGGTGACTCGATCGATGTGGTCCCCACCAAAATGGTCTGACCGGCCGTACGCACTGATGTCTGTGTTCCTATTCTATTGCCGTTGATGGCGATGGCTTCGGCCCCCGCAGACCAAAGCTTGGTCAGGAACCACTGCAGGTCCTGGTCGGTGAGCAATTTGATCTGATCAGCATTCTCCCGGGAATCTTTGGAGGCAATTGGGTTGGCCAAGGTGATGACGACGCCCTGCCCCTGTACCTTGCTGGTGCCGTTGGTCAGATCGTCAGCGGTCTGCGTACTGCTCTGCCCCTGGCCGCCCTCTTGAGCCGAGAGCGTATCAATGTTGCCGTTAAGATCCGAGATCTGACCGTTGAGATCGTTGGCACGCTTGCTGACCGCCTCCACCTGGGAGATGAGCTTCTCACGTACCTTCTGACGCGGGTCCCGGTGCAACACCTGCACTATACCCGTGCCTGCCAGGCCGACCAGCACACAAATGACGAAGACCAGTATTCGGTTGACCCATATGCTCAGCGGCGATCTACGCTCGGCAGGCAGCAGACGGGCATCCTCGAACATGGGATCCATGGGACGGTTGGTCAGGTCATCAATCAGCCTCAGAGACTCATCAGCCATGCGCCGACGCATGGATTCCTGGGCGGGCTCCGAGCTTTCCTGGTCCACATAGTGGCGTTCCAGACCTGCGCTGGAATGCGAAAAAGCCGCCCGGCGGTGAATCAAGGCACGGTCAGGCGGCACAGGGAAGGATTGGGGGGTCATCTGCGGTTCAGTCATGATGGCGGTCCTGACGAAGCAGCCCGATGCCCTGGCGTGCGTAGATCAGCCCTGCCAGCCAGTAAAGGCCAACCCCCCAGATGACAGCCGCAAGAGCCACCAGGTGGAAGAAACGGAAGAAGGCTGAAGTGCCCACATCCGCAAAAATCAGGGCCGGTATGGCCAGCATGAGCACGGCCGTGCCGGTCTTGCCAGCGAAGTGCACCGGCAAGGGGCCATAATCATGCTGGGCCAGCGCCAAAACCAACAGACCCATGAGCACATCCCGGGCACCGACTAGGGCCAGAAGCCACCATGGGAGTATGGAGGCGATGCTCAGGGCAAGGACGGAACAGAGAATCAGCAGCCGATCGGCAACCGGGTCAAGGATCTGCCCCAGCTTGCTGACCTGGTTGAACCTGCGGGCAATGATTCCATCCACACCGTCTGAAAGGGCCGAAATCAGCATGACCACCAAGGAAATGATCAGATGCCGGTTGGCGACCAGATAGGCAATAAGCGGTATGGATAGGATACGAAGCAGGCTGATGACATTGGGTACGGTGAGAATTACCGACCTTGGCTCAGGGCTGTACCTGCTGCGTGAAATTCGATCAATCAGTGCCATCCGACTACATTCTAGAAGCTTGAAGGGCAGTTACAAGGATGGCACGCGCACCGATCCCATAAAGGCGATCCATGAGGTTGTTTACCTGGTCCCTGGGAACCATGGCCCTGACTGCGGCCCACTGCTTGTCGTGCAGGGAGGAGACTGTCGGCGACTCATAGCCTGGTGTGATGCCCACGGCCATGGCCACGCGCTCAACCGGGATGTCGTAATCCATCAGTACATAGCGGCGGGCTGTCAGCACACCCTCCAGCCTGCGGGACATGACCGCCAACCGCTCATCGTCTGGATCCAGACGGGGTGATCTGATGAGAATCCCTTCCGATTTCAAAATGGGATCGCCGAAGACCCGTAGCCCGGCATTACGCAGGGTGGTGCCGGTGGAGACCACATCGGCGATCAGGTCGGCTACCCCCAGCTGAACCGAAGACTCCACTGCGCCGTCCAAGTGGATCAGTTCGGCCTTGAGTCCCTTGCTGGTCAGGTAGTCCTCAAGAAGCCGGTCGAAGGTGGTGCCAATGCGTTTGCCGTCCACGTCCTGCAAGGTGCTGATGGCACTGGCTTCCGGAGCGGCGAATCTGAAGGTGGACGCACCGAATCCCAACTGCGTGACCTCGACGGCCCGGGTTCCGGAGTTGAGCAGAAGATCACGCCCGGTGATGCCCAGATCGATGGTTCCCAAGCCGACATAGACCGCTATGTCGTTGGGTCTTAAGTAAAAGAGCTGAATGTCGTTGTCGACGTCATCCACCACCAGTTGCCGATCGTTGGAACGCAGACGGTAGCCAGACTCTGACAGCAGCCTCCATGCGGGCTGGGACAACATGCCCTTATTGGGCACCGCGACCTTCAACACGGCAACCTCCTAATTGCGGAAGCGAATCTACAGCGGGATAGGATCAGGGGTCACAGATACCTGTAGACATCCTCCAGGGTGATGCCCCGATCGATCATCATGACCTGAATGTGGTACAGCAGTTGGCTCATCTCCTCGGCCGTCCGCTCCTTGCCTTCATACTCAGCGGCGATCCAGGTCTCTCCAGCCTCTTCATTGATTTTCTTGCCGATGAAATGCGTGCCCTTATCCAGCTCGCCCACGGTCAAGGATCCATCCGGACGTTCCTTGGCCTTGGTCGTAAGCTCCTCAAACAACCCATCGAAGGTCTTCATCTGGCTATCTCCATTCTTCCTGCAAAACCCGTCAGTCCTTGTAGCTTACCTGCGCGGCCTGCCTGATCTGGTCAATGGCCTTGGCCGGGTCGTCAGCGCCGTAGACCGCGGAGCCTGCGACCAAAACGTCGGCTCCAGCTTCTGACACTATAGGAGCCGTGGTGGGGCTTACCCCGCCATCCACCTGGATGTGGGTCTTCAGACCGCGTGCGGTGATCTGGTCACGAAGACGGCGGGTCTTTGGCATCTGATTGTCCAGGAACTTTTGGCCGCCGAAGCCTGGCTCCACCGTCATGACCAGAATCATGTCAAACTCATCGAGAATGTCGAATATCGGCTCCACAGGTTCGGCAGGGCGCACGGCCAGGCAGGCCTTGACCCCCATGTCGTGCAGCTGGCGGGCCAGACGGACCGGGGCATGGACGGCTCCGGTATGGAAGGTGACGGAGGCAACACCCAGCTTGGCGAATTCCGGGGCCCAACGGTCGGGATCCTCGATCATCAGATGCACGTCCACCGGTAGGTCGGTCACCTGGCAGATGCGCTCCACCACGGGCTCGCCAAGCGTCAGGTTGGGAACGAAATGGTGGTCCATCACATCCACGTGAACCATATCGGCATTGGCAATAGCCTTGAGATCCCGCTCCAAGTTGGCGAAATCGGCGGAAAGAATGCTGGGTGCTATCTGAATGCTCATGGAGATTATTCTATGTTGTACGGAAGACCGGCGGCACCGGTTTGTGGCTCAATTGCACACCTACCGACCCCCAGATAGCTGACCCCTGTCCTACTTGCTCCGGGCCTCGGATTCCTGACGCACCTCAAGCTCGGTGATGGTCCGCAGCTTTTCGGACAGCAGGGAGGTCGGCTTGCCCTTGCGCGCTATGAGGACGAAGGCTGCAGCCGCCAGGAAGAAGACCGTCATGGACACCCAGACGTTGACCCTGACACCCAGGAATTCGTGGGCGAAGTCGATGCGAAGGGCCTCGATCCAGGTGCGCCCCAGGGTGTACCACATGACATAGAGTGCGAAGAGCGAGCCCGCTTTGAGCACGTTCACGGCCTTGTGGCCGATCCAGACCAGGAGGGCTGCGCCAATCAGGTTCCAGATCATCTCATACAAAAATGTGGGTTGGAAGAGGGTGCCTGTCGGACATGTGGCCCCGTCATAGCACTGTTCGCTGCTGCCAATGGCGGAACCTGCCGCATCGATCTTCAGTCCCCAGGGCAGCGTGGTGGGGGCCCCGTAGAGTTCCTGGTTGAACCAGTTGCCCAGCCGCCCGATGGCCTGGGCCACCAGAAGGGCAGGAGCCACACTGTCGGCCAGCAGGGCGGTCGGGTAGCTCTTGTGACGGCACCAGGCCCAGGCTGCCAGTGCTCCCAGGAGGACTGCACCCCAGATGCCCAAACCGCCACGCCAGATGCGCAGAATATCGGCTGGATTGCCATCAGCTCCGAAATACCGCTCAGGGGTGGTGATGACGTGGTAGAGCCTGGCGCCGACGATGCCGGCCGGTACTGCGCAGATGGCGATGTCCAGAATCTGGTCGGTCCGGCCACCCTCCTTCTTCCAGCGCCTGGCGGTGATCCAGGCAGCCACGATGATGGCCAGAAGCATGGTCAGCGCATAGAACCGGATGGTGACCGGCCCCAGATGGAAGCTGGAGATTCCTGGCGATGGAATGTAGGCAAGCGTCATAAAGCCCCAATCTAGCCCCTGGGCCTTACAGCCCCACTCACTTCCTGGCCTGGGAGATGCCCCAACGCAGGTCGGAGCAAACCTCAGCCAGGGACTCCAGTGCCTTTCTACGGTCCTTCCGCGGCCTGCCCTCGTCATCCAGAAGGCAGTGGACCAGGGCCGAGCCGACGATGACCCCGTCCGCGTAGGCGCCAACCTGAGAGGCCTGCTGGGCGGTAGACACCCCGATGCCCACGCAGACATAAGGGGCCCCAGCCTGCCTGACTCTCGCCACCAGGTTCTGCGCCGAGTTGGACATGCTGGTACGTTCGCCGGTCACGCCCATCCGGGAGGTCGCGTAGACGAATCCTCTGGCTGCACGGGAGGTGATCTGCAGACGTGCATCACTTGAGTCGGGCGAGACCAGATAGACCCGGTCAAGACCATACCGGTCCGACTGCTCTATCCATTCCCCGGATTCGTCGACGATCAGATCCGGGGTGACCAGCCCGGACCCGCCGGCCTCGGCCATCCGGGCGGCAAAATCCGCTACTCCGTGATGCATGATCAGATTCCAGTAGCTCATGACCAGAGCCCTGGCACCGTCCGCCTGAACCTGACGGACCGCGTCGAAGACACCCTCGACCTTGACGCCATTGTCGATGGCACACTTGCTGGCCGCTTGGATGACCGGACCATCCATGACCGGGTCGCTGTAGGGCAGACCGATCTCGACGATGTCGACCCCGCTTTTCACCATGACCCGCATGGCCTCCAAGGATGTGGGCACGTCAGGGAACCCGTAAGGGAAGTAGCCGATGAATGCTGGCCTGCCCTCTTGGCGGAGGGCCTGCAGCGTGGACGCCACCGGGCTGGCCGTGCGGCTGAACCCCTTAGGCTGGACAGGCTGGGATTGCACAGGCTGGGGTTGGACAGGCTGGACGGGCGCTTTCTGCCACTGCCATTGCTGGTTGACCATCATCAGGCCTCCTCTTCTGCTTGATCGCTTCTGCTGTGCCCGGCCTGGGCTTCCAAAGCGCTGGCCTCCTGCTCGGACAGGTAGCCGAACCATCTGCCCGCCGTGGCTACATCCTTATCGCCCCTGCCCGAGATGTTGATCAGAATGACAGGATTCCTGATTCCCTTGCGCAAAAGGTCGGTGGCTGCCTTGCTGGCTCCGGCCAAGGCGTGCGAGGACTCCAGGGCGGGGATGATGCCCTCGGTCCGGCAGAGGTCACTGAAAGCCTGCATGGCCTCCTTGTCGGTTGCGTAGTCATACTTGACCCGGCCCATGTCGTGCAGCCAGGCATGCTCGGGTCCAACCGAAGCGTAATCCAGGCCGGCGGAGATGGAGTAGGTGTCCATGGTCTGACCCTGGTCGTCCTCCAAGAGATAGGACTTGGTTCCTTGGAAGACGCCGATCTGACCGGTGCCTGGCGACAGGCGGATGGCGTGCTTGCCCGACTTGGGCCCTTCCCCGCCGGCCTCATATGCGTAAAGGGAGACCCGTGGATCGTCCAGGAAGGTGTTCATGATGCCGATGGCGTTGGAACCCCCGCCGACGCAGGCCACAACCCCGTCAGGATGGTCGATGCCGTATGCGGAAAGCTGTGCGGATGCCTCTTCGCCGATGATCTTCTGGAAGTCCCTGACGATGGTTGGGAAGGGATGGGGGCCGGCGACCGTGCCCAGCAGGTAGTGGGTGGACTCTACGTTGGTCACCCAGTCACGCAAGGCCTCATTGATGGCATCCTTGAGGATCCTGGTCCCTGTAGTCACCTCGACGACTTCGGCTCCCAGCATCCGCATCCTGGCCACGTTCAGGGCCTGTCTGCGGGCATCGATCTGCCCCATGTAAATTCGGCACTTGAAGCCCAGGAGGGCACAGACCGTGGCCGTGGCCACACCGTGCTGACCGGCACCGGTCTCAGCGATGACCCGGGTCTTGCCCATGCGCTTGACCAGGAGCCCCTGACCCAGGGCGTTGTTGATCTTGTGGGCGCCCGTGTGGTTCAGGTCCTCCCTTTTCAGGAAGACCCTGACCTGGCCGCCGACCCGATCGCCGATCAGCTTGGCGAATCGAGGAGCTGGTGTCAGGGCCGAGGGACGCCCCACATAGACCCGGTTGAGTCTGTTCAGCTCCTCACGGAAGGCCGGATCGGCCTTGGCCTCCTTGTAGACACGCTCCAGCTCATCAAGGGCGCCCACCAGGGCCTCAGGGACGAAACGTCCGCCATAGGGGCCGAAATAGGGACCGTCATGGGTCGACAGGGGTCTGGCCTCGGCGGCCTTGAAGCGGTGACCAGCCTGAACCAGCAAGCGAACCGTACCCTCCTGGTCCTGGGAGGTGACCAGACCTTCTCCTATCAGGACCGCATCGGCCCCGGCCCGCGCGTACCGCTCCAGCTCGACCGTGCCGAACACTCCGGACTCGGCCACCTTGACCACATCCTTGGGCAGGTTGGAAGCCAGGCGGGCATACTGGTCGACGTCGACGCTCAGGTCCTTCAGATTCCGGGCGTTGATGCCAATCACCTTGGCACCGGCCGCGATGGCCCGTTCGATCTCCTGACGATCATGCGTCTCGACCAGGGCGGTCATGCCCAGGCTCCCGGCCAGGTCCAGCAGGTGCTTGAGACGTGTGTCATCCAAGGCTGCCACAATCAGCAGGATCATGTCGGCCCCGTTGGCCCTGGACTCCCAGACCTGGTAGTCGGAGACGATGAAGTTCTTGTTGAGCACGGGAATGCCCACGGCCTGTCTGACCTGCCGCAGATCCTCCAAGGATCCCAGGAAGCGTCTGCCCTCGGTCAGGACCGATATGGCCGAGGCACCCCCGTTGGCATACTGCCGGGCTAGAGCGGCGGGATTTTTGATGTCGGCAAGGTACCCCTTGGAGGGCGAGGCTCGCTTGATTTCCGCGATGATCGGAATGCCGACGCTCTCCCTGAGCAGTCGCGCGGCATCCAGAGGTTTGCGCTTCATGCTCCTGACCTGTTGCTTGAGACTTTCCAAGGGAATCTGTTGCACCCGGCTCCTTGCATCCTCCACGGCGCCGGCAACCAGTTCATCCAAGACGGTCATAGAGCCCTTCCCTCCAGTTTCCTGTGTATTCCCTGTCACAACCTTAGCGTCTTTCTGCACTGGATTACCCATTACCCTTCCTCGCTCTGCATCTGTGCCTGAGTACGATTGCCCTGCACCGCAGGCAAGGGTCCTCCGGCTTCAAAACACGACCTGTGTCCGGTGTGGCAGGCCGCCCCCACCTGGTCGACTTCGATAAGCAAGGCGTCCCCGTCACAGTCGATGCTGACGCCCTTGACGTATTGGACATGTCCGGAGGTGTCCCCCTTACGCCAGTATTCCTGCCTGGAGCGGGACCAGAAGGTGACCCTCCCCGTGGTCAGGGTCCGTCTCAGGGCCTCCTCATCCATGTATCCGACCATGAGCACCTGACGGCTGTCATACTGCTGGACCACAGCGGCAACAAGTCCCTTGGAATCCTTCTTCAGCCTGGCCGCTATGCTCGGATCCAAACGTGCTTCCTGGTCCTTCGAAGACTGTGACATTGATCCTCATTCTCCTGATTTGTCCGACACATCCTTGCCGGTTGATTGTTTATGGTATGGGTATGGTTTCCCGATGACTGCCAACATGGCCAGCAAGTGCCATGCAGCATGTGATGTCGAAATTATCTGCCAGATTGGGTTCAGGCCTGCCATCGAACCGGATACCCGGCCGTATGGAGCGCCTGCTTGACATCCTTGATGGACACCTGGCCGAAATGGAAGACGGAAGCCGCCAGGACCGCATCGGCCCCGGCCTTGACCGCAGGAGGAAAATCGGCGGCCTTGCCTGCGCCACCGCTGGCGATGAGGGGAAGGGATACGGCCTTGCGCACGTCGGCGATCATCTCCAGATCGAATCCCTGACGGGTGCCGTCTGCATCCATGGAGTTGAGGAGGATCTCACCGGCTCCGAGTTCTTGGGCCTGCTTGACCCAGTCGATGGCATCTATGCCGGTGGACTGGTGGCCACCCATGGTGGTCACCTCATATCCTGAGGTAATGCCCTGGGCATTGGATCGGCGGGCATCGACCGAAAGCACCAGGACCTGGCGACCGAACCGCTGGGCGATATCCCCGATGACCTGCGGATTGGCAATGGCTGCCGTGTTGATGCCGACCTTGTCGGCCCCTGACCGCAAAAGAGTATCGACATCCTGCGGGGTCCGCACGCCTCCGCCGACGGTCAATGGAATGAAGATCTGGTCGGCAGTGCTCTTGACCAGGTCCACCATGGTGGCTCGTCCGCTTCCAGAGGCTGTCACATCCAGAAAGGTCAGTTCGTCAGCGCCCTGCTGGTAGTAAGCGGAAGCCAGTTCGACCGGGTCGCCCGCATCGCGCAGATTTTTGAAGTGGACGCCTTTGACCACACGGCCCTGGTCTACGTCCAGGCAGGGAATGACACGAACCGCTACCGCCATGCGACCTGCCTTCCTGCCTGAACCGATTTGTTTGAGTCAAGACCTTAGCTGCTCTGGTGTCCGAAGACCCTGGCATGTCCACACTATGGCATGAACGCATTGTAAAAGCTGATTCAGGCCTGAAGCTTGACGGCCTTGGCTGCCAGCTGCCCGCAGGCACCGTCGATGTCCGATCCGCGGGTGTCCCTCATGGTTGCAGTGATACCAGCCTTGTGGAGGATGTCCAGGAAGCGCTGCTCGTCCTCGGGCTTGGAGGCCGTCCAACGAGACCCCTCGATTGGATTCAAGGGTATGGGATTGACATGAGCCCAGTCGTCCCCGTAGTGGTTGAGGCGCTTGGCCAGAAGGTGGGCATGCTCGGCCTGGTCGTTGATGCCGCGCATCAGGGCGTACTCGATGCTGACCCGTCTGCCGCTGGCCAGGTAGTAGTCGTGGGCCGCGTCCAGAACCTGGGTGGTGTTGAAGCGCCTGTTCATGGGCACCAGCTCGTCGCGCAGCTTGTCGCTGGGAGCATGGAGGGAGACGGCCAGACGGACCGGAATGCCCTCTTTGGTGAGCTTGCGGATGCCGGGGACCACACCCACCGTGGAGACGGTGATGTTCCTGGCCGAGATGCCGAATCCCTTGGGCGGCAGGGCACTGATCTGCCTGACCGCGGAAAGCACAGCCCGATAGTTGCCCATGGGCTCGCCCATCCCCATGAAGACGATGTTGCTCAGACGCCCGGGCCCTCCGGCAACCTGTCCGGACCGCATCATCCGGGAGGCGGCCCTGACCTGTTCCAGAATCTCGCCGGTCGACATGTTCCGGGTCAATCCAAGCTGACCGGTGGCACAGAAGGGACAGCCCATGCCGCAGCCGACCTGGCTGGAGATGCAGAGGGTGGCCCTGGAGGGATAGCGCATAAGCACAGACTCAATCCTGGATCCGTCGAAGAGCTCCCAGAGAGTCTTGATGGTCGTCCCCTGGTCAGCCTTCTGGACAGTGACCGGGGTGATCAGTTCAGGGAAGAAGCGGTGCGCGGCCTCCTGACGGCTGGCTGCGGGAAAGTCCGTGAAGTCGTCCGGATTGGTAGACAGATGGTTGAAGTAATGGTTGGCCAGCTGCGAGACCCGGAATTTCGGCAGCCCCAGTTGCGCGCAGACCTCCTGACGCTCCTGCTGGTCCATATCCGTAAAGTGGCGCGGTGGCTTGCCTCGACGGGCGTGGTCGGCCGCCAGAACGTCGCGGAAAGCCCCATCTTTGCCTCCTGGGGTGATGCCGGTTTCAGGCTCGGCACCGGTCAAATCGACATCTGTCATACCTCTACCTCATCCTGTATCAGCCGTCGATTACCGGTCACAGACCGGTAATCAAAAGAACCAGTGTGATGAATGGTGCGGACATGAGGATGGAATCCACCCTGTCCAGTACTCCGCCATGGCCCTTGAGCAGGTGGCCCATGTCCTTGATTCCCAGGTCACGTTTGATCAAGGATGCGCTCAGATCCCCTAGGGTGCCTGTGACTCCGACCATGATGCCCATGAGCAGGGCGACCCACCAGATCTGCCCCCAAACCGCCATGGGATAGGTGGCCGCGAAGATGACCAGGGCGCCAACCAGGCAGCAGAGCATGGAGCCTGCCAACCCCTCCACGGATTTGCCGGGAGAGATACGGGGCGAGATCTTGTGCTTGCCAAAGAGCGAGCCAAAGAGAAGACCACCGATGTCGCTTAAGGCGGGCAGGAAAATCACCATGAATGCGTGTGCGGCGGGATGCCCGCCGAAGGTGGTGGGCAGGGTTATCAGACAGGCCAGGAGGGTGATGTAGACAACGGTCAGAAGGGTGACGCCCACATTGGCCAGGCTGCTTGATCGGTTCTCCCCATCTACGGCGCCGTAGGAGGCATCGGCCATGGTCTGCGCATCCTTACCCGAGAGCTTGGCGTTCACCGCCTTGACCAGCCGACCGCCCAGGCGATGGTTGCGGGTGGCCGCAAGGGCCCCGACCAGGGCGGTGATCAGAACTCCGGCGGTCATGACCGCCACGTGATCAGGAGCGTAGAAGGAGGCCAGCATGGTGGCAGCCGAGCAGATCCAGAGCTCGACCACCGGTATATGCAGGCCAGCCGTGGCAAAGTCCACCCTGAGCTCCCAGAGCCCCAGGGTCATGAAGATCACGATCAGGTAGATGAATGCGTCGATGCGCACCAGGATGCAGGCCAGGATGATGACCACCAAAAGCGCGCCAGTGGCCACCGCCTGCGGCATGTTGCGCCCGGTCCGCTTGTTCAGGCTTGCGACGGCATCCTGACCGGCCTTCTCGGCCGAGCTTTCCTTAGTACTCATGAAGTGTGGACCCTCCCCAGGCGGATCAGACCTCGAGGATCTCCTTCTCCTTGGCATCCAGGAGCTGATCAATCATGTCGTTCTTCTGCTTGGTGACGGTCTCCAGCTCCTTCTGCAGCCGGTTGCCCTCGTCCTCGCCCAGGTCGCCATCCTTGACCTTGGCCTCCAGCTCCTCCTTGACCTTGCGCCGGATGTTGCGGACGGCCACCTTGCCCTCCTCGGCCTTGGTCTTGGCCAGCTTGACGTAATCCCGGCGGCGCTCCTCGGTCAGCTCGGGCATGGTGACCCTGATGACGTTGCCGTCACGGCTGGGATTGACGCCCAGGTCCGAATCGCGGATGGCCTTCTCGACCGCACCCGCCTGGGAGGGGTCGAAGGGGGTGACGGCCAGGGTGCGAGGCTCCGGGACGCCGATGGATGCCAGCGACTTGATGGGCGTGGGAGTGCCATAGTACTCCACCATGATGTCGTTGAGGAAGGAGGGGTTGGCACGCCCGGTCCTGATTCCCGAGAAGTTCTCCTTGGTCGCCTCGATGCTCTTGTCCATCTGCCTTCCGGCCTGGTCCACCACTGTGGTCATGATCTGCTCCTTGCTGTATGGACCATCCGCCTGTGCGCGCGAGGTCCGTCATTCTTATACTCTACGGCCATGGGGCCACAGGGGCCAAGCGGCGCGGGGTGTGCCCGCAACCGGTCACAGGGTACGGTCAGGACCACCGTGGACCAGGGTGCCCAGACGCTGGCCCTTGAGCGCTCCGGTCACGTTGCCTTCACCCTCCAGTCCGAAGACACGGATGGGCATATCGTTGTCCCGGGCCATGGACAGGGCTGCCGCATCCATGACGGCCAAATTGTCCACCAGAGCCCGCTGGTAGCTCAGATTGGTGAACATGCGCGCAGAAGCCTGCTTGTGCGGATCAGCCGTGTACACGCCGTCCACACCGTTCTTGCCCATGAGGACCTCGACGCAATGGATCTCCAGAGCCCGCTGGATGGAGACGGTGTCGGTGGAGAAGTAAGGCATGCCTGATCCGGCACCGAAGATGACCACACGACCCTTTTCCAGGTGACGGATGGCCTTGAGCGGGATATAGGGCTCGGCCACCTGACCCATGGTGATGGCTGTCTGTACCCTGGTGGCCTGACCATCCTGCTCCAGGAAGTCCTGCAGGGCAAGGCAGTTCATGACCGTGCCCAGCATGCCCATGTAGTCGCCGCGCGAACGCTCGATCCCGGCCTGGCTGAGCTCGGCTCCGCGGAAGAAGTTGCCGCCGCCCACCACGATGGCCACCTGCACGCCACTCTGTACTGCCTGGACGATCTCCTTGGCCACCCGCTTGACCACCTGCACGTCGATGCCGACCTCGCCTCCCCCGAAGGCCTCTCCGGAGAGCTTGAGTAGCACACGACGAGGCGATGCTGGGTTTTGCGCTGAATCGGATCCGGTCATAAAAGCCCTTTCTCCAAACATGATGATGGGCGGAATACGCCGCTAACTAGGGTATCGGTGCTGGACGACAACCCCTTCCTGGTCAGGCTCGGGACAAAAGAAGGGAAGCAGCCACGAAAGCCACTCCCCTATCGTCAATTACCATCAATGCTGGTCATCTGCCTATCCCTCAGCTCAGGATCAGGCCAGGCAACTCAGTACATTGCTGGGCTACTCCTCTTCGTCGCCCTTGCCGACCTCGAGACGGGCGAAGGCCAGAGCCTTGCCATCAGCCTGCTTGAAGAGGTCGCCAATGGTCTTGGAAGTGTCCTTGACGTACTGCTGCTCCAGCAGGACGGTCTCCTTGAAGAAGGCGTTCAGACGCCCCTCGACGATCTTGGGGATGATCTTCTCGGGCTTGCCTTCGGCCTGGGACTTCTCAGTGGCCACGCGACGCTCGGACTCCACCACGTCGGCAGGCACATCCTCGCGGCTGAGCCACTTGGGGCTCATGGCGGAGATCTGCAGGGCCACCTCATGGGCCACCTGGGCGCCGGCCTCATCAGTGGCGATCATGGCTACGATGGAGGGGGGCATTTCCACGGACTTGCGGTGGGCGTAAATCTCCACACGGGGGCCCTCGACCCGGGCCACCTGGCCGACCTTGACGTGCTCATGGAAGAGCGCGCCGGCCTCCTCCACGGTCTCCTTGACGGTGCCGGACTTGGATGGAGCGGCATCGACCTGCTCGGCGTTGGAGGCATCAGCCTTGGCCACGTCGTCGATGACCTCCTGGCCGAACTCGACGAACTGAGGGGTCTTAGCCACGAAGTCGGTCTCGGAATTGAGCTCGACGGCGTAGCCGATCTGACCCTGTCCACCCTCAACAACGGTAGAGGCGATCAGGCCCTCCTGAGCCTTGCGGCCCTCGCGGGCGCCTGCGGCCTGGATACCGGTGGCGCGGATGATCTCCTTGGCGCGGGCCATGTCGCCCTCGGCCTCGGTCAGGGCCTTCTTGACGTCCATCATGCCGGCGCCGGTCTGATCGCGCAGCTCCTTGATCAGTGCAGCGGTGATTTTTGCCATGAAACTCTCCTATCTAGACGTCAGATTTCAGGCGGCCTGATCGGCAGCGGGGGTCTCCTGCTGCTCTTGCGCAGGCTGCTCGGCCTGGGGAGCCTGGGCGGTCTCCTGGGCCTGCTCCTGCGGCTGTCCGTCCTTGTTCTCCAGCAGGTTCTTCTCCCACTCGGCCATGGGCTGGTCGGAGGCCTCCTCGGTCTTGGCAGCCTTGCCGGAGCGCTCCAACAGACCGTCAGCCACGGCATCGGCCATCAGCCTGGTCAGCAGCTCGACGCCACGGATGGCATCATCGTTGGCGGGAATGGGGTAGGTGACAAGTTCGGGATCCGTGTTGGTGTCCACCAGGGCCACGACCGGGATACCCAGCTTGTTGGCCTCGGAGACCGCCAGGGCCTCCTTGTTGATGTCGACCACGAACAGGGCCGAGGGGGTGCGGTTCATATTGCGGATGCCGCCCAGCTGGCGCTCCAGCTTATCCTTCTCGCGCCGCAGCAGCAGGAGCTCCTTCTTGGTCAGTCCCGAGCCATGCACGTCGTCGAAGTCCATCTCCTCCAGCTCCTTCAAGCGGCCGACCCGCTTGGTCACGGTCTGGAAGTTGGTCAGCATGCCACCCAGCCAGCGCTCGGAGACGTAGGGCATGTTCACCCGGGTGGCCTGGGACTTGATGGCCTCCTGGGCCTGCTTCTTGGTCCCCACGAAGAGCACGGTGCCGTTGTGGGCCACGGTCTGCTTGATGAAGTCATAGGCCTGGTCGATCAGACCGAGCGACTTGAAGAGGTTGATGATGTGGATGCCGTTGCGCTCCATCAGGATGTACTGCTTCATCTTGGGGTTCCAACGACGGGTCTGGTGTCCGAAGTGGACGCCGGCCTTCAGCATTTCGCTCATGGTGATCTGTGCCATGTCTATACCTTTCATTGTCGGTTATTGCCTGGCCATGTGCACCTGCGTGCAACTCCGAGGAGCCGACCGACACAGGACGTCGCGGACATGGCGCGAATTTGCGGCGTGTGTTCGGGAATACTCTTGGCGCGCCTGCCCGCCCGTGACAGCAGACCTGCGCAGTGACACGCCGAATTACTATGATACCCGAGGCCAATGACCTCGAGTATCATGTTCGCCCTCTGCCTACCTGGCTGATCTCAGCTGCTGCATGGCCTTGCGGCGGACGTCGCTCTCCAGCCGATCCACATAGACATGGCCGTCCAGGTGATCGCACTCGTGTTGGATCATCCGTCCCATGATGCCATGGCCCTCAAGAGTCACCGTCTTGCCATCCAGATCGATGCCGTGTGCTCGGGCGTAGTCGGCACGCCTGGTCGGATACCAGAGGTTGGGCAGGGACAGGCATCCCTCCTCGCCATACTGCTCACCGGAGGTCTTGTCGATGACCGGATTGATGATGTAGCCCACCTTGCCGCCGATGTTGTAGGAGAAGACGCGCAGGCCCACCCCGATCTGATTGGCCGACAGGCCTGCCCTGCCCGGGTCGTCCACGGTGTCCACCAGGTCACGGACCAGACTGCGCACAGCCGGGGTGATGCTGGTCACTGGATCGCAGGGGGTTCGCAAAACCGGATCGGGAACCACTCTGATTGTACGAATCGCCACTGCTTACTCCTCGTCATCCCGGCCGTCGTGGCCGTCCTTCTCGTCCTCCGGGGCCGCTTCCTCCTCCTGGCGGCCATCACGCTTGCGTCCGGTCATGCTTGCCAGGGAATCGCTCATGGTGGTCCGTGCCCTGCTGACAATATCGTTCTCCTTGGCAGCAGGCTTGGCTGGCGTCCTGGGCGCATAGAGGACCTTGTCCACGAGTTCAGCGTACTGGCGGAGTACCTCGGGGCGCACCACCTTCAGGCTGGGGGTCAGGGTGCCGTCCTCCTGGCTGAAGTCCTTGTCCAGCACCAGGAACTTGCGCACCGACTCGGCCCGCGAGACGTTGCAGTTGGCCTTGTCCACGTACTGCTGGATGAAGGCATGGATGGCCTCGTTGTGGCTGGCCTGCTCCATGCTCATGTCAGCGTCCAGACCCTGTGAGGTCAGCCAGGACTTCAGCATGCCCGCATCCAGGGTGACCAGGGCACCTACGAAGGGCCTGCCGTCGCCCACGACCACGGCCTGGGAGACTATGGGGCAGGTGCTGATGACATCCTCTAGGGGAGCCGGGCTCACGTTCTTGCCGCCGGCGGTGATGATGACGTCCTTCTTACGGCCGGTGATGAAGACGAAGCCCTGGTCGTCGATCTGGGCCAGATCACCGGTGTGCAGCCAGCCATCCTTATCGAGCACGGTGGAATCAAGCTCAGGCTGGTGGTAGTAGCCCATGAAGACGCTGGGACCCTTGACCAGGAGCTCATCGTCGTCGCTCAGCCTGACCGTGATGCCCGAGCCAGGGCGGCCGACCGATCCCACCTCGTTGGCATCCTCGAAGTTGACGATGCAGGGTGCTGCCGTCTCGGTCATCCCGTAGCCCTGAATGAAGGTGATCCCGTCGATCCCATTGAAGAAATGGGCCAGGTCGGCGTTCATGGGTGCGCCGCCGCAGGCCAGGTAGCTCAAGTTGGAGCCCAGGGCGGACTCGATTGTGTTGCCGACGGTCTTGGTGTAGAAGGCGTGGGCGAGGCGGGTAAACAGCGAATGACCGTTCCCCTCCTGCTCGTCCTTGGACCACTTGATGAAGTGCTTGGTGGCCTTGGCGAAGACCTTGCCGGCCATGCCGGTGCCGGCCTTTTGCGAGGCAGCGTTGTAGACCTTCTCGAAGACGCGTGGCACGCCCAGCAGATATGTGGGCCGGAAGGTGCGCAGATCGGTCAGCAGGTGCTTGGCGTTGGAGACGTATCCGACCACGCCCTGGGCGCCGATGGCCACATACTGGATGTAGCGGGCGAAGCAGTGGGCCAGGGGCAGGAAGAGCATCAGGCGGGAGGGCGCTGCCAGCATGTGGTAGAGCACATCCCAGCCCACAAAGACGATGTGGACGAAGTTCCGGTTGGAGAGCATGGCGCCCTTGGGCTCCCCAGTTGAGCCCGAAGTGTAGACGATGGTGGCCAGATCGTCGGCCTTGACTTGGGCAATGGCCTGATCCAGGCGCTCATCTTCGATCCCCTGGCCGAATTCACTGACTGCGTTCAGGCCCCCGGCTTCGAAATTGAAGACGTACTTGAGCTTGGGCGAGGATCCCCGGACCTGCTCCAGGATCTGTGCATGCTCTGAGTCACCGGCAAAGGCCAGGATGCAGTCCACATCCTGAACGATCTTCTGGGCCTGGCTGGGCGAGTCGGTCTCGTAAATGGGGACAGAGACCGCCCCGATGGCAGCGCAGGCAAAGTCCGTGACCCCCCAGTCATAACTGGTGGAGGCGTAGATGACCACAGTGCTGCCCTTTTCCACGCCCAAAGCCATCATGCCCTTGGCCACGGCGCGAACCCGTGCGGACATCTGCCCGGCCTTGACATCGTGCCAGTTTCTGGTCATGGGATCCTGCCACTGGGCAACCAGCTCTTCAGGGTCACGGGCGGTGCGTTTTGCCAGGAGTGAATAGATGGTGTCCTTGTCCGTCGTCGGGTGTTGAAGCTCGACCGTATATTCACGCAACATACCCACCATCATATGGGTCAACCCGCCAAAGCCGCCGCCTAGCCCATGTCGAAGCGCACACAGACCCAGCGCGAACCGCTTCTGGCGACGATCAGGTTGGTCAGCACAGTGCGCTCGCCGACCAGGAATCCGATGGTGGTTTCGTACCGGTCACGGTCTACGCGGTAGATCTCGACCAATTTAGGAATCAGCGGCAGGTAAGTCATGCCGGCATGGTCCGCTGTACGGACCATGCCCAGATGCCGATCCCGTAGCAACTGGGCCAGCAGGGCCAATCGTTCCATGCAGACGCGGTTGAGCACACGATCCAGGCTCTTCATAGGTAAACGACCCCGCAACACATCGAAGACCCTGGATGCCAAGGCGCACAGATTGACAAGAATACGCTTGAGATCCGCAGACAGACCCTCATGCCCGGCAGCATCCCCAGGCCGGATGAAGTTGACCGTTCGCACTGTCAGATTGATGTCACCAAATCCCAAGGGCACCTGTGTACAGGTAGACGGCCACCAGCCGCCGACTTCCTGTCCTGTCGACTCCTCGGTTGCTTGATCTTGGTCCCAGACCGGTGCCAGATCCATATACTCCGTCATACTTCTCCCCTCGCACTACTATGTGCTTGTTCCCCCTCCCATGCCGGCGAGGTGCACTGGGCAACCGACGCAACGACAGCGAATACGTCCAGAGTAGGAATGCGCTGAGGGATTGTAAAGGCCGGTTCAGGAATGTGGTCAACCTGGACCGGCCTTTAGACAGATTGTGGATAAATGGACCGTGAATGTCCTGTTCTACTCAGCAGCGGGGGGCGGGGGTCACTGCCACACGGCACTTCTGGAAGTTCTTGACATCCACATAACCGGTGGAAGCCATGGCCCGGCGCAGGGCCCCGATCAGATTCAGACTGCCGTCGGTGCGATCGCTGGGACCGAAGAGTATGCGCTCCAGGCTGCCCACCTGACCGACCTGGACCCTGCGGCCCCTCGGCAGTTCAGGATGATGAGCTTCGGCCCCCCAGTGCATGCCCTGGCCGGGAGCCTCCGTAGCCTTGGCTAAGGGCGTGCCCAGCATGACCGCGTCGGCCCCCATGGCCAAGGCCTTGACAAAGGAACCCGAGGTACCGGTCTCCCCGTCAGCGATGACCTGAACGTAACGTCCGCCCGACTCGTCCAGGTAGTCGCGACGCGCCTCGGCCACATCCGAGATGGCCGTGGCCATAGGCGCTTGGATTCCGATGGTGGCGGAATCAGTGGATGACGCTCCCCCGCCGAACCCGACCAGCACCCCGGCGGCTCCGGTGCGCATCAGATGCAGGGCAGCCTGATAGGTGGCGGCCCCGCCGACGATGACTGGAACGTCCAGGTCGTAGATGAACTTCTTCAAATTCAGGGGCTCATGGCTGGTGGACACGTGTTCGGCCGAGACCGCCGTTCCTCGGATCACGAAGAGGTCCACGCCCGCATCGACCACCGTGGCATAGAACTCCTGGGTGCGCTGAGGGGACAGGGCTCCGGCCACCGTGACTCCGGCCTTGCGAATCTCCTGTAGACGGCGGGTGATCAGCTCCGTCTTGACCGGCTCCCGGTAGGCCTCCTGAATGACCCCGGTCGCCTGCTCCGGCGAGGCATGGGCTATCCGGTCCAGCTGCGGACGCGGATCCTCATAACGGGTCCACAGTCCCTCCAGGTCCAGCACGCCCAATCCGCCCATCCGTCCCAGGGCTATGGCCGTCTCCGGGCTGGTGACCGAATCCATGGGCGCTGCCAAAAGTGGCAGGTCGAACTCGTAGGCATCCACCTGCCAGGCCGTGGAGACATCCTGGGGATCCCGGGTCCTTCTTGAGGGGAGTATGGAGACATCATCGAGCGTGTAGGCCACCGTGGCCTTCTTGCCGAGACCGATTTCGATTTCCTGTGTCATGTCTGCCAGCCTAGCGCCTCACAATGACGCTCTGGCGTGCTACGAACGGGTTACGAGCATGGGAACAGAGAGTAACAAACTTGGGATAAAACAGTTCGCGAGCGCAACTGAGACATCGGGAGCAGGATCCGGCCCCCGACCCGCCGATCGATAGGAGGCCGCCATGGACAAGATCGCCGTGAAAGGACGCATCGTCGAACTCGACGGTGACGAGATGACCCGGGTCATCTGGAAAATGATCAAGGAACGGCTGATTCTGCCCTACCTGGACGTGGACCTGGACTATTACGACCTGGGCATCCGCAACAGGGACGCCACTGACGACAAGGTCACCGTACAGGCGGCACAGGCCATTCAGCGCGAGCACGTGGGCGTCAAGTGCGCCACCATTACCCCGGACGAGGCCCGGGTAAAGGAATTCGGCCTCAAGCGCATGTGGAAGTCGCCCAACGGTACCATCCGCAACATTCTTGGCGGAACCATCTTCCGCGAGCCCATCGTCATCGACAACATCCCCCGGCTGGTTCCCGGATGGTCCAAGCCCATCGTGGTGGCCCGCCATGCCTTCGGCGACCAATACCAGGCGACTGATTTCACTGTTCCCGGGCCGGGAAAGCTCAGCGTCGTCTTCACTCCTGAAGACGGGAGCGACCCGGTGACCCGAGAGGTGACCGTCTACCCAGGTCCTGGCGTGGCCCAGGTCCAGTTCAACCTCGACGACTCCATCCGCGACTTCGCGCGTTCCTGCTTCAACTACGCCCTGCAGAGGCACTATCCGGTCTACCTGAGCACCAAGAACACCATCCTCAAGGCCTATGACGGCCGGTTCAAGGACATTTTCGCCCAGGTCTACGAGCAGGAGTACCAGAGTCGGTTCGAACAAGAGGGGCTGACCTACCAGCATCGGCTGATCGACGACATGGTGGCCTCCTCGCTCAAGTGGCAGGGCGGCTATGTCTGGGCCTGCAAGAACTACGACGGCGATGTCCAGTCCGATGCAATTGCTCAGGGGTTCGGGTCCCTTGGTCTCATGACCTCCATGCTGATGACGGCCGATGGGCAGACCGTAGAGGCTGAGGCCGCCCATGGGACCGTGACCAGGCATTACCGGCGCTGGCTCAAGGGGGAAACCACCTCCACCAACCCGATCGCCTCCATTTTCGCCTGGACCGGCGGGCTCAAGCAGCGGGCGCGGCTGGATGACACCCCCAAGGTGGCCGAGTTCGCGCAAACACTGGAATCCGTGGTCATCGAGACCGTACGCTCCGGTCGCATGACCAAGGATCTTGCCAGCCTGGTGGGTCCTGATCAGCCTTGGCTGGACACCGAAGGGTTCATGGACGCCTTGGACCATGCTCTTGCCGAGCGTATGTCTTCAGGTGCTGCAGATGCCAGGGGACGCAAGGCGGCCAAGGCAGACTAGCAGATAAGACAACAACCCTCTCTCCTTGCCATTGCAGACGGTTATTGCAGGCGGTTACTCTCCACAGATCAGCCTTCGCTGTCAGTCCCACCGGCGAGGACCGTGTAAGCGAAACATCGGCCCTTCATACGCTCCTGCCCGAGAGCCCATAGAATGGTTGCTCGGGACCCGGCCAGAGTCGGGCTCTGTCGGAACGAAGGAGCGAACGTGAAGAAGACCGGCTTTGCACGGCATTTGTCCGGCTTGCTGGCCCTGCTGGCGAGTTTGGCCATGGTGGCATCGGCTGGTGCTTGCGGTGGTCCGGCCTTGGGCAGTGGGCAACAGTCTCCGAGCGCCCCACCGAGCCAGGGGGCCACTGCGGCCGCTGAGGTCCCCGGTCGGGTGGCCATTTTCACTCCCTCCGACGGCATCACCCTCTCCCAGCACACGCCCATCAACAAGTGGGCCGCGCTGGTTCCTGAGCTTAAGGCAGCACTGGCCAAGGAGCATCTTCCCAATAAACACATCGATGCCTACACCAGCGGGAACCTGGAGGATCAAAGCAAGGAGCTGCAGGATTACTTGGTCAACCGCCTTTCGGAGCGCAAGGCCGGAAAGACTTCAGAGCCGACCACACTGGTGGTGGCACCCATGACCTCGCCAGATTCCATTACCCGCCAGTATGGCGACTATATCAGCCAGCCATTGGATGCCGATGCCAAAGACAAGGCGCGCGCACGTCTGGTCTCTTCTCTGCGTCTGGCTGCGGGCGCGGGCATGCATGTGGTCCTGCTGGCCAACCAGGTGCCGGGCATCCAACCGGATTTGTTCGTGCAATTATCTGATGCACGGGCCATCGGTCAGATGCAGGCGGACAAGCTGGCCAGCAAACTTGAACTGGACAAGGCCAGCAAGGACAACCCCTGCCGCATCGAGATTCTGCTGCCGAACCGGACAGCTGACGCATCATCTGATGCATCCCCTGCTGACAAGGGTGTTGAAACCGTCCAGGCTGAGCAGGATTCCTTCCCCGCCCAGGCTTTCGCTGGAATCTGGCAGGTGCTGGGGCCCTACTTCAAGGATGGACGGGCTATCAGCCCCTCCGGGCTCCTGAAGGCAGACAGCACCGAAAAGGACTGGCAGGCGATCGCCTTTGATCCAGGCAAGGACGCTTCGGCTACCGGCAAAGAGCTGGCGACCCGCCTGGCCACGAACGATGACGCCAAGACCCACACCGAGGTGGACGGTATTCTGGCCATGAACGACTTCATTGTTTCCGGCGTGGTCTCTGAGCTCGGGGATTTGGGTTATCGGGGTTCTTCGGCGGACGTCAACCCTGAGATCTCAATATCAGGCATTGTGGGATCCATGGTCGGTCATCAGGATCTGCACCGGCAACGCGTGCCCAAACCCGCTCAGAGCCCTGCAACCCAGAATCCGACAGCGTCGCAGGCTGATCCTTCACAGACCACGGGCAGGACTCAGGATTCCACACCCTCGGACGACCATGCTGCCTGGCCCGTCATCAGTGGATACGGCGCCTACGTGGACAACATCCCTCAAATCGTGGACGGACGGCAGTGGATGACTGGTCTGGAGGACAGACTGGGTCTTGCGGCTGATATGGCCAAGGCCTGTGTCGGGCTCAACAGCCAGGGCAAGGTGCCAGCCATGGATACGATCCACACCGTCAACCAGGACGGCAAGCAACAGCGCCGCCTGTCAAGACCCTTGGTTGCGGTTTCGGCCTCCAACCTCAAGGCGGCTCTGATTGATACAGGCTACATCAAGCCAGCCGACGCGGGTCTCTGAGCATAGATCTTCTGCTCGATCTGGTCTTCATACCGCTTGAGAACCTCCTGGCGACGGGGCTTGTATGATGCGGTGAGCAGTCCATTTTCACGAGTGAAGTCCTGGTCCAGAACCAGATAGCGTCGGATTCCCTCGGCCCGGGAGACCTGCGCATTGGCCGCGTCTACCGCGCGATCGATCTCCGTGCGGATGATAGGGTTCTCCCCAGCCGAAGCGGCATCGTTCAAGGGTTCAGCGCCCTGGTCCCGCAACCACTTGTTGACCTCCTCGAGATTGAGGGTGATCAGGGCCGAAATGAAAGGCCTACGGTCCCCGATGACCATGCAATGGCTGATGATGGGCGAACGCTCAACGGCTGTTTCCAGCAACGACGGCGAGATGTTCTTGCCCCCTGCAGTGATGATGATCTCCTTGCGCCGACCGGTCAAACGAACGAACCCGTCTTCGTCCAGACTGCCCAGATCGCCGGTCAGCAGCCAACCGTCGCGAATCTGCCTCGTGGTGATTTCCGGATGGTTGTGGTAGCCCATGCAGACATCGGGGCCCTTGACACACAGCTGACCCTCCTGGTCGATGCCTACGGTGATGCCGGGCATGGGCAGGCCGATGGTGCCCAGCCTGTAGCCTTCGGTGGGGTTGACCGTCACCGGGCCCATGGTCTCGGTCATGCCGTAGCCCTCCAGCAGGGGCAGACCTATGCCGTTGAAGAAGTCCGCAATGTCCCTGTCCAGGGGGGCACCGCCCGAAATGGCATACCGGACCCGGCCGCCCAAGGCCTCCAGGATGGGGTCGTAAACGGTGCCTGTGTACATGAGGTGCTTGGTCTTCAGCGACATGGGAACCCGGCTTCCGGTCTGCTGATGACGGGACCACTGCCTGGCCACTCCTGCAGCATCCAGGAAAATCCTGCCCTTGGCACCTGTTCCGGCCCGCTGGGAGGCAGCGTTGTAAATCTTCTCGAAGATTCGCGGCACAGCCAGGATGAAAGTGGGCTTAAAGGTCTGCATGTCCTGCAACAGATTGCGGATGGACCCGGTAAGCCCCAGGGTGAGATCCGTGGCAATGGCGAAGAACTGCAGGCAGCGGGCGAAAGCATGGGCCAGGGGCAGGCAGAGCAGAAGCCGCTTGCCCTCACCCAGGCAGATGTCAGGGACTGCCTGAGTACCTGAACGGACAGTGAAGACGATGTTGCTATGGCTGAGTTCTATACCCTTGGGCTTACCCGTGGAGCCTGAGGTATAGACGATGGTGGCCAAGTCGGAACCCTGCACCGAGTCGGCACGGGCCTGGAAGTCTGCCTGGTCCACCGCCCGTCCGTAGGCGGTCATGGTGGTCAGCGCTCCCCTGGTGATCACATACAAGTCGTTCAGATAGGCACACTGGGAGCGAACCGCATCCACTCGGGCCCTCATATCGTCATCCTCCAGAAAGGCCATGCCGACATGGGAGTCGTTGAAGATGCGCCGAATCTGATCGGGAGAGTCGGTCTCGTAGACCGGCACCGTCACGGCTCCGATGGACAGGATGGCCATGTCCAGGGCAGTCCATTCCCATCGGGTGTGCGAGACGATAGCCACTGAATCCCCCCGGCCTACCCCCCGGGCCATAAGCCCCTTGGCCAGCGCGATCACACGGTCGCGAAACTCACGGGCCGTTATCGTACTCCACTCGCGTCCGCTCCGGTATTCGATCAAAGGATCGTCGCCCAGGCGCTCCACCCTGTCCTCAAGCAGGGAGAAGACACCGGCATCGGCGTCTATGGGCTTCTCAAGCGGACGCGTAAATTCTTCCTGCATGTTCTGCATGACCACTCCCTGCTGAAACGGCGTTATGCTTTACGATTCTAACCGCTCCCCCGGGCCGGCGATATACCTGGTCTGCTGACGCGCGAGTCTCGCAGGCGGACCACGCACTCCTATAGAGGCTTGAGACGAATGCGGTGCCGTCCGACTTTAGCGCCTGGATCCAGATAGTGATTGTGACCATCTTTCAGCCCCCAGTGCAGACAATCTTGATCACAGTGGTCAGAGACCCCATCTACTTTTCCCCAGACTGTGCCGGCCTGCAGCCGGGTTCCTGCCGGCAATGAGCTCTTCGCTGGCTCATAGGTGGAGGTCAGTTTGCCGTGACGAATGGAGACCACGTCCTTGCCTGCTACAGAACCGACAAAAGTGATGACACCACCTGCCGGGGCCCGGATGTGCCTGCCTTGTTGCACTACCAGATCGATTCCGCGATGACCACTCAGCCATGGATGATTCGGAGGATCGAAGGGACGCATAATCTCTGGGGCGGCCTTATCACCAGGCAAAGGTTCAAGGGGCCACAGCCAGCCCCGGCGACAGGCTGAGGTCGATGAGGTAACTCGACCGTTCTGCGCCGGAGCTGCAGCCGAAGGCAGGGTCGGCGCAGGCTGAGACGCGACGGTTGCCGTAGGCCCCGCGGTCGACAGGACCAGGGCCAGCGTCAGTGCCAGCAGCGACCTGGGAAACCAAGGGGGCCGACAGCCGGAAGGCATGATGGGCATCCGGCTGGTAAATCGCCCAATGCCCTTGTTCTTATGGTCACGCGCACAGGCCAAAGTCGCACCTTCATTCCGTCATTACGGATGCCCGGTTGGGCGTCCACCATCATGATGGACTGGATGCCAAAGCCATGTGAACCAGAAAGAGGCATGTGGTCAAATATGTAGTCTTCCACAGCTCGTCCGGCGAAAACCTAATGGTGATTGTTCCTACAAGAGCGCAAGGAATGCGAAAAAGACTTGTCAAAAGTGTTGACCGAACTTATACTTTGTAAACTGAGAATCCTTCTAATAAAATTAGGTAAAGGTTACACAAACTGTTATTGAATGCAGATGGGTTCCTACGTATATATCGTCTAATGTAAATATGCGAATAAGAAACTACTGCCAAGCTATTAAAAAGTTGGAGAACTAGAATCAGCAAAGCTCACAGATGTATAGGCCCAAAACGAATTCATCAGTAATTACTTCAACAAAAAATTACATTTCGTGCAATTGTTGAACCATAATTAAAGATCAAGCCGCTTCTGCCTAGTTTGTTGCGGATATTGCTTTAGTATGTTTTTCTGTGGGGAAAGCCAAGGTTGAATCTCTCTCAACGAGTCGGAAATCAGTCACAAAAGTCCGAGATTTGCCCTTGTACCCATTAATGCGCTCAATCAACATATCAATAGCATGCTCAACGTAATCATTTAGGTATGGATCGATGGTAGTCAGTGATGGAGTCGAGTAGGACGACTCCGGTACATCGTCGAATCCCACGACTTGAACATCTTCGGGAATGCGAATTCCCTCGTTCTGCAAACCATGCAAGGCACCCAGCGCCATGGCATCAGTCAGGCAAATAATCGCATCCGGGCGTATACCTTTGGACAACATTTGTGTCACAGCCTGTACGCCGCTAACTCCTTCCATCCAATCCTTGGGCAGAAGCATCTGCCAATCCACCGATAGCCCCCGCTCTTCGAAGGCCTCGATATATCCCCTAATTCTCAGTTCTTGCAGGCCTTCGGTAGCGCACATGTATTCATTGCGCGTCTTTGGCTTTTCCGGTGCACCGAAGACTGCTATATGACGACATCCCATATCGAGCAACCTGCCTGTGACATACCGAATGGCTCTCGTATTGGGCATAGTCACCCAGTCAACACGATCGTAGGAGTTGTAGTCACCGGCTAGAACAATCGGATAGGGCTGATCAAGGATGATACCTTCGTTCTTTAAAGGTTGGTCCGAAAAAAGCAGCCACCCATCTGCTGACAGCTTTGTAATTTCGTCCATGATGACAGGCAGACCTGATCCGTCCGACCCGTATGTACTAATCACTGTTCCATAACCGTGTTTTCGTGATATGTCTATGACTTTATCTGCCAAATAAGGGGCGAATGGCTGCGAAAAATCAAAAATTCCCAGACCTATGAGCTTGGTGGCACCCGTTTTTAATGAACGAGCCGATACATTGACCATATAGCCAAGTTCACGAATGGATTTCTGCACGCGTTGTCTGGTGGAATCACGCATACTGCCGGTACCGTTGATAACATTGGACACTGTTTTGATGGAAACACCAGAATGCCTGGCTACATCCTTGATAGTCACTCTGGTTGTCAATAGAGCCCCTTACCAGTCGGTAATTACATATATTCCGAATTCGCGCAACTCCACATAGTGGACTTATGCGAATTCGGAATATGTAACAACAATTCTGTTTTCAGTTTATCTCAACAAAGAACATACAGCCTAAATACCAGGTCCTTCCTTGAATCATGATTTAACAGATCCGGCCGTCAATCCTCCTACCCAGTACCTTTGCAGGAAGAGGAAAGCCAAGACCATGGGAATAATCGAGATGAAGGCTCCTGAAGTCACCAAATTCCATACCTGTTCTGATGCTGCTCCGGCCTGGGATTTTGTCTGCCATTGGGTCAGCCCGACCGTAATCGGGAACAACTTTGGATTAGTGAGAACAACCTGGGGCAGGAAGAAGTTGTTCCAAGCACCGACCACGGAAAGCAGAAAGACTGTAGTAATTGCTGGGGTCATAATGGGCAGAGAAACTTGTGTGAAAGTTCTCAATTCACCTGCCCCATCAACTCGAGCCGCCTCGATCATCTCATCGGGTAGGGATTGCATGCAGTAGATTCTCATCAAGTAAACACCCATTGGATTAAGCAGAGATGGCAAAAGCACAGCCCAAATGGTGTTGGTCATACCGATGTCAGACATCAGCAGGAACGTGGGTATCACCAAGGCCGTCGAAGGAATCATCAAAGCACCAAGAACAATGTTGAAATATAGATTTCGTCCACGGAATCTGAACTTGGAAAAACCATACCCGGCCATAACCGCCACTACTGTGGCACCAAATCCTCCTACAAGAGCGTAAAGGAAGGAGTTAAAAATCCAGCGCCAGTAAATGCCATCCTGATAGGTCGTAAGTTGACCGATGTTCTTCCACAGGTCGAAATCCTTATCGAACCACATAGAGCCGTGGGCGCCGAAGAACAATCCCGAATTCGACTTTGTGGAGGCAACGATCAACCACCATACAGGCAGGAGGAAATAGACCATTGCCAATATCAGTACTACATACACGAAAACGCTGGTATTACCCTGGATGCGCTTAGCACTTCTGCGAGTGCCACTTGTTCTTGTGGCTGACATGTCAGTCCTCCAATCCAGACTGATGACGAGTCAGTCTCATGAACAAAACGCTGAATATCACCACGACCAATCCCAGAGCAAACGAAACCGTGGCAGAGTAGTTGGTCTGGTTGTAGTTGAAAGCGAGAGCTTGCGCATACATATTGGGCGTATACTCGGGCGGTATGACTGTTGGCGCCTGATTGCGCAAAATGGTGGGTTCTGTATAGAACTGCAGGGTCCCGATAAGGGAGAAGATAGTCACCATGACCAATGATCCTGACACCATCGGCACCTTGATTCTTGTAGCAATCTTCAGTTCTGAAGCCCCATCTATTCTGGCTGACTCGTAGAGTTCATGCGGAATGGACTGCAAGGCCGAATACAAAATCACCATGTAGTACCCCGTCCATTGCCAAGTCACGACATTGACCAATGAACCAAAGATGCCGTTGGCGGTGAGGAAACCGGGAGTCTGCATTCCAAACAGCCCAAATATGGTAGTGAACGGACCCATATTCTTGGAGTACATAAATCCCCACATCAAGGCACCGATAACACCAGGAATTGCATAAGGCAGGAAAATAACCAGGCGAGAGACCGAGGCAAACTTGTTTTTAAAAGAGTCCAGGAGCAGAGCGAATATCAGGGCCAGACCCAATTGGATCGGAACCATGACGACGGTATAGAGAATGACGCGCCCCATGCCGACCAGAAATATCGAGTCAGTAAAAACGCGCTGATAATTGGCGAACCCCGAGAAGGACTCCCCTTTGACTTGAGTATAAGTAAACAACGATACATAGAATGCGTAAGCAAGCGGTATCACAAGAAACAGCAGAAAGATGACCCCAAAAGGAGCCGTGAAGAACCATCCCCACATTGCCCTACGACTGCTGCCGATATTGGCTTTCGTCTTTCTCGGCTTAACTATTGCGTTCGAAGCCATTTCAGAACCTCCTAAAAAGGAGGGATACCGATCACGACATCCCTCCAATTAAAATGAGCAGTCACTCTATAGTGAAACCTTGCTGCTTGGCATAATTGTTCAGCTTGGTTTCCAGAGCTTTCAGGGTCTCCTTGCAATCATTGCCTTTCTTGACAATTGCAGAGAAGGACTTGGTCTGTTCGTCATAGGCATAAGTCTGGAAGGGCAGGAACTCGTCACCTTTCCAAGCATTAGCCACTGGAATGGTGACTTCATTAGGCTTTTGGTTGCCCAAAAATGGCTCTTGCATGTTCTTGAAAGCATCCGATGCGAGCTGCTTCTTCCAAGATGGGAACAATGCACCATCGGTGACACCGATATGCTGTGCTGTATCTGAATCGAACAGATCGTGAGCAACGCTGGCCGCTGCTTTGGTGTCTTTTGCTTGATCAGTTACAGCCCAAGCGGATCCTCCCTGGTTGACCTGAGGCGTGGAGTCATCCCAAACCGGTGCCTTATAGATCCTGAAATTGCCGCTTGAAGAATTGTCCAAGCCCTTGATGTAACCAGTCAGCCAGGAAGCCTGAACATAGGCAGCATACTTGCCGGAAATCATATTGTTGTTCCAGTCAGTCGTGTTGGCGTCCGTCGTGTCGACAAGGCCCTCCTTGACCAGGTTCTGCCAGTACTCTAGAACCTTCTGCACACCTGGGGTATCCAACTTAATGCCTACCTTGTCAGGCGTCTTTGACGAATACTTGTAGACTTTCTCTCCCGCCTGAGCAAAGAGCGCAGGATTGACAGCGGTGCCGTTAGGAGCCCAATCGCTCAGGAATCCGTCGAAACCGGCAGCTTTAAGATCCTTGCCCGCCTGCTCGAATTCCTTCCAAGTGGTTGGAACTTTGACATGGTATTTATCGAAGATGTCCTGACGCACGTACATGACGAAGGGACCAAGATCGACAGGAACGCCATAAACGGAGTTGCCGCCGCCCATGCTGACGCTCTTCCAGGCGCCTTCCGTGTACTCCTGCTTGTGATCATTCATTCCATACTTGCTAAGGTCAACCAGGTGCTTCTGAGCCCCCGCAACGAATTGCGGCATCGCTTCATACTCAAGCTGGATGATGTCAGGACCGCCGGACTTGGCTTTTATAGCATTATTGAATTTGGTGTATTCAGGACTTCCCTGACCAGCGTTCGTCCAGCACACTTGGATGTCATCATGGTTCTCGTTATACTCATCGACTACTTTCTGAATGGCTGGATACCAGGCCCACACGGTGACCTTTTCCGCATTCGGCTTTTTAACCTTGTTCTGGCATTGTGCATTGGCATTCGCAGTTTTATCACTATGCTCAGCCTGACTTTCACTCTTGGCGTCTCCACCGCCGCCACAGGCAGCCATGGAAATCGCTAAGACTCCCGAGAGTGCCGCTGCAATGATTCTCACAGTTCTCCTCATTATTTCTCCTTTGAATATATGTGGAAACCAACAATTTGTAATTATCAATCTATGTGGATAGCCGTCCACGAAACCGGAGGAAGCATGATACTCAGTTTGCCGTTCTCAAAGGTAAAGTCCTTACGCGTCTGCAAACCGACACGCTCTGGATCCTCAAGCGTATTGCGAGCAGCAATATCTTCGTCATGGAGGCTCCGAACAACCACTTTGCCAGTTCTGTAGAGTCCGGAAAGATCGGAACGATACTCTACACTCCGATCAAGGCTGCGGTTGACAACGAAAACAGTCAGCGAGCCATCAGCTCCTCTTACCACAACAGAGTCCGTCATCGGCACATCGCCGTATTGGCTGGTTTCGCATCTGTCGGCATCTTCCTGAGAGGGCAGCACACTGCCACCCTTGGCATATTTGGCAGTCAGAGCAAACGGGAAGAAAATGGTTTGTCTCCAAGCAGGACCACCAGGTTCTGTCATGATTGGAGCAATGACATTGACCAATTGAGCCAGACTGGCGGAATGCACGACATCAGCATTTCTGAGCAGGGTGATGAGCAGATCGCCAAACACCACTGCGTCAGCAACTGAATAGATATCTTCCAGAAGTCTCGAACCCTGAGGCCAGTTACCTATACCTACTGGAGGCTTACTCGGCTCTGCATCCTGATACCAGACATTCCATTCATCGAAAGATATATAGACCTTGTGCTTACTCTTGAGTCTGCCACGAACCGCCGCTATGACTGAAGCCACATCGCGGATGAACCCATCCATATCGACACCGGAAGCCAAGAAGCTGGCCATATCGCGATTGTGCGGCTCATAATACGCATGGCAGGAAATGAAATTAATCTGATCGTAGGCTTCCTCCAGTACAGTACGTTCCCATTCACCGAAAGTAGGCATGCTGTGCGAAGAAGAGCCGCAGGCCACCAACTCTAGATCGGGGTCGACCATACGCATCGCCGTTGCAGTCTGAGTGACCAGTCTGGCGTATTCATGGGCGGTCTTGTGACCGATCTGCCAAGTACCATCCATCTCATTGCCTAAGCACCACATTCGAATTCCGAACGGCTGCTCACGACCATTGCGTCGGCGCATGTCAGATAAAGCCGTACCAGAAGGAATATTGGCGTATTCAAGTAGATCAAGGGCCTCTTGAATACCCCGTGTACCAAGATTGACAGCTTCCATGAGTTCGTTGCCGCCCAATTCATCCAGCCAATCCGCCATCTCATGAAGACCGAATTCATTGCTTTCGCCCGAATGCCAGGCCAGATCGATGCGCTTTGGACGTTCAGAGCGCGGCCCGACACCATCCTCCCAGCGATAGCCGGATACAAAGTTCCCGCCGGGATAGCGGATAGCAGTGACGCCAAGCTCCTTTACCAAATCAATGACATCCTGTCTAAATCCCGCCTTGTTTGCAGTCGGATGATCTGGTTCGTAGATGCCTGTATAGATACCACGACCCAAATGCTCAACAAACGAGCCGAAAACGCGTTCATTGATGGGGATGGACCTTGTCTGCGTGTCCAGAATCAGATGCGCTTTTCCAGGCTTTGATTGTTGCCGTTCTTCCATGGATCTGGTCTCCTTTCCCCTGCCTTTTATGTCCATCAGCAGTGCAGGGTTCTCTCTTTTGAGTACAACGTTGTTTTACCACGAAATATGCAGAAGAATCATTTCTTTGCCTCGCTTTTCTCCGTGCAACCCTGCACATCACTAAATACACTATACAACAAAAAGAAAGTGCAGAACCAACAAGACATACAACGTTGTTCTAACTCGCCTGAGAATACACGCGACACGCCATCCGATGCAACACGATGCCTAAGGGTCTGTTGGGTCTTTTGACTGCTATATCTATAGCTAAATCTCAAAGCCGACTATCTACACATTGGGTTAAAGGAAACACGTAGGGAGGCAGAGCCTTGACAATTTCCCATCAGTCACTAAGTAGAAAACAATAAGCTAGCCCATTGCAATGACAGGCCAGTTCCTTGCAGATAGAACCAAACCAATATGGCTCACATAAAGAAAACCGCCGGAAAACCGGCGGTTGAGAGCTCCCGCAGCTGGGCTTGAACCAGCGACATTTCGATTAACAGTCGAACGCTCTGCCAACTGAGCTATGCGGGAATGTCCCGTTCAACTCTCGCTGAACACAATTACCATACTATAGTCAGGACCCTTGCATCCGACAACTTGGCGTGTCGATTACATGAGAATCCTGTCCATGGGCATGGCCGAATCGATGGAGAAGTCAGGAGCGGAGGGGGACAGTCCGGCCTGGACCAGATTGACGCCCAGCATGGCCACCATGGCGCCATTGTCCGTGCACAGGTTGATCTTGGGAATGCGGACCTTGATGCCCTCCTGCTCGCCGAATTCCTGAAGCTTGCCACGCAGCTGCGAGTTGGCCGAGAACCCGCCGCCGACAATCAAGGTATCCGTGTCGAAACTGTGACAGGCGGCCATGGCCTTGCGGGACAGGACGGTGCCCACGGAATCAGCCAGGGAGGCACAGACATCGTCCACGGGAATGTCGAGTCCGGCCTGCTGTCTGCGTTCGACCCATCGAGCCACGGCGGTCTTGACTCCGGAGAAGCTGAAATCATAAGGATGCTCGGCTCCGGCCCGGCCCTTGGTCAATCCCTGGGGCACGGCGATGGCGTGGGGGTCGCCCAGACGGGCATGGCGGTCGATGTGGGGGCCGCCAGGATAGGGGAAGCCAAGCAGGCGTGCGATCTTGTCGAAGCACTCCCCCGCCGCGTCGTCCAGGGTGGTGCCCACCACCTGGACCGATCGCGCCAGATCATCCACATGCAGCAACGAGGTGTGGCCGCCGGAGACTATCAGGGCCAGGGCATTCTGAGGGAATGGTCCGAATTGGAGCTGGGTGACCGCTATGTGTCCGATGACATGGTTGATGCCATACAAGGGCTTCTTCGCCGCCCAAGCCAACGCCTTGGCACCGGAAACGCCTACAGCAAGGCATCCAGCCAGTCCAGGACCAGCCGAGACCGCTATGGCATCCACTTGGGACAGGTCCATATCCGCATCCTTCAGGGCCTTGGAGACGACCGGCACAAAGGACTCAGCATGTGCCCGCGAGGCGATCTCGGGGATGACGCCACCATAGCGGGCATGCTCGTTCATGGAGGATGCCACCACGTTGGACAGCAGCCGGTTGCCCTGAACCAGGGCGGCAGCGGTCTCGTCGCAGGTGGATTCGATGCCAAGCACCAGTGGCTCACTCATGGTCAATGATCCTTTCCTGTCCTTCCGAAGGCTTGTTACTGACAAAACCCACCGGTCCCGGTCCAATCGAGCTCAAAGGTCTGGTCATAGCCCAGGCATCCACGTCTTCAGGCTGATAGTAACCCTTGCATAGACCGGCCTGTGAGAAGCCAAAGTTCTTGTAGAGGTCAATGGCCACAGGGTTATCTACGCGGACCTTCAGATTCATGCGTTGCAGACCCTCGCGATCGGCTCCCGTAATTATCCTGGCCAGCAGAGATCCTGCAATACCCCGATGCCGGGCTTCCGGCAAGACCCCGAGGGTCATCAGTTCGGCATCCCTTTCGCCTGACCAATAACCTCCGTAGCCCAGGATGGCACCCTGGTCTTCCCAGACCAGGTAGGTGCGCGAAGGCGCAGACAACTCGAACCGCAGCTCCTGCCGGCTCCAGGCCTGGTCACCGAAGACGCGTGACTCCAGATCGACCAGCCGGTCCAGGTCCTCAAAGACCGCCCCGCGAATCATGATTGGATTGCCACGTGCTTAAGCGGATTGGGGACTGAGACGTCCGGCCGGCGAAGATAAAGGGGCTCCACCGGGTCGATCAGCCCATACTGGGCACGTCTGCTAGCGCAAGCAGCCATCAGGCCTGTCCCCCGTGTCCGATCCTCCAGGAAGGATCCTTCATCCAGCACCACCCGTATATCGGAACGCTTATCCAGACGCTCCCATTGGTCGGCATAGCGGCCGGCTCCATGACCGCTAATGACCAGAGTGACTGGCCCCTGGTCCACAGACTCCCGCTCTTCCACGATGGCCGCGATCTTCTCACAGATCACCGTTGGATAGTCGATGCTCATGTCGGTCAGCGGCTGGGCCGGGGCCTCCGCGCCATCGAAGTCGTCAAAAAGACGGTAGTAGAGCTGCCGCCGTCGTGCATCGTTGACAGCCAGGACCAGAAGCCGTGAATGATCCTGGCCCTGCCGCTTGAACCGGCTGTAGGCATAGCGGGCTTGCGGCTCCAGGATGTCCTGTCCCAGCAGACGGGCACCCGTGGCAAACGCCAGGGCTTTGGCAGTGACGATGCCCGCCCGCAGACCGGTGAAGGGTGCAGGCCCCAGTCCCACCACGATGGTCCGCAGATCGTTTGCAGACAGCCCAGCCTGATCCATGACCTTGGCGATATTGACCTGGAGGCGTTCTACGTGCGAGCGCGAGTCGGTCTCGATGCACGGCTCCCGCCCCAGCAGCCCCACAGTCGAGCCATAGGAGGTATCGATCACCAAAAGGGACGTATCGGTCCCGCTCATGCCGTCATCGCCTTTCTCAGCTGATCCATTCTATTGGCCCAAGACGGACCCACTCCACGCAGACGTACCATACGCTGACCCTGGGAGCTGGGTGGCGCCTCAGGATCTTCCCGGGGATCCACGGGTCGGGCGATGCTCACTTCCAGACGTTGATCGGCCAGGGCAGAGGCCATCTGCTCGCCCCATTCCATCAGAATGATGGTCCTTTGGCCCGGGTCTTCCAATTCCTCATCCAGACCAAGGGACTCCAGCTCGTCCAAGAGCCGATCCACGGCATCCTCGCCAGGCAGATAGTCCTGTCCGCCCAGCCGGTAGGCATCCACGTGGATCAAGGTAACCGGCGAGCCGCCGGACAGGCGACCATGCAGCTCCCTGGCGATGGTGAACGTGGGCGAAACCACAGGGCCGTCCACTCCAAGTCCGTCGCCCAGCCCCTGAGCCAGGGTGGTCTTACCCGCCCCCAGAGGCCCGGACAGGAGGATCACGTCCCCGCCTTGCAGACACGAGGCCAGGTTTCTGCCCAGGCGTTGCATGTCCTCGCCTGTAGGCACCGCCAGTTCCAATCCATCCTGCTGGCTCATGCCAATGTCCTTCCCTTGGCGGCGATCAGCTCCACCGCCCGTTCCAGAGCATAGCGGGCGTCGCCGCTGCTGGTCTTGCTGATCTCATCAGCCTGGGCCAAGGCCTCGATGCAGGCCGCCAAGCCGGAGGAGGTCCATCCATGCAGCTGTCTCTTGGCCTCCCGCAACTGCCAGTAGGCAGCCTTGGCCTCGGCTGTGGTAATGGATCCCGACTCGATGGCCGCCTCCTTGGCTAGCGTCCGCAGCTTCAGGGCCAGTACGCCAATCAGGGAGACTGGTTCGTTGCCCTGCTCCAGAGCCGTACGCAGAGCGACGACGGCTTGGGCCGGCCTGCCAGCAAGGGCCCTATCCGCCACCGCGAATCCGGATACAGCCGGGTTGTCGGTCAGATAACGGTTGACGATCTCCAGGGTCATGGGATTCTGGTCAAAATCGAAGCAGAGCTGGGAGCACATGGCAGCCAGTTCCGGAGTGCGCTCGCCCAGAACATCCACCAGGCGCTGGGCAGCCCGTGGCTGTATACGGCGCTGATGAGCTTTGAAACGCCCATAGACGAAGTCGATCTTGTCGTCGAACTTCTTCAGATCCGGCATCCGCTCCGTGACAGCTCCGACCCGCGCCATTTGGTCTAGGAGCCTGCGGCCCCGGTTGCCCCCGTCATGACGTGCGATGACGATACTGGATTCGTCCCCTGCGCTCTCGCGGCAGAAATCGATCAAGGCCTGGCTCAGGGCTTCATCAGCCGCCTGCAGATCATCCAGACAAACCACGGCCGTCTGACTGAGCAGGGAGGGTCCGACCGCCTCCTGAAAGGCGTAAGCGTCGCAGTCCGCCGCGTCCAGCTCAATGTATTCGCTGTCCGGGTGAGCGGCGCATGCCTGCGCGCACAGCTCCTTGAAACGCTGGGCGTTGAGGAAGGGATCGCCGCCGACCACCAGATGGACGGAAGGGTTCTCCTGCTGAGCTTTGGTCATGACTCAAATCTCCCTTCATCGCTGGACATTACCCTCGGTCATTTTTGAAGACCAGCTGGGCTAGAAGGCCATAGGTCTGCCGTAGCCAGCCCTTGATTGACACCCAAGCGGACGGCCGGAAGGGAACCCCGGAATTCACCCCTGTTACAGCCGGCCATGAATGGTCTCGCCCCAGATCACGGATGAATCGAATCAGCCGATGATCGATCACGGCCATGAGACCCAGACCAACCAGGCAGACGCTACCGACCGGTCCCGGTGGCCAGGCCGCCGGAGCAGCCGCTTCGCCCAACCACCTGGCGGCAAAAGCCATGACTCCGGTACCCAGAGAGGTCAGTCGGGCCAGGAACAGACCCACTGGAGGCCAGAGCCAGGAGGTGAGCAGAGCCAGCAGGCCGGTCACTGTGGCAGCGTCGACCACAGGAGTGACCAGCAGGTTGGCCAGTGGAGCCAGTAGCGGCAACCCGGGACTCATCAACACCTGCACGGGCAGGGTTCCGGCCTGGGCGCACAGGGTCGTGGCCAATGGACGTGCCAAAAATGTCGGAAGATGATCTTCAAGAAGGGCCGCCAACCGCCGGTTACCCAGACCGATGCCCAGCACGGCTCCACAAGAGAGCGCGAAGCCGAAGCTGGCAGCCATGGAAGGTCGCAGGATCAGCACCAGCAGGACACACCAGGACAGCGTGTTCAATGACTGGGCCGGCCGGCAGACAGCCAGAGCCAAGGCCGAAAGAAGCCCCATGGCCTGAGCTCGCAGAACTGAATCACCTGGGACCATTAGCATGCCCAAACCCAGATAGGCGGCAGACAAAACCAAGGCCATCGGCAAGGGCGGCGAGCGCAGGGCTCGCATGATCCTGACCAGCAGCGAGGCCAGGATCATGAAGTGCCCGCCAGAGACCGCCATCAGGTGCAGGATGCCCGATGTCCGGAAGTCCTGGGTCAGACGGGTGGCATAGGCAGGCTCCACTGCCGGCCTGCCCAGGGAGCCATCCGACCCGGGCAGAGCCTGGTTGCCCAGAATGCCCATGGTCAAACCCGGCACCAGGATCCGTCCCTGATCGTCCAGTCTGCTGGTCTGTTCGAGAAAGGCCCTTTGCATACGGGCGATCAATCGTCTACAGGGGCCTGGCGGCTCGACCTCTTTCGCCCCCTCTTCCACAGCCAGCCAGGGAATAGGACGGCCGTAAGCAGAGGGCTCCAAGAGGCCTCGCGCACGATACTGCCCGCCCTGTTGCAGCAGGCATGAACGGCTTCGGGCGAAGAGGATGATCCGTTCATCGGAAGGCATGCGCACCCCGGCCACAGTCACCCATGCCAGCCTGACCTCCGCCTGACAGTCCCAGCCTCGCCGAGAGGATGCACTCATGGGGCCCACAGCCCAGCCACGAACCTCAGCCAGTGCTTTTCCCTGACGAATCTGCCGGGCTGCCGGCCCGCTGCGCACTGACTCATGACCAACTGCGGCGGCCAATGCCACAGTCAGAGCCACAGCAGCCAAGACAGCCAATGTCGGCAGCTTCCGAGGACCAAGCCAGGTGGGAATACAGGGAGACTGACAAACTTGGTGCAGCCAGATCCGCCGACATGAGCGATAGGGCGGACGCAGTACCTGTCTCTTGCAATCAGCGTCCCCTGTAACAAGCAAGCAAACGAGTTTGAAGGCAAGCAGGACCATGGCTATCAGCAATGGGAGCGCCAAGACAAGCGGCATCAACCAGACCGACATACCCATGTCGCCTCTGGACTCCCCTGCCGTTTTGGACCAGTCCTCGTTCTTGGCTGATCCGGCCACAGATTCACCCACGCTCCGGTCCAGAAGCCATGGGATCAGCAGGGCAATAGCCCAGGCCAGACAAGCAGCGGGAAGCATGCGAAGATTGCGATTGCCATTGTCTCGATCAGCAGCAAGACGATCTTCTGCCCGGCAGGTCATCATTGTGCCACCAGATATGGGCGTAATCGGGCCAGGGTCTTGGCACCGATGCCGGGGACATCCAGAAGCTGATCGACCGAAACGTAGTGACCGCCGAGAGCACGCCGATGCTCCAGTATTTTTGCTGCCGTGACCGGACCGATCCCCTTGACATTCTCCAGATCCTCTTGGCTGGCACTATTGAGATTCACCCGTCCGGTCTGATCCGCTGTTCCCGCGGAGGCACTGGAGGCCGGAGCTGCAGAGGCATTGCCTGCCCCTTCACCATGTTGAGCGGAATCCGAGGCCGATTCGGTATGCTCGCTGCCTTCGTCATCATGGGTGTTCCGTCTACCATCGCTTCCTGAAACATGCTTGCTTCGGTGTGCAGCACCGTTGGCATCGTCCTTTGCCGGGACCGATGACTTGCCCCCGGATCCGTCGACTGCCACTCCTGCGGCCAGCGCCCGTCCCTGCTGGGCCAGCAGGGTCAGACTGATCGCAAGGGCAACCACCAGGATAAGAATGGCTGTCAAGGCCTGAAGCGGCGTAAACGACCAGACGGGCCGATCACGCCGAGTCTGGGATTCGGCCATATCTTCGGCCGACCCCCTTGACCGGGCGGATTGATTCAGAGCCAGAGCCTGCAGGGGCGGCGCCGGCGGCTGGGTGATGTTGATGCTCATGGACCCAGCCTGACATGAAAAAGCCCCCCGATATGAGGTCGGGGGGGCTATGTGGTCGAAGGTCATCGCCTGTCCACAGCCTGTCTGTGGACAGTGCAGGATCAGGCTGGCACGACCGAAACGATCTTGGGTGCCTTGACGATGACCTTACGCGGCTCCTTGCCACCCAGCCGCTCCTGGACGGCGGGCAGTGCCAGGGCCATGGCCTCGAGTTGATCAGGCGCGATGTCGGGGCTGACCTGCAGCTTGCCACGGACCTTGCCCTTGACCTGGACCACGGCGGTGACCGTGTCCTCGCCAAGATAGCGATCGTCCCAGGTCGGCCACTGGGCATGCGCCAGGGACTCCTTGTGACCCAGACGACTCCAGAGCTCCTCGCAGATGTGGGGGGCGATGGGCGAGAGCATGAGCACCAGGGGCTCGATGGCTGCCCTGGGTGTCGGATTCAGGCCGGTCAGATGGTTGTTGAGCACGATCATCCTGGCGATGGCCGTGTTGGGCCGCATGGCCTCCATCTCCACCGTCACGTCGTGGATGGTGGTGTTGAGCAGCTTCAGGGTCTTCTGGTCGGGCTCTCCCTCGTCCAGGATCACCTCGCCGGTCTGCTCGTTCACCACGTTGCGCCAGAGCCGCTGCAGGAAGCGCATGCCGCCCACCACATTACGCGTGTTCCAGGGCCTGGACTCGTCCAGGGGGCCCATGCTCATCTCGTAGAGGCGGAAGGTGTCAGCCCCATAGGTGCGATACATGTCGTCAGGGGTGATGATGTTCTTAAGGCTCTTGCCCATCTTGCCGAACTCGCGGTTGACCGGCTGCCCCTGCCAGGTGTAGCTGACCTTGCCGCCCTCATCATGCTCCTCCACCTCGGCGGCAGGCACGTACTGTCCGCGTTGGTCCGTGTAGGCGTAGGCCTGGATCATTCCTTGGTTGAAGAGCTTGTGGAAGGGCTCCTTGGACGAGACGTATCCCAAATCGTAGAGGACCTTGTGCCAGAAGCGGGCATAGAGCAGGTGCAGCACCGCATGCTCCACACCGCCCACGTAGAGATCGACGCCGCCTGACTCCCCGGCAGTGGCATTGTGCTTGGGACCCAGCCAGTAGTCGTATTCCTCCGGATCAACCATGTGCTGGTCGTCCTTGGGGTCGATGTAGCGCATGTAGTACCAGCAGGAGCCGGCCCAGTTGGGCATGGTGTTGGTGTCCCTGTGGTAGACCTTGGGGCCGTCGCCCAGATCCAGGGTCACGTTCACCCAGTCCTGGTTGCGGCTCAGCGGTGCCTCGGGGCTGGATTGGGCATCCTCGGGGTCGAAGGTCTTGGGCGAATAGTCGGGCACATCCGGCAGGGCCACCGGCAGCTGGTCGTCGGGCAGCAGGTGGGGCAAGCCCTGGTCGTCATAGACCACGGGGAATGGCTCGCCCCAGTAGCGCTGACGGGAGAAGAGCCAGTCACGCAGCCGGTAGGAGACCGTTCCATGGCCCACGCCGGCCGACTCCAGCCATGCGGTCACTTTCTCGATGGCCTGGTCAACCCGCAGACCGTCCAGGCTGAGCGGATCGCCAGCGGCCTGGGTGGCCTGGACCGAAGAGTTGACCACAACACCGTCATGGGAGACGAAAGGTGCCTTGCCGCGATAGTCGTCCAGGGTCTGTCCGGAATCATCCAGCGGGCTGACCGTGTAGACGACGGGCAGACCATACTTGACAGCGAAATCGTAATCGCGCTGATCGCCCCCAGGCACAGCCATGATGGCGCCCGTGCCGTAGTCCATCAGCACGTAGTCGGCGGTGAAAATGGGCAGCTTGGCCCCGGTGATGGGATTGAGAGCATACAGACCGGTAAACAGGCCGGTCTTGGCCCCGCCTTCGTCCACACGATCCTTGGCGGTCTTGGCCTCGGCGGCCCGTCGATAGGCCTGCACACCCTCCGCAGGATTGGCATAACCGCCCTTCCACTGTTCAGGCACATCCTCAGGCCACTCCTGGGGCAGGTGCTGCAGCAGGTCGTGCTCGGGAGAGACCACAGCAAAGGTGGCACCGAAAAGCGTATCGGGACGGGTGGTGTAGACCTCCATGGTCTGATCGCCGTCAGGGCTGGGCACGGTGAAGTCCACCGAGGCCCCGTGCGACTCCCCGATCCAGTTGCGCTGCATGAGCTTGACCTTTTCGGGCCAGTCCAGAATGTCCAGATCCTCCAGAAGCCGGTGACCGTAGGCGGTAATGCGCATGGACCACTGCTTGAGTTCACGCTGGTAGACCGGGTAGTTGCCACGCTCGGAGCGGCCCTCAGCGGTCACCTCCTCGTTGGCCAGGACCGTGCCCAGTCCGGGGCACCAGTTGACCGGCGAACGCGAGATGTAGGCCAGGCGGAAGTCGTTGAGCACCTCGGAGCGCTCGGCCTCGTCCAGGTCCTCCCAGGAGGCATCGGGATGGCCGGGGATGGGCCTGCTTCCTGACTTGAAAGCCTCGACCAGTTCGCTGATGGGCCTGGCCGAGCCCGTACCCCCGTCGGCACGTCGGTAGTCGGGGTCGTACCAGGACTCGTAGATGCGCGAGAAGATCCACTGGGTCCAGCGCACGTAGTCCGTATCGATGGTGGCGAAGGAGCGCCGGTCATCGAAGCTGAGTCCCAGCCGGTGCAGCTGCCAGCGCATGTTGGCGATGTTCTGCTCGGTGGTGACCCGGGGATGCTGGCCGGTCTGGACGGCATACTGCTCGGCGGGCAGGCCGAAGGCATCGTAGCCCATGGCATGCAGGACGTTCTCACCTTTCATCCGGTGGTAGCGGCTGACCACGTCGGTGGCGATGTAGCCCAGTGGGTGGCCCACATGCAGGCCCTTGCCCGAGGGATAGGGGAACATGTCGATGACGAAGTAGGGACTGCGGCCTCCGGCGTGATCTCCCTGGGCATCTGTCAAATCACCCTTGGTGTTGGCTGCCCAGAAGGTGCCCTCCTTGTCCCAGCGCTTCTGCCAGTGCTCCTCGATGGTCTGCGCCATGGCGGCATCGTAGCGGAACTTGGGCTGATCGGATTCCTGGGTCTGCTGATGATCCCTGTCTTCATTCGCGTTCATATGGTGAATTATCGCCATTCACATGGACACGGCCGAGCCAATGTCCAGCATCCGTCATCCTGGCGGAAGCCTTGCTCAGCGATCGCCGGGCCGCAGGGTGCGGGCGGCGGCATCAATGGAATAGCCGATGGACTTGGATGCCCGGCCCAGGGCGGCCTTGAAGGAGCCGTCCCGCATCATCCTCTTCAAGGCCTGGTCGATGACGTCCACCAGCTCCGGATCCCCGTGGGGCACGCCGATACCGTAATGTTCGTTGGAGAAGGGCTTACCGACCAGGCGCAGTTGGCCACCGCCACGAACATGAGCCAGTCCGGCCAGGGCAAAGTCGTCACCGCTGGCGGCATCCGTATCCCCGCTGAGCAGGGCCGTGATGCACTCGGGGAACTCCTCCCGCTCCTGGACCTGGGCCTGGGGTGCCAGCGAGCGCACCAGAGCCCCGGAGGTGGATCCCGCTGCCACGCAGACCCGCTTTTGTGCCAGATCCTCCACCCCGGCAATGTCGTTTTGAGCGCGACGAACCAGAAGGTCCTGCCCGGCAGCCAGGTAGGGCCCGGCGAAATCCACCAGCTTCTGCCGTTCCTGGGTGATGGAGTAGCCGGCCACGACCATGTCCACCTGACCCTGTTCGAGCATGCGCTCGCGGTCCGCAGGTTTCACCTGGCGGAAAACAATCTGCGACTGGGCGTATCCCAGCTCATGAACCACATACTGGGCCACATCCACATCCAGACCCCGGTACTGGCCGGACTGGGCAAATCCAAGCCCGGGCTGGTCGAAGGAGATACCCACGCTGATCTTGGGCCCGATGGAACCCGCCCGGTAACGATCCTCCTGGCGGCCACACCCGCTCAGGGGCACCGCCAGAACCAGTGCCGCCAGAGCCGCCGCAATCCTGCGTGCAAACATGATCGGCCCCTACTTGAACATTCTCGAACGCGTCAGGAACCAGGTTACCAAGGCGGTCAACAGACCCGAGAGAATGACCACGACCGCGAAGCCCCAAGGTTTGTCGGTGAAGGGCATGCCGAACATGCCCTGGTTGAAGTTCATGCCATACATGGAGAAGATCAGGGTGGGCACCGACAGGCTGATGGAGATGATGGTGAAGATCCTCATCACATTGTTGACGTTGTTGGAGACGATGGAGGCGAAGGCGTCGGTCATGTTCGAAAGCACGCTTGAGTAGATGTTGGCCATCTCGATGGCCTGCTTGTTCTCAGTGATCACGTCGCCCAGAAGGTCCTCGTCGTCCGGGTAGCGCTTGATCCGCTCCAGGCCGGTCAGCTTCTCCAGGACGATCTCGTTGGACTTGAGGCTGGTGGCGAAGTAGACCAAGGTCTTGTTGAGCTCCAGCAGCATGAGGATCTCGCGGTTCTGCATGGAGTGGCGCAGCTTGAGCTCCAGCCGGTCCGACTCGCGGTCGATGATGCGCAGGTAGCGCAGGTAGAGGGTGGCGTTCCGGTAGAGGATCTGCAGGATGAAGCGGGACTTCATGAAGGTGTTGAAACCCCGGATGGTGCCCTCCATGAAGGGATGAAGCAGGACGGTGTCCTGCATGCAGACGGTGACGATCAGATCCTCGGTGACGATGATGGACAGGGGGATGGTCTCGTAGTAGTCCCGCCCGTCGCGTTCCTCGGCGCGGGGAATGTCGACGATGACCATGGTGTACTCGTCCTCCACGTCCACACGCGAGCGCTCCTCATCGTCCAAGGGGGCACGCAGGTCAGCCAGGTCGATGCCGGTGGTCTGGGAGACGTTGGCCAGCTCTACATCGGTGGGCGCCGATAAGCATATCCATGAGCCCTTGGAAGCCTTGCCGATCTGCTCGATCTGCCCGTTCATGGTGCTGAATACTCTCATCATCGCCATCACCGCCTCTCGTGCTCAAACCTGGCCGACGTTTCTGGCCGAACCGATAGTAGCAGATAACCAGTTACCGCCGTGTTCAATTCCGCAGGGTAGTCCCCGGTCATCCCCGCCATGGCCGCAGGACGGCGGGTTGGATTTTTGAGGCGTCGAAGCGAAAATGCCCGGTGATGGGACGGTGGCCCGGCGAACCCAGGTAGTCGTTCTCCCTGTCGCGCTGACCCATGTTGTGCAGAAGCAGGGGAATGCCCCGGCTGTCCCTTTTATCGGAGGCCATGCCGATGTGCCAGGAGGTGTCGAAGATGACGATGTCGCCCTGCTGCCACTGGTCGGTGGCCGCCGTGTCGTTGGTCAGGCGCTGGGCATGCCGGGACAGGAATACGCCCAGGACGTTGGTGCGCCTGAAATCGATGTTCGGATCCGGGCTGCTGATGACTCCGGCATAGGCCCCAGGAGACGAGGCGATGTCGGCGTCGACCATGGCTTTCAGATCGTAGCCGGCCTGTCGGAAGGCCCTCCAGATCTCGTCGGTGCAGGCGCCGCGGTCATCGGGGGGATAGCCGCCCTGATAGTAGCCACTGTCATAATGAGGATGGCGGCGGGCCTCCTGATGGGCTCCACGCACCATGGCCGTGTAGTCGTCCACGCCGTCATGGTTGTAGTCCACAGGCGAGGTCAGAGGCGAATGGGCCGCGGTCTGCTCGGGAGAATACCCGGGAGGGCCGTGGGAAGCAGTCCTGCGGCCGTTTGCGGAGGAGCTTTGATTGTCTGAATGGCGAGCAGGCCCGACGCCCACCAGCCTGCCAGCCAGGGCCAAGGAGCCCGCCACAATCAATGCGAGCGCCAGCAGGACAGCCGCCCAGCGCAGAACCACTGTCCGCCGCTGGCTGCGGCCTCTGTTGTTTCGCTCTGTCGGCATAACGGTCACCTCATCCGGTTGCGCAGGGGCCTGCCATCCATGAATCGATGAAGGTTATCCAGGCAGATTTCCCGAACCTTGTCCATGTTGGAGGGTAGGTGGGCTCCCCCGGCCACATGGGGGGTGAGCAGGCAGCGTGGTTGCCTCCAGAGTGGGTGGTCTTCAGGCAGGGGCTCCGGTTCGGTCACATCCAGCCCTGCACCGAAAATGCCGTCCTTATCCAGGGCTTGGGCCAGAGCCATGCAGTCCACGGCATCTCCCCTGCCCGCGTTGATCAGTACGGCGGTGGACTTCATCAATGCAAGACGATGGTCATCGATGATGTGCCGGGTCAGCGGCGTTGAAGGCAGGGCCAGAGCCGCTACATCCATCTCAGGCAGCAGGGCATCCAGATCGTCAAAACCTGCCAGACGGTCGAACCCTTCCACCGGCTGGTCGGGATGGCGCCTGATACCGATGGTCCGCGCGCCTACGGCCTTGGCCAGACGTGCGAAGGAGGCTCCGATATTCCCTGTGCCTAAAACCAGGACCTGGCAGCCATGCGGCGAAAGGACGGCCCCGCGAGGTTCCCAACGGCCCAAACGCTGATTGTCCCGGTAGGCCGGCAGGTCCTTCATCAGAGCCCACATCATGGCGAACATGTGCTCGGAGACCGACTGCCCGTAAGCGCCTGAGGCACTGGTCAACATGGCGTCCGGAGGCAGAACCCCCGGTTTCATGTAGGCATCCACACCCGCGCTGCTGGTCTGCAGCCAGACCAGGTTACGGCAGGCAACCACCTGCTCGGCCGGCGGATTACCCAAAATGATCGTGGCCTCCGATCGGAGGGATTCAGGGACATCGATGAGCCAATGCATGCTCTGCCGCATGTCCGTGTCGACAATGAACTCCTGACGAACGCCTGGAGCCGCCTGGAGGAATTCCTGTCGTTCACTCTGGTCCAAGGGCAGGCAGTTGATGATGAGCTGGTCCCCAGGATGGTTCTCGTTCCGCTTTTGAACCCGCACTTCGGCATCGTTTTTGCCGGTCATGGTCCGCCGCCTTTCCGTTGCTGCCGACCCCCTTGGTCGCCCCTTGTTCATCATGCTAGCGCACTTGCAAGCTCAGGAATGCCTCAAGACCATTCGAGGATAAAATCCATCAAATAGCTCACAATCCCTGCAATTCCGGGGCAACACACTGAGTTGCTCCATTCGCCAATCCCGGTGTACTATAAGCAAGGCTTCACCAAGCAAGGCAAGCACGGGGCTATGGCGCAGCTGGTAGCGCGTCTCCATGGCATGGAGAAGGTCGGGGGTTCGAATCCCCCTAGCTCCACAGATAGGATCCCGAGGTCACCTCGGGATCTTTTTATATTCGTTGGGCTTGCAAACGCCAGATCGGGGCCTATAGGAACTAAACGCGTTGTTTTAGGTTCTGTGTGTGGGTTTGGTTGTGTGTTGGTCAGAGTGTGGTGTTGGGGTATCTGACTGGTGTGTGGAACTCGTTCCAGTTGATGGCGGTGCCGTAGTGTTCGGGCTCGTCCTGTT
>NZ_BPWE01000003.1 GCF_020884755.1 Bifidobacterium mizhiense | reverse complement strand
GGACCAGGCCAGCACCGCGGGCGGGCAGGCCATCCAGAACCTGGTCATCACCGGCAGCCTGATCACCATCATCCCCCTGGTCATCGCCTTCCTCCTCCTGCAGAAATACTGGCAATCCGGCCTCGCCGCAGGAGCCGTCAAAGAATAAAAAGAAACTAAAACCGTGCTACAGGCCTTGAGCCGTAGGACAGCGAAAAGATATCAGTAGTCATGTGTTGTTGCCAAGGACAACAGAAAAGGAGATAGGGACAATGAGGTTCGAAAAGATGACGAAGGTCATAGCCCTGACAGGTGCTGTAGCCATGGCGTTTGGACTCGCCGGCTGCGGTGGATCCGGCAGCGGTTCCTCTGCGTCGGGCAAGGGCGGGAAGACCGAAATCTTGGTCTGGTCCTGGGATTCGACCCTTCCTCGAACAGTCAAGGGATTCGAAGCCAAGAACCCCGACATCAAGGTGAAGGTCACCAATGTCGGCACCAACAAAAAAGAGTACACGGCCTTGAACAACGCTCTGTCCGCCAACAAGGGCGCCCCTGACCTTGCACAGATCGAGTATTATGCTCTGCCCGAGTATGCCACTCAGGACAAGCTGCAGAATCTGTCTGACATGGGCGCCTCCGGTTACAAGAGCTTCTATACGCCGGGCACATGGAATTCAGTGAATCTGAATGGAGGCGTTTACGCGCTGCCTATGGATTCCGGCCCCATGGCCCTGTTCTACAACAAGGAAGTGTTCGACAAGGCCGGAGTGACTGAAGTCCCCACGACCTGGGATGAGTATTACGAGGCGGCCAAGAAGATCAAGGCTGTCGGTTCCTACATCACTTCGGACTCAGGCGATGCAGGGTTCTTCGATTCCATGACCTGGCAGGCCGGCGCCAAGCCCTTTGCCACCAGCAAGGACGGCAAGACCGTCACTATCAATCTGACCGGTGACTCCAAGGTCAAGAAGTGGGACGACTACTGGCAGAAGATGATCAATGAGGACTTGATCAACACGAAGATTCCCGGTTGGTCGGATGATTGGAACAAGGGCCTCAACGACGGATCAATCGCCTCTTTGCTCACCGGCGCTTGGATGCCCTACAACCTGCTGTCCGGTGCTCCTGATGCCTCCGGCAAGTGGCGTGTGGCGCAGATGCCTACCTGGGAAAAGGGCGGAAAAGAGAATTCCGAGAACGGCGGGTCTTCCCTGGCTATGATCAAGACCAAGGACGATTCCAAGAGCAAGGCCGCATACAAGTTCTTGGAGTACGCTTGCCACAACGCAGAGGGCATCAAGACCCGTGTTGATGGTGGCGCCTTCCCGGCTGACAACAACACGCTGAAGTCCAACGAGTTCCTTTCGATGACCAGCTTGAAGGATGCCGACGGCAAGGACAACGCCTACTTCGGCGGCCAGAAATTCAACGAGGTCCTGTCGCAGGCCGCCAAGAACGTTCTGCCTGGCTACGAGTTCCTGCCCTTTGAGGTCTACGCACGTGGAATCTACGGTGACAAGATGACCGCTTTCACCTCCAAGTCGGCCACATTGGATCAGGGGATCGCTGCTTGGCAGAAGGATCTGCAGAATTATGCCAAGCAGCAGGGCTACACGGTGAAGGAATAAGGGTAACTCTCATCGAGTCAGCGCTGTAGAGCAGGTTCCTTAATAAGGTATACCGGCCAGAGGGGTCCCGGGGTATTTCCTTGGTCTTTCCCTGGCCGGTTTTTTATGCACATCGTGGTGCTCTCCCTGCGGTCTTCTACAAGACGTAAAGCGGGTAAGACTTTTTAAGAATGATCAATACCAGAATGTTCCACATTAGCAGTGGTCATCTGTTCGATTGTTGTCGTGCAACGAAGAGGCAACGTCGGCAATTCCTTGTCTTCAATGTCTGAAGAAGGATAAGAGGCATACTTATGAAATTCATGCGAACTATGGCGGTTATCATAGCGGCAGCGGCAACTTCGACGGCTATAGGCGGTCTCATGCCTGCCTATGCTGAGCCTTCCGCCCCAACAACAGCGACGGTGCGTCCTAACCCGTGGTATGCCAATGGTCCCTTCCAAGGTTGGGGCACTTCATTGGCCTGGTTTGCCAATGCCACAGGCCAATACGGTGAACCAGGGTCCATTACCCGCAGCAGCGGAAACTCCGTGACGGATGCCAAGGCACTGGAGTATGGCAAGCAGCTGCGGGAGAAGTTCTACACCAGTATTTTCGGTAAAGAAGGATTGGGGCTGAATAAGGCCCGTTTCAACATTGGCGGAGGCAACGCCTCAGACGTGGCTTATGGATACCCCTTTATGCGCCAGGGGGCGGCAGTTCCTGGATATTGGGCGGAAGATCCTGATGGAAGCAAGGGGCTGTATGGTGGCGTAACGACCAAACAGTCCGATGGGAATGCCTTGGATCAGGCCTTTGATCCGGCATCGGAGGATTCCTATGTGTGGGGCCCCAAGTCTTCTAAGAGCGATGCCGCCAAGTCCGTGCAGGCGCAGGAATGGTGGCTGAAACGCGGGGTCAAGAACGGCGACATTACTCATCTGGAGGCTTTTGCCAACTCAGCCCCCTGGTTCATGACCGAAGATGGGTACGCCACTGGCGGTTTTCGATCCGGAGACAACAACCTCAAGGATCCTGAGAAGTTCGCCGGATACATGGCCAGCGTGGTAAGTCATCTGGATCAGTTGAAGGCTGACAACGGCAAGAAGGTAAAGATCAATACGGTCGAACCTTTGAACGAGTCGGAGACGGCCTACTGGGGGACGCCGGGCGGAAGGGCCTCGGACGCTTGGTCCAGTGATCAACAGGCCCTGATCACACGCTATTGGGATCGATACTATGCGGATAAGGACAAGTCTGTCACGCCCTATTCAAATGCGGTGAAGAAGCCTCAGGAGGGGATGCATGTCGACAACGCCCAGGCTCAGCAAACTATCCTGGCCTTGGCCAAGGCGCTCAAGTCAGAAGGCTTAAAGGATGTCAAGGTCTCTGCGACGGATGCAACCGACTCCGGACAGTTTGTTGATTCCTATAATCAATATCCGCAGAATGTGCGCGATGCCATAGGGCAGTACAACACGCATTCATACGGCACCAATCGTCAACGTGTGGCCAGAGACATCGCCCAAGGGGACGGCAAGGTCATGTCCATGAGCGAGGTAGACGGTTCCTGGCAGGGTGGGGGATTCAACCCCTATGGCTTCGACAACGGCCTGGGCATGGCAGGCAAGATCAACAGTGATGTCTATGCACTGCAATCGCAGGATTTCACTTTCTGGCAGGTGGTCGAGGATCTGTACAATATGTCGACCGGGGACCAGGATGTCAATGGGCATCAAGCCAATCCCAGAGGGGAGAACACCAATTGGGGGACCGTCCTGATCGACTTTGACTGCACTGTTGCGGGCAGTGACGGAAAACTGTATTCCGAGCGTGCCGTAGACAACAATGGGGGTACGACCAGAGGCATCAAGCCTTGTTCCGTCGTAGTCAACTCCAAGTACAACGCGGTCCGGGCCTACACCCACTTTATCCATGAAGGGGATTCGATCCTGGCCAACGACGCCACCAAGGATAATATGACTGCTCGTTCGGCTGACGGTAGGACGCAAACCATCATCCATCGCAATGACAGCGACAATAAACAGCGCTTAATCATTGACCTATCCAACTATGGAAACATTGACAAGAATGCCAGCGGCAAGCTCTTCCTGACCACTGCGCCTGAATCCAAAAGCGATCCTTACGAGGCCACCATGGATTACATGAACGGGTACTCCAACCAGGAGCGTCCGGGAGCAGTCCATATCGATACAGTCGCCAAGACGGCCACTGTTGAATTGCCGGCCCGTTCGATCGCCTCCATTCAGCTGTCTGGTGTGAGCGGCCAGTCTAATCAGGCAGGCGTGCAGGATGGTGAGAGCTACCAGCTTGTGGGGCAACAATCCGGACGTGCTCTTCAAACCGGGAGTGATGGCAGCCTGACCATTGAGAATTCGGCGGCGGATTCACGGAGTGGCTCAGCGCAGACCTTCGTCTACCATCAGGTCAAAGCCTCGCGAGAACGTCCTGAACTCAAGCTGTTCATGATCACCGATCCCACCGGGAAAAAGATATTGAATGATCAAGGCAGAATGGTCGCCGGCTCCGTCGACGCGTCAAATCCAGATCCGCGGCAGTCTTGGATATTCAATACCGAGGATGGAACCACATGGAGTATGGTCAATGCAGCCAGTAAGAACGCACTTGAAGTAAGTGGACAGGCCACTGCCGCTGGTTCGCCGGTCGGTCTTTACTCTTCCAATGGTGGTGAAAACCAGGCTTGGACTCTGAGGTCTACCAAGCCTTCGGGCGTGCAGCAGGTCTATGTTCAGGCCCGAAAAGGCGGACATTTGACTATGCCGACGACGGTCACTCCCTACTATCCTTGGGGACTCGGGTCTCCGGTTCCTGTTCAATGGGATACCAGTATGATCGACGTCAGCAAAGAAGGTCGGTATCAGGTGACTGGGCATGCCGTCGATGTGTTTGGCAATTCCATCGCATGCAAGGCTGAGGTTTACATCGGCGACTTTACAGTAACTGATCCGGTATCCGTCACCCTCATGGTTGGTGCAAGCCGTCAGCAGGTGGAGGATGCAATCAAAGCAGCCCCGGTTCATGCGCACGTTGGTGCCTCGGAGGCTATGGATGCAGACCGCACAGCTGTGAAGTGGGACTTCTCCCAACTGGATGGACAGCTTGCCGATGCGCATGCAGGCGACAGACTGACACTCAAAGGACGCTTGGGGTCGGTCGGAGACGGCGGGCTGCCAGTGACAGCCTCGGTCTATCTGATGCAGGCCAAAGAGCAGAACATTGCTGACACCAGCAGCAACCTGACAGTCACTGATCAGCAAACCGAATACGGCAAGGCTGAACAGTGGAAAAAGCTGACAGACGGGGATACCTCCGCCGAGGCCTGGGTAACATGGAACTCCGCAGGCGATTACTCACACAAGCCCACCGCCACTCTAGATTTCGGCCAGGAGCGGGACTTAGGCTCACTGGTCATCACCTATGGCGACCACGCTCCAATCAGTGCGTTGGCTGAATACAGCTTGGACGGTCGCACCTGGCTTCCCTTGGGAACAGCTGCGAGTCCAAAGCCGGGACAGACTGTGACATTCAAGGGCAATGCCCAGGTCAAGGCCAGGCAGGCTCGAATTGTCAATACGGTGCAGGGGGACTTCATGAACGCCTCCGAAATACAGGCTTGGGCCATTCCCAAGGCTGATCCGGTGCACAATATCGCTCCGTCCTCCAGCTCTCACTTCAAGGTGAATGTGCAGGAAGGTTCGACGGCTGCAAAGGCCATAGACGGCGACAGCGGTCACAAGGGCTGGTCCACTTGGAACCAGGCGGGGATTCCGGTTGCTACCTTCACCTTCGACAACCTCCAATCCATCAGCGAGGTCAAGACTACCTTCTTCAGAGACGGCCGTGCTTCCTGGCCTAAGTCCCAGACTTTGGAGTATCAGGACGACAAGGGTGTCTGGCAGAGGGTCGGCGTGAAGAGCGGCTGGTATGTCCAGCCAGGTTCCGGCGCGGATACATCTACGGATGAGGACACTCCTGTGGCTGACTTCCGCATGTCTACGCCCATAGTTGCCAAGGCACTGCGTCTGACGAACACCCTGCAGGATACAGGCGTCTATATCAACGTCGCGGAAATCGAGGTTCTGGGAACTCAGGCGCAAGTCAAGGCTGAACCTATGCCCTCCGCTGATAAGGCCTTGGGCGATTTGCGGTTGGATGGCAAGACCATAGACGGATTCCTTCCTGACAAGACTGACTACACGGTACAGCTCCCGGTCGGCGCGGAAAGCAATCCGAAGCTACAAGCCTTTGCCCGCGATACTGCCGCTACGGTGAAGGTCAGGCATGTCAATGCCGAGGAGTCCGTCAAACGTGACGGGAACGTTCTAGGCGGCAAGGATGTGATCACGGTCAAAGCGGCTGATGGCAGCGGGAGCTCCGAGTACACCGTCAACTACGTTTCTTCCGTTCTTCAGAAATTGTTGGTCACTCCACCCAGCAAAACCCGATATCTGCTCAATGAGCGACTCGACTTATCCGGCATGGTTGTCAAAGCTGTGTATTCAGTGCCGAATGAGGAACCTATCAAGGTGGATATCAGCATCAACGACCCTGAATTGCTGGTGAGCGGTTTTGATTCAGCACAGCCAGGCAGGAAAAATGTGACCGTGACCTACCGCGGTGTCAGTGCGACCTTCCAGGTGGATGTGGTTGATGGCAATGTCGGCAACGCTGACTCACAGCCCGACTCGGGTCGTGGTCCAGGAGCCCTCGCTCATGCCAAGCAAGAGGGCGGCTCAGATGGCAGCAGTGCCTTGAGTCAGACCGGCGTAAATGTGATGCCAACGATTCTAGCGATCGTAGTCTGCCTGCTATGCGCAGGATCAGCATTAGCGGCGGTTCGCCGTCATCTGGGATGATGCGGAGAAGAGGAAAGCGATGAAGCTCAATCGAAGAAATATATTGGGATTCGCCGCGGCAGTAGTCGCCTTGGCGCTCCTGTCGCCCGGATCTGCGGCTATGGCCGTACAGGAGAAAACAGAGCAATTCGGTTCTGCCGGATTCAGCCGGCTGAAAACCGCTCAGGATGATGATCTCCGGACGATATTGGATACCACGAGGGTTGAGGATCTGCAGCCACTGGCTTCAGGTCATCGTTCCGATGATCAGAGCACAGCGCCCTATGATCATGCAGAGCCTAACAAGGGCGACGTGGATAGGTTGAAGCATGCTCGGTCTGTGGCCGAGGGAGTCCTAGCATCAGGCTCTGCCGATGAAGGCGAGAAGGATCGGGCCGGCAAGGACTTGAAGCAGGCCTTTGCCGCCGTGCGCTTCATCTACCATTACACTGCAGTGACAGGCACTAATGGCGACAGAATTTTTGACAACAAGGGTGATCTGCTGCAAGCGCATGGTGCCGGAATTCAACGGGTCAGTGCTGCTCTTCTTCCTGCTGCCGATCGGGGCTTGGATGCGGATGGAGACGGATATGTCTACGTCATGTGCGGTGAGGACAAAACTGATGGTCTGGTAGCGCATGGCGTGCAGATATACTACTCCGACGATCTGTGCAACTGGGTAGATAAGGGGCTGGGCTTTCAGACCTACCAGGGCGACAAGGATCTGGCTGGTAAATTGGCGGGCTCTGACCGCGTCTACCAGCGTTATTACAACGTGGCCAACCTTGAATCCGATCCGGATTACACGAACATCTACGGCCAGGATTTCAAGGCATTCTCCACGGATGCATCCAATGCCAACATCTCCGGCCCTCAGCAAGCCTTGGACTATCTGCTTTGGGATTTGAAGGCTCTGAAGGGCGACGGATCGGATCCGAAGAAGTCCAGCTGTGTCTTCGAGCGTCCCAAGATGGTCTATAACCCGACCACCAAACGCTGGGTGATCTGGTTCCATGCGGATGGGCCACGATATGGCAATGAGGCCACTGCAACGTATTCCAAGGCAAAGGCCGGAGTCGCCATTTCTGAGAGTTCCGATCCTGCTGGGCCATACAAGTACCTGGGATCCTTCCGTATGAGTCCCGGTGCCAATACCGGTAACCCTGGCATGGCGCGTGACATGAACCTGTACGTGGACTCCGGCAAGGATCAGAATCATGACGGTGTTGATGATGCCTATCTGGTGTATTCCAGCAACGAAAACCGCGATCTGACCATCTCGCTTCTGGACAAGACCTACACCAAGCTGGTTGAGCCGAACGCTCGACAGCAAAAGGGCGTCGATGTCTCCGCAGGCGATACCTACAACATCGTGGCCAGCAATAGCAAGGAGTCGCCGGCTCCGTTCAAGTGGAACGGCAGATATTACATCATCTATTCAGGCACTACCGGCTGGGCACCCAATGAAAACAAGTACGCAATCAGCCAGGGTGACGATTTTCTAGGACCTTATTCGGAGGTGGGGACGCCCTTCGTCAAAGGGGAGGGGTGGAACCAGAACCCGGCCAATTCCTTCTCAACCCAATCCAGCTCGGTTATCCCCTATGACCCCGCGCACGGCGTTTTCCTTTATTGGGGCGACCGCTGGTTCAATCCCGACACCGGGAATGACATCAGCCAGTCCAGGTATGTGATGACACCGATGCAATTGGTGAACGGGCATGTCCAGGTGTTGCCGGCTGCGGACTGGAAGCTGTCTGGTATGGACAAGTATCAGGCCATCGATGTGGTCAATGCCAATCTGCCGACTGAAAGCAGTTCGGTCAGTCGAATTGTTGCTGCGCTGCCCAAGAGCCTAGGCATCAGAGTTGGCGGTCAGACAGCCATCCGACAGGCTACGGTCAACTGGGAGCCCTACTTTGGCGCGGACCGTCCATACGGGCAGGTGACATTCAAGGGGAAGCTGCCTGAATACCAGAATGCGCCTATCAGCTTCACGGCTTCCATCTATCCGGAAAACTCCCGTCTGTTCATTGACGCGGGTTCGGCCCCTTCGAATGAGTCGAGCTACTATCGGAAGCTGAAAACCAAGGCTCCACGACTGATGAATGCAGACCGCAGCGACCAGGAATACACTGCTCAAGGCAAGTGGGGTCTGAGCAGCCGCATAGGTTCCGATGTCGAAGCATACGAGACCAGCCAGAACGGTATCTACGAAACAGGCTACTGGGCAAAATCCGGCAAGGACATACGATATCAGGCGGATTTGCCAGCCGGTACTTATACAGTTCAGGCGGGCTATCAGGAGTGGTGGAACAACAAGCGCCAAACTGAGTTCTCGGTTGTCTGCCATGACAAGACCATAGGCAAGACGAATATTGTGCCTGTTCAGGCCGGGAATGCCACCGATCCGATCACTTTCACCTTGGAGCATGCCGACAGCGTGACCTTCCTGACAAGATCCACAGGCGGCGGCGATCCTCTGCTGAGTTGGATCGGGGTCTCTGCGCAGGATGACGACCAGGTGGTTTCAGTCCAACAGGTTCAAGGCATCAGAACATTCAAGCAGGGCAGTCAGCCCGGGCTTCCAGACAAGGTGAGTGTCAGCAAGGCGAATGGAAAAAGCGAGGAGCGGACCGTGCATTGGCTAATTGATGCATCGAGTTTGACCCTCTACGCGCCAACCGAGGTGCTGGGCACCGTTGAAGGCACGACACTGCCTGCCAGAGCCAGCATTCAGGAGGTGGAAGATGGGCTGTCCTATTTCATTGATGTCAATGGAGGGGAGTCTTCGCCCACCTACAAGGCGCTGGCTGCCTTGTATGATGGCAAATTGGCCAATGGGTCTGCTGACCAGGGCTTTGACGATTTGTGGGGCAATACCTCCGGTAACTTTGGAAAGCAGGCTGACGGCAATGCTGATCCCTATAAGTCAGGGATATATGCCGGCGCTAACGGCAAGAAAGATAAACTGTCTTACAGGGTCCTACTGGCACCTGGCGAACATCAGGTTTCCTTCGGTTTCCATGATTGGTGGAGCCAGAACAGAACGACTGTGATCAGCTATTCCTATGACGGTCTTCCGACATCCCGTGCAGAGAATCGACTGACGACCGCGACCGTTGATGGCGGACGAACGATTGCCTCCGGAAAGATCAAGATTCCGCAGGGCTGGAACAAGGTAGTCACTTTCACCTTGGATTCCTCTACGGGCACTGGGCCGATACTCAATTGGATTTCCATAAAGGGTTCGCTGCCCCTAGGACCAGTGCCTGTGCAGCAGCGGCCCGTGATCTCGGGAGCGTCCAATGTGAAAATCGATCAGGGTTCCAACTTTGATCCCAAGGCCGGGGTCACTGCAGTGGATTCCTTGGAAGGTGATCTTACCGGGGCGATTCAAGTACAGGGATCCGTGAATAGTGCCAAGACAGGGCAATATACGGTCGACTACACGGTTGCTAATTCAAGGGGCAAACAGGCATCTGAAAAGCGGATAGTCACGGTCAGCCCCGTTGGCGGCAGCTCTTCCAACAAGCTTCGTGATCCAGCTGACAGCTCCGGCATCAAACCCGGTAAGGTTACCGGTTTAAAGCACAAGACCGGAACTCACAAGCATTCTGAGGGTTCGAGGCTTTCGGAGACGGGGTCGAACACGGAATTCTTCCTAGTGATAGCAGCCCTAAGTATGCTGTCGGCCCTGGTTTGTTTCGGGCTGATTCCGCATATCTGTCGGCACAGGATGGAGGGTAAGGGATAGCGCCTCATTCTAGTGTGATGTGAAATGCTGCTGCCCCTATCCCCAGGAATAGGGGCAGCAGCCAATCCGATGGACGAGCTGCCAGGCTAAGCCTGACCGTGTTCGTACTTGCTCGGTCAGGCTTCTTTTCTGGCTGCCACCGAGAAGGTCAGGGGGATCTGAGGTTAATTGTGCGGCATGATCCATCCCTTGAGATTAGGACTGTATTTATGTGTCATGGCTATGTGATCCAACATTTTATCGGCTAACACGCCATGCAAAATCCCCCCCCCCCCCCGGATCCTTTCGAAAGCTCTGTGCAAGACACAGAGTGTCACGAGTCTAGTCACGGGTAGGAGGATCTCGATGTTCTCGACAATGAAGTTTCCACTTCCCATGTTTTGTATGCGTGACACCTAAAAATAGGATGTCCGATAAGCAGCACATCACACCAGGAAAGGGGAACGCATGAATGCCATGAGCAAGAACCCGGCAAACATGTTTGGGTGACTGGATCGCCGACATGGTAAGTACCGCCAGCCACATTGAGGGTTTGCCCACAAAAGTTAAGCTCTTTGCGGCTGGTCGGTCGGAAGCCGGGCGAGAACAGTTGATGCAGAACACGGTCGGCATGAGAAAATCTAAGCAGAACAAAAACAGAAGGAAACGCACGTGAGCGAGTACGGATTGCTGAGCACCAAACAAGTTGCCCGACTTCTGTACTCCATGGGCCGAACCTTTGATGGATTGCAGTCGACATTCATGGCCACTGAGGAGTTCCTGCGCACGGGCAATCCCCAGGTCGTCAATTCCAAAGCCGACTACAACCTCCTTCTTGATTTGCGGCAGGCCGCAGAGCACACCCTGCACTACGACTATGCACACAAGCCGATCGATCTGGAGTACGTGAAGTCCATCAACGCGCAGTTGACAAGGACTGCTGCCATGGAACCAGGCAAGCTGCGCGACGAACGCACCCCCGTCATGGTCAACACATCTTTGGGAAGGTACGAGCCGCCCGTGCCTGATTCCGCCACTCTCGCATCCCTGATAAGAAGCACTGTTGAAAGAGCAACTGGGGAAGACATCCTGGAGGATGCGGTGCGTCTTTTCGCCGGCCTGGCCAAGATGCAGCCATTTGGCGACGGCAATAAGAGGACTGCGTTGCTCGCCGGCAATGGGCTGTTGTTCGCGCATGGCGACCGGCATCCGCTCACCGTGCCCACCAGTGATAAGGACAGGACCTGGTTCGACCGGGAGCTGGCTGCTTATTATCTCAACAATGATCAGACGATTATTCGTCATTTGGCAAGGTGGAACCGGCAGCAGGCACTGCTGGCCGAGCAGAGAGATAACGAGGATGAAATGCCGTTCTCCGCCCCTGAGCAGACTCAGGGAATGCAGATGGACAGCCCCACTCTATAGCCTCTTCTTCTTTCGGCTTGGGACGGTCAAACAAGCACAGCAATCAGTACATAGTGTAAGTCAGCCCGGGCCTGATTGGCTGCTCTGACTTCGATGGGCTGCCTGGCACCTGTGTCAGCCGAACTGCGTATAAGCACAACTAACAGTACCGACACCTCGTCCAGGACGGGCAACCCATGCCAATGTACATGTGTGGATGTAGTGGATGCAGGTTAGCGGGGAATGCTTGAGGCGACGCGTCAGAATACAAGAAGTCATTGGGCTGGAAAATGATTGCTGGGAGCAAAGCCAGGTATTTCTTTATGCCAGACCTTTATGGTGCCCCGGATGCGATTCGAACGCACGACACCTTCTTTAGGAGAGAAGTGCTCTATCCCCTGAGCTACCGGGGCAACGGAAACTACTGTACCACGAAGTGCGACTTGGGCAGGTCGCTGGTGTGCAGGCTAGGGCCGTGCGCTTCCTGGAGAAAGTCAGCCTCCTATCCCTGCCCGCCATACGGTCATGGTTTACAATTGCTCAACGGTCAAGCTGACCGTGTATCCCTTGGGAGGAGACCATGGCGAAATTCAGACAGTCCTTCCTGGTGAAGCATGTCTTTGGGTGGACGGCCAGACTGCTGACGTTGGTCAGCTTGCTGGCCCTAGTGGCGCGTGCCTGCCCGGCATGGCTGTCAGCGATACCATACCTGCCTGATCTGGCTGCTCTGACGCCCTGGTTCATCCTTTTGTGCCTGCTGGCCCTGGTCCTGGCTCTGATGGCTTCGCGATGGTTTACGGCTTTGGTGCTTATCGCTGCCTTGGCTCTGAATGTCTACTGGCAGTATCCCTTCTACCAGCAAGGATCCGAGCTCAATGGGCAAGCGGATCAGCTCCTGGCCCTTGAGCATCCCGACCGGTATGACAATGTGGCCCGGGTCATGACCCTGAATGTCTACAAGGGTCAGGCTGATGCTGACCAGGTAGTCAAGACTGTCAGCGACAACCGGGTTGAGGTGCTGGCTCTGCAGGAGGTCAGCAAGGATTTTGTGGGCCGTTTGCACAAGGCCGGTATCGACCGCTATCTGCCCCACGAGCAGCTTTCCACATCTTCGAAGGAATACGCCAACGGGCTTTGGACGGCCGCGCCAATGCAGTCTCCCTCAAAGGACGACGTGGGTTCTCGTTCCTCCATGATGCCGGCGGCCAGCATCGACTTCGACAGGGGCAAGACCAGTGTCAGATTCGTCTCAGTCCATACCACCTCGCCTCAACCGGGCAGTTGGAATGCCTGGCGACGCAGCGTGTCCGACCTGGGAAAGCTACGGAAGCACGAGCACACGCGATACGTACTCTTGGGGGACTTCAACGCCACCTACGATCATGCAGTTTTCCGAGACATGCTGGGGGAGCGGTTCAGTGATGGGGCACGTCAGGCTGGGCATGGCATGAGCATGACCTGGCCGGCCAATAGGGCCCCCTTGCCCAGGTTGGTGGCCATCGATCATGTTGTGGTGGACCGTGACATCAGAGCCAATCGGCTGCAGACCATACCCATCGATGGCTCGGATCATGCAGCTCTGCTTGCCACGGTGATGGTGGAATAGGGGGCTCTTCAGGCATCCAAGTTGGACTGGGTGCCAGCCTGGGCTCCGGCGCTGGCCTGCTCCTGCTGGGCGGCATCGAGCTTGGCGCGAACCTGGCCCAGCAGTTCCTGGGCACGCTTGGCCAAAGCCTCGCCGATCTCCCACTGACGCATGGAGGCATCCAGGTCCAGACCGCCGGCCTCCAGAGCCTGAACTGCCTGGATCAGCTGATCCCGAGCCTGCTCATAGGGCAGTTTGGCGATGGTCTCGCGTTCCTTCTGGCTCAGGGCCGAGGCCAGTACCGGCTCTTCCTTGCCCTGCTCCTTCTCCTTCTGCTGGGTCTGCTCCTCGTCGGTGTCGTTCATGCCTGCTCCTCTTCTTATCTGGTGCGTTATCAAATTTTTAATTAATAAGGATGATTATCGCTGATGATTATATGTGGCTGACCGCGTAGGATCGGTCACTGCCCGCTGACGACCCTGGTCTCAATCCGGCCCTCTTTGACAGTCAGGGTCAGATCCTGATCGGCCTGAACCTGCTGCGGGCTGACGACCACCTTCCCGTCCAAGGTCTGCACGACTGCGTATCCGCGGTCCAGCGTTGACTGTGGGGAGAGTGCGGTCAGCGAGGACTGGAGCTTCTCCACGGTCAGGGAGGCATCGTCCACGATCCGCCGCAGGGCGATGTCCAAGCGAACCAGGGACTCGTCGACAAGTCGCTGTGGCTTGTCCAGCATGGTCTGCGGCTTGGTCAGGCTGGGGCGGTTGGCATATCCCTCAATCAGTCGTGTCTCGCCTTCGACCATATTTTCGATGCGCGCATTTATGCGCATCCGGGCCTCCTGGATGATTCCCTCCTGCTCGACCAGGTCGGGCACCACCCGCTTGGCTGCGTCAGTGGGGGTGGAGGCGCGCAGATCCGCCGCCAGGTCGATCAGAGTCCAGTCGTCCTCGTGGCCGATGGCCGAGACGATGGGGGTGACGCAGGCTGCCGTGGCCCGGACCACGGACTCGTCCGAGAAGCCCAGCAGGTCCTCGAAGCTGCCGCCGCCCCTGGCAACGATGATCACATCCACAGCCGGATCGGCATCCAGCTTCTGGATGGCCTCGACCACCTCGGGTGGGCACTGAGGGCCCTGGACGTGGGCGTGCACCACGGAGAATTCGATGGTGGGCCAGCGCAGGCGAGCATTGGTGATCACGTCCCCCTCGGCTCTGGCCTTGGGTGCGCAGATCAGGCCAATGCGCCGGGGAAATTCGGGCAGGGGAACCTTGTTCTCTGCATCGAAGAGGCCCTCGCCCTTGAGCTTGCGCCTGAGCTGGTCGATCTGCTCCTTCAAGTCGCCGGTACCGACACGCTTGATCCGGTCGGCCATAAAGCTCAGACGGGTCTGTTTGATCCAGAGGTCGGGCCGCCCATGCACCACCACGCGGTCGCCCTGGCGGAATTCCCTAGCCTGAGTGGCGAAGGCCCGGAAGCCCATGACGTTGATGGAGATGTCCTCGAAATTGTCACGCAGGGTCAGATATGCCGAACCGGTCCGGCGGGTGTTGATCTCCACGATCTGACCCTCCACCCAGGCTCCGGGCCAGCGGGCCACGGCGTCGTGGTACTTCTGACTGAGCACGCGGACCGGCCAAGGGTCTTCCTCAGTGGTGTCACGTGCCAGGCGGGGCAGCTGATCCAATGGTTTGGGAGCCAGTCCTGAAGGCGCTGGGCCGACCGGCGCACCCATCGACCCGCGCATGTTCGAACCCATGTATGCTCGCACCTGATGCCTCCTGACCATCGGTTCCGCCAGTCTGACCAACTCACCTGGCATAGCCTGTACAGGATGGTATTCGGGTTGGTCAGCGAAGGAAACGTTCTTTCAGGGTCTCTCAATATGGGGACAATTCCATATACTCTGCAGGCTCTCTGAAGGCCCTCTGTCGATTGCTCCTGAGCCAATTTCGCCAAGGGCACAGCGGCTTTTCTTCCATGTGCGATTCGGCTGGGATTGAGGGGAAAGTGTGGAGGACAAGGGTTGGAACCAACGCCCTAATGTACCTGCCCTAGTCCGCGGCTTACCTGCAACAGAGGCGGTTTTGCTGGAAGATGTGTCGAAGGCGACAGCCTTGATTCCTTGATATCGCAAAAGTTATTCACGCTCTGGCGGTAGCATAAATAGAGTAAGCCGGATATGATGTGGTGTCTGCTTTTGGACCCATCATGCGGCGGTCTCACGGATTGAGGTTGTTTCATGTCTGATGGCGTCGACATAACGGGTCGATATAAGGGCACAGGACCGCGGGATCTCCTGCGTGTGGGTTTGGATATCGGGTCGACCACAGTTAAGGCCGTGGTTCTTGGCACGGGTGACAGGCTGGATCAGGCGCTTTTCAGCGACTATCGCCGCCACCACGCCAATGTGCGCCAGTGCGTGGCGGAACTGGTCACTGACATCAAGCTTTCCCTGTCACGGGTTGGTCTGGCCAGCAATCCCATCAGCCTGGTGATCACCGGCTCAGGCGGGCTGGAACTGGCTAGTCAGCTTCAGGCGGAGTTCGCCCAGGAGGTCATCGCCGAGACCGAGGCCATCAACGCCACCTATCCCGAGGGGGATGTGATCATTGAGCTGGGCGGCGAGGATGCCAAGATCACCTATCTGAAGCCCACGCCGGAGCAGCGGATGAATGGGTCCTGCGCAGGTGGGACCGGAGCCTTCATCGATCAGATGGCCACCCTGCTCAATACCGATGCTTCCGGCCTGAACGATATGGCCGCCAAGTATAAGACCATTTATCCCATCGCCTCGCGCTGCGGGGTCTTCGCCAAGTCCGACCTCCAGCCACTGATCAACGACGGAGCCGCCAAGGAGGATCTGGCTGCCTCCATCTTCAACGCCGTTGCCACACAGACCATTTCCGGTCTGGCCTGCGGACGTCCCATTCGTGGCAATGTGATCTTTTTGGGCGGGCCTCTCTTCTTCATGAGCGAGCTCAGGGAAGCCTTCAAGCGGATTCTCCAGGACAGGGTCAGTCGATACATCATTCCCGAGAACGCGCACCTCTATGTGGCTTACGGCGCTGCCATCATGGCTGGCCGTCACGAGCAGGATGACCAGGACAGCGCGGCGCAGGTCAATACTGACTATTCGCCAGAAACCGATGTGAACGACCCCTTCGGTCCGGCTTGGGGGCTGGATCAGGCGGAGGTCGACAAGGCACGCTCCGAGAAGGCTTCGAACCTGGACAAGATGGCTCTGCAGGATGCCATGCAGGATGGCCGTACCACCACACTGGTCAGTGGCGACGATAAGGTCCAGGCGGCCGAGACCGGCAAGGATGCTCGCCAGGATCAAGATATGCATTTTGATCTGACTTCGCTGGATGGCGTCCTTTCTGCATTGAAGGGCTTGGAGAACATGCCCTCCACGGCCAGAACGATCCGGCCGCTCTTCCTGAATGAAGACGAGCGCAGGGAGTTCAACGACCGGCATGGGGCCCAGGTCATCCCCACCGGTGACCTGTCAGGAGCCAAGGGGCCGCATTTCCTGGGCATCGATGCGGGCAGCACCACCATCAAGGCTGTGCTGATCAACGACGACAAGACCATCGTCTGGTCTACTTACGGTGTGCATAAGGATAGCCCGCTGATCGCCGCTGCCAACATCGTCAAGGAAGTCAGGAAGTCCCTGCCGGAGGGCGCCTACATCGCCCGCGCCTGCGCTACTGGTTATGGTGAGGGCCTGGTCAAGGCCGGCCTGCATGTTGACGAGGGCGTGGTCGAGACCATGGCCCACTACAGGGCAGCCGAGGAGATCAGCCCCGGAGTCACCTCGGTCATTGACATCGGCGGGCAGGATATGAAGTACATCGCCGTCAACGATGGGGTCATCGATTCGATCTGCGTCAACGAGGCCTGCTCGGCCGGCTGCGGATCCTTCCTGCAGACCTTTGCCCAGTCCATGGGCATCAGCATCCAGGAGTTCACCAAGCAGGCGCTGGCCTCCGAGGCTCCGACCGATCTGGGCTCCCGCTGCACGGTCTTCATGAACTCCTCGGTCAAGCAGGCTCAGAAGGAGGGCGCCTCCCCGGAGGACATCGCCGCCGGACTCTGCTACTCGGTGGTCAGGAACGCCCTCTACAAGGTCATCAAGCTGCGTGACGCCAACGCCCTGGGGCCAGTGGTCGTGGTTCAGGGAGGCACCTTCCTCAACGATGCCGTCCTGCGGGCCTTTGAGCTCCTTACCGGTCGCAAGGTGACCAGGCCCAACATTGCCGGGCTCATGGGAGCCTACGGTGCCGCACTGACGGCCCGCATGCACTGCCCGCAGAATGACGAGGTCGAGGATTTCGTTGCGGCCAGTTCGCACATGGCCGACGGTGTGAAGTCTGTGGGCAGCACGCCCACAACCCCCAATATGACTCCGGCTCCCACCAAGTCAAAGTTGTCGCCGGCTGCTGCCAACAAGATTGCCTCCAAGAACGACCAGGGGTTCAAGACGACCCTGCCTGACCTGAAGGTGCAGGACGGCCATGTGGTCAGCTCCATCCTGGCAGGGGACGATCTGGACAACCTCTCCATGACCACCACCCACGATGTCTGCAAGCTCTGCCAGAACCACTGCAAGCTGACCATCACCGAATTCGAGGACGGCGGCCGCTATGTGACCGGGAACCGCTGCGAGCGTGGCGGCGACAAGAACAGGAAGCGCTCCGACAGGCCCAATCTCTACGACTTCAAGTACAAGCGGGCCTTCGCCTACCGCCGTCTGACCCCGGACAAGGCCACCAGGGGTGATATCGGCGTTCCCCGTGTGCTCAACATGTATGAGGACTACCCCTTCTGGTTCACCCTGCTGACCTCTCTGGGCTTCCGGGTCATGATCTCCGGGCGTTCCAACCACGAGCTCTTTGAGAGCGGTATGGAGTCCATCGCCTCCGAGAACATCTGCTACCCGGCCAAGCTGGTCCACGGGCACATTCACTCACTGGTCGACAAGGGCATCAAGACCATCTTCTATCCCTGCGTCACCTATGAACAGGAACTGGTTCCCGATACGGACAACCACTACAACTGCCCCATCGTGGCCAACTATCCGGTGGTGATTGAGGCCAACATGGCCGAGCTCAAGGAGAACGGTGTCCGCTTCATGCGACCCTACTTCAACCTGTCCAACAAGGAGAAGATGGTCGAGCGGATCGTCAAGGTCTTCGACTGGGCCAAGGTGAGCGAGGATGAGGCCCGTACGGCCGTCCAGGAGGCCTACCGTGAGGATGCCCGGTTCAAGGAGGATGTGCGCCAGGAGGGACTTCGTGCCCTGGCCTACATGCAGGAGTACGGGGTCAAGGGCGTTGTCCTGTCAGGACGCCCCTACCATGTGGATCCCGAGGTCAACCATGGCATTCCCGAGACCATCTGCTCCCTGGGCATGGCTGTGCTCTCCGAGGACTCCATCTGCGAGCTGAACGTGCATGACCTGCCCAAGCTGAGCGACTACATCATTCCGGCGGCGGGGGAGCGGGCCCTGGCCTCCAACAACCCCACGGCTGCCAAGTTCCGCAAGACCGTGCCTGGCTTCGGTGATGACCATCAGAAGATGCCTCTGAGGGTGACCGACCAGTGGGCCTATCATTCCAGGCTTTATTCCGCGGCCAGGTTCGTCTCCGAGTATCCCGACCTGCAGCTGGTCCAGCTGGTCAGCTTTGGGTGCGGCGTGGACGCCATCACCACCGACCAAGTCCAGGAGATTCTGGCCGACAAGGGCGATGTCTACACGCAGCTGAAGATCGACGAGGTCTCCAACTTGGGTGCTGCCAAGATCCGTCTGCGCTCGCTGAAGGCCGCCATGGACGAACGCCATCAGCGGGATTTGGCCCAAGAGAATGGCGAAGACCAGAAGGAAGCCCCCGTCAAAGAGCAGGCGCCCGCCAAGGTTGCGGTCAAGGATGCTGACCCGTTGCCTGACCTGGTTCAGGCGGAGGAATCATCTGATTCTCAGGGTTCTCAAGAGTCTGCAGACCGCATTGATGTAGTGGATGCGAATGCGTCTGACAAGCCGACATCCGATGGGTTCCGGTCCACCAACGCGCAGAAGATCAGCCTGTCCCAGCGCAAGTCCGACATTGTGGCTCTGGCCAGGTTCGTTGCCCTGCACGACAAGAGCGATCAGGGTCTGATAGGTCTTCACCCTATGGGCATCCGGCCCATCCGGGAAACCATGGCCTCGCGGCAGAAGGATCAGGAAGCCGAAAGCAAGTCGGCAGAGCGTCCGGCCGAACAGAGCCAAGCTGCTCAGCCCAGCGGGGCCGCCGCCAAACCGACCCTGTCCAAGTACGCCACTGAGCATCGCTTCACTAAGGAGATGGGGCACAAATTTACAGTGGTCGCGCCGCAGATGTCACCTGTGCACTTCTCCCTCCTGGAGGCGGTTTTCTCCAGCGCCGACTACCACTTCGAGCTCCTGAAGCATGCCACAGCCGAAGACATCAACACCGGTGTCAAGTACGTCAACAACGATGCCTGCTTCCCCGCCATCATCGTGGTGGGGCAGCTGGTCAACGCCTTCCTCTCCGGAAAGTTCGACCCACACAAGTGCGCGGTCATCGTCACCCAGACCGGCGGCATGTGCAGGGCCACCAACTACTATGGCCTCCTGCGTAAGGCTCTTGCTGATGCGGGCTATGGTTACGTCCCGATCATCACGTTGAGCGTGCAGGGGTTCAAGGCCAATCCCGGTCTCCAGGTAACCCCGGCTCTGCTGCACCGGGCCGTCAAGGCCTTCTACCTGGGCGATGCCATGATTGAGTGCCTGCTCAGGGTTCGCCCCTACGAGCAGGAGCCCGGCTCAGCCAACAGGCTCTACAAGCTCTGGGACACGATCTGCAAGGAGACCATTGAGCACCACGGGTACTCCAAGACCGCCAAGAAGGTCTATGGTCACGGTTATCTGCCCTATGGCACGTTGATGAAGCGGATGATTCGGGCCTTTGATCAACTGCCGCTGCGTGATATCCCTCGTAAGCCTCGGGTGGGCGTAGTAGGCGAGATCCTGGTCAAGTACCATCCCGATGCCAACAACCACGTGGTTGACCTGATCGAAAGCCAAGGTTGTGAGGCGGTGCTTCCCGGTGTCTGTGACTTCATGGTCAACGGCATCTCCAACGCTGAATGGAACGAAGAGATGCTGGGCACAGGCGGTCCTGTAGGCGTCAAGAAAATCGTCCTCAAGGCGGCTGATGCTTATCGAGCTCCCATGATCGCCGGCTTCAAGGCCTCCCATGGAAAGTTCGACATTCCCGCTCACATCACCGACCTGAGGGAGAAGGCTGCCTCGGTCACCTCCCTGGGCGTTCAGGCCGGAGAGGGTTGGCTCCTGACCGGCGAGATCATCGAGCTGATCCAGTCCGGCGCCCCCAACATCGTCTGTGCGCAGCCCTTTGCCTGCCTGCCCAACCATGTGACAGGACGTGGCATGTTCGGCAAGATCCGTAGGACTTATCCTGAGGCTAACATCGTCTCCATTGACTACGATCCCGGTGCCTCGGAGGCCAACCAACTCAACAGGATCAAGCTGATGATCGCCGCCGCCAAGAAGCCGGGCGACCCGCAAAATGCCACCCAGGGCCACGAGGCTGCTCTTAAATCCCAGGCAGCGGGATCGACCGGTTTGGATGCGGGGCAGGCAGCACCCGTCCAGAACGAGGAGAAGGTTCTGGAGAGCCTGTAGTCGGACCGAGGTCGGTGTTTGGGACTAAACCCGCCGGCCTCGAAGCTGCTGAACCACGAAGATCAAGGAAAGAGGGGTTTCCCATGACCAGCCGCGAGGAGATCAAGGCTCTGCTGGATACCGACCAGATCTACATTGCCGATACGCCTGAAATGAAGCAGGTCCAGGATGCCCAGCAGGATCTGGTCTTCGAGTTCAACGCCTGCCGCCCCAGCCAGGTGGAGCAAAAGCAGGATCTCTGCAAACAGATGTTCGGCTCATTCGGCGAAGGCAGTTGGGTTGAGGGACCGGTGCGCGCCAATTGGGCCTGTAACACCTACTGGGGGAGCAAATGCTATGCCAACTTCAACCTGGTTCTGGTAGACGATGGACGCATTGATATAGGCGACCATACCATGTTCGGACCAAACGTCACTATCGTCACCACTGGGCACACCATTCGCCCCGACATACGCGTATATGGAACGCCCCAGTTCTCGGTCCCGGTCAGCATAGGTAGGAATGTGTGGATCGGGGCAGGCGCCATCGTCATGCCGGGAGTAACCATCGGAGACAACACGGTCATCGGGGCAGGGTCCCTGGTCACCAAGGACATCCCCGCCAACGTGGTCGCCTACGGTCATCCTTGCAAGGTCGTCCGTCCCATCAATGACCACGATTATGAATACTACTGGAAGGATCGCCGGTTTCAAGCGCCTTATGACGTCCGGCCCTTCAGCATGGATCAGGAAGGCTGATCGGTTGCTGGCTCCCTGGATGTCCCTGCCGGCTGGCGTCTGGCAGCCGCGGTTTTGGCTACTGCAATGCCTGGGCTTGATCAGCAATATCCATCCCAGAGCGGCAGGGGAAAAATCAGCGCTTTGAACCGGTCCCATTCCTGGATGTAGTCGATTTTCGGCTCACGCAGCAGCCTTATCTGTATGCCGTCCATGGCCTCCAGGCTCATCCTTACCTTGCTCTGCATGTCTTTTGTCCATTCCACTCCATCGGGAAGCAACCATGGGAATTCGGAATAGTGTTTCCAGACCTCTGCCGGCCTGCGGATGAAATAATCATGCAGGGGATGGCTGGTCGAGATGGCCTCAGTTTCCAGGACCGTATAGAGCTGTGTGAGTTCGGGCTGGTTGGCGTTGTGGGCGACCAAATAGTCAAAATAGGCCGGCAAATGTGGATGATCAGGGTCGGACCCGGGTAGGCCCGTCTGAATGAATTCCTCAGGGGTGCCATAAGCATCGTAGATGTCTGTGACCAGGAGGGAGAGCAGGCCTTCCTTGCTGCCCACATAATGGAGGATGCCCGGCTGGGACATCCCCACCATGTCAGCAACGTCTTTGAGCGATATGCCGTTGTACCCATGCTGGCTGATGAGGTGGGCGGCGGCCTGTGTGATTTCCGCTCTTCTCACCTCCGGTGATTTTCTGGTACGGCTCGTCATTGTCTGGTCTTGCGACTCCTTTTCACTGCTCCTGGACATGTTGATACTTATGGTACATGGGGCGTATTGGTAACAGCACAAGGGTTCCGGCTCTTCTGGGGAGAGAAAACAAGTCGTGGCACCCGCGGCCCTGCACAGAGTCGATGACTTGACAGAATCATTGAATACCTGTTAGGTATATCATTATCTAATGATTAGTAGATATGGCTTTTCCGCCATTGGAGTGTCAGAGAAGACTAGTTGAAAGATATCGGCACCATGAGCGACTCAACAACCCTGGCATTGGGTGATTCCGAACTTCTGCAGGTGCATAAGGACTCCTCGGAGCCGTCAACCGATCTGGAATGGACTAGGGAAGAAAGCCAAGGCTTCCAGACAAACCAGAGCCGCAATCTTTCAGCATCATCGTCCTTTGAATTGAGTCCTGTCAATCAAGATTGGAGTTCATTATGTCAGACAATGCGAGCAGCACGCGCCTTCCGGACAGGCTCATCTTCGGGTGTGCCTACTACGACGAATACATGCCCTATAAGCGGGTGGACAAGGATATGTCCATGATGAAGTCCGCTGGCATTACCACCATTCGTATCGCCGAATCCACCTGGAGCACTCTGGAGCCCCAGCCCGGCGTATTCGACTTCAGCCATGTGGACCGGGTACTGGATGCCGCAGGACGATTCGGCATCCAGGTCATCGTGGGCACGCCCACCTATGCCGTCCCCGCCTGGCTGGTTGCCATGCATCCGGATGTTCTGGCGGACACCCCTAATGGTCCCAATCGGTATGGCGCTCGCCAGATCATGGACATTGTCAACCCTTCCTACCGGTACTATGGCGAGCGCGTCATACGCAGGCTGATAAGCCATGTGTCCGATAACCCCCAGGTGATCGGCTACCAGGTCGACAATGAAACCAAGTACTACGACTGTGTATCGCCCGACATGCAGCGGCTCTTCGTCAAGGATCTGCGACGGCGATTTGACGACGATCTGGATCGTCTCAATGCTGCCTTTGGCCTGGACTACTGGTCCAACAGAATTGACTCCTGGGAGGACTTTCCCGATCTGACCGGGACCATCAATGCGTCATTGGGCTCGGCATTCGACCGCTTCCGCCGAAGCCAGGTCAGTCGTTACCTGGCCTGGCAGGCTGGCATTGTGCGCGAATATGCCCGCGAGGACCAATTCGTCACTCACAACTTCGATTTCGACTGGAGCCCGGGCTGGTCATACGGCATCCAGCCAGCCGTCGATCATTTCGAGGCGGCCGAATGTCTGGATGTGGCCGGTGTGGATATCTACCATCCCACGGAGGATGAGCTGACCGGCAAGGAGATCGCCTTCGGCGGGGACATGACCCGCAGTCTGAAGGGCGGCGCCAACTACCTGGTCCTGGAAACCGAAGCCCAGGGGCAGAACGGCTGGCTGCCCTACCCGGGCCAGCTGCGGCTTCAGGCATACAGCCATCTGGCATCGGGGGCTGACGGGGTCATGTACTGGCACTGGCATTCCATCCACAATTCCTTTGAGACCTACTGGAAGGGGCTGCTTTCACAGGACATGGAACCCAACCCCACCTATGAGGAGGCCGGGCGGTTCGGCAGGCAGGTAGCGCAAAAGGGTGTGGGGGAGCGCCTGATCAACCTCCAAAAGCGCAACAAGGTCGCCATTATGGTGGGCAACGACTCCCTGACCGCCCTGGACTGGTTCTCCCTGGAGACCGGTTTCCCCCGTCAGCAGGGGCAGATCTCCTACAACGATGTGGTCAGACGGGTCTACGATGCCCTCTTCGAGCTCAACATAGAGTGCGATTTCATCAGCGACAAGGCTGACCGGTCCCAGCTGGGTCGCTATGCCATGGTCGTGGTTCCAGCCTTGTACAGCACCAATGAGGATACGCTGAGGGTCTTGGCCGATTACGTTCATCAGGGAGGTCACTTGGTGGCCACGCTGCGCTCCTTTGTGGCGGACGAGAATCTCAAGGTTTGGCATGACAAGGCACCGCACCTGCTGACCGACGTGTTCGGCATCGACTACAACCAGTTCACCCGTCCCGGCAAGGGTCTTACCTTGGATTTGCATGGGACCGACCAAGCCGGGCCGGCCTGCCAGGGGTTGATTGAGCTGCTGAATCCGCGTCCCGATACTCAGGTCCTGGCATCCTATGACCACCCGGTCTGGGGGCGGTATGCGGCTGTGACCCGTCATGATTACGGTCGCGGCAGCGCGGAGTGGATTGGCACTCTACCGTCGGCCCAGGGTATGCGGCTGCTGCTGTCGGATGCGGCGGATGTGGCTGGACTGAGTGGTCCTGCCCGGGACTTGTCCGGCTTGGTCACTGTGCGTGAGGGTACCAACGCCTTGGGGGAGCAGGTCGCCTATTTGCTCAATTATTCGTCCGAGAAGGTCAGGCTCGATGCACCCTATGGTGGGCATCTGCTGGTGGCAGACGGGCAGGCTGATCCTCAGGCGCGTGTGGATCAGGGCCAGTCCATGACTATCGGCCCCTGGGACCTGGCGATCATTGTTCGGTAAACCGTCTTCAGCCTGACCGACTGCAAAGCTATCAGTTTATGAGTTATCGAGGAGAAAGGAAGGTGCCCAGATGGCATCAAGGAAGTTGACGGAGGATCTGCCCTACCGCAATCCCGACCTGAGCGTGGATGAGCGGGTGGCCGACCTGCTGGGACGGATGACCCGGGAAGAGAAGGTAGGCCAGATGATGCAGCTGGACGCCAGCCAGGGGGTGGACAAGGAGGTGGTGGATCAGCACGCCGGATCCCTGCTGCATGTCTCTCCGAAGAACATGATCAAGGCTGACAAGGCCGTTCATCGCACCCGACTGGGCATCCCCCTGCTGATCGGCGACGACTGCATCCACGGCCATTCCTTCTTCCGTGGGGCCACCATCTTTCCCGAGCAGCTGGGCATGGCAGCCTCCTTCGACCCTGAACTGGTTCAGCGGATGGGGCGGGCTGCAGCCGAGGAGATCGCCGCGACAGGTATTCATTGGACCTTCTCCCCGGTGCTTTGCATCGCCAGGGACACCCGCTGGGGTCGGGTGGACGAGACCTTCGGCGAGGATCCCTTCCTGATCGGCGAAATGGCCTCGGCCATGGTGCGCGGCTACCAGGGCGGATCAGCCATGACCGGAACCCTGCCCAAGGATGCTGTGCTGGCCACGGCCAAGCACTTTGCCGGCTACTCCGAGACCCAGGGCGGGCGCGACGCCTCCGAGGCCGACTTCTCGCACCGCAAGCTGCTCTCCTGGTTCCTGCCGCCCTTCGAGCGCCTGGCCAAGGAGGGCGTGGCCACCTTCATGTTGGGCTACGAGTCCATAGACGGGGTACCGGTCACCATCAACAACTGGCTGCTCAACGACGTTCTTCGAGGGGAGTGGGGTTACCAGGGCACCCTGATCACCGACTGGGACAACGTGGGCCGCATGGTCTGGGAGCAGAAGGTGCAGCCCGACTACGCCAGGGCCGCCGCGGCCGCAGTCAAGGCAGGCAACGACCTGATCATGACCACGCCAGGCTTCTACCAGGGAGCCTTGGATGCGCTGGATGTCGGGCTGTTGCGCGAGGAGGACCTTGACCGGGCGGTCAAGCACATCCTGGCCCTGAAATTCCGCATGGGGCTCTTCGAGGATCCGCGCCTGCCCGATCCCGAGGCCCAGAAGGTAGTCATCAACTCACCGGAGCACCAGGAGCTCAACCTCCAGGTGGCCCAGGAGTCTGCAGTCCTTTTGAAGAACGACGGCATCCTGCCCCTGTTCGGAGGTGTGGATGCTGATGGCCGCCCTGGTAATGGCTCAGCACACAGCATTGCCTTGGTGGGTCCGCTGATCGACGATGCCCAGAACCAGCTAGGGGACTGGGCGGGCGGTTCAGGTCAGTGCGACTGGATCAAGGACCAGCCTCGGGAGATGATCACGACCGTGGCCGACGGTCTGCGTCAGGAGTTGCCCGAAAACTGGCAGCTTAACTGCGAGCAGGGTGTTGAGGTGCTCCGTCTGGTCGACGACCCGGCGGGCAAACTCTTCCCCGATGGCCAGCCCAGGCCCAAGGTGGCGGCCCCGGCTAGGATTGATCAGCGCCGCTTCGACAGGGCCGTAGACCTGGCCAGGCAAAGCGACCTGGTGGTTGCCGTGGTCGGCGACGTGGTCCAGCTGGTGGGCGAGGGCCGTTCAACCGCCACCTTGGAGCTCTATGGTCCTCAGCGTGATTTGCTGGATGCCCTGGAGTGGACGGGCAAGCCCATGGTCATTGTGCTCATGTCTTCCAAGCCGCTGATCCTGCCTCCGTCTGCGCAGTCGGCTAGGGCTCTGATCTGGCAGCCCGACCCGGGCATGCAGGGCGGTCGTGCCCTGGCCAGGATTCTCGTCGGCAAGGTCGAGCCCACAGGCAGACTGCCCATCACCTTCCCTAGGCATGCCGGGCAGCTGCCGGTCTACTACAACCAGATCCGGGGCCAGCATGGAAACCGCTATGCCGATCTGACCCAGGATCCTGCCTTCGCCTTCGGCCAGGGGATGGGCTACACCACCTTTGCATACGGAAAGCCTCGGGTCGATGGACCAGACACCGTTGGCCCAGAGGACACGGTCAGGGTGACCGTGGACCTGACCAACACCGGCCAGCGGCCGGGCACCGAGGTCGTTCAGGCTTATATTAGCGACCTGGTGACCTCCGTCAGCTGGGCTGACCGCGAACTCAAGGCCTTCCAAAGGATTCAGCTGGATCCAGGGCAGACTCGGAAGGTGGTCTTTGACCTCCCTGTGGCCGAGTGGACCCTGGTTGATGCCGACTGCAACCGCAGGGTCGAACCCGGCCAATTCCAGGTACTGGTGGGGTCCTCCTCACGAAGGGAAGACCTGCAGGCCGTGACGGTGACCGTGGGCTGACTGACCGCCATCCGGTAGCGGAACTCCTCGCGTGTTGATTGCCCAGGGCCCTCGTCCGCTCCTACGATTGCAGCATGAGGAAAAGCGTAGGCGCTGGGTACGCGCACCTGTTGACGGTCCCTAATCCGCGGCATGTAGCCAGCCTGGTCGACTACTTTTCGCGCGGGTCTAAGCCGCGGTCCCAGTGGCGGTTCGGCATCGAGATTGAGCATCTGCCGGTCCGCAACGACGGATCCGATGCCCCGGTTCCCTATGAGGGGGAGCGGGGCATCGAGGCCCTGCTGTCTGCCTTGGAGCCCTGCTACGACGGCGATAAGGAGTACCGGGAGGACGGACACCTGGTGGGGCTGAGCAGGCCGGGCTGTGTGGTCTCCTTGGAGCCCGGCAGCCAGGTGGAGTGCTCCCTGGGTGTGGTGCGGGACAGCCGAGAATTCGAGGACCTCTACCGTCGCTTCCGTGCCGAGGTCGACCCCATTGCCGAGCGCTTGGGGTTCCGGCTGGTCGAGTACGGGTACCGTCCGGCTGGTTCCTACGCGGATGTGGGCGTCAATCCCAAGGAACGCTATGCGGTCATGAACACCTACCTGGGTCGCATTGGTCAGTGTGGACCCATGATGATGCGTAGCACCGCCTCCACTCAGATCAGCATCGATTATCAGGACGAGAAGGATGCCATCGCCAAGATCCGTCTGGGCACGGCCATCGGTCCCATCTTGGCCTACTTCTTCCGCAACACTCCGATCTTTGAGGGGAAGCCCAACCGCATGCCCCTACGGCGCCAGCGGATCTGGGACTGGCTCGACACCCAGCGCACAGGCCTGATTCCCGGGCTGTTCGAGGATGGCTTCGGCTGGGAGGACTATGCCGTGGACATACTCTCCACTCCGCTCATGGTCGCCGATGTCTCCCACACCCCTGAGGTGGATGGACCGCAGGGGAAGCAGGTCTTCATCGCCTGGCACGAAAACGCCGGGGAAATCTATCCTGACCGCCGGCTCAACGACGCCGAGATAGCGCACATCCTGACTACGCACTTCAATGACGTCCGCCTGAAGAACTACATCGAGCTCAGGCACTGGGATTCCCTGCCCATGGAACGGGCCAGCAGACTTCTTGAGGTCGTCGGCGGTATCTTCTACGACTCGGAACGATTCGGCAGACTTGTCGGACTCATGGACGGGGTGAGCGAGGAGGATGTGCTCCAGGCCAAGGCCGACCTGCAGGTCCGCGGCGGCCAGGCCAGCCCCTATGGCCATTCCCTGGACTTCTGGAGGCAGGCACTAGGTGTCGAAAACACTCTGGATAACCTGCCGGGTGATCCACGCCATCCCGATCGCTTCCAGTCCTGACGACTGTTTCGTTATGCGAACGTGCGGGTCCGGTTTCCTGAAGATGGTATAATCTGTTCACCAATGGGCCTTGATCCGTCATCAGCGGGGAGCCCTCGGAAGAACGGGACTGCTTGCGGCGATCCTCAGTAGAACCGACGGGTGGGCCCGCATAGCCCAGATCAAGCGGTCCGGCGCGGGTCATTGGCCGGGCAAGCGAGGTGGTACCGCGGTGGGCCCCCTGGGTCCCTCGTCCTCGGCATGGCGATATGAACGACCAGCGAGGAGCGTGAACGGTGAATCAGACCACTGATACCTCAGATGCGACAAATCGGGATGGGGAAGTTTATCCCAAGGCGGTGGTGGACCCGGCTCTGGCTAAGGTGAAGCCCAATCCTTCCTTCCCTGATATGGAGGAGTCCGTTCTGGACTACTGGGATCAGGACGACACCTTCAACAAATCTGTGGATCGTCGCCCTTCCGGCGATCATGCCGACAACGAGTTCGTCTTCTTCGATGGCCCGCCCTTCGCCAACGGCCTGCCCCACTATGGGCACCTGCTGACAGGCTACGTCAAGGATGTCATTCCCCGCTACCAGACCATGAAGGGTCACAAGGTCAACCGGGTCTTTGGCTGGGACACCCACGGTCTGCCCGCCGAGCTGGAGGCCCAACGCGAGCTCGGCATCGACAGCGTGGATCAGATTGAGCAGATGGGCATCGAGAAGTTCAATGACGCCTGCCGCGCTTCAGTGCTCAAGTACACCAACGAGTGGAAGGACTACGTCCATCGTCAGGCCCGATGGGTGGACTTCGACCACGGATACAAGACTCTGAACGTCTCCTATATGGAGTCGGTCATGTGGGCCTTCAAGACCCTCTACGAGAAGGGCCTGGCCTACAAGGGCTACCGGGTGCTGCCCTACTGCTGGAAGGATCAGACCCCGCTGTCCAACCACGAGCTGCGTATGGATGCCGATGTCTATCAGGACCGGCAGGACACCACCGTCTCCGTGGCCGTCAAGCTCAGGGACGAAGATGCCTATGCGGTCTTCTGGACCACCACCCCCTGGACTGTTCCCACCAACCTGGCCATCGTGGTCGGCGCCGATATCGAATACTCGGAGGTCAGCCCGGTGTCGGGGTCCTTCGCCGGCAAGCGCTTCTACATCGCCACGGCCCGTCTGGGCGACTACGCCAAGCAGCTGGGGGAGGACTACCAGGTGGTTCGCACCCTCAAGGGCTCCCAGATGGAAGGCTGGCGGTACTGGCCGGTCTTCCCCTACTTCGCCGGAGAGCAGGCCGAATCCGAGGGCGGCACCCCCGGCCCCAATGCCTATACCATTTACACGGCTGACTACGTCGACACTGTGGAGGGCACCGGCCTGGTCCACCAGGCTCCCTATGGCGAGGACGATATGAACACCCTGAACGCCAAGGGCATCCGCAGCGTGGATGTCCTCGATGCCGGGGCCGTCTTCACCGAGCAGTGCCCTGACTATCAGGGCCTGCAGGCCTTCGATGCCAATATGCCCATCGTGCGCAACCTGCGCGCAGGCGACGGCCCCCTGGCACAGATCCCTGTCGAGCATCGTGCCCTCCTCTTCCAGGAGAAGAGCTACGTCCACTCCTACCCCCACTGCTGGCGTTGTGGCACCCCCCTGATCTACAAGCCGGTCTCCAGCTGGTTCGTCTCCGTGACCAAGATCAAGGACCGCCTGCTGGAACTCAACCAGCAGATCAACTGGATCCCCGAGAATGTCAAGGACGGCCAGTTCGGCAAGTGGCTGGCCAACGCCCGCGACTGGTCCATCTCCCGCAACAGGTTCTGGGGCTCGCCCATCCCGGTCTGGGTCTCGGATGATCCCAAGTACCCCCGGGTGGATGTCTACGGGTCCCTGGATGAGCTCAAGAAGGACTTCGGACGTTACCCGACTGACGACAAGGGGCAGATCAACATGCATCGGCCCTGGATCGACCAGCTGACCAGGCCCAACCCTGACGACCCGACCGGCAAGTCCACTATGCACAGGATCACCGATGTGCTGGACTGCTGGTTCGAGTCGGGCTCCATGCCCTTCGCCCAGTTCCACTACCCCTTCGAGAACAAGCAGTACTTCGAGGACAGGGATCCCTGCGATTTCGTGGTGGAGTACATCGGCCAGACCCGTGGCTGGTTCTACACCATGCACATCATGTCCACGGCCCTCTTCGACCGGCCGGCCTTCAAGAACGTGATCTGCCATGGCATTGTTCTGGGCTCCGACGGCCAGAAGATGAGCAAGCACCTGCGCAACTATCCGGATGTGAACGAGGTCTTCGACAAGTATGGTTCCGATGCCATGCGGTGGTTCCTGATGAGCTCTTCCATCCTGCGCGGCGGCAACCTGGTCGTCACTGCCGATGGCATTCGCGACACGGTCCGCCAGGTCATGCTGCCGGTCTGGAGCTCCTACTACTTCTACACGCTCTACGCCAACGCGGCCAACAAGGGCGCCGGCTACCAGGCCCAGGCGCTAACGCCGGATCGGGTGGCGAGCCTGCCGGAGATGGACCGCTTCCTGCTGGCACGGACCCGGCGGCTGATCCAGTCGGTGCAGAAGGCCCTGGATGACTTTGCCATCTCTGATGCCTGCGATGCAGTGACCGACTTCATCGATGTGCTGACCAACTGGTACATCCGCAACAACCGCGACCGCTTCTGGGGCGAGGACCACCAGGCCTTCGACACCCTCTACACGGTCCTGGAGGCTTTCGCCCGAGTTTTGGCCCCGCTGGCGCCCATGGAGGCCGAGCAGATCTGGCGTGGTCTGACCGGCGGCGAGTCGGTCCATCTGGCTGACTGGCCCTTCCTGGCCGATGAGGCCACCGGGCAGGAGACCGAACTGGGACAGGTCCTGCGTGACGATCCTGCCCTGGTAGCCGCCATGGAGAAAGTTCGCGAGGTGGTTTCGGCCACCCTGGCCTTGCGCAAGGCCGAGCAGATCCGCGTCCGCCAGCCCCTGTCCCGGTTGACGGTGGTGGTTCGTGACCCCGATGCGGCCCGCCCCTACGTGGACGTGCTCAAGTCCGAGCTCAACATCAAGGATGTGGAATTCTGCACCCTGGATCAGGCCGGACAGCACGGCTTGCGAATCATCCACGATCTCAAGGTCAACGCCCGTGTGGCCGGGCCTCGCCTGGGCAAGCAGGTCCAGTTCGTCATCCGGGCCTCCAAGCAGGGCGACTGGTCGGAGCAGGACGGCCATGTGGTCGTCACTACCCCCGACGGACCTGTGGCCTTGGAGCCAGGCGAATACGAACTGGACAACAGGATCGAGCAGGAGGATGGCTCCCAGGCTGACCGTTCGGCCTCCGCAGCCCTGCCCACCGGCGGCTTCGTCATCCTCGACACCCAGCTGGACGACGACCTCCTGGCCGAAGGCTATGCCAGAGATCTGATCCGCCAGGTTCAGGATGCCCGGAAGACCGCTGGCCTGGACATCGCTGACCGGATCCGGCTGACCCTGACCCTGCCTAGGGAGGATGCCCCCAAGGCCCAGCAGTTCAGCGACCTGATCGCACACGAGACCCTGGCCACCAGCCTGACCGTCAATGCCGGCGATGTGGACCAGCCCCGGGTTGACTTGGTTAAGGCCTGATCATCGTTGCACAAAAGGGCTTCCATCCCGTATCGGATGGAAGCCCTTTTTATTAAGCCCTGCTGCAGGCAACTGCGATGGGGTACCGGCTGCAGATCAGCCCTTGACCTTGTCGCTGACCTGATCCAGGGTCTGCATATCCTGGTCACTCAGTTCCAGATGAGCAGCGGCCAGCAGGGCTGGCAGTTGCTCAGGGGTGCGTGCAGAGGCGATGGGTGCCGCGATCCCAGGCCTGTGGTTGAGCCAGGCCAGGGCGACGGTGGCCAGTTCGACCCCGTGAGCCTTGGCGATGTCGTCCATGGCGGCGACCACGTCCAGCCCCTCCTGGGTGAAGAAGTCCTTGACCATGCCCTCGCGCTTTTTGCCCTTGAGGTCATCCATGGTCCGGTACTTGCCCGTCAGGAAGCCTGAAGCCAGCGAGAAGTAGGGGAAGACAGCCAGGTCCTCGTCCTTGGCGACCTGCATAAGGCCACCCTCATAGGTCTTGCGGTAGACCAAATTGTATTGGGGCTCCAGGGCCACCGGCAGGGTCAGGCCCTCCTTGCGTGCAATGCTGAACCATTCACGGATCCGGTCCGGTGTGTAGTTGGACACTCCGATGGCCCGGACCTTGCCCTCCTTGACCAGCTTGTCGAAGGCTGCCGCAGTCTCCTCCAAGGGGGTGGAGCTGTCGTCGAAGTGGGCGTAGTAGAGGTCGATCACATCCAGGCCCAGTCTGAGCAGAGAGGCATCGGCAGCGGCCTCGATGTTCTTGGCTGACAGGCCTGAGTACTGGGGGTGTTGGCTGACCTTCGTGGCCACCAGGACCTTGTTGCGGTTGCCGTTCTTGGCCAGCCAGCGGCCCAGGACGATCTCGGACTCGCCGCCGGAGTGGCCTGGGGCCCAGGCCGAATAGACGTCAGCTGTGTCGATCAGGTTGCCTCCGGCTGCCGTGTAGGCGTCCAGGACCCGGTCAGATTCGGACTCGTCGCTGGTCCATCCGAAGGTGTTGCCGCCTAGAACCAAGGGGAAGATATCGGCGTCGATGCCGCGTAGTTTTGCCATATTCATCCTTTCGGGTTGAAGCCTTGTTAAGCCGAGTCTATTACCCCTTGTGTGCCCGAACCGAGTATTCAGACGAGTCCATCATGTATGGTGATGGGAGGAAAGGCCGGAATGGTGCGGTTTTCAAGTCCGGCCCCAAGGGTTTTAAGCTCGAAGGAGAACACTCATGCATCTGGGCATCGCCATTGTGATCGTCGTGCTGGTTCTGGCGCTGATCATCTTCCTTCTGGGGATTTTCGTGGTACCCCAGCAGCAGGCGGACGTCATTGAGCGCTTCGGCAAGTACCACCGCGTGGCGCTGGCAGGTATTCACGCCAAAATTCCCCTGGTGGACCGGATAGTCGCCAAGACCAACCTGCGGGTCAACCAGTTGAATGTCAAGCTGGAGACCAAGACCAAGGACAACGTCTTCGTCACCGTCGAGGTCTCCGCACAGTTCCGGGTGGAGGCGGCCAACGTATCCACGGCCTACTACGAGCTGGTCGACCCGGCGGGCCAGCTGCGTTCCTACATGGAGGACGCTCTCAGGTCGGCCATTCCGGCCCTGAGCCTGGATGACGCCTTCGCCCGCAAGGATGACATCGCCTCCGATGTGCAGCAGACTGTGGGCCAGGAGATGCAGCGCTTCGGGTTCTCGGTCATCAAGACCCTGGTCACGGCCATCGACCCCTCCACCCAGGTCAAGCAGGCCATGGACTCCATCAATGCGGCCCAGCGTGAGAAGGAGGCCACCAGGGAGCGTGCCGAAGCCCGACGGATCGAGATCGAGACCCAGGCCAGGGCCGATGCCGAGAAGACCAGGATGCAAGGCGAGGGCCAGGCCAACTACCGGCGGGAGATCGCCAACGGCATAGTGGATCAGATCAACAGTCTGCGGGCCGTGGGCATGGATATCGATGCCGTCAACAATGTGGTGCTCTTCAACCAATATCTGGATGTGATGCGCTCGCTGGCCGAGTCCGACAATGCCAAGACCTTGGTTCTGCCAGCGGCGACCCCCGGTGGCTACAACGAACTCTTCAACCAGATGACCGCAGCGCTGATGACCGCCCAGAGCACCCAGGGGAGTGCGGATCCCCGCCATGGCCGCAGGAGCGCGGGCACAGAGGGCGGGGCCGAGATGCCGGTTCTGTAAGGCCTTGCTCAGCTTTCCAGGAAGTCGGCTATGGCCTCGGCTGCCCGGTAGCCCTTGTCATACATGGCGTTGAGTCCCTTGAGCGACTTGCTCAGCGTGGTCAGCCCGCACAGGCTGTCCGGGGCCAGGATGAGCACCTGGCCCTTCTTTTCGGCCTGCTTGGCCAGGGCCACCTCGTCGTTGTAGGTGCGGTAGCGCTCCATCAGGCGCTCGCCGGCCGCCGGATAAGTTCTGGCTAGGATTCGGGCCGGCAGGACATCCTTCTTCTGCTCGCGCAGAATATCCCTCTGACGGGTCAGAACCAGGACGATACGCTCGTAGCCCTCGTCCATGGCCTTGCGAACCGGAACCGGGTCGGCGATACCGCCGTCCAGATAGGGCACGCCATCGATCATGTAGGGCTTGTTGGCCACGGGCACGGTGGATGAGGCCTTGAGGATATCGTAGTTGTCCTGGGCCAGGTCGGACTTGTCGAAGTAGACAGTGGATCCGTCAGTGGCCTTGCAGGCCACTACGGTGAACAGGGCCGGATTGGCCTTCAAAGCCTGGTAATCCAGCGGGCATTCCCCATCGTGGGCCGACAGTTTGCCATAGACGTAGTCCAGATCAACGAAGGTGTGCTTGGTCAGGAAGTTGCTCACGCTCGCGTACTCCTTGCGGGAGGAGTACACCGTGTAAAAGCGGTAGCAGCGTCTGAGCTGGCCCGACAGGAACGAGGCCAGATTGGCGCTGCCGGCCGAGACCCCGTAGCAGTGATCGAAGGTGATGCCCTGCTCCATGCAGCGGTCGAAGACGCCGGCGCCGAAGATGGACCGGTAGCCGCCGCCTACGTCGATGACGGCTGTTCTTTTGCGTGCCATGGGCACCTCGTTTCCTGACAAGTATCCGCGCTTGATGTCAGCTTATGCGTGAACGTAGGACAAGCCGTTCAGGGACGGCAGGAGGCCAGCAGCCGCTTGGACAGATCCAGCATGGCCGGTGAGGGATCGGAGTTGGCGATCTGTACGCTGCCGGGGCCCGGGCCCGGGTTGAGGGCATCGGCCTGGGCCAGCAGATCCTTGAGGTGGCGGGCCGTCCCAGGGTTGCCGTCGATCAGCGCCAGGCCCGGCGGGCAGATGCGGGCGATGGATTGTCGGAAGAAGACGAAGTGGGTGCAGCCCAGGACCAGGGCATCCAGGGTCTGCAGATCATAGGGGTCCAAATAACGGTGCAGGGTGGCATCGACCAGGGCCTGGTCGTTCAGCCTGTCAGACTCCACAATGGTCACCAGGTCCGGGCAGGGCTGGGTGAGGATGGTGTGCCTGCCGGAGAACCGTGCCATCAGGCGTGAGAACTTGGCTTCCTTCAAGGTCAGCGGGGTGGCCGTGACCAGTACGCGTTGGGGTCGGCCTCCGCCGCGCATGCAAGCGAGTTTCAGTGCCGGCTCCATGCCGATGACCGGGATCGGGTAGCGCCGGCGCATGTCATCCACGCAGACGCTGGTGGCGGTGTTGCAGGCGATGACCATGGCCTTGATGCCCTGGTCCATGAATCGGTCGCCGATAACCTGGCAGCGCTGGGCGATCTGTGCTGGCTCCTTGGTGCCGTAGGGGGCGTAGGCGGAGTCGCCGAAGTAGAGCAGGTTTTCTTGAGGAAGGAGGTTACGGATGGCTGCGGTGACGCTCAGACCGCCGAGTCCGGAGTCGAAGATCCCGATCGGTGCATCTGATGTCATCTGATCCGCTCCTTTCACAGCCGAAGAACCAGCCTAGCCTGTCGCCGAAGGGCCGTACGCTACAAGCATGAGTATTCCCCGGACTGTTTACAAAATGCAAGCCACCGGCAACGATTTTGTGGTCTACGCCGATCCCCGGGGGGATTTGGAGCCTACGGCCGACCAGGTGCGCTGGCTGTGCGACCGTCATTTCGGGGTCGGGGCCGACGGGGTCATCCGGCTGACCCATCCGGCTGATGTCAGCGACTTGAATCAGGACCAGGTGGATGCCTGCGATCGTTTCGGCTGTCAGTGGTTCATGGACTACCGCAATGCGGACGGATCACTGGCTCAGATGTGCGGCAACGGGACCCGGGCCATCACCCTCTTCGCCCAGAAGCAGGGGCTGACACCGACTATGGAAGGTTCCTCCTTCCTGCTGGGGACCCGGGCCGGGGTCAAGCGGATCGTCTCGCGCAGTCCGATGAAGTGCGACGGCGAGCATGTGTTCAAGGTCAAGGTCGGGGCCTGGCGGATGGGTCCGGTGGGGCAGCAGCTGGTCGACGGCGGCGCCCTGGGAGGCTCGGCTCCTGGCACCATGGTGGATATGGGCAATCCTCATGCAGTCGTTCTCACTGCAGTCGCTGCCGAATTGGAGGCCGGTGGACTGCCCGGGACCGTGACCGATCTGCTGGCCAGGACCGATCTGCCCGATCCGGGCGATCTGGACCTGTCGGCCCCGCCGCGGGTCAGGCCCGGGCTGGCTGAGGGGCAGAATGTGGAATTCCTGCGTCTGGATGCCCTGGATGCCGACAATGGCAGCGGTCGGGCCACCATGAGGGTCTATGAGCGTGGGGTGGGCGAGACCCTGTCCTGCGGGACCGGTCTGTGCGCCAGCGGCGTGCTGTTGCGAGCCCTGACCGGGGTTGACCACTGGACCATCCAGGTGGGCGGGGGCCGTCTGCAGGTGGATGTGGATCCGCAGGATGTGTGGCTGACTGGACCGGCCAGGATGGTCGCCCGTCTGACCCTGGAGCATGTGCCAGACTGCTGATCAGCCGAAGAGGGCGGATCCTTCCACAGCCAGGACGATAGTGGCCAGGGCGACCAGCCAGACCAGGTCGACCATCAGATCGAAATGCCGCTGATAGTATGTCAGCAGCCATCCCGACCTCTTGCGCGGCAGACCCTGCTGGATGACTGTGGCGTGGCTGAAGGCCATGAATTGCAGACTGGTGGCGAAGGTCATGACCAGGCACCAGGGGCAGAGGGCGTGGATGACGAAGAGCGACTGGGTGAACAGCCAGAGCGCGTAGGCCAGAGCGGCAAGCGAGGCCAGCCAGGTCCCTGCCGCCAGCAGCGTAGGCATCTTGATCCGGCACAGGCCCACTACGGCCAGCGTCAGGAAGACGGCCTCGGCGACCAGCCCCAGGAAGGCATTGGGGATCGGCAGGGTCCCCAGGCGGATCAGTTCGGCCTGGGGGGACTGGGCCACGGCTGAGCAGGAGACCACCGAGTTGATGTCACAGCTGAGCTGGCCCTGGGGGTGACGCGCCAGTTGCAGGGTTTCCGCTGACAGAACCAGGCTGGCGTAGAGCGCCGCAAACGAGGTCAGGGCGGCAATCAGATAGCTGGAAGGGGCTGACGAGGTCGGTTCGCTCATGGGGTCCATCACCTCAATGGTCGGGAGGGTTCTCTGAGACGGGAACGCGTTCACGAGTTTAGGATGGAGGCATGACGCATGAGGATACTGTCACGGTCTCCGGCTGGGACCTGCATTGCCACACCGTGTTCTCCGACGGCACCGTGACGCCCCGGGGGATGGTCGAGCAGGCGCGGCAGCTGGGACTGGAAGGTCTGGCCATCACCGACCATGACACCAATGCGGGCTGGGATGAGGCCCGTCAGGCGGCCCAGTCCCTGGGAATGCCCCTGCTGCCGGGCACCGAAATCACTGCGCAGGATGGCCGTGTCTCGGTTCACATGCTGGCCTACCTCTACGATCCCAAGGATCCAGTCATCGCCGGGCTCTTCGCCAAGACCAGGGAGGCCAGGCTGACCAGAACCAGGACCATGGTTGAGCGGATCTCCCGGGATTATCCGATCACCTGGCAGGATGTGCTGGACCAGGTCAAGGAGGGGTCGAAGACCACGGTGGGCCGCCCGCATATCGCCGATGCCCTGGTCAAGGCCGGTGTCTATGCCGACCGGAGCCAGGCCTTCGCCGGGGTCTGCTCCTCCAGGAGCGCCTACTACCTGCCTACTCCCTCGCCGACCACCCACCAGGTGCTGGCGGCCGTCAACCACGCAGGCGGTGTCCTGGTCGTCGCCCACCCTGGTGCGGTCAACCGTAATCCCGTCCTGCTCTCCGACCAACAGATTGCCACGCTGGCCAGAGAGGGACTGGGCGGACTGGAGGTCTGGCATCGGGACAATCCGCCTGAGCAGCGTCGACGGCTCATGGCCCTGGCCCAGCGTTGGGGGCTGCTGGTAACCGGAGGATCGGACTGGCACGGCCAAGGCAAGCCCAATCGCATGGGGGAGAACAGCACCAGTGGCGAGGTGGTGGCCCAAATCGTGGACAGGGCCCGGGGGAGCCGTCCGGTGGCCTGGAAGGGTTAGCGGATACGGATCGGGGGCGGTCGGACTACAAGGATCCAGCCGCCCCCGTCAGGCGATCACAGTCTCAGTCGGCGGAGCCTCCCAGGACACCGAAGCCGACCGGATGGGTGGTGTCTGAACCGACCACTGCGTAGCCCAGGGACTCCTTGGGAACGATGATGTGACGGCCCTTGTCGTCCACCAGATCGATGGGTCCGCCCTCGTTCAGGGCCTGGGCGATGTGGGCAGCCACCTCATCCGCCTTGGCATTGGTGCTGAAGTTGACCGTGCGGGCCACATTTTTGATGCCGAATTCGATATCCATTGCTACCTCCAAGGTTGTTCTCCGTCGCCCAGACCTGCCGGCCCACGGTTCTTCCGGTCTCATTATTCGCTGGCCCGGGTGATTACGCTCTAAGCGTCTCCCTGATGCTCCTCCGGGGAAGAGCCGCTTTCTGGCGGTGATGCCGATGCCTGTCCGTCTGCAGTGAGCGTGGGGGTCTGCTCGGGCAGGGGCTTTCTGGGAATGACGACGGTCTCAGCCTGATCGTTGGCGAGGGCTTGAGCTGACGAGGCATCATGCGGCTGGGAAGCGGTCTCTCCTGCCTCAGTCGAGGACTGGCTGTCTACGGACGCGTCGCTCGTTGCAGCCTTTGGATTCGCCTCGCCACCCGTATCCTTGTCGCCGGTGGCTGGACTGCCGATGCCGCGGAAGTGATCGCTCAGGCCTGATTCCTCTTCTTGGGCAACAGGAGCAACAGCTGGTGGCTTGGGTTGATTGTCGCTGCCAAGGTTTGTGCTCTGGGCCTGTCTGATGGGCTTATTCCTGGCTTCGGAATGGTCCATGGCGGTCTGGGTCTGAGCCAGGTCAGCCATTTCTGCCCTGCTGATGGCGATGGTGGCCGAGCTCTCATCCGAGGGTTCGAAGGAGGGTTCCTTAGGTGAGGTTGCCGCATCTGCCGCGGCGAGGCCCTGTTTTGATGCCGGATTCTCGGCATTGTCGTCGCCGAGCAGGGTGCCCACGGTGATGGTGGAGGGTGCCCCAGTGGGTGACGAACCGGAAGTCTGCTGCTGACGACGGGCGCGCTGGTTCTGCTCGTGGTCGCCCAACTGCTGGGCCAGACGCTCCACCTGGGCCTTGAATTGGATGATCCGTTCGTTGTCGGCATGATCCAGGGCGGTGATGAAGTCGCCCACCTGCTCCATCTGCAGCCAGAGGTTGGCCCTGAGCATGATCAGGTCGTCCAGCCGGGCCCCCATCATCCTGCCGTAGGCCGCGATGACGGCGTTGCGGCGGGACCCGTCCAGCTTGGCGAAGATCCAGGCCAGGTCACGGGCAGGATCGTTGACCTGCATGTCCTGCCAGCCGTAGACCCCGCTGAGTCCGGAGCCCGCGTAGAGCAAATCGCCGTCGGAGAAGCCTCCGTGTACGGTGCAGGTTTCAAAGGACCAGAGCCCCTCGGTTGCCACGATGGAGGCCCAGGAATCGGTGATTTCCTTGGGCACATGGCCATCCATGCGCAGCCGTTTGATCCATCCCCGCAGCTGGGCCGCGATCTGGGCAGTGGAGAAGGCCGGATAGCCGTGGGTTTTCAGAAAATCAGGGCGCACCCGGTGGATGGCGCCGATGGCGGTGCCCGCGGCGGTGCATTCGTTCAGGGTCAGCAGGTGGAGGGGACGGATTCGCCCTGGGCAGTGGGTCATGACGGCAACAGCGGTGGTGCCGGTCGGACTGTCCGCCTTCTCGCCGGGCTGGTAGGCCAGGATGCGCTCGACCCGGAAGCCCATGGCCGCCATCTCCTTGGCATCGGCCAGGGCCTGAGCCGCTTTGACCCGAGCGCCCAACCGACGCTTGCCGGCCTCCGAGCTGGTGGCCCAGACGTCATAGACATTGCCGGTCGCGTCCTGGACCACGGCGCAGTCCACGCCCTGCGCACGGTCCAGGCTGCTGAGCTGGTCGCAGTCCCGCGCGCCGGTCATGGGCACCTCGGGCATGGCGGCCGACGCCAGGGCGGCCAGGGTCAGCTTCGTTCGTTCACTCACATTCTCAAGGATAATACAAGGACCGTTGTGGATATGGTTGTCCACTTGACCACATGGGCACGCCGCCGCCGGTTCCGGTACCGGCCTTTGACACAATGGGGGTGTGCAAGAGGATGAGGAACGATTGCTGGAGGGTCTGGACCCCGCCCAGCGGCAGGCGGCCACCGTGCTCGACGGGCCTGTGCGAATCGTCGCGGGCGCCGGGGCTGGCAAGACCAGAACCATCACCCGGCGGATGGCCTATGCCTGCGCCAGTGGAAGCTGGGAGCCCTCCAGAACCTTGGCAGTGACATTTTCGGTCCGTGCCGCAGCCGAGATGCGTGATCGTCTCACCAAGCTTGGCGTGTCGGCCTCTCTGCAGGCGGCGACCTTTCACTCGGCGGCCCTGCACCAGCTCAGGCGGGTCTGGCCCCAGGTCAGCGAGACCTACCCTCCCGACCTGATTGAGGATGTGGGTCCCCTGGTGTCCTCCGCCTACCAGCGGGTCTGCGGGCAGGAGGCCGACCCGGGCCAGGTCAGGGACCTGACTGCGGAGATCAACTGGGCCAAGGTGGGGCTGATCGCCCCCCAGGATTACGTTCGGGTCTGTGCGGCCAGCCACCGTCTGCCGCCGGCCGGTCTGGAGGCTGATCGGATGGCCGACCTGTACACGGTCTTCGAGAGCTCCAAGGCCGCCCACAATCAGATGGACTTCAACGATATTCTTCTGCTGGTCTGCCACATTTTGGAAGAGGGCGGCCGGGCTGCTGCTGACATTAGAGACCGCATCGGCTGGCTGACTGTGGACGAGTACCAGGATGTCTCGCCCCTCCAGCACCGCCTGCTCAAGCTTTGGCTCAACGGCAGGCAGAACCTGTGCGTGGTGGGGGACCCGGCCCAGACCATCTACTCCTTCGCTGGAGCCACCTCCTACTATTTGCTGAATTTCCCCCAGGAATTTCCGGGCATCAAGGCCGATCTGGACCTGTCCACCGACTACCGGTCCACGGGAAGGGTGGTTCACTACGCCAATGGCATTCTGGCTCGCTCGCCGGTGCGTGACGACTACCTGAAGCTGAAATCAGCCCGTCAGGAGGGCAGCAGGGTCGCGATGACCCGTTACGAGGACGATGGTGATGAGGCTGGGGCCGTGGCCTCCCGTATATCCTCCATGATCCGGAAGGGGGCCCGGCCAGGCCAGTTTGCAATCCTGACGCGGATCAACGCCCAGCAGACCCTGATCTGCCGTGCCCTGCACGAACGCGGAATCGGCTACCGGGTGCGCACGGAGTCGGGCTGGCAGAACCAGTCGGTCGATCTGAGCAAACATGAGGTGCTGGAGCAGCTGGAGAGCGGCATGGGCCAGGGGAGGGTCACGGTCTCCACCATTCATGCTGCCAAGGGGCTGGAGTTCGCCCATGTCTTCATCGTGGGCTGTGCCGAGGGGCTGATTCCCTTTGGCTCACCGCCCGAGGGGGATGCTCTGGAGGAGGAGCGCCGCCTTATGTATGTAGGGGTGACCCGAGCAGAGGACACCCTGCATCTTTCCTATGCAGAGCACAAGGATGGCAGCGCCTTTGCCCGGCGCGCTCCCAGCCGGTTCATTCACCGCTGAGCGCTATCGATTCGGCCCCTCGGAACGCGGGGAGAGGGAGTGCGATTCAAGCTTGGTTGCCGTCCGAATCGCCCTTGTCTGAGTTGTTCTGGTCCGGGTGACCGCTGTCGGGGTCCTTGGGATCGGTGCCGGCGCTTTTCTGATTGCCGGGGGCTTCGTGGTCTGAATGCTCCTGGTCATTTGAAGCGTCGGAATCGGAAGCGTCGGAGTCTGCAGGGGTGGCCAGATCGGCAGAGGAATCCTTGTCTTCGGCATTCAGCAGTTTGTCCAGCTCGGCATCCCAGTCCACCGAGGTGGCGGAAGTGGAGGCCTTCTGCTCGGATTGCCCATCTGTAGAGGTGGATGTTCCGCCCTGTCCGCCTTCGTCCTTGACAGGCATGGAAGGCAGCAGGTCAGGATGGGACCAGTGGCCGTCACGGCCCTGGACTCCCTCCTCGGCGGTGATGCGCTCCCAGAGGTCGGCGGCCTCGCGCAGCCGCTTGGGGTGAAGATGCAGGCCCAGCAGGGACTCGAAGGTCTGCTCGGCCGGCCCTCCCACGGCGCGCTCGCGTCGGGTCATCTCCCGCAGCTGCTCCAGGTGGGGCAGGTGGGCCATGCCGGCATTCCAGACCACGCAATCCACCCAGCCATCCACCAGGGCCAGCAGGTCGCCCAGGCTGTGCAGGGCCTCCTTCTGCTCAGGGGTGTCCTCGATGCCGACATTGCTGAGGTTGATGGCGCCGGCGATGGATTCGGGATTGATCTGGTCGGCGTCGCGCAGCTGATCCTCCACCGCGTCCAGGTCGATGGAGACCCCCCGGGCGTACTTGCCGATCAGGGCCTCGAAGCGCGGCATCAGCCAGGGGACGGCGGCGTAGAGCCGGGCGTGGGCGGCCTCCTTGAGGGCCATGTAACGGGTGACCTCGTCCAGATCCAGTTCCAATGATTTGGCGTAGGCCTTGATGTTCTGGGGTATGAGGGCTCCGGCGGGGTTCTTCAGCAACGGGATGCCCTGGTCGAATCCTCCGCGGACCTCCTTGGCCAGCTCGCCGGCGGCCTGCCCCAGCTGCATGGCGAACGAGGTGTTCCCCAGCAGTCTCATCAGCGTGGTCGGATCCTTGAGATTGTCGGGCAGGGGGATGGGCACAGGTCCGGCGAACATCCCCGAAATCTCGCCCTGATCGAAACCTTGGAAGCGCTGGTTTATGACGGAGGTCAGGGCCTCGCTGACCGCCTGGGCCACAGGCGAGGCGAACTGGACCCAGGCGTCTATGCTGCCCTCGATCCATCCGGCACGGGTCAAGGCTTCTGTCTGGCCTGGGGCGGGGTCGAAGGAGCAGACGGCGTCCAGCCAGAGGTTGGCCTCGCTCATGACCCGGGCCACCCGCTCGCTGTCCTCGGCTGTGACGGTGGTATCGGACTGGTCGGCCCTGGTGCGTCCCAGGGCGATGTTCTTGGCCAGGGCAACGTTGATGGGCCCCTGGTCGGCCTGGGCCTGCATGTCAGCCGGCGTGTTCAGCCCTCCGGCCGTGAAAGCCTGAATCAGGGCCTGGACCTCGGCGGGTTTGGGCAGCTGATCGGCTCCCTGGGCCGCCATCTGCGAGCGGATGGACTCAGGCAGCTGTGAGAACTGACTCCAGGCCAGCTCGCCCTGCACCGGGCCGAAGCACTCGATGAGCCATTGGTGGATTGCATTCTCGTCCATTGCTTTGATTCCAGTCCTCGCCAAGGCAGGCCGTCCGCCATCGAGGTCGACGTCTGCCGGGATTATCGTCTTCATCAACCATAATATTGGAGCTATGACACTTCCGCACGGGAAATCGGATCACTGCGCCACAGGCGCACCCGAAAGGCAAATCGGGACGCTTGGCGGACCCACCCGCAAAATGCTGGTCGGCGGTCTTCTGATCATTCTGGCCCTCCTGGTGCTTTTCCTCCCCTCGCCCTATACCATCGAGACGCCCGGACCCACTCAGGATGTGCTGGGAAGTTCAAAAGGCTCACCGGTCATCAAGGTCAAGGGCGGCCAGGTCCACCATGACAAGGGCCGTCTGCTGATGACCACGGTCAATGCCCGCGGAATCCCCGGTTATCCGGCCTCCAATCTGGATGCTCTGGTGGGCTGGGCCGACCCCCACGCCACGGTGCTTCCCCAGGAGGCCGTGGTGCCTCCCGGGCAGAGTGTGGAGGAGTACAAGCGCCAGGAGCAGGGTGATATGCACGGCTCCCAGAAGGCTGCCTCGGCCCAGGCTCTGGCCTTCCTCAAGGCCCGGGGATATGACGTCTCAGGCCTGCAGTTCAGCATGAGGGTGGCCGACATCGGCGGTCCCTCGGCCGGGCTCATGTACACCCTGGGAGCCATCGACAAGATCACTCCGGAGCAGGAGACAGGCGGTCTGACCATCGCAGGTACCGGCACTATGGACCAGAAGGGACGGGTCGGTGCCATCGGCGGCATCCAGCTGAAGATGCTGGGCGCCAGGCGGGACGGCGCCACCTGGTTCCTGGCCCCGGCGGCTAATTGCCCACAGGTGGCAGGCCATGTGCCACAGGGCCTGCGCGACGTGCGGGTATCCACCTTGGACGAGGCCTACAAGGCCCTGGTGGCCATCGGCCATGGCCAGGGGGAGGGGCTGCCCCGCTGCACAGCCGCCAAGGGCAGATAAGACAAGGCCGGTCCAATTGGTGAATTCCGGCAGTCTTGTTATGCTGAAGCCGTGGCTGAGACTACAACCTATACAGCGGAAGAGTTCGGTTTCCATCCCGGCGATATCGTTCAGGAATGGATGTGGGACGATGATGTCGACGACGGGATCCGGACCAGGATCGAGGATCTGACCGGCGAAGAGCTGGTGGACGAGGACTATGACGCAGCCGTGGATGGGGTCATCATCTGGTGGCGGGACGGCGATGCCGAGGACGATCTGGCAGATACCATCATGGATGCCTCGGCCATGGTCAACAAGGGTGCGCCCTTCTGGGTGCTGACTCCCAAACCCGGCAGACCGGGGGCATCGGCGCCAGGGGTCGTTTCCAATGCGGCCAAGACCGCGGGCATGAACGCCCTGATGCCCACCACCGCCAGCAAGGATTGGAACGCCACCCAGCTGCGGGCTTTCGGCAAGGGCAAGTAAGTTTCTCTGGCTGCAGAAGCGCCAATGAACGAGGTGGTGGACATCAGGATCAACCGTGCCCACCACCTCGCTCTCTTTCATCAGGGATTCCCTCAGGAATCCAATCTGGCCAGCAGCCCTTACTGCTCGCCCTTCTCAGCAATGGCCGGAGAAGCCGTCGTGGCCTTGTTCTGATATTCGGCCAGCAGGGTGCGCGAACGGATATCGCAGAGGTTGGCCACCAGGGCCAGGATCAGAATGACCAGGCCCACCAGGAAGATCCAATGCAGGCCGTCGAAGACGATGGTGCGGGCCGGGCCCAGCAGACGCGATGGAATGCTCCCTGCCGTGGCCGGGTTGATCATGCTGTTCATCATGTCCTCGGTCAGTCCCTTATGCTCAGGCACCTCGCGGGCGATGACCGTATTCATGACGATGCCGAAGATGGAGACCATCAGGGTCTGCCCCAGGGAACGGGCCAGGGTGTTGAAGCTGGTCGAGGCGCCCACGTCGCCTGAGGGCACCACACTCTGGGCGGTGATGGTCGAGGTGGTGATGGTCAGGCCGAAGCCGAAGCCGACCACGGCCGAGATGACCAGGAAGACCCAGTAGGCGGTGGCTTGGGGGACGGCTATGTAGCAGATGCAGGCCGTCAGAATGAAGGCCAGACCGATGTTGGTGGCCCGGTGCGGCGGGTGGTGCATGGTCAGCGGTCCGGCCAGGTAGGCGCCCAGGAGCCAGAGAATGGAGGAGGGGGTGACCACGAAGCCGCCCAGCGAAGGGTTCATTCCCAGAACAGACTGCATCCAGATGGGCATGTAGGTGTCAAAGCCCATGAGGAATCCGGCCACCAGGAGCATGCAGATGTTCTGGATGACGAAGGTTCTGATGCGGAAGAGCCGCAGGGGCAGGATGGGATCCTCCTGGCGGCCCTCCACATGAAGCAGCAGGGCAAAGGTGACCAGGGTGGCCGCAGCCAGGACCAGGGTAATTCGCGTATCGCCCGCCGATCCCAGGCTCTGCAGGCAGAGCATCAGGCAGATCAGGCAGACGCTGAGCAGCCCGATGCCGATGTAGTCGACGCGGGTTTCACGCGCCTTAATATGCTCGCTCAGGAAAATCTGGATCATGATGATGACCAGCAGGCCGATGGGCACGTTGATGGCGAAGACCCAGTGCCAGCTTATCTGCTGGACGATGAAGCCTCCCAGCAGGGGGGCGATGATGGAGGCGATGCCCCAGGCCGAGCCGTTCAGGCCGATCATGCCCGCCCGCTTGTCCAGGGGATAGATGTCGGCCAGGACCGTGTAGGTCAGCGGCTGGATGGCGCCGGCCCCCAGGCCCTGCAGAAAACGGGCGCCGATCAGCTGGGGCATGGACTGGGAGAGGGCGCACAGGGTGGATCCGATCACGAAGACCAGCAGTCCGATGGTCAGCAGCGGCTTGCGGCCAAAGCGGTCCGAAAGCTTGCCGTAGATGGGCGTGGTGACCGCTGTCATGAGCAGATAGATGGAGTAGACCCAGTTCATGATGGACAGCCCATGCAGGTCCCCGATGATGGTGGGCATGGCGGTGGAGACGATGGTCCCCTCGATGGCCGTCATGAAGGTGGCGATGAAGACCGCCACCGTCACCAGGGTGCGGTTGGTCTTCCTGCCGCTGCCTGTATCGACTGTCTGTGACAATCCGAACCCCCCTTTTATACGGTGTATATGGTGTGTTTCTCTTCTTTTTGCGGACAAGGCCCGCGAATTCCTAGTGGATTATAGCCGCACCGTGCGGCCTTGTCACCGTGTATTCTGCTAAGGTAGTGTGCTGGTCCCGTGGCTCAGTTGGTTAGAGCGCCACCTTTACACGGTGGATGTCCCCGGTTCGAGTCCGGGCGGGACCACAGGGGTTTTTAGGGGGCGTGCCCGAAGTCGCGTCTTAGCGCTCACGTAGAATCGATGCACGACGATCGTTGGCAAGAAAGGTCAGGAGGTCGATGCCTGATGTCAGCTAAGCCTGATGCCCGTGGAACCGAGGCGACCATCGCGCGCTCGGGCAAGCGCAAGTGGGGATATGACACCAAGCAGGTGGATGCCTTCCTGGAGCGGGCGCACTCGCTCTATGAGAGCCAGGACCCTGATCTGACCCAGGAGGAGATAGCCAACGCCTCCTTCGACCTGTGCAAGAACGGCTACATCATCACCCAGGTGGACGCAGCCCTCTCCCGACTGGAGAGGGTGATTTCCGACAGGCAGACCAGCCTGGAGATAGCCCGGGTGGGCGTGGATGGTTGGACGACCAGAATGGTCAGTCTGCAATCGGAGCTGACCACTCATGCCGGCAGGCCCTCAGGCAGCGTCTTCAAGCGCGGGGATCCCGGCATGCCCTCATACGACTGCAAGCAGGTGGAGCGGCTGATCGAGCAGGTCCTCAATAAGACTTCTGACCAGCTCAACCTGCAGGAGGGGCGGAAGACGGACTCGGGCAAGTCGAAGAACACCGACATCACGGCTGACCGCGTCTCCAACGTCATCTTCACCCAGCGGCGGGGGCCCAAGGGTTATGACGAGCGCCAGGTGGACTTCTTCCTGGCCAAGGCCGTCGAGCTTCTGGAGCAGCTGGAGTCCTTCGCCAGGGTCAGCGAGAGGGCCAAGAGAGCAAGCGCGAGTTCAACGGCGCCTGCCGCTGTTCCTGCGCAATCGCAGCTTCCTGTGCAGGACTCTTCAGCCTCGGGCGTTCAGCCGCTGATCGGACAGAGTCAGGAACCCGCTTGGAGCATCCCCAATGCTTCCCCTGTTGCGGAGGACCAAAGCAGTCAGGACGATTTCGCTCAACTGCATCAGGCGGAACGGGCCATCTTCGATGCTCCCGCTGCCAGCACGCAGACGGTGCCGACGGCCCAGCCCAACAGCTCCCTGAGTGCCCTGGCTTCAGCGGTCAACCAGCGACTGGCTCAGGACGGCGCTGGAGCGGCTGTGGATACTGGTGTTGATACACCTTCAACAGCTTCAGCCCGGTCTGCATCCTCAGTCGATGTCGGCGGCGGAGCGGCCGTTGCTCCTGCAAATCCGGCTGTCTCCGGTCGGCCTGAATCAGTCATGCCCACCTCTGCGCTAGCCAGCTATACACCTGCAGTCCCCGCTGCAGGATCAGCTGCACCTGCGTCGGCTGCGCAATCCATGCCTGTCAACTCGACGGCCTCTTCTTCGCCTTCCCAAGCACCGCAGACTCCTGAGCCGACGGTATTCCAGCCGACCCCTTCGACACTTGCCGCATCCGCCCCGTCCACCTCGACGGGGGCTGCGTTCGTTCCTACCACAGGTCCGGCATCGCCGGCGTTCCCCTCGAGCGATGCTGACGCTCACAACTCGTCTGCGCCAGGATCCACCTCAGTTATCTCTTCGCCGTTCGTTGACGGCCCTCTGGGCGCAGGCGGGCCCTTGGGCAGCTACGAGGAGCCGGCACCAGCAGCACCTGAGACCCAGGAGCGTCCTTGGGCCGAAACAGCCGAAAGCAGCACGGATACGCCCGACTGGGCCAAGCCTCGGTACTCACAAAACACGCAGGGGAACAAGCAGGACCAGGATCCGGATTCCTACCTGAACTCCCTGCTCAACCAGGATCTGCCCAAGATGGATCTGGACATCCCTGATATTTCATTCCCGGCCTTCGGCGACGAGGGGGAGCAGGATAAAGGCGGTCGATGAGTCAGTTGGCAGTGATGAGCGAAGGCGTGCAGGCCGGTTTGCCGGTCGAGCGTGAACGTACCCTGGCGGATTGGTCGCCCAGGGCCGATGCCGACCAGTCTCGCAGTCTGGTCATCCTGGGATCCACAGGATCCATCGGTACACAGGCCTTGGATCTGATCAGTCGACATAGGGATCGGTTCCAGGTGACTGGATTGGCCGCCGGTGGCGCCCATGTCGAACTGTTGGCCCGTCAGGCCCGTGATTTTGGCGTGACCCGTCTGGCTCTGGCCGACAAGGCCCAGCTTCCGGCCCTGCAGCAGGCGCTCAAGGCCTTGGGATTGACTGGTATCCAAGTAGAAGCAGGCATGGATGCGGTCCAGGCTCTGGCCGGCTCCGGCAGCGATCTGGTCCTCAACGGCATCACCGGATCAGTCGGTCTGCGCCCGTCCATTGCGGCCCTGCAGGCCGGATCCCAGCTGGCTCTGGCCAACAAGGAGTCCGTGGTGGCCGGCGGCCATCTGCTCTTTGATGCCGAGATACGGCCGGGTCAGATCAACCCGGTCGACTCCGAGCATTCAGCCATCTGGCAGTCTCTGCGTTCGGGGCAGCATGGAGAGGTGGCCCGTCTGGTGGTCACGGCATCGGGAGGTCCTTTCCGGGGCTGGAGCCGCCAAGCCATGCGCGAGGTCACCCCTGAGCAGGCCCTGAATCATCCGACCTGGTCCATGGGTCCGGTGGTCACCATCAACTCATCCACTATGGTCAACAAGGGGCTGGAGGTCATCGAGGCCAGCAGGCTCTTCCGGATCGAGCCCGAGCGGATCACCGTGGTGGTCCACCCCCAGTCCGTGGTCCACTCCATGGTCCAGTTCCAGGACGGGGCCACCATAAGCCAGGCTTCCCCTCCGGATATGCGCCTGCCCATCGCCCTGGGCCTTTCGGCGCCCGCCCGTCTTGACCATGTGGCTATGGCCTGCGACTGGTCCAAGGCCAGCACCTGGACTTTCGAGCCCTTGGACGACCAGGCGTTCCCGGCGGTCAACCTGGCCAGGCGGGCCCTGGGAAGCTGCGAGCCCATGACCGCGGTCTTCAATGCCGCCAACGAGCAGGCGGTCCGGGCCTTCCTGGATCACCGGCTGCCCTACCTGGGCATCGTCGAAACCATCCGTTCGGTCATGGATGCCATGGAAACGCATCTTCCGGGAACATTCACATCCGTGGAGGTAATGGAGCAAGTCGAGCATGAGGCACGCCAAAGGGCCGATGCTTTGATAGACATGACAGCGTGAGTAGCATTCCCAAGACCGAACAGTCAACATCCTCTCAGGGGTTCCGCAAGACAGGCGAGCAGGCCATCAGCCAGACTCCGCTGCATCCTCGTCGCCGCTCCCGTCGGATCATGGTGGGGCCTGTGCCGGTCGGCGGGGGAGCCCCCATATCAGTGCAGTCCATGACCAACACGGTCACCGCTGACATCAATGCCACCCTGCAGCAGATCGCCGAGCTGGCCGCCGCCGGCTGCGACATCGTACGGGTGGCTGTGCCCAGCCAGGACGATGCCGACGCGCTTCCCATCATTGCCAAGAAGTCGCCCATCCCGGTCATCGCCGACATTCACTTCCAGAGCAAGTACGTCTTCCAGGCCATCGATGCGGGCTGCGCAGCCGTCAGGGTCAACCCGGGCAACATCCGCAAGTTCGACCAGGTCGGCCCCGAGATCTGCAAGGCCGCCACCGATGCAGGCATCTCCCTGCGCATCGGTGTCAATGCCGGCAGCCTTGACAAGGACATTTACGCCCGCTACGGCGGACCCACCCCTGAGGCCCTGGTCGCCTCGGCTTTGAAAGAGGCCCACATGTTCGAGGACGTGGGCTTCCATGACTTCAAGATCTCCGTCAAGCACCACGATCCCGTCACCACGGTCCAGACCTACAGGCTTCTGGCCTCCAAGGGCGACTGGCCCCTGCACCTGGGCGTGACCGAGGCCGGGCCCTCCTGGCAGGGGACCATCAAGTCCTGCCTGGCCTTCGGCGCACTTCTGGCCGAGGGCATCGGCGACACTATTCGTGTTTCCCTGTCCGCACCGCCTGTGGAAGAGGTCAAGGTGGGCTGCAAGATTCTGGAGTACCTAGGGTTGCGCCAGCGCCACTTCGACATCATCTCCTGCCCCTCCTGCGGCAGAGCCCAGGTGGATGTGATCGAACTGGCCAAGGAGGTCACCGAGGGGCTCAAGGACATCACCGCCCCCATCCGGGTGGCCGTCATGGGCTGCATCGTCAATGGACCTGGCGAGGCCAGGGAGGCCGACCTGGGGGTGGCTTCGGGCAACGGCAAGGGCCAGATCATCATCAAGGGCAAGGTGGTGCAGACCGTGCCCGAGGACCAGATTGTCCCCACGCTGCTGGAACGGGCCAAGGAAATCGCCGCCCAGATGGATGCCAAGGCGGCGGCCCAGGGTGAAACTTTGCCGGAGGCAGGGCCCATGGTGGTCCCGGTCACCGGCCGCGCCAGCTGAGGGCGTAAGCGCCATCCCCGCCACCGGTTACAATGGCCGACGTGTCCCAAGAGGTTGAGCGTTCCCTCCCTGCAAGCGGGTGGAGCAGGGTCAGGCGGCTCATGACCAGCCTGCCCGTCTTCATCATTCTCATGGGTCTGCTGGCCTCGGTCTCCCACTTGACCGCCGTCCCGTGGAAATACGAACCAGTGGATCAGAATTTTCCCACGCTGACTCCGGACACCGCGGTCACCTTCGACTGGCCTGCCGGGGTTGACAGGGAGGCCATGGGGCAGTACCAGGTCGAATCCCGTCACCAGGAACTGAGCGTGGAACGGCCAGCCACTGGCGAGCACCAACGCATCCGAATACTGATCCGCGCCCCCAAGGAGGCCTCAGGGCATCGGCCAGCCGTAGTCTTCATGCACGGCGCCGGTTACGGCACCTGCGACAACTCCTTCGGGGACGTGGCCCGAACCCTGGCTTCCGCCGGTTTCGTCACCGCCGTGCTGGACAAGCCGGTCTGGTCCACCAATGATGCCGACCGGGACTATCCCGCCTCGGCCAAGGCCTACGAGCGGGTTGCCAATCTACTGCGCGACCGGGCTGATGTGGATGCATCCAAGGTAGGCATCTATGCCACCAGCGAGAGCACTTGGATCGCCGCCATGCTGCTGACCATGGACCACCGGATCGCCTTCCAGATCCTGCTGAGCCCCATGGTCTATTCGCCGCGGCACGCGATGGGCTTCTTCGTAGCCCAGGATTTCGCCATTGCCGGGGCCAACCAGGGCTACCAGTCGGTGGTTCGTCGGCTCTTCAGCACCGATGCCTCCCTCTTGGGCCTGAATAATCTGGACATCGACCCCACCGACCGCAGCACCTATGCCATTCCCACCCTGCTGGCCTACGGGGCCAAGGATGTCATGACCGCCCAGGTGGAGGGGGTGCAACGCGTGCTCGCCCAGGCCCACGCCTCGGGCAACGAGAACGTCACTGTGCGTTCCTACCCGGTCTCCAACCATGTGCTGCGTTTGGGAGATGAGGCCCGGACCGGCACGCCCCTGGCCGACCACTACCAGCAGGACATGGTCGACTGGGCGGTGGGTCAGGTCCATGGCCTGCATCAGACCAGCCCCAGCGTGGGTGGGGCCACCATCCACCAGTCCATCGCCGTGCCTACTGACCTGCGGGGGCGACGCTCGCTGACCATCTATATGCTGGTCCTGCACCTGCTGACCCTGGTGCTTTTGCTGGCGGCCTTGATTATGGCTTTGGCGGCCGGTCTGATGAAATTATTCCGTCTGCGCCGGCGCAAGGACCCGGTCCTGGGCTTCAGCCATGGCTTCGGCGGCACCTTGGTCACCATTACCGGCACCACCCTGGCTACCCTGGTCCTTTTCGGAGCTGGTCTGGGCCAGGTCATCATGGCCGTGGTGCGCCTGGGCTGGGGCGGCGTGCCCGACCAGGCTGGGGTCAGCTACTGGAGCTGGCCGGTCATCCAGGTGGTCTGCGCCCTGGTCATCTGGGCCTGGTCGCGCACCTTCGCCCGTATGGTCGAGGTAGCCTCACTCAGGGGATTGGACCGGTTGCCCGACCAGGTCCGCACAAGCAAGGCCGGTGGCCCCACTTTGCGTCAGCAGATGCGCAACTTGGATCCCAGGCCTGTGCTGGCCTCCACCCGCTTTGGCGTCGCGCTCTTCACCGTCACCACCCTGGCCATGTTCGGAGTCCTGCTGATCTTCGCTTTCTGGGGCCTGTTCATCTACCAATGAAAGGACGGGGCCGTCGTGGCTATCTATCGTGACGAGGGCCTGGTCCTCAGAACGGTCAAACTGGGCGAGGCAGATCGGATCGTCACCATTCTGACCAGGGGACACGGCAAGGTCAGGGCCGTGGCCAAGGGGGTGCGACGGACCAAGTCCCGCTTCGGCGCGCGTCTGGAGCCATTCATGCGTGACGACCTGCTCATCTCCCGTGGCCGCAACCTGGACATCGTCTCCCAGGCCGTCAGCATAGCCGCCTATGCAGATGCCATATGCGCCGACTATGACCTCTATGCCAACGGGGGCGTCATGCTTGAGACCGCCGACAAGCTGGTGGTGGGCGAGCACGAGCCGGCCCCTGAGCAATACCGTCTGCTGGCCTCCGCCCTGGCCAGTCTGGCTGGTCACCGACATGGACCCCGTGACATCGGCGCCTCCTACCTGCTGCGGTCCCTGGCGCTGGCTGGCTGGAGGCCCCGGCTGGATTCCTGCATCGTCTGCGGCCGGACCGACCAGCTGACCCACTTTTCGGTGCCTGGCGGTGGGGTGGTCTGCAGTAGGGACAGGCCTACCGACGCCGTGGCGGTGGATCCCGCCACCCTGGCACGCTTCCGGGCGCTGAGCACCGGGGACTGGTCCAAGCTGGACGGCAAGGGTTCCACCCCCCTCTGCGACGGTCTTGTTGAGAAATGGGGCGAATATTACCTGGAGCGGCCCATCAGATCCCTGAGGCTATTAGATTCTTGAAGCATGAGCTTTGACCCCGTCGACTACACCTCCCTGGATGTGCCCGCAGCCCCCTTCTCCGACCCCGCGCGTATCCCGCAGTTCCCCAAGGGCTCAGTCCCGCGGCACCTGGGTGTGATCATGGATGGGAATGGCCGCTGGGCCAAGCAGAGGGGCATGGAGCGCACCCAGGGTCACCGGGCCGCCGAGCCGGTGGTCTTCGACACCATAGCCGGGGCCATTGAGGCCGGGGTCCGCTACCTGAGCCTGTACACCTTTTCCACGGAGAACTGGAAGCGCTCGCCGGCCGAGGTCCGCTTTCTGATGGGCTTCTCCCGGGACATCATCCACCGTAGGGTGGCCCAGATGGACGACTGGGGGGTGCGCGTGCGCTGGGCTGGCCGTCGGCCCCGGCTCTGGAAGTCGGTCATCGACGAGCTGGAGGCGGCCATGGAGCGCACCCGGCACAACACCAGGATCGATGTGATCTTCTGCATCAACTACGGGGGCAGGGCTGAGCTGGCCGATGCAGCCACAGACATCGCCCGAGAAGTTGCGGCCGGGCAGATCAAGGGTTCCAAGGTGACCGAAAAGATGATCGCCCAGCACCTCTACAACCCCGACATTCCGGATTGCGACCTGGTCATGCGCACCTCTGGGGAGCAGCGCACCTCCAATTTTCTGCCCTGGCAGGCGGCCTATGCGGAGCTGGATTTCGTCCCTGAGCTCTTCCCGGACTGCGGACGAGAGGTGCTCTGGCGGGCCATCGACGATTACATCCACCGGGACAGGCGCTTTGGCGGCGTGGAGAATGCCTGAGAAGACAGAACCTCCAATTTTGTGAGGTTACCCATAGTCGTCCAAATTTACACGTCTGAACACCCTCGTAACGCCCATGAAAGGTAGTCTGTGACTTATCACAGCGGAGCAGGCCATGTGTCCGCCGTGGAAATCAGCGCAGCAAACGAAACGAAGGAGTCGACAGGCGTGGACGACAAGCAACGCATCATGCAGATCATCGAGGACAAGTCACAGGAGTTCATCGAGGCAGCCGATCATATTTGGGGCACCCCTGAGACCAGGTTTGCAGTCAAGGAGTCGGTCCAGCAGCACTACAAGGTGCTTGAGCAGGAGGGCTTCGAGATCGAGAAGGGCGTGGGCCATATGGACTATGCCTATGTGGCGACCTGGGGTTCGGGCCGTCCGGTGATCGGCATCACCGGCGAATACGATGCCCTGGGAGGGCTCAGCCAGGTGGCCGACCTGGGCGAGCACAAGCCCTTGGTTGAAGGCGGCAACGGGCAAGGCTGCGGCCACAACATCCTGGGCATGGCCGCCGTCGCGGCAGGCGTGGGCATCAAGACCTTCATGCAGGAGAAGGGCCTCAAGGGGACCATCAAGGTCTTCGGCTGCCCGGCTGAGGAGTCGGGTTACGGCAAGGCCTTCATGGCCAGGGACGGGGTCTTCGACGGGCTGGATCTGGCCCTGTCCTGGCATCCCTCGGATGTGACCCAGGCCTGGGGCTCCTCCAGCCTGGCGGTCCTGCAGGCCTACTTCGACTTCACCGGTGTGCCGGCGCATGCGGCTGCGGCTCCCGAGCTGGGCCGAAGCGCCCTGGACGCCGCTGAGCTGATGAACGTGGGCGTGCAGTTCCTGCGCGAGCACATGATCGATGCGGCCCGCGTGCACTACGCCTTCATCGACGCAGGCGGCGAGTCAGCCAACGTGGTGCAGTCCCATGCCCGGCTCTACTACTTCGTGCGCGCCCCCAGGATGGACCAGGCTCAAGATCTGTTCAAGCGTGTGGAGAAGATCGCCCAGGGTGCGGCCCTGATGACCGAGACCCAGGTCAAGGAGGAGTTCGACGCGGCCTGCTACAACTTCATTCCCAACCATCCGCTGACCGAGGCCATAGACAAGAACCTGGACCTCGTCGGCCCCCTGCCCCTGGATCAGCAGGAGCTGGACTACGAGCGCCGCTACACGGACACGGTCCCCGAGGCCGGCAAGCAGCGGGTGCTCAGCCGCACCAAGGAGGCCTTCCCTGATCTGACGGATGAGGAAGTCAGGAAGATGGCCGAGTCCACCATGGCCTTGAAGAAGTACCCACTGGTCTTCACCGATACGGCATCGGGATCCACCGATGTCGGCGATGTCAGCTGGCAGACGCCCACCGCCCAGTTCAGCGGCGGGTTCGAGCCCCAGGGAACCTCGGCCCACTCCTGGCAGTGGGCGGCCAACGGCAAGTCCTCGGTGGCCCACAAGGGCCTGCTGGCTGCGGGCAAGACCCTGGCCCTGACCGCCTACGATGCCTTTACCAACTCGGATCTGGTCAAGGCCGCCAAGGAGGACTTCGACAAGACCTTCGCCGGTCAGGAGTACAAGGTCGTCATTCCTGACGATGTGATGCCCCACTGACCTCTACTGTTCGGCTGCCGCCAGGCCCTGTGATCTTTGCGGGATCACCTTGCCCGGCGGCGGCCGGTTTCTACTGAAGGATGACAGACCAATGGCAATCAAGCAATCCTCAAAAACGGCGAGCGGAACGCTGATCTTTTCCCTGATGGCCGGTTACTCGATCGTGTACATGGACAAGAACATGATCTCGACCGCCATCATCCCCATCTCCGAGCAGTTCCACCTTGACTCGGGGCAGACAGGCATCATCATGTCGGCCTTCTTCCTGGGCTACTCGCTCATGCAGATTCCCAGCGGCTGGCTGGCCGACCGGCTTGGGGCCAAGCGTGTGCTGATGGCCTCCATGATCATCATCGGTCTGTTCAGCTACCTGTTCGGCCTGGCCAATGGTCTGGCCTTCTTCATCATCGTCCGGTTCTTCGCTGGCATGGGCCACGGCGGCTACCCGCCCTCCTGCTCCAAGTCGATCGCGGAGAACTTCCCCCAGGAACGGCGCACCTTCGTCCAGTCGCTGATCCTGTCGACCTCGGGCATCGGCGGCATTCTGGCCTTCGTCCTGGGCGCCAACCTGGTCGCCATCAACTGGCACCTGGCCTACGCTGTGCTGGGCACCCTCTACCTGCTGGCCTTTGTCTGCATCCTGATCTTCGTGCCCTCCAAGCCCCGCCAGCCCGAGGCTGACCAGAAGCCCGGAGCCAAGGGGGCAGGCTTCCTCGAGGTTCTGAAGAACAGGAACGTGCTGGTCCTCTTCGTGGCCATGCTGCTGCTGAACATCCTCCTGTACGGCAATATCTCCTGGATGCCCACCTTCATCAAAAACACCTTTGGCCTTACGATTGGCCAGGCCGGCATCCTGCTGGCGGTCAACGCGGTCTTCACGACCGTCGCCACCATCTACGCCGGTCAGCTGCTTTCGAAGCTCTTCCTGGGCAGGGAGAAGCTGGCCATTCTGGGCGCCGGGGTGATCAGCGCCGTCCTGGTCGTATGCTTCGTCTTCTCGCGCAACATCTGGCTCTCCCTCCTGCTGCTGATCCTGGTATCCTGCGTCTCCGTGGTGGCCTTCACCGGCATCTTCACCTGGCCCCACAAGATCATGGACCCGCACATCATCGGCTCCGCCATCGGCATCATCAATACCGGCGGCACCCTGGGCGGATTCCTGGCCCCCATGATCATCGGCTACCTGGTCAAGGCGGCCGGCGGTTCCTTCGTCGGAGCCTTCCTCTTCATGGGCGCGGCGGCCATCGCCTCCGGGCTGATGGCTCTGCTGGTCAAGGTCGGCAAGTAAAGCCGAAGTCGGATCGGCCGCACCAATGGCTTCCGGTCCCGCAGATCAAAGGACTGAGACCGAGTCATGACTGGCGGTCTCCGGCAAGGAGTCAGTGCCAAAGGACCGGTGCTTTCTCGAGGATTTCCGATTCATCGGTTCTGACCATGGATGCTTGAAGGCGATGCTTGAAAGCGATGCTTGCAAAACAAAAAGACCTGCCCCCTGAGTGATTCAGAGGGCAGGCCTTTCCTGTGCCGACCAGGACAGCGGGATCAGCGATCCGGCTCTTCCCAGATGGTGCCCAGCCTGGCGATGGAGAGGGAGTCGATCAGGGCCTTGCCCTCGCCGGATTCGGCGATCAGGCGGATGCCGCGGGGCCCTTGGGCGGGGAAGGAGTAGGAGGACATGATCTCCAGCCCGTCGTTGACGACAACCTCGATCGAGCCCCGGTCCACGATGATGCGCAGCTTGAGCTTTCCCGAGGACTTGTCGACTGGAGCAGTGCGGTAGCCACGGTCCCCGTAGGTGTTGCAGTGGCGGTCGAGCACCACGCGGCCCAGCTGGTCGTCATAGCAGACCAGCGTGTGGTCGCCGGATTGCGTCCGGTGAATCTCCAGACCGATGCGCTCTGCCTGGGACTTGGCCAGGTCGATTTCCATGGTGATGTCGGCGGTCTGCGCGTCGTCCACCAGATCCTGGCTGCCGTTGACCTCCAGCTCGATGGGGCCGAAGTCCTGCTGGTCCTGATCCAGGTTGGAGAACTCGCGTATGGGCAGGCAGCGCAGATGATCACCGGCCAGGGTGACCTCGCGGGGCAAGGTGAACTGGCCACACCAGCCGTCATCCTGCATGGGGATGGGTTCGGTAAAGGGGCTCATCCAGCCGAAGACCAGCCTGCGGCCGTCAGGGGCTTGGAAGGTCTGCGGGGCATAGAAGTTGTGGCCGTCGTCCCAGAGGTGGAAGTCCGTCTCCTGATGGAAGTCGCCCCCGGGCTGCCAGCTGCCGATCACATAGCCGGCGTTGTTGTGGTTGCGGGCTTCGAATCCATGGGGTTTCAAGCCCATGGCCGAGTAGCAGATCACCCACTTGTCCTCCAGGGGGAACATATCGGGGCATTCCAGCATGAAGACCTCGGGGTCGGGGTGCCGATAGATCACACGGTCGAAGGTCCAGTGCTCCATGTCATTGGAGGTATACATCCAGATCTCGCCCCGGTGGGCGGGGGTGCTGACTCCGAAGACCATGTACCAGAGCCCGCCCATCTTCCACACCTTGGGGTCACGGAAGTGCAGGATCTTGTCGTCGGGGCAGGGGACCACGACACCCTTCTTTTCGAAGTGGATACCGTCGGAGGAGACGGCCATGCACTGCTCCTGGAGGTTGCCGTCATCATCGTTGACCCCATTGCGCCAGCGGTGACCGGTGTAGTAGATGGTCAGACGGCCGTCGTCGCCCACCACGGCCGATCCGGAGAAGACTCCGTCCTTCTCGACCTCAAGGGTGGGCGCCATGGCCAGGGGCTCGCGCCGCCAGGTGACCAGGTCGGCGCTGGAGACGTGACCCCAGTGCATGTTTCCCCACTCGCTCCCGTAGGGGTTGAGCTGGAAGTAGGCATGATAGCGCCCCTTGTAGTAGCTCAGGCCGTTGGGGTCGTTGATCCATCCGGCCTTGGAGGCGATGTGGCACTGGGGATACCAGCGGTCATTGCGGGTGGCGAAGAGCCGATCGATGCTCTTCTGGGCCTTGTCCAGCTGAGCGCTCATATCGGCGTTTTCCTTGGTTACTGACTGGTTCATCCTTGAATCCTTTCGGGTTGGATGGGTGCTGATGATGGTTGATGTGGGGATCAGCCCTGGGTCACGGCGGACTTCTGCGAATCCCTGATGAAGGGATCACCGTCAACCTGCTGGTCGTCGCGCTTGAGCACGAAGATACCGTAGATCAGGGCAGCAAGCACCACCAATGAGATGGTGTAGAACGTGATCCGGTCGCCAGCCCGGTCGTGGAGCATGCCCAGCGGAGTGGACAGGGCCACCTGGCCGACCTGGGAGGCGATCTGGAAGCCCACCATGTAGAGGGTGGCGGACAGCTTGGGGTTGAAGTGCAGGGTGAAGTAGCGGAAGGCCGGCAGGCTGAAGAGCGGGACCTCGATGGAGTGGAAGAGCTTGACGATGGAGACCATGACAGGGTCGTGGAAGAAACCGCACAGGCCGATCCTGGCGAACATGACCGTGGCTCCCAACAAAAGTGAGTTGCGCACGCCGATCTTGCGCATGATGACGGGAACCACGCCCATCATGGCCGACTCCAGGAAGACCTGGAAGGAGTTGAGGATCCCGTAGACCTGGTTGCCCAGCTGAGGCGTGGCGAAGAGGTTGGCGTAGTAGGTGGGGAACATCTGCTGGTCGAAGACCGTGTAGAAGGTGTTGGTGAAGATCATGAAGACGATCAGCAGCCAGAGGGCTGGCATGCCCAGCACGTGGAGCATATCTCTCAGGGATGGCTGGGACTTCTCTCCTTCAGGAGTCGATTCACGGCTGATCTCCTCGCGCTGCTCGTCGGGGATCCAGAAGGCGTAGACCAGGAGCATGCACAGACCGAAGGCTGAGCCCAGCCAGAAGTTGATCATGGGGTTGATGTTGAAAACGAAGCCGGCGATCAAAGCTACGATGGCGTAGCCGAAGGAGCCCCAGGCCCTGGACTGTCCGTACTCGAAGCCGAACTTGCGTGAGTAGCGTTCGGTGATGGCCTCTATCAGGGAGCAGCCAGACATGAAGCCTGCAGAGAGGACCACTGCGCCCAACATGGCGCCCAGCATCATGTTGGTGTGCATGAGCGGAGCATAGATGAATTGGACGAAAGGTCCCACCAGGGCGGCGATGGCGGCGATGAAGATGGCCAGACGGCGCTTGACGCCCAACTCGTCCTGGATGACCCCGTAGACGAACATGATGATCAAGGTTGCCACGGAATTGATGGAGTAGATCTTGCCTACCTGCGTGTTGTTCATTCCCAGGCCCGTCACCAGCCACCGCTGGTAGAAGGACCACCAGATGCCCCAGGCACAGAAGAAGAAGAATATTCCGGTAGAGGATTCCAAATATGATGGATTCCTCCATGCTGATGATTTGGCGGCCATGCTGCCCCTCCCTCACTTGTTGTGCACCGCTTCTCCGCAGTGCCTCCTGGTTCGATGCACTTCCTGTGTGCAGAGCGAATCCTGGTAAGTATAGTAGGTCGTCAATCGATTTACGTCAAACGATTGACGGATACTGTGGGTGCCTGTGAGCACGATTAGCAACTAGCAGGGGATGCCGGCCTATTGGCAGTTTGCACGAAGCCCTCCAGACTTCGGCCTTGTTTCACCATCTTGCGATGAGGAGGGGTGTGTACGGCTTTAGTGGCTTGTTGGAACCGTGTCCAAAGCGGCATCAAGGCGAGTGGAGCCCTTGCGAATAAGCGCGCAATGGATACGTACCCCGCCAGCTTGATCGAGCGGGGGCAGGGTGGCACGAGTTTCGGGCAGGGGCAGGGAAACGCGACGGGGATTGATTTGCGCCAGTAGTCGCCGTACCGCCCAGAAGCCCATCTCGTAATGGGGCAGTTCGACGGTGGTCAAGGGTGGTGCCGTGGTTTCGGCTATAACCTGGTGGTTGTCCACGCCCACCAAATTAAGGTCCTTGCCGATGATCAGATGGCGCGCAGCGGCGGCCTGGTAGAGGTAGAAGGAACGCGAGTCATTGAAGCAGAAAACCCCATCGGGGTGTTGGTCATCCATCAGGTCGTTTGCCTGATCCATGGCGTCCTGGTTGAACCCGACCAGTCGGGTCAAGGCCTGACTTGTGGGTAAGCCAGCTTCCTTGAGAGCTGTGTGATATCCGCGCATTCTGTCTTCTTGCGCCGGCAGATCCTGTGTGGTGCCCAGGTAGGCTACCCGATGACAACCTGATTCGATCAGGTGGCGGGTAGCATCGTAGCCGATCAGAAATTCGTCAGGGGCGATGCTGGGACAGCGGTTGACCCGCTCCGAAGCGTTGACGACCACAGCAGGGCAGGAACGCAGAGCCTGGGGCAGGTCCACCTCCTGGTCGTACATCTTGGCGAAGAGGAATCCGTCCACTCCATAGCGCTTCAGGGCCTGGATCTGCTCGGCTTCCCGAGCGCCCCCATCGGTGGAGACAGTGAGAAGCATGTAACCACGTTCGGCTGCCGCATCTTGGGCACCCTGAATGATGGCGCCAGCGTAGGGCGTGGTGGCCACCTCTTCGCTGATAAAGCCCAACATGCCGGTCTTGCTGGTACGCAGCGACCGGGCCATGGGATTGGGCCGATAGCCCAGGGTCTTGGCTGTGCTGCGCACCTTTCGGGCAGTTTCCGATTTGACTCTGCCCTTATCGCGGCCGTTGAGCACCAGAGAGACAGTGGAGACGGATACACCTGTGCGTTCGGCGATCTGCTTCATCGTGATCATGGGCATACCTTAACTTGCTCAGGCGATTTCAGCCCGGCTGATCTTCAGTGACAGGGTGCTTTCAGCGGTTTTCCCCGCCCAGGATCCGGTCGACCCGCTCCACCTTCTCGTGGATTTGATCCCGCTTACCGGGACGGATGTCCAGTCTCAGACTGACGCCGGTCCTGTATCCCTGTTCGGCCAAGACCCGCGTGGCTTCTTCCACGACCTCCATGACCCGATGCAGATCCCCCTCGACGACGGTGCTCATGGCGTTGGTCTGATTGGGCAGTCCCGAATCCCTGATGACTTTGATGACCTGGGCCACATAGGTGGACAGCTCCTCACCCTGACCGGAGGGCGCAATGGTGACCTCGGCTACGGTGTTCAGGTAGGATGGGTCATTTATGTCGGGCATATCGGGAACCTTTCCTCGTCGACTGGGGTTGGCAGGCAGGATGCCCGGTGTCCCCCTGCGGTCACCTGCGCGGCCTCCTGCACCTGCCTTGATGGTAGGCCTCTACGCTGACAGCAGGTCACCCGCCGAAGGTATGCTGGAGGCCGGTCATCAGGTCGTATGTCCCCAGGAGGGGCTCCCGAGCAGAAGGTGTGATCAGTGGCAGTATCGAAACTGGATGAGGTCATTTCCTTGGCCAAGCGCCGAGGATTCGTCTTTCCCGCAGGGGAGATCTATGGCGGGACGCGCTCGGCCTGGGACTATGGCCCCCTGGGCGTGGCCCTCAAGGACAACATCAAGCGAGAGTGGTGGCGGACCATGGTGGTCACCCGCGACGACGTGGTCGGCGTGGATACCTCGGTCATCCTGCCCACGGCGGTCTGGGAGGCCTCGGGCCATGTGTCCGTATTTAATGACCCCCTGATCGAGTGCCTGAACTGCCACAAGCGGCACCGGGCCGATACCTTGGAGGAGGCCTACGTCGAAAAGCACGGCCATGATCCGGAAAACGGCCTCAAGGACATTCCCTGCCCGGACTGTGGCACCAAGGGACAGTGGACCGAGCCGCGCGACTTCAATATGATGCTGCAGACCCACCTGGGGCCCGTCCAGGACGAGAAGAGCCTGCACTATCTGCGTCCCGAGACCGCCCAGGGCATCTTTGTGGACTTCAAGTCCGTCATGGCCTCCTCCCGCTCCAAGCCCCCCTTCGGCATCGCCAACATGGGCAAGAGCTTCCGCAACGAGATCACGCCCGGCAATTTCATCTTCCGCACCCGTGAATTCGAGCAGATGGAGATGGAGTTCTTCGTCCACCCCGGTACCGACGAGCAGTGGCACCAGTACTGGATCGACGCCAGGACCCGTTGGTACGTGGACCTGGGCGTCAAGCCCGAGAACCTGCGCCATTACGAGCACCCCAAGGAGAAGCTGGCACACTATTCCAAGCGGACTGTGGACATCGAGTACCGGTTCGGCTTCCAGGGCTCCGAGTGGGGCGAGCTGGAGGGTGTGGCCAACCGCACCGACTACGACCTCAAGGCCCATGCTGAGCACTCGGGCGAGGATCTGAGCTACTTCGACCAGGCCAGCGGGGAACGGTATATCCCTTACGTGATCGAGCCTGCGGCCGGTCTGACGCGCTCGCTGATGGCCTTCCTGGTGGATGCCTATGACGTGGACGAGGCACCCAACACCAAGGGCGGGGTTGACCGCCGCACCGTGTTGCGTCTGGACCCAAGGCTGGCCCCGGTCAAGGCCGCCGTCCTGCCCCTGTCCAAGAAGCCCGATCTGCAGCGGATCGCCCATGACCTGGCCGCCGACCTGCGCCAGAACGAGTGGATGGTTGACTACGACGAGTCCGGCGCCATCGGCCGCCGCTACCGTCGCCAGGACGAGATCGGCACGCCCCTGTGCATCACCGTGGACTTCGACACTCTAGATGACAAGGCGGTCACCATCCGCAACCGCGACTCCATGCAGCAGGACCGGGTGGCCCTGGACCAGGTGGAGGACTATGTGCGCCGGGTCGTCGGTGAGCAGCGGGTGCGTTACCCCATGGGCCCATCCGACCTGACCGGCTCACGTGCCGCTGACGGCTACACGGACCTGGCCAGCGAGCCGGGCACGGACGAGAGCGAACCCATCAAGGTGGCCGAGGCCGGTGGCCGGTACTGAGACTGATCGCCCGACCCCGAAGGTTGCCCCTGTGCAGCTGGGCCCGATAACCGTGCCTGTGCCGGTCATGCTTTCGCCCATGGCGGGCGTGACCAACTGGCCCTTCCGCCTGCTCTGCCGCGAGTACGGACCCGACGGACTGTATGTGGGGGAGATGGTGACGGCCCGGGCCCTGGTGGCGCGCAACCCCAAGGCCTTCCGGCTCTGCCGCTTCGCCCCCCAGGAAAAGGTGCGCTCCCTGCAGCTGTATGGGGTGGACCCTCAGATCATGGAGCAGGCCACCCGGATGGTGGTTGATGCCGGCTGGGTCGATCATATCGACATGAACTTCGGCTGCCCGGTACCCAAGGTCACCAGGCATGGCGGCGGATCCGCCCTGCCTTGGAAGACCGACCTTTTCGCCGAACTGGTTCATCGGGTGGTTGCTGTCTGCTCGCCTGCCGGAATCCCTGTCACCGCAAAGATCCGGGTGGGCATCGATCATCAGCACGAGACCTTCCTGGAGGCGGCCCACATCGCCCAGGAGGAGGGGTGCGCCGCCGTGACCCTGCACGCCAGAACCACGGCTGAGTACTACGGCGGCCATGCCGACTGGGACCGGATCGCTCAGCTGGTCCAGGCCGTTGACATCCCCGTCTTCGGCAACGGCGACATCTGGACCGCCGAGGATGCTTTGGATATGTTTGCCCAGACCGGCTGCGCAGGCGTGGCCATCGGCCGCGGTTGCCAGGGCCGTCCCTGGCTCTTCGCCGACATCGCGGCGGCCTTGGCTGGCTCCCCGGAACGGCAGGAACCCAACCTGGGCCAGGTAGGGGCCATCATGGCCCGCCATGCCCGGCTTCTGGTCGAGTTCTACGACGGCGACGAGCGCATGGCCGTCCACGATATGCGCAAGCATGTGGCCTGGTATCTCAAGGGCTTCGCCGTGGGTGGCCAGGTGCGCCGCGACTTCATGGCCTGCGAGAGCCTGGAGGATCTGGACCGTTGCATCGCCGATCTGGATCAGGACATGCCCTATCCGCGGGCCGTGGCCGGCAAGCCCCGGGGTCGGGTCCGCTATGCCAAGAAGGTCCGTTTGCCCTATGGCTGGCTCGATTCGCGGACCACCACCCATCAGGAGCGCGAGACGCTCTTCGGCAATGACCCCATGGATGCCTCCTACTGAAGCCGAAAATATTCTCGTCGCCAACCATGCGCATCCGGGTCTAGAATCAGGGTTTAGAATACGGACAGAACGGCGTGGAGGTTCTTTCGGAAGGCCAGGGCGGTTGGCTCTGACCTCCCGGACCCTAGGCCCACGGCCGTCAGGGAGGGTCGGAACGCCTGTGGGCAAATGCGTGTTGGCGTATACGACCTGCGCTAGAGTTGAGCGTAACGTGAGTGACGGGAGCATACTGTGAGCGAGATTGCCCAGAATGACAATTTCAATGACAAGACCAACATCAAGGTCGTTGGTGTTGGTGGAGCCGGTGGCAATGCTGTCAATCGCATGATCGCCGAGGGTCTGCAGAATGTCGAGTTTGTTGCCATCAATACCGATGCCAAGGATCTCCTGCGCTCAGAAGCCGATGTAAAGATCTCCCTTTCTGATGCCAACAGTCGCGGCCTGGGGGCCGGAGCCGATCCGGAGAAGGGCGCCAAGGCTGCCCAGGACCATCAGTCTGACATTGAAGAGGTTCTCAAGGGCGCCGATATGGTCTTCGTCACTGCAGGGGAGGGCGGCGGCACAGGCACTGGCGCCAGCCCACTGGTGGCGCGTGCAGCCCGTCAGCAAGGTGCGCTCACCATCGCCGTAGTCACCCGGCCATTCACCTTTGAGGGACCCAGGCGCTCCGCTTCCGCCGAATCGGGCATCGAGAACCTGCGCAAGGAGGTCGATGCCCTTATCGTTATTCCCAATGACCGGCTTCTGGACCTCTCGGATCGTACGGTCTCGGTCATGGATGCCTTCAAGACCGCCGACACGGCTCTGCTGGCCGGCGTTCAGGGCATCACCGACCTGATCACCATGAACTCCTATATTCACGTGGACTTCTCCGATGTCACCGCCATCTTGAAGGATGCCGGCACCGCCCTCTTCGGCATCGGCGCAGCCAGGGGTGAGGATCGAGCCACCCAGGCCGCCGAGATCGCCATCTCCTCCCCGCTCCTGGAGGAGAGCATCGAGGGTGCCCATGGGGCCCTGATCAATGTGGCCGGCCCCACCGACCTGAGCATGCAGGAGGCATCCGCTGCCGCCCAGCTGGTTCAGGATGCCATCCATCCCGAGGCACAGATCATCTGGGGCCTGGCCTTGGACGACGCCTACGGGGACGAGGTGCGGGTCACGGTCATCGCCGCCGGATTCGATCCCACACCAAAGAAGGACGAGACCCAGACCCCTGCAGTGGACACGACCACCGCACCGGCAGCGGCCACCCCGGTCCAGGAGCCCCAGCAGCCGCTGACAACCCCTTCCGTCCAAGCGGAATCCGATGAGACTTCCGAACACGATGTGGTGCCCCCAGCCTCCGGCGACGACGGCACCTCCGACCCGGGATATCTGGATATCCCTGACTTTCTGCGGTAATCAGGCGAAGGAGCAGGTATGGCAGGATTGATGAAGAACGCAATGTCCTTTTTCGGCATGTCGGACGTTGTGGACGACGATGACGACGACCTGGCCGACGATGAAGAGGCCAGCGATGGCTTCGACACCGATCACTCTGTGACCCCCATGGCTCCGCAATCCACGTCCAGCAGCCAGGAGACCGAGTCCACACCCTTCCAGAGCCGGATCAATCGCATCACCACCATCCATCCCAAGTCCTATGAGGATGCCCAGATGGTCGGCAGGGCCCTGCGTGACGGGGTGCCGGTGGTCCTCAACCTGACCGGCGTGTCCGAGTCGGTGGCCTACAGGATCGTCGACTTCTCCGCCGGCGTGGTCTTCGGGGTACGCGGGTCCATTGAGCGGGTCACCCCCCGGGTCTTTCTGCTCAGTCCTGCACAGGTCAACATCAAGGTAGAGGAGCCCGAGTCAGGCTCTTCAGCCAAGGGGCTTTTCGCTCAGTGAGCGATGCCCCGATAGACGTGTCCGCAGGAGCTTAAAGACGCATGCTTGTTGCTTTTCTTCGATATCTGGTAGACATCTTCATCGATACCTACCTGTTGATTCTCTTTGTACGGATGATTCTTGACTGGGTCATGGTTTTGTCGCCCCGCTGGTACCCACGTGGCTTCGTGGCCTCGCTCATTCGGGTCATCTATGCCTTGACTGAGCCGCCCCTGCGCTGGCTGCGTCGGTATATTCCGCCTCTGCCCATGGGCAGGATCCAGCTTGACGTCTCCTTCATGGTGCTCTACGCCGCCCTGATCATCATCCAGGTGCTACTGGGGTAAGAGCAAGACCGCGGATACGGCAGACTCCGTGCTAGCATGCAGTAAGAGAACACAATCGGGCTGGTTGGCCTGAAGCGAGGTGGAGAAACATATGGCTCTATTGACGCCTAATGACATAAGGGAGCATACCTTCCAGACAGTGCGGTTTAAGGAAGGCTACGACGTCGACGAGGTCGACGACTTCCTGGATCAGGTCACCGATACAGTTGAAGCTTTGGGTAAGCAGGCCATGCAGGGCAACGCCGCTTCCACCCAGTCCTTGGGTACCGATGTGGCCTCGCTGAACTCCAAGATTTCCGACCTGACGGCACAGGTGGAATCCCTGCAGACGGAAAACAGGGATCTGAAGCAGGCCCAGGGTTCAGCCGCTCAGCAACAGCCTGCCGTGGACGCCCAGACCAAGCGACTGCTGGCCGAGTCCCAGAGCCAGGTCAAGACCCTGGCCTCGCAGAACGATCAGCTCAAGCGTCAGGTCGAGCAGCTCAACTCCCAGATCGACCAGCTTACCGCCCAGGCCGCTGCGGGCAACAACACCCAGGCGCTGACCAACCAGCTGACGGCCATGCAAAAGGAGCGCGACCAGGCCCGCCAGCAGGTCCAGGCGCTGACCAACCAGCTCAATGCCTCCCAGCAGAGCATGGCCACGGCCCGCCAGCAGGTCACCCAGGCCCAGAAGGCTTCTCAGGAGCAGCAACAGCGCACCGAGCAGCTGAACAAGGAGCTGGAGGAGTCCCGCAAGCGCGAGGAGCAGCTGCGCCAGCAGGTCTCCAAGGCCGAGCCCTCCACCGAAACCGGCAGCCTGCAGCGGATTGCGGGTGCTGGCGCCGAGGCCAGCAGCGAACCCGAGAGGGCCACCGCCATGCTCACCCTGGCCATGCAGCTGCACGACCAGTACGTAGACAAGGGCAAGGCCAACGCCTCCCAGCTGGTGGCCGAGGGCCACGCCCAGCACGACGACATCGTCAAGAAGGCAGAGGATTACTCCAAGAGGACCCGCGCCGAGGTGGACGAGTACTCCAAGCGAGTCCACTCCGAGGCCGATGGCTACTCACAGCGTGTACGCTCCCAGGCCGACGAGTACTCGGTCAAGACCCGTTCCGATGCGGACGCCTATTCCAAGCGTCAGCACACCCAGGCCGACGAGTACGAAACCCAGGTGCAGACCCGGGCTCAGGAGTACGACAAGAACACCCGCGACAGCGCCGACCGCTATGCCGCCGATGTCAAGAACAAGCTCATGGATCAGTCCAAGGTTCTGGAGGAGAACATCCAGGGACTCAAGCAGTTCGAGGCGGGCTACCGCAGCAAGCTGACCGAGTTCCTCAACCAGCTCATCAACCAGATCTCGGACACCAGCAATTACCAGTCCATGGAAAAGAAGTCCGAACAGGCCCACTGATTCCATCCGGTAATGACCAAGAACATATACAAGAGACGGCTGCGCGGGCGCGTGGCCGTCTTCGTCGCTCTGGCGGCAGTGGCCATAGCTCTGGATCAGGTGACCAAGGCCCTGGCACTGGCCCGGCTGGGCAACGGGGTCAGAGTGGCTCTGCCTGGGCCGTTGCGTGGACTGCGTCTGGTACGGAATCCCGGGGCCTCCCTTGGATTGGGGTCCGGGAGTACTTGGGTCATATCCCTGATTGCCCTGGCCGCCTGTCTGCTCATTATTGCTCTGGCTCTGCGCACCACCTCCATGGTCTGGATCCTGGCCCTCTCCCTGGCCTTCTCCGGGGCGGCGGGCAATCTGATCGACCGGGTGGCCTATGCATCAGGCTTTCTTGACGGTGCCGTGGTCGACTTTCTGGACTACGGCTGGTCGGTGGGCAATGTGGCCGACATCTATCTGACTCTGGCCGGTGTTGTCGTAGTGGTGCTCATTGCCTGCAATGTGCGCTTCAGGGACAGGGACAAGCCCGAAGAACATGGGGGAGCGGCCAAGTGACCCGGCTTCTTCCCGCGCCGGATGCCCTGGTGGGTCGGCGCCTGGATATGGCCCTGTCCAAGATGCTGGGCCTGTCCAGGGCCAAGGCCAGCGATCTGGTGGCCCAGGGCCATGTGCGGATCATGGGCCGTCGGGTGAACAAGGCCACCACTCTGATGAGTGGCGATCTGATTGAGCTGGACGAGCCCGAGCCAGCCAAACAGGTGGAGCCGGTGGCCGAGGACATGCCCGTAGTCTATGAGGACGAGGACGTGGTCGTCGTCGACAAGCCAGTGGGGGTGGCAGCGCATCCCTCCATCGGCTGGACCGGCCCAACCGTTCTGGGCAGCCTCCTGCAGCGGGGCACCCACATCACCTCCATGGGTGCCCAGGGTCGTCAGGGCATCGTCTCCCGCCTGGACGCGGGCACCAGCGGCCTCATGCTGGTCTGCAAGTCCGACCTGGCCTATAAGGAGATGCGCCGGCAATTCGCCCGGCATGAGGTGGTCAAGATCTACCACGCCCTGGTCCAGGGCAATCTTTCCGAGGACAAGGCCACCATTGAGGCGCCCATCGGACGGGCCCGGGTCTCGGACTTCCGCTTCACGGTCACCCCTGCCGGCAAGGAGGCCATCACCCACTGGGATGTGCTGGAGCGCTTCGGCTCGGCCACCCTGGTCAGCGTCAATCTGGAGACCGGGCGCACCCATCAGATACGCGTGCACTTCTCCTCCATAGGCCATCCCCTGGTGGGCGACCACATGTATGGGGCCAACCCCGACCTGGCGGACAGGCTGGGTCTGAAGCGGCAGTGGTTGCACGCCATGCGTCTGGAATTCCGCCATCCCCGCACCAAGATCTGGACCACAGTGGTCTCCTCCTACCCGGCCGACCTGCGCCGCTCCCTGCAGATCGAGCGTCAGAGCGCCACTGGTATACGCAGCTAGCGGACTCCGGCGATTCGGCCAGGGTCCTGGGTAAGTTGGAGATATGTCCTCAACCCGGTCAGATTTTGTTCACCTTCACACCCATACCCACTATTCCACCCTGGACGGGGCCAGCAGGATCCCCGACCTGGTTGCCGAGGTGGGACGGCTGGGACAACCGGCCGTGGCCATCACCGACCACGGCAACATGCACGGGGCCTACGAGCTTTGGCGGACGGCCGTGGATGCCGACATCAAGCCCATCATCGGCATCGAGGCCTACGTGACCCCTGAGACGGCTCGCCAGGACAAGAGCCGGGTTCACTGGGGAACCGACGAGCAGCGTTCTGACGATGTCTCCGGCGGCGGCTTCATCACCCACATGACCCTTTGGGCCAGCGACGACACGGGCCTGGTCAACCTGATCAAGGCCTCCTCGGTGGCCAACCTGGAGGGCCTGGTCGGCAAATGGCCCCGCATGGACAAGGACCTGCTGTCCACCTACCACCAGGGGGTCATCGCCACCACCGGCTGCCCCTCGGGCATCGTCCAGACCAGGTTGCGGCTGGGCCAGTTCGACGAGGCCCTGCGGGCAGCAGGGGAGTTCCAGGACATCTTCGGCAAGGAGAACTACTACGTGGAGCTGATGGACCACGGGTTGGAGATCGAGCATCGGGTGACCAAGGACCTGCTGGAGATTGCCCGTCGTCTGGATGCGCCCTTGGTGGCCACCAACGACTCGCACTATGTGCGCAAGGAGGACGCCTCGGCCCAGGATGCCCTGCTCTGCATCAACTCGGGATCCCGGCTGACCGATCCTGGGCGCTTCAAGTTCGACGGCAGTGGCTACTACATCCGCTCGGCCCAGGAGATGCGCGAGATCTTCAAGGAGTTCCCTGAAGCCTGTGACAACACCCTGGAGATCGCGGAACGCTGCAACGTCATGTTCGACGATCACGAGGACGGGGCCTTCATGCCGCGCTTCGACTGCCCGGAGGGCTGGGACGAGACCTCCCTCTTCCTGAAGAAGGTGGACGAGGGGTTAAAGAACCGCTACCCGGACGGGGTGCCCGAGGAGGTCTCCCACCAGGCCGACTACGAGTGCGGAGTCATCTGCCAGATGCAGTTCACCGGATACTTCCTGGTGGTGGCCGATTACATCAATTGGGCCAAGAATCACGGGATCATGGTGGGTCCGGGCCGTGGATCGGCGGCAGGATCCATGGTGGCCTACGCCATGGGCATCACCGAGCTGGACCCGCTCAAGCACGGGCTGATCTTCGAGCGCTTCCTCAACCCCGAGCGCGTCTCCCTGCCCGATATCGACGTGGACTTCGACCCCGAGGGACGCATGAAGGTCCTGGACTACGTGGGCCGCAAGTACGGCTCCGACAAGGTGGCCCAGTGCGTGACCTACGGCACCATCAAGACCAAGCAGGCCCTGAAGGACTCGGCCAGGATCATGGACTATGAGTACTCCGTGGGCGACCAGGTCACCAAGGCCCTGCCACCGACGGTCAACGGGAAGGACATGAGCCTCAAGGAGATCTTCGACCCCCAGTCCAAGCGCTACCCGGAGGCCAAGGAGTTCCGCGATCTGTACGAGTCCAACCCGGACGTCAAGCGGATCACCGAGGAGGCCAAGGGCATCGAGGGCATCATCCGCCAGACCGGCGTACACGCCTGCGCCACCATCATGGCTTCCAACCCTATCACCAATACATCGCCGCTGATGGAGCGCACCGACGGCACGGTGACCACCACCTTCGAGTACCACACCTGCGAAACCCTGGGGCTGGTCAAGATGGACTTCCTGGGGCTGTCCAACCTGACGGTCATCAGGGACACGGTCGCCAACATCAAGCGCAACGGCAAGGAGCCCATCAGCATCGAGAAGGTTCCCCTGGACGACAAGGAGACCTACCAGCTGCTGTCCCGGGGCGACACCCTGGGCGTCTTCCAGCTCGATGGCGACGGCATGCGCTCCCTGCTGCGTATGCTCAAACCCGATAACTTCAACGACATATCCGCCCTGATCGCCCTCTACCGGCCAGGGCCCATGGATATGAACTCGCACATCAACTACGCCAAGCGCAAGAACGGGCTACAGAAGATCGAGCCCATCCACCCCGAGGTGGCCAAGCCCCTGGCTGGCGTGCTGGACGAGACCTATGGTCTGATCGTCTACCAGGAGCAGGTCCAGTCCGCAGCCCGAATTCTGGCCGGCTACTCTTTAGGTCGAGCCGATGTGCTCCGGAGGGCCATGGGTAAGAAGAAACCTGACGTCCTGGCCAAGGAGCAGGTCCCCTTCTTCGAGGGTATGAAGGAGCACGGCTACTCCCAGGAGGCTGCCCAGGCGGTCTGGGACGTCCTGGTGCCCTTCTCTGGCTACGCCTTCAACAAGGCGCACTCTGCGGCCTACGCCCTGATCGCATACTGGACCGCCTACCTGAAGACCCACTATCCGGTGGAGTTCATGGCTGCCCTGCTGCAGAACGAGAAGACCAACAAGGACAAGACCGCCCTCTACCTGGGCGAGGCCAGAAGGATGGGCATCCGCATCCTGGCGCCTGACATCAACGAGTCCGTGTCCGAGTACTCCGCTGTCGGCGACGTGGTCCGCTTCGGCCTGGGAGCCATCCGCAATGTGGGCGACAAGGTGGTGGCGGACATCATCAAGGAACGCCAGGGGCCCCGCGGCAAGTATGTCAACTTTATGGACTTCGTCAAGCGAGTGCCCATGGAGGTGCTCAACAAGCGAACCGTGGAATCCCTGATCAAGGGCGGTGCCTTCGACGGTATCGACCCCAACAGGAGGGCCCTCTTCCAAATTCATGACGAGGCCGTCGACCAGGTCATGCCCATCAAGCGCAAGCAGGCCGAGGGCCAGTTCGATCTCTTCGCCGACCCCGATGACGACGTGCCCCAGCAGGATGCCTTGGGCGACGCCCAGGTGACCGTGCCCGACATCGACGAGTGGGACAAGTCCACCAAGCTCAACTTCGAGCGGCAGATGCTGGGCCTGTACGTGTCTGACCACCCGCTGAGTGGCATGACCTCGGTTCTGGCTGGCATGCGGGACATGTCCATTGCCCAGCTACTCAACCGGTCCAAGGGCATGGATGGCAAGGCGGTGACCCTGGCTGGGCTGGTCACGGCTGTGGACCGACGGGTCTCCAAGAAGGGCAATCCTTGGGCCATCGTCACCATCGAAGACCTGGAGAGCTCCATCCAGTGCATGTTCTTTGGCAAGGTCTACGATGCCCACTCCGACGACCTGGTCCTGGACTCGGTCATCCGGGTGAAGGGTGTGGTCGAGCTGCGTGACGAGGCCACCAACATCCGCGTCAACGATATGGAGGTGCCCGTCCTGGAGTCGGCGGACGAGCGACCGCTGACCATCACCCTGCCCAGGCAGGCCCTGGATCGGGGGCATATGGAGCGGCTGGCCCGGATACTCAAGTCCCATCCCGGCTACTGCCAGGTCCGTCTGGCGGTCACCGACGACCGGGGCAACGTCCGCTTGCTGACTTTTGGCGACGGTTTCCGCACCAGGCACGACACCTCTATGATGGCCGAGATCAAGTCCGTCTTCGGGCCCTCCTGTCTGCCGTCAGCCTAGGATGCGTCCGGAACCGTCTCACCATTTGGGACGGCGGTGAGTCGCTGGCTTTGGCGACACAAAAGTTCACTACCATCAAAGTATGTCAAAGCTCATGATGAGAACCATGGATCTGCGCGGGAAAACCATGTCCCGCGCCCAACTCCTCGCCGCCATGCCCCGAGCCGATATGGGTACTCGGGAGGCCAGCGCCCAGGTGCAGCCCATACTGGACCAGGTGCGTGAGCATGGGGCCGCGGCCTTGCGAGACCTGGAGGAGAGGTTCGACCATGTGCGCCCTCATGATCTGAGGGTCCCGGCATCGGCCATGCAGGAGGCCTTGGATAAGCTGGATCCCAAGGTCAGGGCGGCAATCGAGGAGTCCGTTGCCCGCATCCGCAAGGTCTGCACCACCCAGGTGCCCAAGCCCATGGCTACTGATCTGGCCCCCGGTGCCCGGGTCAGCGAGCGGTGGATCCCGGTTCAACGGGTGGGTTTGTATGTGCCGGGAGGCAAGGCCCTGTATCCCTCTTCGGTCATCATGAATGCGGTGCCTGCCCAGATTGCCGGCGTCGAATCCTTGGCCGTGGCCACTCCGCCCGCCTCCGACGACCCCCGCGGTCTGCCGGCGGCCATCATTCTGGCCACCTGCGCCATCCTGGGAGTGGATGAGGTCTATGCTGTGGGCGGTGCCCAGGCTGTGGCCATGTTCGCATACGGAGCCAAGGGCTCCGAGCCTCAGGATGGGGAGATTCTCTGCGACCCGGTCGACAAGATCACCGGCCCGGGCAATATCTTTGTGGCGACAGCCAAGCAGATGGTCTCCGGCATGGTAGGCATCGACGCTGTGGCCGGACCCACGGAAATAGCCATTCTGGCTGACGGGCAGGCCAATCCCGACTGGGTTGCGGCAGACCTGATCGGCCAGGCCGAGCATGACGAGCTTGCCGGCTCGGTGCTGATCACCGACAGCCAGGACCTGGCCCAGGGCGTACAGGAGGCTCTGGAGCGGAGGGTGCCTCGAACCGAGCATGCCGACCGGGTGCGCACCTCCCTGGGCGGCAACCAGTCGGGAATCATCCTGACGGATGGAATCGACCAGTCCATCGACGTGGCCAACGCTTATGCCGCCGAGCACCTGGAGGTTCAGACGGCCGATCCTGACGCCGTCATCGACCGGATTCGAAACGCGGGCGCCATCTTCCGCGGTCCTTACTCTCCTGTGCCTCTGGGCGACTACATGTCCGGATCCAACCACGTCCTGCCCACCGGCGGAACCGCCAGGTTCGACGTGGCCCTAGGCGTTCACACCTTCATGAAGCCTGTCGAAGTCATCGAATATGACGAGGAGGGGCTCAAGCCCATCGCGGCCAAAATCAACGATTTTGCCGTAGCCGAGGACCTGCCCGCCCACGGCGAGTGCATCTTGAGCCGGTTCCTGGACGACCCCTACGACAAGGCCGACCTGGAAGCCAACGAAGAGAGGGCCGGTCTGCGGTGAGTGCCATACCAGCCGATCTGCCCCTGCGCACGGACCTGGTGGGGGAGGAGCCTTACGGCGCCCCCCAGCTGGATGTTCCGGTCTGCCTGAACGTCAACGAGAACCCCTACCCCCTGGATCAGGAGGTGGTCGAGGCCATCTGCCAGCGTGTGCGCCAGGTGGCCCCCGGCCTCAACCGCTATCCGGACAGGGAGCATGAGGAACTCCGGCGGGCCCTGGCGGCCTATCTGAAGAGGGAATCAGGAACCTCGCTCCAGCCCGAGCAGATCTGGGCGGCCAACGGGTCCAACGAGATCATGCTCCAGCTCTTCCAGGCCTTCGGCGGACCGGGGAGGACCGCCTTGGGCTGTGACCCGACATATTCCATGTATCCCGAGTACGCCAGGGACACCTTCACCGACTGGGAACTGGCCCACCGGCGGCCCGATTTCAGCCTGGACATGGATACGACCATCGAGCGCATCAAGGCTTTGAGGCCAGCCATGGTTCTGGTGACCAGCCCCAACAATCCCACGGGGACGCCCCTGCCCATGGATCAGCTGACCAGGCTTCTTGAGGTCTGCTCTCAGGTCCCTGTGGCGGGCGCGGATCCGTCCGCTCGCCCCATCGTGGTCGTGGATGAGGCCTACATCGAGTTCCGCGATCCGGGCACGCCCTCGGCGGTCAGCCTGATCGGGCAGTACGACCACCTGGCAGTCAGCCGGACCATGTCCAAGGCCTTCGCCTTCGCCGGCGCCAGGGTGGGCTACCTGGCCGCATCCAGGGGCATAGTTGACGCGGTTCGCATCGTCCGGATGCCCTACCATCTGAGCGCTTTGACCCAGGCCGCTGCCCTGGCTGCCCTGGAGCACACGGACCTCCAGCTGGCCCGGGTGGATCAGCTTCGTCAGACCCGTCGGCAGACTGCCGAGTGGCTGGCCGGGCAGAAGTTCCATGGCCGGCCCTTGACCGTGGTTCCCTCGGCCTCCAACTTCATCCTCTTCGGCACCTTCCCCGACCGCGATGCCGTCTTCGAGGCCATGAAGGATGAAGGCGTGCTGATCCGGGCGGTTGGTCCTCAGGGCTACCTGAGGGTCTGCATGGGTACGGACGCGGAGATGGAGCGATTCCGCCAAACCCTGGTCCATGTCCTCAAGCGGTTCTAGGAGGATGCAGACCAGCGGCACGGCTATGCTGGTGGTCTAGACGCCGTGCAGGAGCAACAGTGCGAGCTGGAATGTGCGGCAGAAAGCGGAGGAGCAGCAATGGCAGGCAGAACAGCCACCATCACCCGCCAGACCAGTGAATCCAAGGTGAGCCTGAGTCTGGATCTGGATGGCACCGGAGTGACCGATATCGACACCTCGGTTCCCTTTTATGACCATATGATGACGGCCCTGGGCAGGCATTCCCTGATCGACCTGACCATCAAGGCCAGCGGGGACACCCAGATCGATGTCCATCACACCGTCGAGGACGTGGCCATCGTCTTTGGCGAGGCCCTGGCCCAGGCCCTGGGCGACAAGCGGGGCATCAAACGCTTCGCCGACGCCACCGTACCCTTGGATGAGGCCCTGGCCCGAGCCGTGGTCGATATTTCCGGCAGGCCCTATGCGGTCTGCACCGGCGAGCCTGAGGGGTTCGAGTACGCCATGATCGGCGGGCACTTCACCGGCTCCCTGGTCAGGCACGTCATGGAGTCCATCGCCCTGCATGCCGGCATCTGCCTGCACCTGACCCTCTTGTCGGGCAGGGATCCCCACCACATCGCCGAGGCTGAGTTCAAGGCCCTGGCCAGGGCTCTGCGCTTCGCCGTGGAGCCTGATCCCAGGGTGAAGGGCATCCCCAGCACCAAGGGGTCGCTATGAGCGCTGATGAACACGATAACAATGACGGCAAGGATCAGGACCTGCCGGATTCCGGCCATCATCTGAGCGAGGAGGAGGTCGAGCGGGCCCTGGCCAGCTTTGAGGCCGAGTTCAATGAAGGCCAGGATCAAGCGGATCAACCTGTTGAACAGTCCGCATCAGGCGTGGATGACGAGGCTGGTTCGGATTCTGCGCCCACTGGCGAATCGTCGGTGGAACCAGATGGGGCTGATGGTGTTGCTGCCGATTTCGACCAAGAGTTGGAAGGTCTGATCGGCAACCGGGCCAAGGCCGCCGTCATGGTGACCCGTCTGGCTTCGGCAGAGCTTCTGGCGGCCTTCTGCCAGATCTCCGATATCTCGGCCTGGTGCATTCAGGCCCGTGAGGGTGCCGTGGCTGTCCTGAGAAACCTGGATGGTGACGGACCCGAGGCAGCCATCCGCGATCTGACCACCGTCGTATCCGGACTCAGTGCCATTCTGGCGGTCAACAGGGCCGACAAGCTCGAAGTGACCCTCTGGATCAGCGGACAGTCGGGGCAGACACTTGCGCCGCCCATCCTCTTTGCCGCCACCGCCGACTTCGTGGAGGACCTGATGATTGGGACCACTACGGTGGACAGGCTGCGCCAGGATGGGGCCGCCATCTTCGACTCGGGGGAGTACAACCGCGAGAAGGCCATGGGCATCATCGCCTCGCACACCAGGTTCGGGGCCGGAGGATCGACCCGCCAGGGTCGCGTCGAGTGATCGTTGAGACCAAAGACCTGCTAGGAGGAACATGACCAGGATACAGGTGCTTGACTATGGGTTCGGCAATGTCAGATCCATGGTGCATGCCCTCTCTCAGCTCGGGGTCGATGCCCAAATCAGCGCCGACCCGGATCTGGCCATGAAGGCCGACGGCCTGGTCATTCCCGGCGTGGGGGCCTACGGAGCCTGCATGGCGGGGTTGCGTGCCGTCGGCGGCGACCGGATCATCCTGGACCGTCTGGCACAGGGCCTACCTGTTCTAGGGGTCTGCATAGGCCTTCAGATCATGTTCCAGTTCGGGGACGAGGATGGCCGCAGCGAGCCCGGACTGGGCCTGATCCCCGGTCGGGTGACCAAGCTGGACGCTGATGTCGTGCCCCATATGGGCTGGGATCATGTCCAGGCACCTCAGGGAACACAACTGCTGGCGGGGGTTCAGGACCAGCGTTTCTACTTCGTCCACTCCTATGCAGCCATGGCGGTGCAGGGGGATGACCGGGCCGGCGTGACACAGCACGACCTGGCCCTACGAGTTTCGGCGTTGAAAGAACAAAGCGGCAGCCATCCGGAGTCAGGTAAGACCTCACAGGGCGTCACTTTCGGTGAACCGCTGGTTACCTGGTCCACCTATGGGCGTAGCAGGTTCGTGGCTGCCTATGAGTGCGGTCCCTTGAGCGCCACCCAGTTCCATCCGGAAAAGTCCGGTCAGGCCGGAGCACGGTTGCTGACCAATTGGGTGCGGACCCTTCCCGGGGCTTCCGGACTCCCCTTCGAGAAAGGTGAATGAGATGCTGACGCTCCTACCCGCTGTCGATGTCCGCGACGGAAAGGCGGTTCGCCTTAGGCAAGGGGTCTCCGGTTCCGAGAAGGTCTACGGCGAGCCTGCCGATGCAGCCAAGGCCTGGGTCGACCAGGGTGCCGAGTGGCTCCACCTGGTTGATCTGGATGCGGCCTTCGGAACTGGAGACAACCGCGACAAGCTGTCCGCCCTGGTCAACCAGCTGGGCGATCGCGTCAAGGTGGAGCTCAGCGGCGGCATTCGCGACGACGCCAGCTTGGAGGCCGCCCTGGATGCAGGTGCCACCCGGGTCAACATCGGCACGGCGGCTCTGGAGGATCCAGAGTGGACCAGCCAGGTCCTGGCTCGCTACGGACAGAGGGTCTGCGTGGGTCTGGACGTGCGTGGACACACCCTGGCCGCCCGGGGCTGGACCAGACAGGGCGGAGATCTCTTCGAGGCCATGGAACGATTGGACCGGGACGGGTGCAGCCGGTACGTGGTCACCGACGTGACCCGCGACGGGATGATGACCGGCCCCAACCTGGATCTGCTGGGGCAGGTGGCTGACCGGACTCCGGCCAGGGTGACCGCTTCCGGGGGCATTTCCAGCCTGGATGACCTGAGTCACATCCTGGACCTGCTCGATCGGGGCGTGGACAGCGCTATTCTGGGCAAGTCCCTCTATGAGGGGGCCTTCACCCTGGAGCAGGCACTGGACCTGGTCTCGGGACATTGTTAACGCTATAAGCAAGTCTGCGAAATATAGGAATGGGAGCATAAGCTCTATGGATAAACAAGAGGAGTTCGCGCTGCGCACTGTCGAGGAGCGCGATGTCCGGTTCATTCGCCTCTGGTTCACCGACGTCTTGGGAACCCTGAAGTCGGTGGCCATAGCGCCCACCGAGCTGGAGGTGGCCTTCGAGGAGGGGCTGGGCTTTGACGGCTCGGCCATCGAGGGCATGACCAGGGTCTCCGAGGACGACATGATCGTCAAGCCCGACCCGTCCACCTTCCAGATCCTTCCCTGGAGGGGAGGGCCGCAGGGCACGGCGCGCATCTTCTGCGACGTGCTCACCCCGGATGGCGAGCCCAGCAGCGGGGATCCCCGGCACGTGCTCAAGCGAGCCCTGGCCAAGGCCAAGGAGAAGGGCTTCATCTTCTATACCCACCCGGAGATCGAATTCTACCTGTTCGAGAACCAGGAGGACTGGTCCCAGGTCCCGACCCCCATCGACGAGGGTGGTTACTTCGACCACGTGCCCCGCAGCCCGGGGATGGACTTCCGACGGGCCTGCGTCAACATGCTGGAGCAGATGGGCATCTCGGTGGAGTACTCCCACCACGAGGCCGGACCGGGGCAGAACGAGATCGACCTGCGCTATGCCGATGCCCTGACCACCTCCGACAACATCATGACCTTCCGGACCGTGGTCAAGGAGATCTCCCTGGAGCGGGGGATCTACGCCAGCTTCATGCCCAAGCCCTTCACCGACCAGCCGGGATCGGGCATGCACACCCATCTGAGCCTGTTCGAGGGGGACACCAACGCCTTCTACGAGGTGGGCCAGGAGTTCAACATGTCCCAGACGGCCCGACAGTTCGCCGCCGGCATCCTGGCCCATGCGGCCGAGATCTGCGCGGTGACCGACCAGTACGTTAACTCCTACAAGCGTCTCTGGGGAGGGGCCGAGGCGCCCAGCTACGTCTGCTGGGGGCACAACAATAGGTCCGCCCTCCTGCGTATTCCCCAGTACAAGCCCGGCAAGGGCAACTCGGCCAGGATGGAATTCCGCGGGCTGGATCCTGGGGCCAACCCCTATCTGGCCTACTCGGTGCTGTTGGCTGCCGGACTGGATGGGATCGAGCAGAAGATGACCCTGGGCGAGCCCACCAGCGACGACGTCTGGGAGCTGACCGACGCTGAGCGGCAGGCCATGGGCATCGAGCCCCTGCCTGACAGCCTGGACGCGGCGCTCAAGGTCATGGAGAAGTCGGACTTCGTGGCTCAGGTGCTTGGCGAGCAGACCTTCGAGTACTTCCTGCGCAACAAGCACCGGGAGTGGGCCGGATACAGCCGGCAGGTCACCCCCTACGAGCTGGCCTACTACCTGCCCAGGCTCTGAAACCGGGGCTCACTGGTCCGATCGGCCGAACCAGTTGTTGTAGATGATGACGAAGTTGCGGTTGCCGTAGCTGGAGCAGCGGTCGCCTTCGCCGTCGCCTGCCTGCAGCGCTGCCTCGTTGGGTTGGTAGGGCGTATAGATGTAGAGCAGGGCAGTGGCATCATTTTCGATGTAGACTTTGCCGCTGCCACAGGAGACATCGGGGCTGAAGCGTACATCGTTCAGAGCCTTGGTCTGGTAGGCATACTGGTCCCGATGGGCCTGGTAGTAGCGGAATCGGTGGGCAGCCCCGTAGACCTGATTGAAGAATCCGGCATAGCGGGTGTCACAGTCTGCATCATCTGGGCAGGAAAGGCCCATGGCCGACCGAAGCTGGACCTGGGTGGGGGGATGATTGGTGGCCACTAGATGCTGCTCCTTTTGCAGCATGGTCAGGAGGACCTTCTGGCTGATTCCACAGGAGCGGGCGGCCCCGTCGATGATTTGAGCCGCGCTCTGTTTCTTGCCGCCCTTGTAGGCATCACATAGACCGTCACCGGGACGGTCGGGGACATCCATCTGCAGGCTGCGCAGGCAGGTGGATCCGTTGCATGAGGCCTCGTGGTTGTTTAAAAAGGCCTCGACGTCGTCGGCGTTCATGTCCACGGTGTCATGAAAACGGTGATCGGTGATGATTTTGCCTGGATTGAAAACGTACTCCTGGGACAGCTCCTCCTGGTGGCGGATGACGCGGCCTACCATCAGCCTGTAGGAGACGAAACGGACAGCCAGGATGCATAGGGCGACCACCAGGACTGCGGCCATCAGGGCGGCCCCCAGGGTCTGCGCGCGGCGGAGGCTGGTCCCTCCGCGTTTGGTGCCGCCCCTACGTGATCGTCCCGATGGTCTTTTGCTCATGGCTTTCCTTCCAGCACCTTCCTGATTCGTTGCAGACTGACAGGGATGGCTGTCCCCAACTCCTGGGCCCAGATGGAGACGAAGTACTCCTCCATCATCCAACGTCCCCTTCGCGCACGGTCCATGGCCTGGTCTCTTCCGGGACCGGCGGGCAGAGCCTGGGCCGTCTTGGCCGCCTGATCCACTAGATCCTGGGCGGTCTGCGCCTGCCATGCCCATCGTACGTCACGGTCCTTGTCCCTGCGGGCCTTGTCCAGGCGCATCAGGTCCGCCTTCAGATATGTGCGCAGGCGGGGAAGGGCATAGGGCGGGTCGGCGCCGATGAAGCCCTTGGCCACCAGGCTGGCCGAATGCTGGCGTATCCACTGTAGGACGGAGAGCAGGGGCAAATCGGCCGGGCCAGACACGGCCTTGTCCACCTGGGCCGAAGTCTCCAGAATGGCGACTACATCCTTGGCCACCTGATACACGGTGTCCTCGTAGACCTGGCTGACGCCGGCCACAGCCTCCTGCAGGGTCTGATCGTCGGTGATGGTCTCGGTGTGGGGGATCAGGCGCTTGACAGCGGCCATCTGCAGGTCCTCGGCCAGGGCAGAGGTGTCCGGGTAGGGGGCCGAAGCCAGCATCAGGGCCTCCCGGCTCAGCCAGCGTGAGGAGATCCGCTGGGCAGGCAGGTGGAGCTTGTCCAGGGCGGCCTGCCAGATCAGTTCCTCGCGCGGTTTGGTGGTGGCGCCGGACTGATGGAGGAGGTCGGCGCTCTTGACCACCTGGCCCTGTTGGGCGGCCTTGCTGGCCTGGGAGTCCACCCGTGACCGGGCCGACTGTCGGGCCTGTCCAGCCAGGTTTCGCTGCAGATCGGTCAAGGACTTGGACCGGCCCAGGACCTTGGGGTGGCCGTGGCGCCGTTTCTCCTCCACCTGGAAGGTGGGTCGCAGGTAGCCGGGCAGTCGTTCCAGCCTGGCCTGGGTGAAGACCTCCGGGTGTAGCTGGGCTCCGAGAGTATCAATAGCCGCGGCGGTGAAGGCCTGCTCGAAGTCCGGCCAGCCCCCGCTGGGGATGGCTCTTGCACCGTTTTCGTCTCCGTCCGCATGCTGGTCTGCCGACCCGTAGGTGGCCTGCTCTGCCGACGGAGGATCGGCACCAGGCAGCAGGGGATAGTGGCCGTCTATCCAGGAGCGGATGGTCCGGGCGGCGTCAGGGGCGGGAACGAACTGGACCCGGAGGGCCTTGGGCAGGGACTTGATGGTGGCTGTGATCAGGTCATCCAGAAGGCCGGGCACAGTCCAGCTGAACTGCCCTGGCGTCAGCTGGTTCAGGCAGTGCAGGGGGATGTGGACTGTGATGCCGTCGTCAGGCTCTCCCGGCTGGTAGCGATAGGTCAGGGGCAGATCCATGGGCCGGCCGTCGGTGCCCAGGGTGTGCCAGTGGTCGGGGTAGTCTCCGGGTCGGTAGGAGGCGGACTGGTCGTTCAGGCGCTCCACCTTGTCAGGGTCGAAGTCCAGCAGGTGCGGGTCCGCATCGTGGTGCTTCCGCCACCAAGAGCCCAGTGCGGCCAGGGAGGTGGCTTCCTGGGGAATGCGTTCCTGGTAGAAATCGTATAGGTCCTCCTCGGTGACAGTGCCGGTCACCTGGCGGGTTCGGCTGGTCCGCTCGCCAGCCTCGTTGAGCACCTGCCGGTTGGCCTGGATGAAGCCGTCATGGGGGAAGCGCTCGCGCACGTCACCCTGGACCAGGCCCTGGCGTATCAGCATGTCCCTGGCCTGGCTGGGGTTGATCCGGGCCCACTGGACCATCCTGTCGCGCACGATGGGCAGACCGTAAAGCAGGACCTTGGAGGTCGCCACTGCGGCACCACGGGAGGCTGACCAATGGGGTTCGGCGTAGGTGGTTCTGCTCAGGGACTTGGCCAGGGGCTCGGCCCAGGTCGGATCAATGGCCGCACAGCAGCGGGCCCAGAGCCGGGAGGTCTCCACCAGCTCAGCAGCCATGATCCAGGGCGGATTGGCCTTGGAGAGTGCAGAACCTGGAAAGATGGCGAAATGTGTGCCGCGCGCACCCTGATAGTCGTTCTTGGCCTGCCGGCGCGCCCGCTTCATGGCCTTGGCCCGGGCCGCACCATGCAGGCCGGCGAAATCGGAGGCCTTGGGTTCGTGAACCACCTGCATGCCCATGCTGGAGAGCAGGCCAGCCAGCATGGAACGGTGGATGCCCTGGTCGTCCCAGGAGCAGACCAGGGCGTGTGCTGCCTGCTGCCCAATAGGCAGGTCCAGCAGGGCCTGGTCCGGTCCCTTGACGGGGACAGGGGAGCCTACCTTCATGTGCAAGCCTCGGCACATCTGGGCCAGCTGCCGGTAGAGGTCATGCCACTGCCGCATGCGCAGGAAGGCCATGTACTCCTGCTTGCAGGCCTTGCGCAGGGTCCCGTTGGAGGGCTCCTTGTCCTGCGGGAAAAATCGGTTCCAGATATTCAGGGCCGTCAGGAAGTCGCTGGAGGGGTCCTCGTAGCGGGCGTGGATCCGGTCGGCCTCCTCGCGCTTCTCCTCCGGGCGCTCGCGAGGGTCCTGCAGGGAGAGGAAGGCCACGACCACCAGAACAGCGGCCAGGGTGTCCGGGGTGGCGTCCTGACCGGCCTGCAGGATCATTCTGCCCAGGCGGATGTCGATGGGGATTCTGGCCAGCCGCCGTCCCAGATTGGTCAGCCGGATGAGGCCCTGCTGGCGTGATATGGCCTGCAGCTCGGTCAGTTCGCGTAGACCGTCGCTGACCGCACGGGTGTCGGGCGGATCGATGAAGCCGAAGTCGGTGACATCCTCGGCCGTATGGGCCACACCCACCGAGAGCATGTGCAGGATGACCGACCCCAGGGAGGTACGCAGGATCTCCGGATCGGTGAACTTGGGACGGGTGTCGTAGTCGTCCTTGGCATAGAGGCGGATGGCGATGCCGTCGGCCACACGTCCGCAGCGGCCTGCACGCTGATCTGCCGAGGCCTGGGAGATGGGCTCGATGGGCAGCCGCTGGACCTTGGCCGACTTGGAATAGCGGCTGATCCTGGCCAGCCCGGGATCCACTACGTATCGGATGCCCGGCACCGTCAGGGAGGTTTCGGCCACGTTGGTGGCGATGACGATGCGCTGATGGCCGTGGCTTTCGAAGACCCGGTGCTGCTCCTTGGCGGACAGGCGGGCGAAGAGGGGGATGATCTCCAGGGCATCCGGGCGACGCATGTCGGAAGTCCGCGGGCCGAAGTGGCGTCGCAGGGCGGTCTCGTACTCGCGGATGTCGCGCTCGCCGGCGGCGAAGACCAGGATGTCCCTGGGGCCGTCGACATGGGTGGAGTGGATGACCAGTTCGGTGCAGGCCCGGGCCACCGCCTTGGGGATGTCCGGCTCCTCCCTGTCCTGGCCCTCCTCCTCGGAGTCGAACCCGGGGACATGCCGCATCAGGGCAGGGGCCGATCCGGCAGGCTCGTAGAGGGTCTGGACCGGATAGGTGCGGCCGGAGACCTCCAGCACGGGCACCTGGGTGTGCAGAGCCTTGGCGAAGTGATCCCGGAACTTGACCGAATCGATGGTGGCCGAGGTGATGATCAGTTTCAGATCGGGCCGTTTGGGCAGCAGGGCGGTCAGATACCCCAGCAGAAAGTCGATGTTCAGGCTGCGCTCGTGGGCCTCGTCGATGATGATGGTGTCGTAGGCCCGCAGTTGCGGATCGCCCTGGATCTGCGCCAGGAGGATGCCGTCGGTGACCACTCGCAGGCGGGTGCTGCGGCTGGACTTGTCGGTGAAACGCACCTGGTAGCCGATCTGGTCGCCCAGCCTGGTGCCCGTCTCCGAGGCGATACGCTCGGCCACGGTTCTGGCGGCGATCCTCCTGGGCTGGGTGTGCACAATCTGGTGGCCGTGGTCGCCACGGCCCATTTCCAGGAGGATCTTGGGGATCTGGGTGGTCTTGCCCGAGCCGGTCTGGCCCGAGACGATGACCACCTGGGAGGACTGCACGGCATGGACGATGTCCTCCTTGGCCGCGCTGATGGGCAGCTCGGCTGGATACTCGAACCTCATGCCTGGCCCACCTCGATGACCCGGTAGCCCTTGGCTGAGGCGTACTTTTCCGCCGTCCAGCCGGAGCCCAGGGCCTCAGCCAGCCAGGGAATCAGGGAGTCGGCACCCAGGTTGCGCTGGACCACCAGATAGGCAAGGCCCTGGGGCTTTAGCCTGGGCAGGTAGGTCATCAGCAGGTCGTGCAGGGCCGCCTTGCCCACCCGGATGGGCGGATTGGACCAGATCAGGTCGAAGTGCAGATCGTCCGGCACCTGTTCCGGGGTTAGGGTGCGCACCCTGTCAAGACCCTGGGTTTGTGCGTTGCGGGCGGTAAGGTCCAGGGCTCGCAGGTTGGTGTCCACAGCGTAGACGTCAGCCTTGGGCGACTGCATGGCCATGCTCAGGGCGATGGGCCCCCAGCCGCAGCCCAGGTCCAGAAAGTCGCCCTCGGCCGGAGGCAGGGGGACGCGTTTGAGCAGGACCGAAGTGCCCAGGTCAAGCCTTCCTGACGAAAAGACCCCGTGGGAAACCTCCACCTGGCAGGTACGGCCGGCCAGCTCCACCTGGATGGTCCGCCGCTGGTCGGGGGAGGCCGGACGGGCTACGAAGTACTGTTCGCCTCCGTCCGTCCCGGTCCTGGAGGATTGCCCCCGGCTGCTGCCATGGTCCCTGTGCGTCATGTCCATCCTGTCCGTCTTCGAATCCTGCCCGTCCCTCGGGCACTCACTGATGTCTGCTAAGAAGATGATAATAAAGACTGTGTCATGATTCCGCCTATACCGGATTCGTTCCCTAGTCCATAAACCAGTGCAGAGGTGCCTTTGACCCAAGAACAACCGACCCAAGAGCTTGGCCCAACAGTTGTCGATGCCCACCAGGACCCGCTCGCCCACAAGTCCGAGGTGCTGACCGGCAGCGAGGGGCAGGTCGGGCAGGACCAGGATCAGGAATGGCAGGAGCGCAGCCGGCGCAACGCCTTCCGCCATGTCGAGGGGCTGGGCGAGCTCCAGGACGTGACCGAGGTGGAGTACCGGAAGGTCCGTCTGGAGCGGGTGGTCCTGGTCGGCGTCTGGTCGGGTTCGCGGACCACGGTCGGTCAGGCCGAGGAGTCCCTGCGCGAGCTGGCCGCCCTGGCACGGACTGCCGGGGCTCAGGTGCTGGATGGCTTGCTGCAGCAGCGGGTCAAGCCGGATCCTGCCACCTACCTGGGTTCAGGCAAGGCGCGGGAGCTGGCGGATATCGTGGCCCGGCTGGGCGCCGACACCATCATTACCGATGACGACCTTCATCCCTCCCAGCGACGGGCCCTGGAGGATGTCACCAAGGTCAAGGTGGTCGACAGGACAGCCCTGATCCTGGACATCTTCGCCCAGCACGCCACCAGTCGTGAGGGCAAGGCCCAGGTGGAGCTGGCCCAGCTGGAGTACATGCTGCCCAGGCTGCGCGGCTGGGGCGGATCCCTCTCCCGGCAGGCCGGGGGACAGGCTGCCGGGCAGGCCGGCGGCATAGGCTCCCGAGGCCCGGGAGAGACCAAGATCGAGACCGACCGGCGGGTCATCAGACGACGGATTTCCCGGTTGAAGCGTCAGATCGCCCAGATGGCCCCCTCGCGTCAGGTCAAGCGTGGATCCCGGCGGCGCTACCAGCTGCCGGCAGTGGCCGTGGTGGGGTACACCAATGCCGGCAAGTCCTCGCTGACCAACCGGCTGACCGGGTCCGAGGAACTGGTGGAGAATGCCCTCTTCGCCACCCTGGATACGGCCGTCAGGCGCACCAAGGCGGCAGACGGTCGGCTCTACGTCTATGTGGACACGGTCGGGTTCGTCCGCCGCCTGCCCACTCAGCTGGTCGAAGCCTTCAAATCCACCCTGGAGGAGGTAGGGCAGTCCGACCTGATTCTGCACGTCGTGGACGGCTCCCACCCCGATCCCTTTGGGCAGATCAGGGCTGTAGATGCCGTGCTGGCAGACATCCCCGGCGCTGAGTCCATTCCTCGTCTGCTGGTTTTCAACAAGGTTGATCTGATCGATCAGGATGCCCGGCAGCGGCTCGCCAACCTTGAGCCTGATGCCTTTTTGGTCTCGGCCAGGCAGGGTCAGGGCCTTGAGTCCCTGCGCAGACGGGTGGAGGAGCTGCTGCCCGCCCCGGCTGTGCATGTCCAGGCCATCCTGCCCTACACCAGCGGCTCCCTGCTGGAACAGGTGCGGCAGTTGGGACGGGTGAATTCGTTGGAATACCGGGCCGATGGGGTTGCGCTGAGCGCTGATGTGGACGACCGGCTGGCGGCTGCCGTGCTTGACCAGGCCATCGACGAGAAGCCCTTGCAGGCTCCAACGGGTGACACGCCAGCAGCCGGGTTGGGCTCCTAAGGGGCAGGTGCACGCCAGGTCACCTATGCTGGGTAAACTACGTATGTTGTCAGCGGCAAACCCGTTTCCCGGGTTCCGATAAGAGAGGTCCATAAAACTATGGCGGAATCATCAATCAAGCCAACCAAGCTAGCGATCGTAGGAGCCGGAGCCGTGGGGTCGACCCTGGCCTTCTCGGCGGCCCAGCGTGGTGTGGCTCGGGAGATCGTCCTTGAGGATATCAACGCCCAGCGTGTTGAGGCCGAGGTCCGCGACATGCAGCACGGATCCAGTTTCTACCCAACAGTCACCATCGACGGCTCGGACGATCCGCAGATCTGCGCCGATGCCGACATGGTGGTCATCACTGCCGGAGCCAGGCAGAAGCCGGGGCAGACTCGGCTTGACCTGGCCGGCGCCACCATCAACATGATGAAGTCCATCATCCCTCAGATGGTCGAGGTGGCCCCCAATGCCATCTTCCTGCTGATTACCAACCCCGTCGACATCGTGACCCGGGTTTCCCTGGAGCTGTCCGGGCTACCGGTCAACCAGATGTTCGGTTCGGGCACCAACCTGGACTCCGCCCGCCTGCGCTACCTGATCGGCCAGCAGACCGGCGTCAACGTCAAGAACGTCCATGCCTATATTGCCGGTGAGCACGGCGACTCCGAGGTCCCTCTCTGGAGCTCGGCCACCATCGGCGGCGTGCCCATGTGCGACTGGATGGAGCTGCCCGGCCATGAGCCCCTGGACGCGGCCAAGCGCGAGGAGATCCACCAGGAGGTGAAGAACGCCGCCTACCAGATCATCGAGGGCAAGGGGGCGACCAACTTCGCCATCGCCATGTCCGGCGTGGACATCATCGAGTCCATCCTGAACGGCACTGACCGAATCCTGCCGGTCAGCTCTCTGCTGGAGGACTTCCACGGGATCTCCGACGTGTGCATGTCGGTGCCCAGCGTGCTCAACCGTGACGGGGTCAACACCCACATCAACACCCCTCTGAGCGACGGCGAGCTGGCCGCTCTGAAGCGTTCCGCCGAGACCCTCAAGGAGACGGCAAGCAAGTTCGGTTTCTGAGTATTTCTCAGAAGACTCTTGCCTTATGACCCCTGGTGACATACTTTGGTGACTGATGAATCGGGGTATGCATGAGTGCTCATGAAGGTGGTGTCCAGGGTGGCGGATCCGCCCATCGTCGACAGTTGCTGATGACCCTGGCGCTGACGGGATCGGTCTTCGTGGCTGAAGTTGTCGGCGCCGTGGTCACCCGTAGCCTGGCTCTGTTGGTCGATGCCGGGCACATGATGACGGACATGGCTGTGCTGATCGCCTCCACGGTCACTGCCGTGTTGATGGAGCGTCGCCCCACGAACCGACGTACCTGGGGCTGGTCCCGTCTGGAGGTCATCACGGCGGCTGGCGGTGCCCTGGTTCTGCTGGCTGTGGGCATCTACGCCATTGTGGAGGCCGTCTTGCGACTCTGGTCACCTGGGCGGGATCAGGTCCATCAGCAGGGGTTGCTGCTCTTCTTCGGCATTTTGGGCCTGGCTGCCAATGTAGGGTCCATCCTGGTCCTGGCCTCCGGGCATAAGGACAACCTGAACATGCGTGCCGCCTTTCTCGAAGTGGTCAACGATGCCTTGGGTTCGGTGGCGGTTCTGATATCAGCTGCGGTCATGATGATCACCGGTTGGGCCGGGTTCGATGCCGTGGCGGGAGCTCTGATCGCTCTGCTGATGATTCCCCGCGCAATCAAGCTCCTGGCCAGCAGCGTCTCTGTGCTTCTTGAGGAAACCCCGCCGGAGCTCGACATGGCCAAGGTCAGGAGGCACCTGGAGGGAGTGCCTGGCGTACTTGAGGTTCATGATCTGCATGCCAACAGCGTTTCCACTGGTCTGCCGCAGCTGACGGCACATGTGGTAGTGCGTCAGGGCACGACGGCTGTCGAAAACGAACGTATTCTGACCAGCATGCAACGCTGTCTGCGCGATCATTTCCCGGTCTCGGTCGAACACACGACCTTTCAGATAGAACCGCAGGGTCACCGGAACAGCAGCGGCGAACACTTGGATATGTAACCCTCAGACCTTGCGCAGAACGGTGACCACCTTGCCCATGATGACGGCGTGGGTGCCGTCAATGGGGGAGTAGGCCGGGTTGTGGGGAATCAACCAAACGTGACCCTCCTCGCGTCGGAAGGTCTTTACCGTAGCACCATCGTCCAACAGGGCTGCAACAATATCTCCGTTCTCAGCCTCCTGCTGGCGGCGGACGACGACAAAGTCTCCGTCGCAGATGGCGGCATCGACCATGGAATCCCCATGGACCTCAAGCATGAAGAGCTCGCCGGATCCGGTCAAACGTTCCGGCAGACGCATGACATCGTCCACATGCTGTTCGGCCAGAATGGGCTGGCCGGCGGCAATTCTGCCGACCAGAGGTACATCTCGCGACTGCATGATGGCCTCGTCGGCCTTTGTGTCAGGGAAAGGAACGATTCTGGCGGTTCCTGCGGTCGGCTCAGGATGGTTCTGGACCAGTTCTATGGCACGGCCCTTGTTAGCAGTCAGACGAATGTAACCCAGATCCTGCAAGACCTGAAGCTGGTGCTTGACAGAAGAAGTACTGCGCAGTCCCGCGTCTCTGCCGATCTCCCTGTAGGAGGGCACGAATCCGCGCTCTGACAGGTGACGCTTGATGGCTTCCAACACCCTGGCCTGGCGATCGGTGAGCTCAGGCCTGGATCCTTGATTTTGGCTCTCGAAGCTGACGGCGTTTTCTTTCGCTTCGTTTTTGGCTGAGGTCTCGGCCTTTTCCTGAGAGGTTGCGTTGTCAGTGGTAGTGGACTGGCTGGCGGAGCTCATGGTCGCAGACCCGGCAAAGGGGATGGTGCTCACTGATGGCTCCTTTCCTTGGAAACTGAACCCAGCTTAACCTGCCTGAAGTGAAAAATCAAACAAATGTTCGAATCGGTCTTGCCAAATGACGACTACGGTGCCACAATGAGAACATCTGTTCGATAGAACAAATGTTCGAAAGAGGTGTGCCATGGTTGTTCGTTCCTGCGCCAGTCCCCGCATGTCAGCGCCTTCGAACCTGCTTTCGGACTGCCGGGTCCGTATCAGTACTGTGTTCTCGTCCATCAAGGCTCGTCTGTGTAGAGCTATAACAGCATGTTTGTCCGAGCAGGGTTTTGCGAGCGTCATCATGCGCAGATTCGCGGTTTTCCTTGCAGTGAGCGCCCTGGCCCTGACTGGGGTCGGATTGCTGGCTCGTCCGGCCAGCTCCGCTCCAGGACCACAGGAGGTCGTCACCCGTACAGTTCGTCCGGGCGATAATGTCTGGTCCTATGCGGCCTCAATCACGCCGCAAGGCGAGGACGTCACTAAAAACGTAGACCGCATCATGGAGATCAACAATATGTTCTCACCCAATCTGCGCGTTGGGGACCGAATTCTGATTCCCAGCGACGAGTGAGGCAGCGATCTTCGGTTCAGGGAATCACCAATGGGGCTTCAATAGCTTGTTGACTGGAAAAGGGTAACTAGCTGAATTTGAGGAGTTTGTCCAGTGTTATACGCTGATAGGCCCGGTATACGTGGGTCTTGAGGTTCTTTGGCGCTATGATATTGCACATGCACTGTCCTTTCTGCCAAAATCCCGATACCAAGGTTGTGGATACGCGAATCAGCGACGACGGCCATGCCATCAGACGCCGCCGCGAGTGTCCGCAATGTTCGCGTCGGTTCACCACGGTGGAGACCTCAATCCTCCTGGTTATGAAGCGCTCAGGCAATGCCGAGCCCTTCAATCGGGACAAGGTCATTGCTGGCGTGAGGAAGGCCTGCCAAGGTAGGCCCATTGATGAAAACGACCTGAAACTCTTGGGCCAGCAGGTCGAAGAGGATCTGCGTTCGCGTGGCCTGGCTCAGGTCGATTCGGAAGAGGTCGGCAGGGCTATCCTGAAGCCTCTCCGGGAGTTGGACGAGGTGGCCTATCTGCGTTTCGCCTCGGTCTACCGCAACTTCAGCAACCTGGAGGACTTCCAGCAGGCCATCGACACCTTGCGCGCCGAAGACCAGTCAGCTGAAGAGCAGTCTGCTACTGCACAGTCCTGAATTCGGCTATTTGGGCACCGGCAATTCTGACTGCAGCAGGCCCACACCGCAACAGGCCAGCAGCTTCCGTCATTGTGTGACGGGGCTGGCCTGTGACTGGAAGTGAACGCGGTGCCAGGCCTGATACTGGCCCGGCACTAGATACTTCATCCCAGATTCAATAGTTTCTGATCCCCGGAAGTTTGGGCAATGACCAGCTCTTGGGTGGGTCGCGTCATGGCCACATAGAGGTCAGACGCTGCGCTCAGCCTGGAAGGAGCCTCATCCTGAATGGCACCAGGCTCCACGAGAACCACGGCATCGAACTCCAGGCCCTTGGTGTGGCCGGTGGTCGTTACCGTGATCTGATGCTCCTGAGCCTTATCAATATGTAGCCTTGAGCTGACCTTGGCTTCCAGGGCGCTGGGAACGATGATGGTCAGGCGTCCGGTGCCGTCCTTGCCCAGATGACGTTCCGCCAGTCCGCTCACCAGATCAGGCAGCTGATCCAACAGACTGACCCGATCCTCTGCCCGTAGGCGGCTTACCGATCCTTCCACCTCGCGCACAGCCTTGAGGGTCGAGACCTCAAGGCCCTCGGAGGCTGCGAAGGAGGAGGCCAGGTTGGATACCTGACGAGGGTTGCGATAGTCGATGGTCAGCTGCCGCAGATCCCATCCATCCGGTCCGAAAAGCGCGTCCATAGTGGAGGCCCAGGATCGGGTGCCACCCAGTGCGGCCGTCTGTGCCACGTCCCCGACGATGGTGAAGGATCGGGAGGGGCAGCGCCGAACCAGCATCCTCCAGTCCATGGCTGTCAGCTCCTGGGCCTCGTCGACCACGATGTGCCCGTAGACCCATTCGCGGTCGGCGGCCGCCTGAGTGGCTGCTTGGTTCTCGTCCTGGCCGTTGATGGAATCAAGCAGCATCTGCGAGGTCACGATGCCCGTTCCGATGCCATTCTGGGCCAAGGTGTCGCTGGCAAACCGTCGTTCCTCATCGCGGCGGGCCTTTTCAGCCTGGTCGCGGTCCGCCTGACGGGGGTCAGGGCCCAACAGCTCCATGGCCTCATCCAGGATGGGGATGTCAGATACGGTCAGTTTGGCGCCGTCCTGGCGGGTCAGCAGATCAATCTGTTCAGGAGTCAGCCAAGGGGCGAACCGGCGCAGACGGTCCGGCCTGGACCAGAGGTCATTGACCAGCCAGCGGGGGTTCATGGGCAGCCAGGCTAGATTGAGGGTCCGCCGTACCTGGTCGTTCAGTCTCAGCAGGGAGGTGACCCGGGCGAGTTCCTCGGCTCCAGGCTGATAGTCCACGCCTTCGGCATAGCGGGCGGTCATGGCGTTCAGGGCCGAGCGCACGAAGGTATTCCTGGCTTTGTTGTGGGGCTGGTGGCTGCGTCGGGCATCGACCAGGGCCTGTTCCAGGTCGACCGCCAGCATAGGGACGGCCACCCCATCCACCTTGACGGTGGGCAGGGAGGCAGGCACCCGCTCCCGGGAGGCGACGGCATTGGCTACGGCCTCGGCCATGCGGATGTCCCCCTTGAGCCGGGCCACGTGCGGGTCCTCCTGGCGTTCAGTGCTGATGCCGGGGATGAGGTCGCCCATGGTGCGGCTGAGCACTCCAGTCTCGCCCAGGGAGGGCAGGACCTGGTCGATATAGTGCAGGAAGGCGTTGCTGGGCCCGACGATCAGCACGCCTGAACTCTCCAGTCTGCGCCTATGGGTGTAGAGCAGATAAGCGGCCCGGTGCAGGGCTACGGCCGTCTTGCCGGTGCCCGGTCCGCCCTGGACCACCAGCGGACGGGTCATGGGGGAGCGGATGATCCGGTCCTGTTCAGCCTGGATGGTGGCCACGATGTCGGTCATCTGCCCGGTGCGGCGGCTGGACAGGGATGCCATGAGCGCGCCCTCGCCGGCCAGGGTGCCACCCTGGGCCGCCTTGTCCACTTCTGGGGCCGACAGGTCAAGAACCTCATCCTCGATGCCGGTGACCTGGCGGAAGTTGAGGGTGATGTGCCTGCGCATGACGATGTCTCCGTGGTCTGCCGGAGTGGCCTCGTAGAAGGGGCGTGCGGCCTCGGCCCGCCAGTCGGTCAGGATGGGCTCATGGTTGCTGTCAAGCAGGCCCAGTCGTCCGATATATCGCCGACCACCCTGGGCAGTATCCAGTCGGCCGAAGACCAGACGGTCCTCCACGGCCCGCAGCTGGGTGAGCCGGTCCTCGTACATGTTGGCGAAGGAATCCCGCTCGGTGCGCTGGGTGGGGGAACCGTGGGAGCCGGCGGCCCGAACCGCGTCCAGTCTGGTCCTGGCCTGCGCCCGCAGCTCGTCCAGACGGCCGTAGGCCCTGTCCACCGCCGTCTGCTCTTCATGCAGCTGTGAGGAATAGCTCGACATGTGCGTCCGTTCTGTGGAATGTTCAAAATCGGATGATCCAATATACCGCCCGTCCTCTACTTTTCTGTTCAACTGACCCTTGGCCGTGCCCTCTTTGCCGGGTGGCGAAACGCCGAGGTGAACCCTTCGGCGGGGCGAATGGTTGGGTTTGGGCCTGAAGTGGTGTCAAGGTGGTGAGCGATGGGGATAAGTGGGGTAAAGTGGGGAGCACTGCGTAGGGGACGCTACCCGATGGGGCCGTCCCATGGTTACCAAACTGGCATTGGAGGTGGGGCATGGCCGATACATACGACGCAGATGCCGCCTCGCCTTCCCTGCCGCCCATGCTTCTGGGCACCTACACCCCCAAGATGGATGCCAAGGGCCGCCTGGCTTTGCCCGCCAAGTTCCGCGCCCAGCTGGGTCAGGGTCTGGTCATGGCCCGTGGCCAGGAACGCTGCGTCAGCCTGCTGCCCACCGAGGAATTTCGGCGGATGGCCGTGCGCATCCAACACACTTCAATGGGTGACAAATCGGCCAGGGACTACCTGCGCGTATTTCTGTCAGGCGCCGTCGACCAGGTCCCGGACAAGCAGGGTCGCATCCTGGTCCCGCCCATGCTGCGCTCCTATGCACGGCTGACCGGCCCCGTCGTGGTCATCGGCGTGGGCACCCGTGCTGAAATCTGGGATCAGGATTCCTGGACTGCCTACCTGGAAAGCAAGGAGCAGGGCTATGCCGACATTGCCGATGACGTTCTTCCGGCGGTGGATTGCTGATGGAGGCCCTGATGTCAGAACGCAATCCTCTCGACCAGGAGGCCGTGGACAGCGGCAAGGTCCACCGTCCCGTCCTACTGGAACGCTGCCTTGCACTGGCTCGACCCGCCTTGGAGCACCCAGGGGCCGTGGCTGTGGATTGCACGCTGGGCCTGGCTGGTCACGCCACCGCCTTCCTCAAGTCCTGCCCTGAGGCCCGTCTTATTGGCATAGACAGGGATAGCCAGGCCTTGGATCTGGCCACTGGCCGGATGCGCGACGAGGGTCTGGCCGACCGTTTCACGCCGGTTCACGCCCCCTTTGATCAGCTGGATCAGCAGCTGGATGCCCTGGATGTAGGCCAGGTGGACCTGGTCTTCATGGATTTGGGATTGTCTTCTCTGCAGATCGACCAGCGCGACAGGGGATTCACCTACCGTCAGGACGCCCCGCTGGACATGCGCATGGACACCAGCCAGGAGCTGACGGCTGCGCAGGTCCTGGCCGAGTACGACCAGGCCCAGCTGGCTGACATCTTCTCCCGGTATGGGGAGGAGCGTTATGCAGGACGCATCGCACGAGCCATCGTTGAAGCCAGGAAGGAGCAACCGCTGACCACCTCGGCCCAGCTGGACCGTCTGGTCGATAGGGCAGTGCCGCGTGGCCACCGTCCTCCAGGCAATCCGGCCAAGAGGGTCTTTCAGGCCCTGCGCATCGAGGTCAATGGAGAGTTGGATCGTTTGAGGCGCACCCTGCCCCAGGCCATCCTGCGGCTGGCCAAGGGAGGTCGTCTGGTCGTGGAGTCCTACCACTCCCTGGAGGACCGCATGGTCAAGCGCTTCATGGCGCCAGGGCTGCATGTGGACCTGCCGGCGGGCATGCCGGTGGTGCCCGATCAGGCCAGGCCCTACCTGTCGGACCTGACTCATGGTGCCGTCAAGGCCGATGCGGCCGAGCGGGAACGCAACCCCAGGTCTGCTTCAGTGCGCCTGCGGGCCGTGGAGATGATCGGAGCCATCCCCGAGGAGCGTCGTCGTCGGCTTCAGGCCGAGGCCCGTGGGCAGGGCTCAGCCGGTCGCCATCGTCATGCCGGCCACGGTTCGGAATCGAGGCGCCGGTCATGACCATGCCAGCACGTTCAGTCCGTTCCAAGACATCTGCGGACAAGGGCCATCCTCGCATCCAGGAGATGCCCACCAGGCCTGAGCTCAGCCTGATCAAGGGCACAGGCAAGGCAGGCAAGGACCGCCGTCCCGAACGAGGTCCATTTGCTGAGGGGGCTCGGCGTCTGATCGGCTGGACGCGGACCCGCGGCAATCCCCTCTTGCGCATCATGACCTCCGTGATCTTTTTGGCCGCCTGCATGTTCGGATCCCTGATGCTGCGTACCCAGATGGTACAGGACTCATTCGAGGCCACCAGGGTCCAGCATGAAATCAGCAATCTGACCCAGGACGTCCAGGATGACCAGAACAAGCTCGACCAACTCCAAGCCTCCCTGCCGGACAAGGCCCAGCAGTTGGGCATGCAACCCCAGCAGGGCCTGAACTCCATCGATCTGCAGGGCTACAAGCCCCCTCAGGATGCCCAGGGCAAGGCGGGGCATCCATGAGCGGCAAGGGAACCAAACGCTCCTGGCACCTGTCTTTCTGCAAACGTTCCTTGTCTGTGGGTCTGATTCTGGTCCTGGTGGCCGCCTTGGCCCTGGGTAAGCTGGCCTATATCCAGCTCTTCGACGGAAGGTCCATGGCGCAAGCCGCTGCGGCGGGCCGCACTGTGCCGCACACCATCAAGGCCCAGCGTGGCCGCATCCTGGATGTCAATGGCCGGGTGCTTGCCCAGAGCCTGGAGCGGTACAACATCATCGGCGACCCCGAGGCGGCCGCATCCTTCATACCAGTCAACTGCACCAAGCGCACAGGCAGTGACTGTCACAGCATCAAAGGCCATCCGGTGGGCGCTGACGGTGCTGCCGGCGTGGCCCGCCTCCTGGCGCCGGCCCTGGGGATGAACGCCATGGAGCTGGGCGGCAAGCTCAGCGTCCCTGGACGCTACGTGGTTCTGGCCAAGCGGGTGACTCCCGAGGTCAAGCGCTCCATCGACAAGCTGGGGCTGCAGGGGATCATCACGGCAGAACTGAGCAGTGAGCGCACCTATCCGCATGCGGATCTGATGGGAGCCCTGATCGGGGGCATCGACGACAGCGGCAAGGGCGTGGCAGGGATCGAGCAGATGGAGAATCGGCAGCTGACCGGCACTGACGGTTACACGGTCTACCAGCAGGGAATGCTTGGCCAGGAGATCCCCGGAACCGTGACCCGTCAGCGCAATCCGGTCAACGGCAAGGATGTCACCCTGACCGTCGATCAAGACGTTCAGTGGTACGTCCGTCAAGCCCTCAAGTCAGGCTGTCAGCGCTTTCATGCCGACTGGGCCCTGGCTGTCGTCCAGGACACCCGCACCAACGAGATCCTGGCCCTGGCCGACACCGATGACTACCAGGCGGGCAGCGACCAGGCCAAGGTCAACTCCTCGCGGGCGGTGGCGGAGACCTTCGAGCCCGGCTCCATCGGCAAGACCATCTCGATCTCCGGCATGCTTCAGGAGCAGGTGCACTCCATGAGCGACCGCTTCACCGTGCCCGACCACATCACCGTGGACAACCAGCAGTACAAGGACGCCTTCGACCATCCAGCCGAGCACTGGACCCTTGCCGGCATTCTGCAGAACTCCTCCAACGTGGGCATGGTCATGGCCGGCGAACACTACCCGGACCAGAAGCGCTACGACTATCTGACCCGCTTTGGCATCGGCCAGGCTTCGGCACTAGGTCTGCCGGGGGAGTCCAAGGGCCTGCTGACTTCGCCTCAGACCTGGGATCGGCGCACCCGCAATACGGTATTGTTCGGCCAGGGCTATGCCACCAACGCCATCCAGCTGACCAACGTCATCGCCACCCTGGCCAACAAGGGGGTCCGGACTGATCAGACCATCATCCACGGCCAGGGTGCCGTCAATGCCAACCGGGTGAGGGTAGTGGACGAAAAGGTGGCGGCTACCGTTATGAACGGCATGGAGTCGGTGGCTGAAAAGTACCAGAATACGGCCAAGGTGGAGGGCTATCGGGTGGCCTCCAAGACGGGCACTGCCGAGGTGGCCGACAGCTCGGGCGGCCTGGGTGGCATCATCAGCGACTGGGTGGGCATCCTGCCTGCTGACGACCCTCATTTTGTGGTCACCGTGGTGCTGAAGAATCCCCACAGCAGCGATGGCGTTTTCGGCAGCATCACCGCCGGTCCCATCTTCGCCCAGATCGGTGAATTCCTTATGCAGAAATACCAGGTCCCCACGTCCCCGCCCAGAACCGATGCTATCCCGGTAACATGGTGATACCGGCAGGCATCATGGCGTTCCCGGACGAAGGAGAGATTGCAGCATGAGTGCGCTGAGTGAATCAATCTCCCGACGACTGACCCTGGGTCAGCTCAAGGGGCGCTACGGACTGACTTTGGTCCCTGATTTCGCTGAACCAGTTACGGTGACTTCACTGGTGGACGACCTGCCCTCGGTGCGGCCCGGCAGCCTTTACGTGCCTGCAGGCCGGCAGGTGGACCAGGGCATGATTGAGGAGGCTGAGCTTCGCGGCGCCTATGCGGCCCTGTTGCCGGCCTCGGCCCGTCAAGAGGTGGGCCGAGCCCGCATACCCCTACTCTTCGGCACCATGCATGCCTGGCAGATGGGCCAGTTGCTGGCCAATGCCGCCGGTGATCCTTCCGGGGCCTTGGCTGTCTTCGCTTTGGTTGGTTCCCAGGTGCAGGATCAGGTGGATCTTTTGGCTGACTTCCTGCATGTGCTGGGCAATCCTGTCGGCATTCTCAGCGCCAAGGGCTCATACTCGCTGGACCGGCGACTGGACCTGGAATATCCCTTGAGCATGTTCGATGTGCAGCGCAGTCTGTCCATCGCCCTGGAGGATGGGGCGGCCGCCGTGGTCATCTCCGTGGACGACCAGACCCTGGCCAGGGACGCTTTGCAGGCAGTGGACCTGGATGTGGTGGCCCTCGGCGCCCAGGAGGGCTCCACCCGTGATATGCGGCACGTACGGCTGATTTCCAGGGCCCGTCGATACGGGTTCAACCTGGGCGGGCATACCATCGTGGCCAAGCGTAACGAGGAATCCGATGGGCTGGCCCGCCAATCCCTGCCCGCCGATGCCAATAGTGACGATCTGTCCCTGTGCATCGCCATGACCATGGCCGCCGGCGTCAAACGCAACAACATCAGGAGCGCCCTGCGCGTCTCCCGCGAGATGTCCTGAGAGGTGAGGATGAGTCAGTCTGTAAGGGCCGGGTCCATGCCCATGACCCTGGATGAGGTCGTCGAATATGTGCACGGTCGGCTGGTTGAAGTCGGTTCTGGTCGTGAACCTGACCGGCGGTCCGTGCGCATGCGGGTGGTGACCGACTCCCGGCAGGCGGGGGCCGATGGCCTCTTCGTAGCCATCAAGGGCGAGCATGTGGATGGCCATGACTATGTTCCCGGCCTGGGGGCCAAGGGCTGCCGTGCTGCCCTGGTCGATCATCTCGTTCCGGGCGCTGACCTGCCCCAGATTCTTGTGGACGATACGGTTGCTTCCCTGGGGCTGCTGGCCCGGGCCAATATGGATCGTCGGCGTGCAGCGGCAGAACCCTTTACTGTGATCGGCATCACCGGATCCGTCGGCAAGACCACCACCAAGGATCTGCTGTCCTCTCTGCTGGCACTTCTTGGACCGGTGGTGGCCCCTGTCGGGTCTTTCAACAACGAGATCGGCCTTCCTCTGACCGCCTTGGAAGTGGGGCCTGACACCCGGTATCTGGTGGCCGAGATGGGCGCTAACCACGTGGGTGAGATCGCCCGGCTGACCAAAATGGTTCCCCCGGACATGGCTCTGGTCCTCAAGGTAGGAGTGGCCCACCTGGGCGAATTCGGCTCCGTGGAGCGCATCGCCCAGGCCAAGAGCGAGATCGTGCAAGGCCTGGTGCCGGGCGGGACCGCCGTACTCAATGCCGACGATTCCCGGGTGGCTGCCATGGCTGATCTGGCCTCTGGATCTGTTTTGCGATTTGGCATGGCCGCTGATGATGGCGGGCAGGACCGCGACCTGGATGGCTCGGCTCGCTACCTGGACAGCGACAGTCTGGACAGGCCGGCCTTCGAGCTGCGTCTGCGTGGCCAGCAACCAGTGCGGCTGCGTCTGGGCATTCCGGGACGGCACAATGTCATGAACGCTTTGGCCGCCGCCACGGTAGCCCACGCCCTGGGTTTGGACGCAGAACGCATCGCCGATGAGCTGGGTCGGCAGCGGCAAATAAGTCCGCATCGGATGGCTTTGTCTTCGGTCCGGTTGCCGGATGCCTCCTTCACCCTGATTGATGATTCCTTCAACGCCAATCCCGATTCCGTGCGGGCTGGTCTGGATGCCCTGGCCACCTGGAGGGGATCCGATGGCCCGGTCTATCGGATAGCCGTCCTGGGGGTCATGCTTGAGCTGGGCGATCGAGGGGAGCAGCTGCACCAGGAGATCGGCGCCTACTGCCGTCGGTTGGGCGTCGATGCATTGGTCGCGGTGGGCTGCAGGGATCAGCAGATGGACAGGTTGGTTCATGCCCTTGTCCGTGGTGCTGGTGGCTTATCTGATCCCAGCGAGGAACAGTCTGGGGCCATGTGCGTCCTCTTCGCCCAGGATGCTGACCAGGCCGATCAGATGGTCCGCCGCCTGTGCGCCAGGCATCCGGACCGGCAAAATCTTGTCCTGCTCAAGGGTTCGCACATGTCCGGCCTGTCCGGTCTGGCCGACCACTGGCAGGGCTGAGCCATGAGTGCACTGGTATACCCGCAGCGGGTTCGAACGTTCAAGGACAGAATTCAAGAGTTGGAGTACACACTGTGATTGCCCTCATCATCGGAATCCTGGTCGCCCTGGTGGTGACGCTGGCAGGGACCCCCCTGCTGATACGGCTGGTCCACCGATTGCATTACGGCCAGTACATCCGTCAGGACGGGCCCAAGTCCCATCTGGTCAAGCGTGGCACCCCGACCATGGGCGGATTGGTCATCAACCTGGCCATCCTGCTGGGCTGGGCAGCCTCGGCGCTCTATCGCTACCTGTCCCGGGGGGAGTCCGTGTCCCTGTCGGCCATGCTGGTTCTGTTCGCCATGCTCTCCATGGGCTTCCTGGGCTTTATCGACGACTTTGCCAAGGTGCGTAAGAAGCAGAATCTGGGCCTGTCGGTCAGGGCCAAGTTCATCGGCCAGTTCATTCTGGCCACCATATACGCGGTGCTGGCCCTGAAGCTGCCCACCAAGAACGGCTATCCCAGCGCTCAGGCAGGCATATCTTTCGTGGAGCACCCTATTATCGACTTCCGAATGGCTGGCAGCGTCCTGTCCGTGGTGCTGTTCATCATCTGGGTCAATCTGCTGATGACGGCCTGGAGCAATGCGGTCAACCTGACCGATGGCCTGGACGGGCTGGCTTCGGGTTCCTCCATGATCGCCTTCGTAGGCTATACGGTCATTGCAATCTGGGAGAGCTACCACTTGAAGGGTGGCGGCCATCCCGGCCATGCCTACGCGGTCTCCGACCCCCTGGACCTGGCTATCATCGCCTGCTGCGCCGCCGTGGCCTGCTTCGGCTTCCTCTGGTACAACACCAATCCGGCCTCCATCTTCATGGGGGACACCGGCTCCTTGGCTCTGGGAGGACTCTTTGCAGCCCTGTCCATCGCCACCCACACCGAGCTTCTGGCGGTCATCCTGGGCGGGCTCTTCGTGGGCGAGGCCGCCTCCGACGTCATCCAGGTGGGTTACTTCAAGCTCACCCACAAGCGGGTCTTCAAGATGGCACCCATCCACCACCACTTCGAGCTGATGGGTTGGCAGGAGTCCAAGGTGGTTGTCCGGTTCTGGATGGTAGACCTGATCTTCGTCCTGCTGGCCCTGGTCTGCTTCTATGCAGACTGGGTGGTCCGCTCTGGGTTGCCTATCTGAGTGCGTTCATTCACGGTACCGGACTTCGGCAGCCGGTATCATGCCAAGCAGATGCCGGAGCTAGCGGAATGAGGTGTTCATGGATATGGACTTGAGCCAGAAACGCGTACTGGTCGCCGGGCTGGGCATTTCCGGACGGAGCGTGGCCACAGCCCTGCGAGGCCGGGCGTCCGAAGTGACTACTGTGGACCAGCGCGCCCCCCAGGCCGATCTTCATGACTTCGACCAGGTGGACTGGAGCCAGGTGGACCTGGTCATGGCTTCGCCTGTCTTCAATCCGCGTACTCCATTTATCCTTGAGGCGCAGCGTCGGGGCATCCCTGTGGTCAGCGAGGTGGAGATGGCTTGGATGCTGCGGGTGCCCGCAGCCCGGACCGGCCGGCCAGCCCCCTGGATCGGAATCACCGGCACCAATGGCAAGACCTCCACCACCAGGATGGTCGCCGCCATGATGCAGGCCAGTGGGTTCACGGCCCCTGCGGTGGGCAACATCGGCAAGGCCGTCTCCACAGCCGTTCTGGACCCCGACAATGACATGCTCTGTGTGGAGCTGAGCTCCTTCCAGCTGCACTTCACTTTCTCGCCGGCCCTGGAGTGCGCGGCCATCACCAATCTGGCCGACGACCACCTGGACTGGCACGGGGGCTTCGAGGCCTATGCGGCCGACAAGGCGCGCATCTACCGGGGCGTGCGCAAGGCCTTGGTCTATAACGCTGACGATTCCCGAGTCTCCGATCTGGCCAGACAGGCACAGCCGGCTCCCGGCTGCCGACGGGTGGGCTTCACTCTGGGTCGGCCCGAGCCTGGGCAACTGGGCGTGGAGGACGGCTGGGTCATAGACCGCAGTGGATTGACCGGTCAGAACCCTGAGGAGGGCGTCCGGCTAGTCCGGGTTGCCGACCTGACGGATCTATGCGAGCCTGACGGCACGGTCTACCCCCATCTGTTGGCTGATGCCCTCTGTGCTCTGGCCTTGGCACTAGGAGCTGGGGCCAAGGTCGACGCGGCCATAGAGGCCATGCGTACTTTCACACCCGGCGACCATAGGATCAGCACCGTGGCGACCCTGGGCCAGGGTTCGCAGGCCATCCGTTTTGTAGACGACTCCAAGGCCACCAACGCCCATGCCGCCGAGGCTTCTCTGGCCAGCTACCATGACGGCCAGGTGGTCTGGTTGGCCGGCGGGCTGGCCAAGGGTGCCCGCTTTGACGATCTGGTCCGGTCCCGCAGGTCCAAGCTGGCTGCAGCCGTGGTCATCGGTCAGGATCAGCAGCCTATGGTTCAAGCCATCAAGGACCAGGCGCCCGATCTGCCGGTTACTCTGATCGACCCTGCTGCCGGCGATCAGGTTATGGCCCGGGCCGTCCGTGCCGCTGGCTCCTATGCACAGCCTGGCCAAGTGGTTCTGCTGGCCCCCGCCTGCGCCTCCATGGATCAGTTCGCCTCCTATGCCGACCGGGGTGACCAGTTTGCCCAGCAGGCCGAACAGTGGGTCCACGAGCATGAAGCGCGACACTGATCCGCACAAGGATCCCTCCCGGGGGTCTGGCGGCAAGGGGGACTACCGGGGCTGGCGGGCCATTCTCAACCCGCTTTGGTGCTACTACGGCTTTTTGGCCACGGTCGTCGCCACCACGGTTTTCGGCCTGATGATGGTCTTTTCCTCCTCGGCTGTGGATCTGGTGGCCCAGGGCAGCTCTCCCTGGAGCCAGGTTATTCGTCAGAGCATATACGCCGTGGTGGGGCTGTTGCTGGCCCTTCTGGCTGTGCGGATCAGCATCGACCGCTACCGGAGCTGGAGTACGGGGTTTCTGATTGTCAGCCAGGGCATCCAGTTGCTGACGCGTACTCCGCTGGGGCGGTCCGCCAACGGCAATGAGGGATGGATCTCGGTGGGGGGCATCTCCATGCAGCCGGCCGAGTTGCTCAAGCTGGCCCTGTGTCTGTGGCTGCCCCAGGCCCTGATCGAAGCCCAGCGGCAGGCTGGCAAGGATTCCGACCTGAAGAGCCTGGCCAAGGCCTATGCCAAGCCTGCCGCCGGTTTTATCGTCAGTTTCCTGCTGATCATGCTGGGCAAGGATCTGGGAACGGCCATGATCATCGTCATTATCGGCTTCGTGGCCTTTCTGGTTTCGGGCTTCCCCCTGCGCTGGCTGCTCAGCCTGGCAATCCTGGGGATGGCCGCGGTCATCGGCTTTTCGGTCTACGGCAACAGCAACCGGACCCAGCGGATCATGGCCGCCTACGGCAAGTGTTCGGCGGATGATATTCAGGGCGTCTGCTACCAGTCCATACACGGACTGTATGCCATGGCCTCGGGGGGTCTGACCGGGGTCGGGCTGGGCAACTCCAGGGAGAAGTGGAACTACCTGCCCGAGGCGCACAATGACTTCATCTTCGCTGTCATCGGCGAGGAGCTGGGGTTTGTAGGGGCCGCCATGCTTATTCTGGTCTTCGTGGTCATGGGCTGGTGCATGCTGAGGATCGCCCTGACCACCAGGAACCGTTATGCGGGCATGGTGCTGATCTGCCTGGATGTGTGGCTGGTGGGCCAAGCCCTGGTCAACATCTGCGTGGTTCTGGGCCTGTTGCCGGTCATCGGTCTGCCCCTGCCCTTTGTTTCGGCTGGAGGGACCGCTCTGATCTCCTGCCTGGCTTCGGCCGGGGTGGCCCTGCAGATGATTCGGACTCAACCGGACGTGAAGGCGGCCACGGACGGATCCTGAGATAGGGAATGGATATGGCGGAAAGGAAGCGGATTCGCGGATGACGACAGCGACGAGGACTGAGAACGGGATGCCTGGGGACGACCAGGAGCATGCCGGAAAAGGTGCTGGTCCCCATCTGGTGCTGGCCGGAGGGGGGACGGCAGGGCATGTCAACCCCCTGCTCAGTGTGGCTGCGGCCATTCGGGAGCGCTGTCCCCAGGCTGCCGTCAGCGTGATCGGCACTGCTGTCGGGCTGGAGCATGACCTGGTGCCGGCCGCCGGACTGCCCCTGGACCTGATTGAGAAGGTGCCTTTCCCTCGTCGTCCCAGTAAGGCCGCTCTGGGTTTCCCTCAGCGTTGGCGGCATGAGGTGCAGCGGGTTCGAGGCTATCTGCAGGATCGGTCGGCCGACCTGGTGGTCGGCTTTGGCGGCTATGCCTCGGCGCCGGCCTACAGGGCTGCACGGAACCTGGGTCTGCCCATCGTCGTCCACGAGCAGAACGCCCGGGCAGGCATGGCCAACAAACTGGGCGCTCGCTGGGCTGATTTCGTAGGTACAGCCTATGAGGATACCGGCATCCGAGCCCGGGCCGGAGTGCCCGTGCGTCGCGTGGGTCTTCCCCTGCGACCGGCCATCGCCCTACTGGCCAAGCAGATGGAGACCGATCCCATGGGCGCTCGCAGGAAGTCTGCACAGTCCCTGGGTCTGGATCCCGATAGGCCTATCCTCCTGGTCACCGGGGGATCCCTGGGTGCGCTCAGTCTCAATAAGGCGGTGGCTGGCGCGGCCCGGCAGCTATTGGACCAAACCCAGGTCATCCATCTGACGGGCCGTGGCAAGGCCGACCAGGTCAGAGAGCAGGTGGCGGCTGATCTGGGCGATGCAGCTATCAACGATTTGGACCCGGCTCACCAGGGCCAGGGAGACTACCATATGGCCGAATATCTGGAGCGGATCGATCTGGCCTTCGCCTGCGCCGACCTGGTGGTCTGCAGGGCTGGTGCCGGCTCTGTCAGCGAGCTGGCCGCCCTGGGTGTACCCGCCGTCTATGTGCCCCTGCCCATTGGCAACGGTGAACAGCGATTCAACGCCCAGCCAGTCGTTCAGGCCGGGGGAGGCCTCATGGTCAACGATGCGGCACTGGATGCCAAATGGGTGGTCGAGCACGTCCCTGCTCTTATGGCTGATAAGGATAGGCTGGCTGACATGCGCCGTCGGGCCTGGGGGTACGGGATTCGTGACGCTGCTCAGATTATGGCCGAGCATATTCTGACCATGGCCGATCAACACATTGCCCGCAAGGACTCAGGGAGGGCCTAATCGGGCATAATGGAGGCAGACGACGGGCAACCCCGTCCTGGATGGTCCTGAACTGTTGGAGGAGATGCAACTACTGTGCCCAAGCATGAATTGAATACTGTGCCCGGTCGGCAGGATGGCGGCGACCGGACCCTGCCGGTTCTGGACCCCTGCCTGCCTGCCCTGGCCCAGGCCGGAGTGCGCGACCCCAAGGATCTGGGGCCCACCCACTTCATCGGCATCGGCGGGGCTGGGATGAGTGTGCTGGCCGAGATGCTTCGCCAGGAGGGGGTGCGGGTCTCGGGCTCCGACCGCGCCGAGGGGGACAAGACCCGCCGTCTGCGTCAGCTGGGAATCCCGGTCGCCATCGGTCAGGACGCCAGCAACGTGGCCGGGGCTCGCACAGTGGTCTGGTCCAGTGCCATCAAGCCCGACAATCCCGAGATTCTGGCTGCTCGTGACGCAGGCGCCCGGCTGGTCCATCGCAGCGACATTCTGGCCCTGCTCATGGCCTCCAGAATTTCGGTCACCGTAGCCGGTGCCCATGGCAAGACCACCACCAGCGCGCTCTTGGCCCACCTGCTGACCAAGGGTGGCCAAGGTGATCTGGCCGATCCCAGCTACGCCATCGGGGGCAGCCTTCAGAGTGACCAGGGGCCCATGGACGGAGGGCATGTGGGTGCCGGACGGGTACTGGTGGCCGAGGCGGACGAGTCCGACGGCAGCTTTGGCAAGTACACTCCTGACATCGCCATCATCACCAACGTGGAGCCCGACCATCTGGACCACTACGGCACGGCTGATGCCTTCCACCAGGCCTTTGTGGAACATGCCCGGCATGCCCGCCGCTTTCTGGTGGTCTGCGGAGACGACCAGGGCGCCCTGGAGGTGTTGCGGCGGTTGCAGGGGAACTGCCAGGCCAAGATCATCGTCTATGCTTCGGATCCCCAGCTGAATACCGACTCCCTGCCTGGGGTTCTGGGTCTGGTCCGCATCGAGTCCGAGTCCGAAAGCAGCGGTAGCGGTCGTGAGCATTGCCGTCTGGCCCTCCCCGCGCAGGTGCTCCAGGCGGCAGGGTTGGAGGCCGGCAAGATGCTCGAACTGCAGGTGGATTTGGCGATTCCCGGCATCCACAACGCCCGCAATGCCGCCGCGGCAATCATCGCCGCCATCCTGCTGGGGATGAATCCCGATACGGCCGCCGCTTCTGCCGCAGACTTCCGTGGGGCCTCTCGACGCTTCGAGATCCGCGGAATTCAGCATGGGGTCACCGTAGTGGACGATTACGCCCATCATCCTACGGAGATTGCCGCCCTGCTGACCGCCGCCAGACGGCGTTATCCGGGTCGGACCATCAGGGTGCTCTTCCAGCCCCACCTGTATTCGCGAACCGCCATCTTCGCCGACCGGTTCGCGGCTGCTCTGTCCCTGGCGGACGATGTGACCGTCACCGACATCTTCCCCGCCCGCGAATTGGCCAGGGATTTTCCGGGCGTGGATGCCGGGACCATCCCCGCAGCCGCCCGCAAGGCATCGAACCGGGAGTCCCAGGATTCCGGGAAGAGGTCGACCGGAACCGTCTTCCGGGCCTGCCCGGACATGCATCAGGCCGCTCTGGCTCTGGCGGAACGGGCGGAGCCGGGGGATGTGATCCTGACCGTAGGCGCCGGCGATGTCACTGCCATGGGATCGGTCATTCTCGACAAGCTGGCTGAACGGGACGAGCAGTGAGGACCGGCAAGGATCGCAGCGCCTCCGGCGGAGCTTCTTCCAGGACCAAGGCCGTCCGGGCAGCCAAAGCTGCTCGGACAGCCCGATCTGGGCGTACCAGGTCTTCAGGAGAGGAACCGCGGACTAGCAGGACCGCCAGATCAGCCAGGTCGACCGCCTCCGATGTTTCAGCACAGGCCAACCGGTCCAAGATCGACAAAACAGGCGGCGAGGGTAGGCGTCTCAAGCGATCCAAGCGTCTCAAGGGATCAAAGCGTTTCAATGGTCGTCCGAATCGTTCCAGGAATACAGGTGGATCGAGGACACGTAGCGTCAGATCCGCCTATTCATCCTCCCGCTCTCTGGTAAAAGGCAGTGGCGCCTCAGCCTCCAAGTCTGCGGTGCGCAAATCCGCGACCACACGTTCGGCGAGTTCGGCCGGCGGATTCGTCGATGCCCGGACCATACCGCCGGACCGGCCCGTCTCTGGCAGGATAGGCACCGACCAGGAGGATCAGGGGCTGGGGATTTTCGTCCGGCCCAAGGTTCTGGACTTTCAGGCCCGGGTGCGCGAGAAGAAGAAGGTCAGCCGCAGATTGGTCATGATCCGGACAGGTGTCGTCCTCTTGGTCATGGCTCTGATAGCAGGACTGGCATGGTTGCTCTTTCTCTCGCCGGTCTTCCGCCTGCAGGCCGACAAGATCAGTGTCAGCGGCGGCAATGCCTGGGTGTCCAACGATCGGGTGGCTTCAATCGTGGCCCATCAGGGGGATCGTTCGCTGCTGCTGATTTCAACCAATGGAGTCGAGGAGGAGATCAGCGGCATGGCCGGGGTGACCGATGCCAAGGTCCGCAAGAGTTTTCCGCACGGTCTGCAGGTGACCTTCGATGCCCAGGAGCCCACTGCGGTCTTCAAGGATGCGCAGGACAAACTGACGGCCGTCGACAGACAAGGGAGGGTGCTCAATACTGTGTCCAAGCCGGTGAAGGGGGTGCCGGTCATCCAGGTGTCCACCGTCAATCGTGCCCAGCAGGATCAGGCGGTCAGGCAGACCCTGCGGATACTGTCAACCATGCCCGAGGCCATGCGTCATTCGGTGACCAAGGTGACTGCGGAAACCCAGGACTCCATCACCACCGAGCTGGACCAAGGCAAACATGTCATCATCTGGGGCGACGGCTCCGACCTGAAGCTCAAGCAGGCCGTGGTCGACAAGATCATCAACGATCCATCCAAGATCGGCGACAAGCATCAGCTGGATGTGTCGGCGCCGCTGCGGCCCATCGTCAAATAGCCGCTGTAGGAGCTGCCGGCTTCATCAGCCTGTCGGTGTCCAGCAGGATTGTCACCGGTCCATCGTTGACCATATCAACTCGCATGTGGGCACCGAAGCGTCCAGCGGCAATTGGCACTCCGGTCGCAGCCAGCGCCCGGTTAAGATTCTGCCAGACTCTTTGAGCGTGTTGGGGTTCTCCCGCAGCCATGAAGCTGGGACGGTTGCCGCGACGCAGATCAGCATATAGTGTGAACTGGGAGATGGAGAGGATGGAACCGCCGCAGTCCAGGACCGACCGGTTCATCCGGCCATCCTCGTCGGCAAAGATGCGCATCCGGGTCAGCTTGCGGACGGCATAGTCCACTTGGGCATCGCCGTCGCCGTCCTGGACGGCCACCAGGAGCAAGAGTCCTGTGCCGATGCTTTGGGGTTTAAAATCAGGATCCGGCTGCCCCTGTTCGTCGACCACATCGATCCGGGCACGGCTGACCCGTTGAATGACGATTCTCATGGTTCCAGTCTAGAGAGTTCAGACGTTGTTGTAGTGCCGAAGGGGAAAGCTGGACCGGCACCTGGTGAAGGTCAGGCTGGAGAACCGTTTGAAGACTGGCATGAAAGACGCCCACTTCAATGTAGTCATGGCAGGACTGGTTCCTGTCAATGGTCCAGTCGATGGCTGTCCCTTGAACTCTTTCGATGCCTAGCTTCAGGTCGAAGCCCAATATGCCTGTGTCATCAAGGTAATACGACGGGCTTGGTCGTCGACACGGTCCTGATCAGCGTGCATGGATGATGTCATGATGAGTTACCTGCTTTACCGCTGATAGGAGGATTCTGGTCAGTCATGGTTTTTCTTGGATTGTCCCGGATTTGTCGGCTCCGCTTGGTTGTACGGACGTATCCTTCAACTGACTGCTGCGGTCATGATCCAGTCGGTCTGTAGTTCCTCGCCCAAGGTGAAGGTGTGCTCCCCGGTCCGTTTGAAGCCCATGGCTTGGTAGAAACGTTGGGCGGGCTCATTGTGTTCCCATACGCCCAGCCAGATTTTGTTCAAATTCTGAGTCCTGGCACGTTTGAAGGCTTGATTGACCAGCAGGGTGCCCAACCCGCGGTGCTTGAAGTCCGATAGAACATATAGCCGCTCGATCTCCATGGATGTGTCGCCGAACTGCTCTGTTTGGGCCTTCCCGGTGTTGAGCTGCATGTAGGCTGCGGGTACGCCGTCCACGCTGGCGAGCAGAAAAACGGATTCAGGTTCGGACAGCTTCGACTTGACCAATTCGGGGGAGAAGGAGTGCCGGAGGTAGTCGTCCATGTTCTCTTGGCTGTTGTCGGCGGCGAAGGTGTCACGGAAGGTGGTCATGCCCAAGGAACGTATCAGCCTGGCATCATCTGATGTGCATTGCCGTATTGTTGTGGTCATGATGGCGACTTCTTTCCTCTGGATTTTGTTTGTTGTTGGGATATATCTGTGTTGATGGGGCATTATTTTTAATTGACGACCTTGAGCCCGACCACGCAGGCAACCAAGTTAATGATGAGCAGAATGCGAGCCAGCGAAACAGGTTCCGAGCCCGTAGCCATGGCGTATATGACAGTCAAGGCAGCTCCGATACCGACCCAGACCGCGTAGGCCGTGCTGGTAGGGATGCCGCGCATGGCAAAGGCCAGACCCACCATGCTGAGAATCAGTCCCACAATAAAAACGATGTCAGGGACGATTTTGGTAAAACCCTGAGACTTGCCCAGGGCGGTGGCCCAGACCGATTCACAGATGCCAGCGAGTAAGAGTACGATCCACGAGGACATGGTTCCCTTTCGGCAAGTCTTGTCGCTGTCCGGGTACTTGACCATCGTCCGGGAACCTGCATTAGATTCTGGGTATCAGAATAGTTCGGGTTGGATCGTAAGATGTTGAGTCAGATATTTTCATGGCGGTACAAAGGCCGTAAATGATCAATGCTGATTCAATTCGTCAAAGATCCTGCACATTTGGGATTACTTTGCTGCTTGTCCACGAGGAATGGAAAATGCTGCAACCTAGGTGATTTGGCGGTCAAAGTCGTAAACAGTACACGCATAGGTACATCGCATGTTCTGGTTTCATCGCTTTACCAGCGTCAGTATCAGTTGCCATTTTCCTTTGCAGTTGGAAAAATTATGAGTAATGACTTTTTGTTGTTTTTCATCTTTCTTAGACTCTGAGTTTAAGGGTGTTAATAAATACTGGCGATCATCGAAGATTGCAGATAGATAGATTTTGCAATCATTCTGGTCGCAACAATTGAACTCGGGATTATTTGTGTTGATTTTATCTACCAAGCATGTGATGTTTTGTTGACGTTTTGTTTTATCTGGATTGATATCGTTGGTCTGTTGGGTTTTATTAATTTCTAAAATATCCTGAAGATCTTTAGTCGATAAAGAAAGTAAGGGGACTTCGTTTGTGTCGCGAGAATCGGGATAACATATTTCTTGCCATAACGTGTTTTCGTCTTCTTTCTTTGTTGTTATGAGAGTATGCAGCAAATACTCGCGATGTGTATCTACTGATAATTCCGAACTGAGGTACGTTGAAGCAACACTTGTATATATATGGTAGTGAATGAGTTCGATTCTACGCTGGTCGTCTTTTATCAATCTTTCAAGAAACCATTTGTGAATAGGAATTAAGAGGGAATTCCAGATAGGTAACAAATACCAAATGACGATTAATATCGGGATGAAAAATGTAATCGCTATAAAAGGCAGTGTAGTTGGATTTAGTACAATGGCAAAAAACCATATTGATAAGAGCCAGGAATATGCTGCTGTAAATATGTGATAAGCCAATTCCCCAATACTTCGAGGTGCATAGCATATTCGCTTCTTTTTGTTTACGTGAACGCCCACACCTATTGCAAGCATAAAGAAGGTATCGAGCATACAGGGGATCAGTTCTAAGGCAACAGCAATAAACGCCAACCATAGGCGGGTTAGCGTATATGTAACTGAATGATTTTGTATTTTAGCAAATAGTAATGCTATGAAGCTTGTTATTATGAATGCAAGAACAGTCTTGAATAACAATCCACCAAGAAAACGAAGAATTGCGCCTACTATCGAATGTCCTTTATCTGGTGATGCTTCAGCTAATAAAATATATTCATGCGAATGATCTGATCTTAGCCTTTCGTTTTCTTGTATCTCGCGAGCGGAAATCGTTTGTTTTACGCCATAGGCTAGGGCAAAAGCTGATATGCCAACGCTGATTATTATCATTAGCAGACTAAGACCAAAATCATACTGGTGCAACATGTCAGGTGATACGTAGCCTGTGACAATGTCGATAGCCAACGATAAGAAACCGATAAATACGGTGAATGTTCTCGCCGTTTTTGAAGATTCAGCGGTGTTTACGTCCAAAAAGGCCGTGACAAGAATGACACCTATGATCAATGACCACAATGCCAACAACATATTGGCTGGATCTTTATAAGTATTATTAAGAACAAAACTGTGAAAGAAAGTGGATTGCTTATACCAATTTTGTCTTGCTTGAGTTTTGATAGAAGAATATTCAGTAACTCTGAGGCTAATTCCTGCACCAAAAAACAGAACAGTGTAAGCTACGGCTGCTAAAAAATGAGTCAAGTTTTCAGCATGCCAGCTATCTGCTGGATGGAATATGGGAGAGAGAACTGGCTCATCTTCTAAAGAGACGTCTACCTTATCTACTATAGAGGACATACTTGAATTCTAATATAGAATTTCACCATTTATTAAATGTAGATAAAATAAAGGACATATTGTCTAAGTGCTGTCGTACTTGTTGATATAGCCGAAAGATGCTAATCAAACTAAACAATATGTTTGAATTATGCATCAGTTAGATTTCCACACTTCAAAGGTCATGGTTTGATTGAGGCGATACCCAAACGATACATGGCATATGATCGCGACAAGTTTGGCATGATAGAGGTGAATCAGGGTTGATTCAGGGTCGTTTCAGGGGTTTGCCGGATGTTTCCTCCCGCGCCGATCGGCTATTCATATAGATAGAGGGATATAACCGAGTGTACGCACGAGGATGTGGCAGGTGAATGAATCATGACTTGGGCCTTGCGTGACCTGAAAGCCAATAGTGGCATCTGGGCTGGCGTCTTTATCGTTCTTGTGGTTACCCAAACCCTGCTCTGTGCCATGAGTGTGAGCATGGGCGTCAACAGCTACTACCAGGGTCTGTCGGTCAAGACCAGGGATCCTGCCAAGAGCTTGGCTTCGGCCCTGAGTCTGGTCTTCCTCACGGTCATTGTGCTCGGCTACCTGGTGACCAAGCAGACCCTGCAGGCATCAATTCGCCAACGTCGGCAGGGCCTGGCCCTTCTCTCGCTGCTGGGAGCTACACCTAAGCAGATCCTGCTGCTTACGCTTTTGCAGGTGATGATTTTGGTTCTGCCGGCCTCCCTTGTTGCCGTGGCTCTTTCGCCTGCGCTGGCTGGAAGGATCCTGGATTGGTATTCCGCTGGAATGCGAATACCGGTGCATTTCGCTTTTACCTGGCGCGGTTTTCCCAGGTCTGCCCTGACCGGTCTTGCAGTGGGATTGGCCACGGCCGTCTTGGCGACCATCCGGACATTGCGGGATTTGGGAAAGATGACACCTGTCCGGGTGGTGCGCCGTGCTGAGAAGAGCGAATCGATTGACCGGCCCCGACATGGACGTGGTCTTGTATCCCTTTTTCTTGGGCTGGCCTTGTTGTTGTTGCCGTTGCCCGTCTTTGTCTATCTTTCGCACAGCGGCTCTGGGTCCTTGGATTCTAAGCAAGTCCAGGCGGTCATAAGTGCCGTTGGAAGTGGACCGCTTTTCGCCATTCTCTTGCTGCTGATAGCCTTGGCTCGCGCTGGTGGGCCGGTTATAGGCAGGGTCACTCAACTCTGGACTGCTCTGGTGCCGTCATCGTCTGCCGTCTGGCGGATAGCGCGTTCACAGGCTGTGGTCAGAAGCAAAGACACGACATTCGGCTCAACGGTCATAGCGTTGACCGCCTGCATGTTTCTGGTCGGCGGTCTGCTGACTGCCGGAGGCACCAGTACCGTCGCCATGAACAAGGTGCCGGGAATACCGAGTGCCACAGCGGGTGGAACTTTGGAGTTGCTCTATGGTTTCTGGGCAGCGTTGCTGGTCGCCTTGGTCGGCGTGATTGCGGGGTTCGCTATCGCCGCTCGGGATCGTGACCTCGATCTGGCGCTCCTGTCAATTGCAGGCGCAAACCCGCAGCAGCTGACTGCTATATCCATATTGGACGGCACTATTGTGATGACTACAGGCATTATCATCGCAGCAGGCGGCACCGGACTGGTCGGACTGAGCACAGCTATGGTCTACTGGCCCCTTATACACAGTCTGTCCGTAGTTTTTCCTTGGCAGTTTTTCCTTATCTGCGGGTTGCCGATCATCGTCGTCGGGTCGCTGGCGACCATGCTGACGGCGCGGCCTGCATTGAGACGCTCGCCCATAGCTATTCTGCAAGGCGCCATAGGCGAATGATCGACAATCAACGAGAATTCAAGCTCCTAATAATTTCAAGTCATAATTAGACTTAACTGCAACTGGTAATATCTAAGCATCTATAATTCATCGAAGATTGGTCTCTATTTATTAGCCAATTTAAGTCTAGGTAATGGCCTATTGTGACTCTAAGCTTTAACCATCATTTAAGCTGGTTTTTTAATCTATGTGAAATCAGATATTCATGATATCAAAGATCATTTAACTCGTTTCTGAATTATTTATTTTATTTTACAAGTCGATAAGACTATAATTAACACAGGTTTTCTTTCTATGGAAGAAAATAAATTTATTTACTCAATTTGAGAACACTTATGGTAGGCTATAAAGCATCGAATGATTAGGAGAGCTGGTATGAGTACAGCAACTAAAGTGGTGGTCAAACCTGTGCCCACGTATGTTCCGCCTAAGGATGGAAAGCCTCGTGATGCCGTTGATGAGAAGTGGATGGCTCTTAGTCGTGCGGCTTTGAATCGATCTGTTGCGATGAACAGGAAGAGTCGGTAAAGCTATGGGTGTAGCAATGCTGACTAGTTGTGAGTGCAATTCTTCCTACCAGACAGCATTGCGCCAGTTTATATGTTGCGGACCCACTAACAGGCCTGAATGGGAACTAGATGTTCAAAGATATATTCGAGAGCTTAATGTTCAATCTGCAAAGTCGTCAAATTCCGTTGAGCGATTGATTCTCACTGAGACAGGAAAAGATATCATTTATGCTTTCTCGGAGTTTGGATATTTAGCAGATTCAAAAATATACTCCATATCCTGGCTAGCTAGGAACTACAAAGTAAAAGGTAAGGGTGTTGGCACACGTATATTGGATAACACCATTCGATGGATAAAGAATGATGCATATACGTATAAGGGACGGGGAACAGAGGTGATTACACAGATAGATCCAAGAAATAAAGCCAGTATTAAGCTGTTTTCTGCTTTTGATTTTACTGATGAAGGACAGGATAAAAGTTCTCCTACATATCATGTTTGGCATTTGCAGTTTACTGCACAAAAATATGATGAATGTATACAGTATATGCCAATAATTCTCGATTAGCGGATTCCGTAACTTATAAATGAGTTGAGTTGTTCTAATTTAGTAGCGATATTGACGGAAGGCCATTAGACAGTATTGGTAAACTTAAACAAAGTTATAAATATTTAAAAGCTGTGATGTCTGGATTGTGAATATTTGACTGTAGACTGCTGAAGAACAAAAGCAGCCTTTTATAATTTTGACTTGTAAACTACGATATCATTTCAAGCAGAAGTGGACTTATCCCCTTATTGAAATCCATTTGTAGCTTTTTGACGTCCAAATCGGGCTTTCCTCGTTCGCTAAGCAAAAAGCCATAAATAGAGATTCAAAGATATATAGATTTTGGTATTAATTATAGTCATATGTAGCAGTAGGATCTTACCTTGAGGTGGCTTGTACCGTGTACTTGTAGTTAATTGCTCTATGCTTGTTTAATCTGATTACTGATAAATAGCTCGGCCGACTTAAACCTGTGTATCATGTATACCTCTTATCGAGGAAACTGAATTGTTTTAAAAGATGAGTGGAACATATTGACTTGTCAAAAACGCGAATAACTGTGTGCAGGTATTGGCCAACTGTAAAGTGATATTCCAGATTCTTGGATTTATTTGCGTGTAATATATACACACAAATGCCAAAATAGAGATTTGAAATATAATGCCGGTTTGTCGTTTAAGGTATTATATTTTAGTTTAGCGAAGCGATTGTTTTTTAATATGAGTGTTGGTATGGACCAAAGAAATGCTTCTATGCTAAGAAAGATTAACCAAAACCAACTTATCCTAAGACCCAGATAATTTTAGAAAATCTACAATATGCAACCAAAGCAAATCATATATGGAACAATGCTTTGTTCGAGTGGAGCTGCGGGGAATTGAACCCCGGTCCGGTGACCGCACCCTCAGTCTTCTACGTGCGTAGTCTGCTGGCCTTTGTGGCTATCTGTCTGCCCCCACCTGTGTCGCAGACAACCGGTGGCGGGCATAGCCGCAGAAAAAGTCCCCGAACCGTCCTGTGGCGCGGCAGTTCAGGCAAGTCTTCTTAATGACGCTCAGCATCCCCCCGAAGGCGAAGGGGAGTGAACGGAGCAGCTGCTCACTGGTTAATCCTGGCGCGAAGCTCAGGCAGCGAGAGCGAACTCAGTGCGGTTAGATTTAGCACTTGTTGTTTGCGGGAGGACATTAACGAGCGGACCCCCGCGTTCTCGGCACGCTTCCCTGCGACGAACAGGTCACCGTCGAAACCGATCAGCCCCAATCTTGAATTATCAAGCTCCGCTGATGCCATTCCGGACCAGCCTCGTCAGTATACAACAGATGGACGCTGCGGATATTCCCGCTTCTCCCTGGGCATTGACTCGAATTCTGATTAAGTCACAGAGCCTAGTTGACTGGTGGCGTAGTCACTGAAGGCATGCACCTCCTCCACGTCCTCGTGGAAGGCCTCCCGCTTGGTGTCGTTGAAGAGGAAGATGTTGAAGCGAGGCATGTCATCACCGGCAAAGGGGATGAAGCGCAGGCCATCGCCAGGGTGTACGCCGGCCGAGGTGATCAGACTGCAGACCAGGCCGGATGTGGTCACCATTTTCAGTGTTTCCACGTCCGAGACCTCGATCAGGTGGCTGACTGGCTCAGACAGGTGAATCAGTCGTTCCGCTGCCTGGGCATGGACGAAATCGCGGTTGAGGGTGGCGAAGGGGACGTCCCCGGGAAGCATGGACAGATCCTCGGGGTGCAGGCTGGTCATTCCTGCCGTGCCCAATCGTTCGACCATGGACTGGGTGCAGACCATACCAAAGGGGAAGGAGGCCAGCTTGGTCGTCTCCACGCCATCCACGCTCAGCGACTCGTCGACGCTGGCCACCGCCCCGTAGTCCACGCGATGGTTCTCTATCTGGCTCAGCAGCTTTTGGGATCCTATGGTTTGGGGGTGCGGCGGGAAAGTTGGACACGTTGTTGTGTTGGGTTCTATGCTAGCAGGCCGAGGTGTCTGCGGTGTTGGTCGGGGCTTTTGGAGCCGAGGCTGCGTTTGATGCGCCTGGTGTTGTGCCAGTCGATCCAGTCGTCGATGGCGTCGGCCAGGTCGTCCAGGGTGGCGTTGTCCCAGTCGCGGTTGTGGAACATCTCGTTCTTGAGACGGCCGAAGAAGCCCTCGGCGGCGGCGTTGTCGGGCGAGCAGCCCTTGGCGCTCATGGACCTGGTCCAGCCGTGTGCCTGCATGCGCGCGATCCATCCGGGCCACCGGTAGTGGCAGCCCCGGTCGGTGTGGATGACGGGCCTGGCGCCGGCGGGCAGGCGTTCGGCCAGCCGGTCGAGCATGTCGTTGGCCAGGGCCGCGTCGGGGTGTTTGCCGATGGTGTGGGCCAGGACCTTGCCGTCGAAGCAGTCGATGACCGGGGATAGGTAGAGGTCGCCCGCGGGTATGGAGAACTGGGTGATGTCGCTCACCAGCCTGCAACCCGGCTTTTCGGCGTGGAAGTCGCGCTCCAGGAGGTTGGGCACCGCGGGGCTGATCTCGCCCCGGTAGGAGCTGTAGGGGCGGCGTCGCCGGCCCAGGCGGGGTCGTATGCCGTGCTCGCGCATCAGGCGCCGGGTCAGGCACTCGGAGACGGGCGTGCCCGTGATGGCCATGGCGTCGTGCAGGCGCCGGTAGCCATAGACCCGACGGTTGTCCTCGAACACCGCCCCCAGCTTCCCGGCCAGGACCGCGCGCCGTTCCTCCTCAAGCCGTCGGGCCGGACCACGGGAACGGTGGTAGTAGTAGCAGCTGCGGGCCAGACCCACCAGGGAGCACAGGGCCTTCACCTGCCACCGCCCCTGCAAGGCGTCGACCAGCAGGCTCCTCTCACGGTTCGTGAGGGCCGTCAGGTCGACGCCGTGGCCTTTTTTTATCAGGCCGAGCGCCTCCCGGAGCACGTCCATCTGCATGCGCAGGTCCGCCACCTGGGCCTCCAGCTCGGCGACCCGACACGCATCGGCACCACCTCCATCATCACGCGCCGCCCCGGGCCCGCAATCCGATCCCCGCTCATCCATGGCCGTCCCCCCGTTCCGTTCGCGGTGGGCCCGCACCCACCCGCATATGGTCCTTCGAGCATACCCGCTACGACGGGCCACATCGGCCACATCGGCACCTCCCAGCACCTCCAGCACCAGCGCCAGTCGCACCTCGGGCGAGCTCGACGCCCTACGCTCCAGACCCGAGACCGACACCCGCCTGGCCGGCTCCTGCCTCAACCACCGATACACCGTCTCCCGGCACAGACCCGGATACCGCTCCAACGCCTCCCGCACCGAACGACCCGAACGCACAAACGCCACCACACCATCACGAACCGAATCCTCATACACCACAGGACACCACCAAACCCCTCAGATAAGGTGTCCAACTTTCCCGCCGCACCCCCTTTCCACGGTCGTGTTCTTGTCTGGTTCGCACTGCTCTTGCCGCCCTTGTCCGGAGCTCAGCAGGGATGAGATGATGGGCGGCAGGCCGATGGTACGCCGTCGAATCCCGGTCCGCGCAGCCAAGGCCTCGGGTAGGGTGTTGATCAGATCCAGGGCTTGGCCGACATGATCCACCACTGTTCTTCCAGCCTGGGTGAGCTGTGTGCCCTCACCTGCGCCGAAGCGTTGCCTCCGGACCAGCTTGGTTCCCAGACGCTTTTCCAGTCTTCTGATGGCCTGCGAGACCGCAGGCTGGGAGATGCTTGCCTCCAACGCGACATCGGTGAAACTGCCGTACCGGGCCAGCATGGTAAGCAGCTCGAGGTCGCGGACATTATCCATATAGGTCATGAGCCGCTTCCCTTGATTGGTGCTCAGATTATTGCTTATCCGTCAACTTTGGCGAAAGACTTCTTACCACTACACTATCATTATCGGCTGAATATAAGAAGATTGACCCATGAGAATATTGACCTGGCCTGACTCATGATGAGGGTCCGGTCGCCACGATCATCGGTTATCAATCGTGTCGACCGGACCCTCATCTCAATCTCGCAATATGCGAGGGAGCTGGTTTCGCTCAGGCGTCGTAGTGCCACTGGGCCTTGGCCACGGCGGCGTCCACATCCTCAATCGGCTCCCGGTTCAGACCCTCTTGGACCGCCTGTGCAGCCACAGCAGTGGCCACCCGGCGTGAGATCTCCTTGAGATCGGCCACCGGCGGCAACACAGCGGTTCCGGGCTTGTCCACGTCGATCATGTCGGAGATGGCGTAGGCTGCGGCCAAGAGCATCCCCTTGGTGACCAGCCGTGCCTTGGCGACGATGGCCCCGAAGCAGATGCCGGGATACATGAGTGCGTTGTTGCCCTGTCCGATGGAATAGGTTACCCCCTGGTAGTCAACAGGCTTTGAGGGGGTGCCGGTGATGACGAAGCCGCGGCCGTGGGTCCAGGCAATCACGTCGGCAGCCTTGGCCTCGGCCAGTTCCGTGGGGTTGGAGATGGGGCAGATCAGCGGCCGCTCGACATGCTTGGCCATGGCCTCAACAACATCCTGGTTGAAGGCCCCGGACCGGGTTGAGGTGCCGATGAGCACCGTGGGTTGGAAGGCGTCGACGACCTGTGCCAGCGAGGTCTTGTCGGTGACTGAGGCGAACTCATCCGGCTTGCGCGCATAACGGGTCTGGCCCTCGGTCAGATCATCCTGATCCTGCTCGATCAGACCCTGACGATCGAAGAGCAGAACCCTGCTGCGTGCAGTCTCTGAATCCATGCCCTGGCGGATGATCAGGTCGTCCACGATCTGGTCGGCGATGCCCACACCGGCGGTCCCTGCGCCGAAGACCATGATCCTGGTGTCCTTGGGGTCGGCTCCGGCAATTTTTCTGGCGGCGATCAGAGCGGCCAGGACAGTCACGCCGGTGCCCTGGATGTCGTCGTTCAGGGTCAGGATTCGGTCCTGGTAGCGCTTGAGGACGGGCGCCGCCTCAGGCCTGCCGAAGTCCTCCCAGTGGATCAGCGCCTGCGGGTAGCGCTGCAGGACCTGCTGGACGAAGTCATCGATGAAGTCGTCGTAGCGCTGGCCTCTGACCCTGGCGAAGTGGTTGCCCACGTAGTCGGGATTGTCCAGAAGTGCCTGGCGGTTGGTGCCGACATCCACCATTACCGGCAGAACGCGCGAGGGATCGATGTTGGCGGCGGCGGTGTAGACCGCCAGCTTGCCCGTCAGAATCTCAGCACCCTGTGCGCCCCAGTCGCCGATGCCGAGAATGCCTTCCGCGTCGGTGCAGACCACCAGGTCGATGGGTCGGTCGCCGGCGTATTGGTCCAGGGCGTCACCGATTCCTTCGGGGTGATCGATGGAGATGTAGGCCACGTCGCTGCCCGAATAGAACTCATCGTAGCGTTGGATGGATTGTGCCACGGTGGGTGCGTAGACAATGGGCATGTACTCGGTCAGGTGCTTGTCCATGCTCCTGTAGAAGAGCCGACGGTCGGTGCGGCAGATGCTCATCAGATAGAGTCGTTTGTCCAGATCGGTGGGCTGGGCCAGGAAGCGGCGGTAAACGATGCGCTCGCGTTGTTCCTCATCCTGCACGGCAGCAGGCAGCAGCCCGTCCAGCTTTAGCTCGCGCCGCTGCTCATAGTTGAATCCCAGTCCCCGGTTGGCATAGGAATCGTTGATGGTATCGAATCCTGTCATGGTCTCACTTGTCCTTCACGATCGGGGCCGGCCGCGTTGCCGGACCTCTGCAATCAGCCTAGGAAAGCCCTTGGCGGCCCGGCAAATAAGCATCGTCTATATGCAGTTAAAGGCCTATTGCCGGTCCTTGGCGGGTCTGGGAGGTCATAGACAGCCAGCAGTTATGGTGCCCCCTCATATAGGCAGCGCTTATTTGTCGCCCCTACCGCCTGCCGCATAGCATAAGTCCACATGAGCATGCCGACGAAGAGGTCGGCGGTTTCCGGGCAGTTATACGCCGGATCATGAGCGAAGGAGCAATGATGGGTGAAACAGTACGAACGGGTGAGGGCAGGGGAGACCCCCAGACAGGGGCCAAACAGCCTTTCAATACGGGCCAACTGGTCAAGGCTCTGATCTGTGTGGCGGTAGGGCTGGTCATCTTCCTCATACCGCCTCCCAAGGGGTTGACTCCCCAGGGCATGCACATGCTGGGAGTCTTCGTGGGCACCATTCTAGGGCTGATTCTGCAGCCTCTGCCCACATCAGCAGTGGCCATCATCGGCATGACCGTGGGGATGCTGACAGGGGCCCTGGATCCCAAGAAGGCGGCTTTCAACGGACTGGGCAGCGCCTCGATTTGGTTGATTGTGGCGGCCTTCTTCATTGCCCAGGGATTTGTCTCCACCGGACTGGGCCGCAGGATCGCCCTGGTCTTTCTGTCCAGATTAGGCAAGTCCAGTCTGGGCATAGCCTACGGGCTCTCGGCCGCCGACCTGGTCCTGGCTCCGGCCACCCCGTCAAACACGGCTCGTCTGGGCGGCATCCTTTTCCCGATCATCACCTCCATCAGCGATGTGCAGGGTTCAAAGCCGGACACTGATGAGTCCCGGCGACGCATCGGCGCTTACCTGGCAATCACGGCCAACAATGTCAACGCCATCACATCGGCCATGTTCCTGACGGCTATGGCTGCCGGCCCGGTCGTGGGACAGCTGGCCCAGAAGTTCCATGTGGACATCGGGTGGGGGACCTGGGCCCTGGCGGGCATCGTGCCCGGCCTGATCTGCCTGATTCTCATTCCCGCCTTGATTTACCGCATTTTCCCGCCCACCCTGAGGAACGTGCCCCAGGCTCAGGAGGACGCCAAGGATGAACTCAAGGGACTTGGCCCTCTGAGCATGCACGAGTGGATCATGGCCGTGACCTTCCTGGTCATGCTGGTCCTCTGGGCGACAGGCTCGGTGATCCATATCAATTCCACCACTGTTGCCTTCCTGGGCGTGGCTGTGCTGCTGTGCACCAAGATCATCACCTGGCAGGACATGGTGGCCAACAAGTCGGCCTGGTCCACACTGATCTTCTTCGGTGTCCTGGTAGGCATGGCGGAACCCCTGAACACCTTGGGCGTCACCACCTGGGCAGGGGAGATCATCGCCGGACTGGTCAAGGGTATGCCCTGGGTGCTGGTCCTGGTCATTCTGACGGTCTTCTACTTCTTCATCCACTACATGTTCGCTTCTGAGCTGGCTCAGGTCGCGGCCATATACACGCTCTTCGTCAGCGTGGCAGTGGCTGCCGGGGTCCCTGCTATGCCTGCAGCGCTGATGCTGGGATGCGCCAGCGGTCTGATCGGCGCCATGACCCATTACGCCTCCGGACCGGCGGCTTTGATTTACGGTGCCGGATACGTCAAGACCTCTGAGTTCCTGCGGATCGGCCTGATTTGCGGACTGGTGACTGTGGCCATCTTCCTGACCGTGGGTCTGGGCTGGTGGCGCCTCATCGGTATCTGGTAAATTCCGGATTCCGTAGATATAGGACTGGTGCAGATATAAGTTTGGTCCCGTGCAGTCGACAGTTCGACCGGGCGGGACCAAATCATGTTCAAAGCTGGTGGATCATTTACCCTGCTGGCTCAGGTAGTCGGGGATATGCTCGGGATATTCGGGCCAGGCGCCCTGCTGGGTGCAGACGAATGCGGCGGTGTTGACGGCAGCTCGGTGGGCCTGGGTCAGGGAGGCTCCCAGCAGGCGGTTGATGGCGAAGGTGCCGGAGAAGGCATCACCAGCCCCGACCGTGTCGGCCACAGTGATTTCAGGCGTGGGCAGGTGTGAGGACTGGCCGTCTGCCAGGTAGATTGTGCTGTAGTCGCTGCCGGCGGTCAGCACGATGGTGTCCAGGTGCCACTGGTCCATGAACCAGCGGCAGAGCTCGTCGTCGGTGGCTCCGGGAACGTGGAACATGTCGCGCAGGGTGACCAGTTCCTCGTCGTTGAGCTTGAAGACCGTGGCCATGTCCAGCAGTTCCTGGATCAGATCCTTGCTGTAGAAGGTGCCACGCAGGTTGATGTCGAAGAAGCGCATGGCATGGCTCTTGGTGTGACGCAGCACTTGCAGGCAGGTCTCGCGGGACTGGCTGTTGCGCATGCTCAGCGTGCCATAGCAGACGGCATCAGCCTTGCTGGCCAGTCCGGCCAGGTTATCCGTGTACTCCAGATGATCCCAGGCCACATCCGGTTTGAAGACATACTGGGGGATGCCTTCGGTCAGCTGGACCTCGACGGTGCTGGTGGGGTGGTCGTTGTGCTGCAACACGGCATCGACGCCGGCCTGGTGAACAGCCTCCTCAAGCTCCCGGCCAAGGTCGTCGCGTCCGACCGCGCTGATGGCATAGCCTTCCGCTCCGTTCTTGGCTGCATGGTAGCTGAAGTTGACCGGTGCGCCACCGGCCCGCTTGCCTGTAGGCAGGACATCCCAGAGGATCTCGCCGATGCTGAGGACCATGGGTTTACTGGTCATGGTGTTCCTTTCCTGATGACGGGTGATGCGCCCGCCTTGTGCTTGTTGATTTCACAGCTGTACGGCCCATGCTGGCCGGGTGCTCCAAAAATTGGTTGGCCGCCACTGCCGCAGCGCCGGTCAGCGTGGCATCGATTGGAAGGTGGGAAAGCAGGATCTGTGTGTGCTCGCGCAGGCCGGGCAGGGCGCGCTGGGAGACTATGTCTCGAACCCGTTTTAGCAGGCGGGTACCAGCGGCGGCCACCATGTCTCCGATGACAATCTGGGCGGGGTTGTAGGCATTGACGATGGTTACGCAGCCATAGCCTACGTAGTCGGCTATCTGATCCACCAGAGCCTGAGCGGCCTGTTGACCGGATCGGACCTGGTCGAACAGGCCCGTGCAGGCCTTTGCGTGGGTCATGGCCTCGACTCCAGGGAAGTGATCCCGCATATCCGGCTGACACATGCGTCGGTGGATGGCTACCGCCGAGCAGTAGCATTCCAGGCAGCCACGGTTGCCGCACTCGCAGGGCAGACCATTCAGATCGATGCTGACGTGGCCGATCTCGGTGGCTGCTCCCTGGCTGCCGTCCACCAGGGCGCCTCTGTCGATGACACCCAGCCCTACACCTTCGCCCACGAGAAAGTAGGCCATGCTGGATGCACTCACGCGGGGGTCGAACAGGCTCTGGGCCAGTGCCCCGGCCCGAGCGTCCTGCTCGATGAAGGTGGGTACGCGGAAGGCCTGACCGAATTCGTGGATAAAGTCCACGCTGCGCCAGCCGGGCATGCTGGTGACCAGGGCGATGCGTCCGCTCTCGCGCAGATAAGGGCCCGGCACAGCCATGCCTACCGCCACGATGGCGGGGTTCGCCTCAAGTCGTCTTGCCACCCGGGTTCGGACATCGGCTACGGCGTTAGGGATGTCATCGGGGTCGACGGGTGGCAGCTCCTCCGAGTCCAGCAGGCGACCGCTGATGTCGAACAGTCCGATGCTGACCAGGCTGCGGGCGAACTTGACTCCGATGACCTGGTAGCGGTCGGCGTTCAGGGTCAGGCCGATGGATCGACGGCCGCCCTCTGAGTCCATGCTGCCGGTCTCACTGATCAGGCCCAGATCCATCAGGCGGTTCACCAGCTTGCCTACGGCTGCCGGTGTCAGATCAAGGTCCCGGGCCATCTGGGCTCGCGAGCTGATGCCTTGCTGGTGCAGGTACTGGACGATGCGTGACTGGTTGAGCTCGGAGAGGGCCTTTGGTGTGCTGGCGTAGGTGCTGCTGCGCATATCGACCTCCTCCTTGAGTGGTTCCGTCACGCGATCCTCGCGCACTTTATGAACAGCGTTTATATATTAACACTGTTTAATATCTGCTGGCAAACCCCTCCGACTGTTCCAATACTGTTCAAGGTGCCGAGTTAGGGATTGCCATCTGCATCCGTCGAACTGGTCTGCTCAAGGGGCAGGGTTTCGGCTGGTAGCCAAGGTCGAACTATCCAGGCGGGAGTAGTCTGGTCTTCTATCCATCGATGTTGATTAGGTCGGCTATGCACTGGAGATCATAAACGATGGCGGAGGAGTTGTATGCAGGCAACGGATTGGAACCAGGGTTGGCGCTATCGACATTTACAGGAGTCAGAAGAACCCTGGAAGCCCGTTGAGCTGCCTCACGATGCCATGCTGGCAGAACCCAGAAGGGCCGATGCTCCGAGCGAGGCTAACAGTGGATGGTTCGTCGGACGCGATTACGAATACCGCAAGCAGGTACGTGCTGACGGTCTTAGGCAGCACGATTCGATGATTCTGGAATTCGAGGGCGTGTACCAACACAGCGAGGTCTGGCTGGATGACCAACGCCTGAGCTTTCACCCTTATGGATACACGGGGTTCTTTGTCGACCTGAGTGGGAAAATCCGACCGGGGGAACCGGGCGTGGTCCGTGTTGTCGCCCGCAACGCCCAGCAGCCCAATTCGCGGTGGTATTCCGGAGCAGGCATCTACAGGCCCGTCACGCTCTGGAGTGCTGGCCCGCAGTATCTGTACCCGGACGGCATCAGGGTCTCTACGCTTGGGGTCAACCCCTGTGCCATCCGGGTCTCCTTGCGGGCATCGTCAGGCGGGACTGCGCAGGTTCGCATTATGTGCAACAACAAGGATGAATCTGGGCCCTTGGCTGAGGTTGTAGTCCCTGTGGATTCCAAGGGCAGAGCCCAGGTCGATATCGACCTACCTGGCGCCCAACCATGGAGCCCGGAAAACCCGACGCTATATGTATGCCAGGCGCTCTTCGTCTCCTCATCGGGCTGCCATGACCAGGCTCAGGCGACATTCGGCATACGAACGGTGGCTTGGGGGGATCAGGGGCTGCTCATCAACGGCGTTCGCAGGATTCTCAAGGGTGCCTGCGTCCACCATGACAACGGGATCCTTGGCGCCTGCGCCTGGCCCGAGGCCGAGGAGCGGAAGGTGAAATTACTGAAACGTAATGGCTACAACGCCATTCGCAGCGCCCACAACCCTTGTTCGAAAAGTCTTCTGGCAGCTTGCGACGGTCTGGGTATGCTGGTCCTGGACGAATATGCCGACCAATGGTACATCCATAAGACCATCCACGACTATGCGGAATACCTCCCGAAATGGTGGCGCAGGGACCTGGCTGAAATGGTTGCCAAGGATTTCAACCATCCGTCGGTCATCATGTACTCCATCGGCAATGAGGTCAGCGAAACCGCCCAGTCCAAGGGGGTAGAGCTGACCAGGCGCATGGTTGACTTCCTCCACGGTCAGGATGCGAGCCGACCGGTTACCTGCGGGGTCAACATCTTCTTCAACTTCCTGAGTTCGATCGGGCTCGGGGTGTATTCGAGCAAGAAAGCGGCCAAGCAGGTGGCGCACGATGGGTCAAAGAGGAGCGTGTCACTTTCGATTAAACGTCACGAATTTGTAGGGAGCCGATTCTTCAATGAGATGGCCGGAATCATGGGGGCGGACTTCATGAAGAGAGGTGCCACCCTACCATCCTGCGACCGCCTGACCCGTGATGCCTTCGCACTTATGGATGTGGCCGGATACAACTATGGAATCAAACGATACCTTCAGGACCTCCGCAAATACCCCCATCGGCTCATCCTGGGGACGGAGACCTTCTGCAGCGACGCTGACGAGTTCATGCGTCTGGCCTCCCGTTGCCCGCGCCTGATCGGAGACTTCGTCTGGGCAGGTATGGATTATCTGGGCGAAGTCGGCGTGGGCGCTTGGGAGTATCGACAGGAAGCTCCACGGTTCAGCGGGCTGGGCTGGCTGACCGCTGGTTCCGGCCGTCTGGATCTGACGGGCAGGCCGCTGGGCGAAGCCTTGTACACACGGGTGGCGTTAGGGGGCGAGACCGGGCCCTATCTGGCTGTCCGCCCCGTCAATCATTCGGGGGAGAGGCATTCTCCCAGTGCCTGGAAGATGACAGATGCCCTTGACTCATGGTCGTGGGACGGCTGCGAGGGCAGAACCGCCCAGGTTGAGGTCTACGCCCGGGCTCATGAGGTTGTGCTGATGCTGAATGGTCGTTGCCTTGGCCGCTCGCGTTGGCGGGGTAGTACTCGATTCCGTTTCTCCTGCCCTTATGAACACGGCCTGCTGGAGGCGTTGGCCTACGACAGCTCGGGCAGGTTGATTGGACGGAGTCGGTTGCGGTCAGCCGCTCCCCAGACCATGGTCAAGCTGGAGGCCGATCGGAGCACCGTTCGCCCGGGAGGGTTGTGCTTTGTGAGGGCAAGGTATACCGACCAGCAGGGCATTGACAAACCCACGGCATCAGGGGATTTGACTGCTCAGGTAGAGGGTGGCCGACTGCTGGCCTTCGGGTGTGCTGCCCCATACAATCCCGAAGGGTTTTTGACCGAGCATACGCGCACCTATTACGGCCAAGCCTTGGCAGTGGTGCAGGCGGATCGGTCAGTAGGTTCAGACGGCTCGGACGTACCCAAGCAGCTTGAACTCAAGGTTTCCGACGGTCATCGCAAGGCTGCTTTGCGCCTTCCAATCCGCAGGTGACGTGATTGTCATCTATATAATTCAACGAATTGACAAAATCGATCCGTCCCTCTACTCTTATTGTTCAGGAGGCAGGAACTGGTTTCCTCCCCTGTGAACGCTGTAAAGGCAAATGCATTAGGCAAAGGAGCATTATGGGTCTGTGGGACGTTGACAAGATCGAATACGTAGGTCGCCAGGGTGTCAAGGAGGGCCTGGGCTTTCGTTACTACGACAAGAACAAGGTGGTGGCCGGCAAGCCCATGAAGGACTGGCTGCGCTTCGCTGTGGCCTGGTGGCACACCTTCAACCAGGGCCTGGTGGATCCCTTCGGCGATCCCACTGCTCAGAGGCCCTACTACCGCTACACCGATCCCATGGATCAGGCGCTGGCCAAGGTGGATTACGCCTTCGAGCTCTTCACCAAGCTAGGGGTCGAGTTCTTCTGCTTCCATGACCGTGACCTGGCTCCCGAGGGCGACACCCTGCGCGAGACCGACGCCAATCTTGACAAGGTGATCGATCGCATCGAGGCCGCCATGAAGGACACGGGCGTCAAGCTGCTCTGGAACACCTCGTCGCTCTTCACCAACCCCCGTTTCGAGGCCGGCGCCGGCACCTCGCCCTTCGCTGACATCTATGCATACTCGGCAGGCCAGCTCAAGCACAGCCTGGAGATCGGCAAGCGGCTGGGTGCCGAGAACTACGTCTTCTGGGGCGGCCGCGAGGGCTACGAATCCCTCTGGAACACCCGGATGAAGGAGGAGCAGGACCATATGGCCGCCCTCTTCCACATGTGCGTGGACTATGCCAAGGAGATCGGCTTCGACGCGCAGTTCCTGATCGAGCCCAAGCCCAAGGAGCCCACCCTCCACCAGTACGACTACGACGCGGCCACCACCATCAACTTCCTGCGCACCTATGACCTGCAGGATAACTTCAAGCTCAACATCGAGGGCAACCACGCCAACCTGGCCATGCATACCTATCAGCATGAGGTCCGCGTGGCCCGCGAGGCCGGCTTCCTGGGATCCCTGGATGCCAACCAGGGCGACAAGCTGATCGGCTGGGACATGGACGAGTTCCCCTCGGATCTCTACGATGCCACCGCCGTCATGTGGGAGGTGCTGGCCAATGGAAGCATCGGGCCCCGCGGAGGCCTGAACTTTGACGCCAAGCCGCGCCGCTCCTCCTTCCTGCCTGAGGACCTCTTCAGGACTCACATCGTGGGCATGGACACCTACGCCGCCGGTCTGCTGGTCGCGGCCAAGATGCACGAGGACGGCTACATCGAGCAGCTGCAGCAGGAGCGCTACTCCTCCTTCGAATCCGGCATCGGTTCGACGGTAAAGGACGGCACGGCCACGCTGGCCTCCTTGGAGGAGTACAGCCTTGACAAGCCACAGGCTGAGCTGATTGCCGCCGACAAGTCCGACCATCTCGAGGTCGTCAAGGCCACCATCAACAACTACATCGTCGAGGCTCTGGCACAGGCCTGAGCTGTAGCCGGCTATCGTCGTTTGGCTCCGCGAGTGAAAGCCCGCGGGGCTTTTTTATGTGCTGACCAAGGCAGACATGTTTGCCGGGTATGACACGCCAATTTTATCTGAGCCCTATCGCCTGGACCAGAGAGGAGTATAATCGAACTAAACCGCTTTAGTAGAGATGCGAAGCGGACCTACGAGGAGGTTGTGAGGATGCAGCTGAAGATAGAACGCGTGCTTGACAAGTGCGACCGTGTCATGCGTCAACGCGTGCTACCGAAGATTGAGCGGCCTGTAGGCCAGGTCCAAGTCCGCTCTTTCGTCATTTCCGGGGAACCGATACCGTCATCGGAGTTCTTCGGAAAATTACAGAGCAAGAGCGTGGACTTCCAGCCTCTCTCCCTGGGGGATACCTGGGGCACAACCTGGGGGACCACCTGGATGGAGGTGACCGGCCGAGTTGATGCCGACTGGGCCGCCAAGGGCCCGATTGAGCTGGTGGTTGATCTGGGCTGGCATCCTGATGCGCCCGGTGGCCATTTTGAAGCCCAGGCCTACAGGAGCGATGGATCGATCATCAAGGCCGTCAATCCCCGCAACCGTTGGATTCCGCTCGATGGGACCGATCTGGACGGGAATCCGACCCGTGACGAGACTTCGGTCATCAACCCTGATGGAACCTTTACCATCTATCTGGAAGCGGCCTGCAATCCGCTCCTGCTTGGCACCCCCGCATTCGTGGAGACGCAGCTGGGGGAGGGAACCACCGGTCGCGCCGATGAGCCCAACGTCCTCAAGCAGATGGACGTCTGCCATTTTGACCATGAGGCATGGAACTACTACATGGATCTTGAGGTCACGGCCCAGCTGATCCGCGAATGCGACCAGAGCCAGCCACGGTACTGGCGTCTGGGCAAGGCGCTGCAGCGTTCGCTGAATATCTATGACGAGCGTGACCTGAGCACATTAGGGCCGGCTCGACAGGCCCTGGCAGGTGTGCTGGCGGTGCCGGCGACCCCCAGTGCCCTGGACCATGCGGCAGTGGGTCATTCCCATATCGACTCCGCCTGGCTCTGGCCCAAGCGGGAGACCCGACGCAAGGTAGCGCGGACTGTTTCGAACATGCTCGCCCTGATGGAGCGCGATCCTCAATTCATCTATGCCATGAGCTCGCCCCAGCAGTATGCATGGCTGGAGGAGGATCATCCCGATCTCTTCGCACGCGTCAAGCAGCGCATCCAAGAAGGCAGGTTCATCCCCGTCGGGGGGATGTGGGTTGAGTCTGACGGCATGCTGCCCTCAGGGGAGTCGCTGACCCGTCAGTTCACCTATGGCAAACGGTATTACCGTGAGCATCTGGGGATGGATACGACCGTGGTCTGGGAGCCGGACAGCTTCGGCTACACGGGCCAATTCCCGCAGATTGCCCGCCGTGCAGGAATGACTTCCTTCCTTTCGCAGAAGATTTCCTGGAATGATACGACCAAATTCCCGCATCATACCTTTGATTGGCAGGGCATTGACGGCACGGCCATCTTCACGCATTTCCCTCCCATGGATACCTATGCCTCAAGCATGACGGCCCGCGAGCTCAACCACTCCGAAGAAAACTACCAGGACAAGGACATCTCGACCAGGGCCTTGGTGCTGTTCGGCTATGGCGATGGCGGTGGCGGCACCACCAGGGAGATGCTGGGACGCTATGAGCGCCTGCATGACGTGGAGGGATCGGCCAAGGTGCGGTATCAGGCTCCTGCAGACTTCTTCCGCGAGTCCGAGGAAGAGATCCGCGCGGAGGCTGGTTCCGAAATGCCCGTCTGGAAGGGCGAGCTCTATCTGGAGCTGCACCGCAAGACCCTGACCTCCCAGCAGGATATGAAGCGGGGCTGCCGGCAGGAGGAGGCCATGCTGCGCACGGTCGAATACCTCTGCGCCTACGCCGGCTTGGTCGATGACTCGTACACCTACCCCCGTCAGGAGCTGGACCAAATCTGGCGCACGTTGCTGCTCAACCAGTTCCACGACATTCTTCCAGGGTCCGCCATCTCCTGGGTCCATAGGCTGGCCAGGGAGGACTATCGCAGGGATATCGCCCGTCTGGAGCAGATCGGCGACGAGGCTGCCCGCGTTATAGCCTCCGCCCAGCCGCAAGCACCCATGGTGTCTGATGCCAGGCTGGTGCCCATGGACGGCAGGGGCCAAACGGCTTGGGAGCCCGTCGGACCAGTCCAGGCCCAGGAAGGCCCCGAGGGTATCAAGCCTGTCCAAGTCAGCCAAGAGGGCGACGGATTCGTCATGGACAACGGACTTATCCGGGCCGTCGTCGCTTCGGATGGCGAGGTTCATTCCATTCTCGACAGGACTTCTGGTAGGGACCTGGTCCCGCAAGGCTCCTCGGTGGGCGGTTACGAGCTCTTCAAGGACGAGCCCTATATGTGGGATGCCTGGGATCTGGAGCGTGATGCCCTGCTGACCGCTTCTCCGGTCGATGACCCAGTCACCATTGAGGCCTTGGATTCCGGTGTTCGGGTATCGCGCCGGCATGGCGAAACCACAATCGTCACCACGATCGGGCTGACTCCCGGCGGCAGGCAGCTGGACTTCACTGCTGATGTGGACTGGCATCAGGACGAGCAGCTGCTCAAGGTGGACATCCCCGTCGCCGTTCAGGCCAGATACGCGCAATTCGAGTGCCAGTATGGCTTCATCGATAGGCCTATCCAGAAGAACAATGCTGCTGAAGAGGCCCAGTTCGAGAGCTGCACGCACCGATTCGTCAGAATCAGCGACGACGACCTTGCTGTTGGTGTGGTCAACGCTTCGACATACGGCGGTGACACCACACCGATCCACTACGACGAGAAGGCTGGCAAAGAGGCAGGCACCTTGGTCAGATTGACCCTGCTATCCGCTCCGGTCTTTCCGGATCCGCATACCGATAGGGGCAAGCACAGCTTTGCCTGGTCCATCGTCCCTGGGGACACCCAGGCTGACATCCTCCAAGCAGCCTATGCCCTCAACGCCCCGGTCTTCCATCATGGATTGCCTGCCGTTGAGCCGCTGGCTGGTGTCGAGGATATTCAGGGCACCACCGTCATCGACTGGATCAAGACGGCTGATGACGACAGCGGTGATGTGATTGTCAGGGTCTATAACCCGGATTCTTCGCCCTCCAAGGCCAGGCTGCACACAGGGTCCGTCCTGCAGGGGGCGACCGTGAAAGAGACCAACTCCCTGGAGGACGGTCCTGTGCCCGAGGGTGTGCGACCAGGCCTGTGCTCCGAGCAGGGGGCACAAGCCGATGGGGCCCTGTTGGATCTGGTTCCCTTCCAATTCACCACCTTGAGACTCTCCAGGCGCTGAATCGCCTGACCATGGGTGTCTGTCCGGCCGGTTCGTTCGTCAATTTGGACCGGCCGGAAGCTCCACAAAGAAGTGAGTAGTAAAAACAGAAAGGAAGCTCCGATGAGAGCACTGAAGAAGGTAGCAGTACTGATCTGCGCGACTGCCATGGCGGGTTCGCTGGCGGCGTGCGGTGGAAGCAACAGCAGTTCAGGCGGGTCTAAAGACGGCAAGCCGTCGGGCGAGATCTCCTTCCAGACCTGGAATCTGAAGAACGACAAGTACACGCCGTACTTCAAAAACCTGATTTCGGCCTACGAGAAGTCGCATCCCGGCACCACCATCAAGTGGATCGACCAGCCCTCGGACAACTATGAGCAGAAGCTGTCCGCCGACGCAGCAGCCAATTCCCTGCCCGACATCATCGATGCCGGTCCCTCCCTGATGTACGGTCTGGCCAAGGCCGGGGCCCTGATGAACATCAGCAAGGAAGCTCCCAAGGCCCAAAACAACTATTACAAGAACGCCTGGGATGCGGTGACCTTCAAGGGCAAGGACATCGAAGAGGGTGCCTACGGATTCCCCTGGTACGTCAACGATGGACCCACCTATTACAATACCGAGCTCATGCAGAAGTGCGGGCTGGATCCCAATAAGCTGCCGGTGACCTGGGACGACTACTTCTCCCAGGCGGACACCATGGTCAAGAGCGGCTGCGGAGCCTACATGTCCACCATGCTGGGTGGTGCTGTCGATGACTATGCGTCGGCTGGCATCCCAATTATGAACAAGGACCACACCAAGTACATCTTCAATTCCCCCAAGGCCGTCAAGCACCTGCAGCGCTTCGTCGACCTGTTCAACAAGAAGGGAATTCCGCCGGAGGCCCTGAGCGCACAGTGGTCTCAGCAGGGCGAGTTCTTCCAGAAGGGCTCCATCGTGGCCATGGGCGGCAGCGCCTACTCGGCGGCGGACTTCAAGCAGAACTCTCCTGACCTCTACAAGCATCTGGCTGTGGGTACCAAGATCAGCGATGAGGGCAAGTCCGCCAGCCTGGCCTATGAGATGCTGGCTGTCAACGCCCAGACCAAGAACAAGACGCTCGCCCTGGACTTCGTCCAATATGTGACCAATGCCAAGAACCAGCTGGCATTCGCCAAGAAGTCCAACACCTTCCCCTCCAGCAAGGGCGGTCTTGATGATCCCTACTACGCCAACATCGACACCAGTGATGTTCAAGGCAAGGCCCTGAAGGTCACTCTGAACTCCGTAAAGACCGGTTACTCAAGCCGTCCTGCCGAGTTCACCGATGCCAATGGCAAGGACTACCTGCAACAGCAGGCCGCTCTGGCTCTGCAAGGCAAGCAGACCGCTAAGGAGTCCTTGGACAAGGCCGTCAAGTACGCCAACGAGAAGCTGCAGTAACTATGAGCCGCGTTGACTCTTCCGCCGTCCGGCCGAAGGCTTCTGCCCTCGGCCGGCCCGGCGGGTCTCAAGCCGGGGGGCAAGGCGGCAAGGGGACCCATTGGACCACGACCCTCGCCCCCTACCTGTTCGTCTTCCCGGCCTTTGCCATCGTATTCATATTCGTCATCGTTGCTGCGCTGAATACCTGCCGGCTGGCCTTTACCGATTCCACGCTGCTGCGACCGGGCAAGTTCATCGGCATCCAGAACTTCGTGGCGATCGTGCATGACGACTATTTCTGGACCGCGCTGCTCAATTCCACCCTGTACGTGGTCTGCGTGGTCCCCTTTATGGTGATTCTTCCATTGATTTTGGCCAACCTGGTCAAGGGGAACTCCAGGATCATGGGGTTCTTCAGAACCTCCTTCTACACTCCCGTGGTCATGTCGGCCGTGGTGGTGGGAATGATCTGGACCAACCTGCTGGATCCCAAGGGGCTGGTCAACTCGGTTCTGGAGTCCTTGCACATCATCCACAGCCCGATCCCATTCCTCAGTGATCGCTGGCTGATACTGTTCACATCCATGTTCGTCACCATCTGGCTGGGTCTGGGATACTACATGGTCATCTACCTGACCGCCTTGGCCAACATTGACGCCTCCCTGTACGAGGCAGCATCGCTGGATGGGACCGGCCCGGTAAGGCAATTCCTCTATGTCACCATTCCAGGAGTGAGATCCACCATCGTGCTGATCATGATGCTGTCCACCATCGCGGCCTTCCGTGTGTTCAACGAGATCTACGTGCTCACCAACGGCACGGCTGGTCCCGGCGGCGAGGACATCACCATGTCCATGCTCATCCAGAAGGAGGGCACTGGTATCCAGGCCAGAACAGGCTACGCCAGCGCGCTGTCGCTGATTGTCCTGGTTGTGGTCGGAGCCATGCTGATTCTGCAGCAGATCATCCAGAAGCGGGGGGAGGACTCATGAAAAGCGGTCACTCCAAAGTCACAGTCGGCAAGGTCGTCCAGTACCTTGTACTCATACTGGTCTTCATCCTGCTGGTGGGGCCCTTCGTCTGGGAGCTGTCGCTCTCCTTCAAGGGCAAGGGCGACAACGTCTATGCGGTTCCGCCCTATATCATTCCGAAGACGCCCACCTGGGATAATTACCTATCCGTTTTCAGGCAGGTTCCGGTCTTCCGGTACATGCTGAACACGGTGATCGTTGCCATTCTTTCGATCGGTGGCAACGTCATCTTCTCGACCATGGCCGGATATGCTCTGGGCCGGCTCAAGTGGCGCGGGCGCAACCTGCTCTTCACGATTTTCATGGGCACCATGGTCATCCCCGTCGAGGGTGTGGTCATCTCCCAGTTCCTGATCGTCAGAAGCGTCGGCCTGCAGAACACCCTGTTGGCTGTTGCCCTGCCAGGCATGGTGGGCGCCGTGAACATTCTGCTCATGACCAACGCCTTCAAGAGCATTCCGGACGAGCTTGAGGAGGCGGCCGAGGTGGACGGTGCCAATCTTTGGCAGCGGTTCTACCGGATTTGCGTGCCTCAGGTCAAAGGCACCATGACCGTCGTCGGCATCTTCGCCTTCGTGGGCGCCTGGAATGATTTCCTCTGGCCCCTGATCGTCATCTCCGACGAGTCAAACTACACGCTCACACTGGGCATGAACCGACTCAAGGGCATGTTCATTTCGGATCCCAGATTGATAGCAGCGGGGGCCCTGGTCTCCCTGATACCGATTCTGGTCTTCTTCGCCTGCTTCCAACGCTACTTCTTCCGTGGTCTGGAACAGGGTGGCATCAAGGAATAGCATCATCATGAAATTTGGAGTCAATTACACCCCCTCCCACAACTGGTTCTATTTCTGGCTGCATCCGGATTGGGATGCTGTCGCCAAAGACCTTGACGACATTGCTTCCATTGGGCTGGATCATATCCGCATCTTCCCGCTGTGGACGCTGCTCCAGCCCAACAGGACCTGGATCAACGGTGCCGCCCTGGACGACCTGAGGCACATGGCCGCCCTGGCGGATGAGCGAGGGTTGGATGTCTATTCGGATGTGATTCAAGGACACATGTCCAGTTTTGATTTCGTGCCCTCATGGCTGGTCTCATGGCACGAAACCAATATGTTTACGGATCCGGACGCTATTCAGGCGCAGGCCCGACTGGTCGCTTCGGTTTATGAAGCCTTGGCGGATCTGTCGCATTTCCGTGGTCTGACCATTGGCAACGAATGCAACCAGTTCACCGATCGTGTCCATCCGCGTCGAATGCCCGCCACCTCCAAGGAGGCTGAAGACTGGCTGCTGGAGCTGCTGACTCCCTTGAAGGAGAGGGCAGCCCAGGAAGGGCGTGTGCTCCTGCATTCCGAAAATGATGCGACCTGGTATCAGGACGGCCACGCCTTTCTGCCAAGATATGCGTCCAACATCGGAGACATGACCTGCATTCATTCCTGGGTTTTCAACGGCGCCGCTCAGGAGTCCGGCCCCCTGGCCGAGGAGAGCACGCGGCATGCCGAGTACCTGGTGGAACTGTCGAAGGCCTTTGCCAGTCAGCCACATCGGCGGGTTTGGCTGCAGGAGGTTGGTGCCCCGCTCAATGTGATGGACGCAGGGCAGGCCGCTGACTTTTGCAGGTCTTCGGTGGAACATGCCCTCGATTGCAGCGATATCTTCGGCATCACCTGGTGGTGTTCGCATGACGTCGACCAGCAATTCGGTGATTTTCCACCCTTTGAGCATCAGTTGGGTCTGTTCGACCAAGAGAAGCACCTCAAGCCCATAGGCCAGGCTTTCGCCCAGGCGGTGAAGGACTACTCCGGCAAGGAGGGTTCTCAGCCCAGGTCCACGGCTCTTGTCGTGGATGTGGATGAGCATGATGATCCCCTGCTCAGATCTGCCTGTGCGCCCGGCGGGTCCATCTTCAACAAGTGGATGGAACTCAGCCGTCAAGGTGCAAGGCCGACACTGGTCACCTCCCTGCACGCGGCGGATAGCAGCTGGTTGCAGGACAGGGGCATCAGCGAGTGCATCGCCGTCAAGCCTGTCGGCGGAAGCTCCTACAGCGCCGTATCTGACCCCTCCCTCCTGCGAGAGAAGTCCTGACCGCTGCACTCTGGCTCACCATATTCGGCTTTAGCCTTCGTCGGAGACTATATGTGAACGATAACAAGGTCCTTGATCTCAAACATGGTCGTCTGCAACCGTATGCGTTGTAAGTCACTGTTTTGTGCGGATGAGGGTCTAAGTTAAGGTTAAAGGCCGATGTTCATATACGCCTAAAGCGTGTGGCAGGTAGTTTTGTTTGATGAGTCGACCGAGCCGGATTACGGGCGTCGACGAGGATGGTTGATATGAGGTGGCGCATGGGCGACGAGTCCGCTGGCGGAGAAACAGAAGCCAGAACGGACTCGTCTGTTCACAAGGAGATGGACGATGCCAGGGTCAGCCTCAAGGACATAGCCAACGAACTGGGGATATCCCAGACCGCAGTCTCCTTCGCTATCAATGACAAGCCCGGAGTCTCCATCCAGACCAAGCGCAGGGTTCGCGAAGCGGCGGCCAGAATGGGTTGGAAACCTGCATATGCCGCTCAGGCCTTGGGCAGTTCCAAGACTATGACAGTGGGTTTCGCGCCGGCCAGGTCCATGGATGCCTTCCAGACCGAAGGCTTCATGCTGCATTTCATGGCCGGCATCCACGCCTCCCTGAGCAGGTCGGGCTATGGCCTGCTCTTCCGCCCCTGCGCCACCCTGGATGAGGAGCTGGACACCTATCGGGACTGGGCCAGACGCAAGCGGGTCGACGGGGTGGTGCTGGTGGATCTTCTTTCCGATGATCCCAGGCCTCGGCTCCTGCACAATCTGGGTCTGCCTGCAGTCTTGGCCGGAGGACCTGACTCAGACAACTACCTGCCCTCGCTGTCCATCGACGATTCCCGAACCATGACGACGATCATGGATCATCTGAGTTCGCGCGGGCATGCCCGGATCGCCTACTTGTCGGGGGATAAGAACCTTGACTACAGCCGTGCCCGTGTCTCTTCCTTCAAGGAGTTTGTCCGCAATAAGAACCTGGGGGAGCCGAAAGTGGAGTTCACGGACTTCACGCCGGACAAGGCCGCCGCCTTCACGCTTCGTCTGTCATCGGGGAAGAATCCATATACGGCTTTTATCTACGAGAACGAGATCATGGCTGCGGCAAGTCTGCGAGCGATGCTGGAAAGCAGGACGACATCCGTGGCAGTGCAAGGGTCCGATGAGAAGACCACTGCTCCTGCGTCGGCCTGCATGGGTCTGCCAGCCATGGTCAGCTTCGAGGACAGCTTCATCTGCCAGAGTACCTACCCCTCCATCACGTCGGTCCATCGTGATGCCGGACTCTACGGCACCAAGGTGGCCAACCTGCTTCTGAAGATCTTCCGAGGGGAGCATGTGGGGGGTAACCGCCGCATCCTTACCCCCAAGCTGGTCATCCGTGAGAGCACGGCGCGTCCGGTGCAATGAGGCCTGTGACAACCTCCGGGAATTCTGTGCCATGGCCCCGCTATCATGGTCGCATGTGAGCGTAAACAGTTACGCCTGTGAAACGTCTGCTGCCATGGCCACCGAGGAGGATGGAATAGTCATGTTCATACCACGTTATTACGAGGATCCAGCCACGCTGCATGTGGGGACCGAGCCCAACCGTGCATACTGCGTGCCAGCCGGCGCCCCCATGGACACGCGTGGTGACCTGCGCAGGCGTTCCGATCGCTACCTGGACCTGGATGGGGACTGGGATTTTCGCTATTATGCCAGCATCGACCAGTTGGATGCCGAGGTCCAATCCGCGGTCGAGGCCAAGGATCCGGTCTTCTTTGAAGCCGACTACAGCCCTTCCAAGGATGCGGGCCGAGGGGTGTACAAGCCCATCCATGTGCCGGGAGTCTGGCAGACACAGGGCTATGACAACCCCCAATACACCAACGTGCGCTATCCTTTCCCCTTCGATCCGCCCAGGGTGCCTGCCGACAATCCCTGCGGCATCTACCTGCGCGCCTTCGACTACGAGCCCGATCCCTCAGCGCCTCGGGCCCTGCTCAATTTCGAGGGAGTGGACTCCTGCTTCTATCTCTGGGTCAATGGGGATCTGATCGGCTATAGCCAGGTCTCGCACGCCACCAGCGAATTCGACGTGACCGACCACCTGCAGCGAGGCCGTAACCAGCTGGCCGTTCTGGTGCTCAAGTGGTGCGATGGCAGCTATCTGGAGGACCAGGACAAGTTCCGCATGAGTGGCATCTTCCGCGATGTCTACATCCTGCGTCGGCCCAAGGCACGTCTGCGCGACTGGTTCGTCCACACTGACCTCGATAAGGACATGAGTCACGCCAGTGTGACCCTGGACCTGGATCCGACCGGCGTATCAGATCGAGACGATGACGCTTTGGACATCCAGGCTCTGCTGACCGACCCCGATGGTGTGGAGGTGGCCCGGGCCGAGCTGACGGGTTGCAAGGAGCCTGCGCAATTTGCCATGGAGGTTGGCCATCCCCGTCTCTGGAATGCCGAGGACCCTGAACTTTACCGGCTGACCTTGTCGACCAGGGCCACCTCTACCGGCTCCGGCGACTCGGATGAGGTCATCACCGAGTACATCGGCCTGCGCACCATCAGCGTGGACGGCCAGGTGGTCAAGGTCAACGGCAGGCCAATTAAAATCCACGGGGTCAACCGCCATGACGGGGACCCACGCACCGGCTTCGCCATCGACCAGAAGCAGATCATGCGTGACCTGACCCTGATGAAGGAGCACAACGTCAACGCCATCCGCACCTCCCATTACCCCAACAGCCCTCAGTATTACGCCCTCTACGACCAGCTGGGCTTCTACCTGATCGCCGAGGCCGACCTGGAGGCCCATGGCATCGAGGCCCTCTACCACGGTCCGGACTGGAAGGAGCCCGATTACTGGAATGGCCGCATCGCCGACGAGCCGCTCTTTACCAAGGCCATTGTGGATCGGGTCCAGCGCAGCCTGGAACGGGACAAGAACCATCCCTCCATCCTGATCTGGTCTATGGGCAACGAGAGCGGATACGGCTGTGGCATCGAGGCGGCTCTGGCCTGGACCAAGTCCCGGGACCCCTCCCGTCTGACCCACTACGAGTCGGCCATCCACGGTTCGCCCCGGAAGGATCTGGACTACAGCAATCTGGACATCACCTCGCGGATGTATCCCTCCATCAAGCAAATCGAGGACTACTTCACGCCGGAGGGTCCTCACGGCATCAGCAGCCACGGGGATGACGGAGACGGGGGCCGGAAGCCTTACTTCCTCTGCGAATACTGCCATGCCATGGGACTGGGGCCCGGGGATCTGGAGGACTACTTCCGGGTCATCCAGGCCCATTCGGGGCTCCTGGGCGGCTGCATCTGGGAGTGGGCCGACCACGCCATCGACCAGGGCAGGGACCGCAAGGGCCGTCGAATCTATGCCTACGGGGGAGACCACGGCGAGTACCCCCATGATGCCAACTTCTGCATGGACGGCCTGGTCTACCCCGACCGGCGGCCCCACACCGGCCTCAGGGAGTTCAAGAACGTCTTCCGTCCGGCCCGTCTGGTCGGCTACGATCCCCAGACCCGACTGCTCACCCTGCATAACTACCTGGACTTCACTTACCTGGATGAATACCTGAGCCTGAAGTGGACCCTTCTGTGTGATGGGGAGCCTGTGGCCTCCGGGACGCCTGAACTGGATCGCGGGACCGGCCTGCACATCGCCCCCCATGCTGAGGGCACCGTGGGCCTACCCGTCATGGATCCGCCCGAGCACGGCCGCCTGACCCTGCTTGTGGAGTACGCCCTGGCCAAGGCCGATCCAGTGCTTCCACAAGGGTATCCGCTGGGCTTCGATCAGCTTGGAGCCTCAGACATGGGGATGCCTGAACGTCCCAACGGCGTGGCCAGGGTCATCAGTGCCGACCCCGGCAGTGGATCCCGGGGCGCCCACCGTCCGGTGGTCAGGCAGACGGATGCCCGTTTCGACGTGGAGGGGGCTGATTGGCGCTACGTCTTCAACCGCCGAACCGGCATGGTGGAATCCATGAGCATCGACAACCGTTCCCTGCTGGACGCCCCTATGGAGGTCAACCTCTGGCGAGCGCCCACCGACAACGATGCCATCATCAAGAATGAATGGCGCAAGGCCGAATATGATCGGGCTGGTACCAGAGCCCTCTCCAGCCAGCTGCAGACCGATCAGGACAGGGGATTGACCACAATCAAGGCTGAACTGTCCTTGGTGGCACCCTTTATTCAACCCATGGGCAGCATCCTCGCCACCTGGACCCTCAGTGACCAGGGTGGGCTGGACCTGAAGATGGAGCTGCATCGGGATCCCGAGTTTCCCTATCTGCCCAGGTTCGGTCTGCGGCTCTTCCTGCCCAAGAGCCTCCAGCGGGTCACCTACTGCGGCTACGGGCCCTACGAGAGCTACCGGGACATGCACCGTGCCAGCCACTATGGCGTTTTCCATGACACCGCATCAGGCATGGTCGAGCACTACCTGCGTCCCCAGGAGAACGGCACCCATTTTGGCTGCGATTACGTCCTGGTGGAGGATGACCGCTCTCTGCTGCAGGCGGCGGGGGATGGGCCCATCAGCTTCAACTGCTCCCCCTACACGCAGGAGGAGCTGACCGCCAAGAGGCACGACCATGAGCTGGAGGAATCTGGCTCGACCGTGCTCTGCCTGGACTATGCCACAAGCGGCATAGGCTCCAACAGCTGCGGACCTGAGCTGGATCCTGCCTATCGCCTGGATGAAACCGATCTGGTCTTCGGACTGCATCTGCGGGTCCGTTCCAAGTGACTCAGGCTGGCGGGGCCCTTCATCCCCGCCAGCGCAGGTATTGCTGGTAGACCTGCTCGCAGGGGGCTCCCGTCAGCGTGGTCTCGATGTCCACCGGCCAGGCGGGAGGCTCCTCTTCTCCAGTCAGAGCCCAAGCCGCCTGGCGGGCTGCCCCGATGGCCACGTACTCGTCCGGCCGGGGCAGCTGCACATCCATGCCCAGGATTCCCGGGGCATAGGCTCTGACCGCTGGGGACTTGGCGCCCCCGCCGACCAGAAGGATCCTGGAGACCGTGGTGCCCAGTCGTTTCAGCAGTTCCAGACAGTCACGCTGGGAGCAGAGCAGGCCCTCCACGAATGCTCTGGCCAGGTTGGTGCGCGTGGTGTTGGCCAGGGTCAGCCCCTCCAGCCTGGCATGGGCGTCAGGGCGGTTCGGGGTGCGCTCGCCGTCGAAGTAGGGGATCAGGGTGATGCCCTCGGCCCCCGGCGATGACTTCTCAGCCAATTCGGCAAGACCGTCATAATCCGTCCCCAGGGCAGCCAGGCCCGCGTCCAGGATGCGTGAAGCGTTGATGGTGCAGGCCAGAGGGAGCCAGTGGCCGGTGGCATCGGCAAATCCGGTGACCGAGGCGCTCATGTCATAGGCGGGGACCGGGCTGACCGCGGCAGCGACCCCCGAGGTTCCCAGGGAGATGGAGACGTCGCCCACCTGCATGGCCAGGCCCAGGGCCGTCATGGCGTTGTCGCCGCCGCCCGGCGCGATGATGCAGCCGCCGGGCACATCCCTGCCGGCGATGCGGGGGTCGGCCTTGGCTCCGACCTGGTGGGGGCCAAGAACCTTGGGCAGGATGACCTGTTCGGCCATCCCGTCGGGCAGGGCCAAGGCCAGCAGGTCACGCCGGTAGCTGTCGGCGGCGGGGTCGTAGTAGCCGGTGCCGGAGGCATCAGAGCGATCAGTGAAGAGATCCTCCAGTCCGGGTTCAGTCTCCGGGTCGGCCGCGGGACCATGGCCGGCGATAACCCAGCTCAGCCAGTCGTGGGGGAGGCATATGGCCGCGATGGCCTTGGCATTATCCGGCTCCACCCGGCTGACCCAGGCCACCTTGGTGATGGTCAGCGAGGCTACCGGGGAGGAACCCACAGCCCGTACCCAGGCTTGCTTGCCCCGCATGGCCAGATCCTGGTCTGAATCCGGGTTCTTGTTTGTTGTCCCTTTACTCTCTGCCTCGGTGCTTTCAGCCTCGCCGATATTGGCCTCAGCCATTCGAACTATGAGATCATCGGCATCAGGAGCTGAACGCGTATCGTTCCAGAGCAGAGCATCTCTGATCACCCGCCCTTTGTGGTCCAGCAACACCATGCCATGCTGCTGGCCGCCCACGCTGATTGCCGAAACATCGTCCAATCCACCCGCTTGGGCGGAAGCTTCCTGAAAAGCCTTCCACCAAGCCATGGGATCAACGCTGGTGCCTGCCGGATGAGGAGCCTTGCCGAAGCGGACCAGCCGACCGGTCCGGGCATCGGTGACCCTCACCTTGCAGGACTGCGTCGAAGTGTCCACTCCCGCCACCAGGATCTCATTCATGTCAGCCTCCTTGCTTGATCGCCTTTCAGCGAGAACGTGCTTGTCTCGATCAATATCATTAATTCATCATACTAATGTGCCTTCACGAATTGCTAAATCTAGGATAATCTGCGGCAAAAACCTACGTAATTACTTGAAATAGTCAAATCAATAAACTTTGTGCTAGTATGTGTGCCGGAAGAGATCCAGCTTGCCGAGGGGGACAAGTCGGAGGCAACCCTTCAACGAAGAAAGGAACCATCATGAACAATTGGAAACGAGCGGTTTGTGCACTGGCCGGGATTGTCATGCTCGCGTCAGTGGGTGCCTGCGGAGGCTCAAGAGGCGCGACTGCGGGGGGGGGGGGGGGCGTAAATGCTAAAAACCCCTCAGATGTGACCGTCGGAATCTCGATGCCGGAACAACAGCTGGAACGCTGGCGTCTCGACGGCGATAACCTCAAAAAACAGCTTGAAGGCAAGGGCTATAAGGTCCTCCTGCAATTTGCTGACAATAAGACGGATCTGCAGGCTTCCCAGATTCAGAATATGGCTAATCAGGGAGCTAATTTCGTTGTGATTGCTTCCATTGACGGCACGGCTGTAGGGCCAGCCGCGGAGGCAGCCAAATCAAACGGTGCTACGGTGATCGCCTACGATCGACTGATCATGAACACCGATGCTTGTGACTACTACTCGACGTTCAACATCACCGAGGTGGGCAAACTCCAAGGGCAATACATAGTTAAAAAGCTCGGCCTGGATAGTGGCAAAAAAGGGCCCTTCAACATTGAGCTGATGACAGGCTCCCCAACAGACAACAACGCCAAATATTACTTCCAAGGATCTTGGTCGGTCCTCGAACCATATTTTAAAAACGGGTCATTGGTGTCCCCGTCTGGTCGAGTTCCCAAGAATCTCGAGGATTGGCAGAGCATCGGCATACAGAATTGGGATCGTCAAAACGCGCAGAGCGAGATGGAAAACCGCATCAATTCCTATTACAACAGCGGAAGACATCTTGATGCCGTTCTCGCCCCCAATGATGCAATTGCCATGGGGACTGTGAACGCTGTAGACGCGGCGGGCTGGAATTACTATCCGATCATCACCGGTCAGGATGCTGAAAAGGCTAATGTGGCCAACATCGTTGCGGGTAAGCAGACAATGACGGTCTACAAGGATACTCGTAAACTGGCTGATTCCACTGCTGCCCTGATCGAGAAACTGGTCAAGGGACAGAAGCCCAAGACCAACGACACATTCAACAACAACAACAAGGATGTGCCTTCGATCCTGCTGAAGCCGGTCTCCGTTGACAAGGACAACGTCAAGAAGGAACTAGTTGACAGCGGGTATATCTCCGCGGCAAACGCTGGACTGTGACGAAACGTCATCGGGCATTCGCCGAGGTTCATTGAGTGTGGATGCCCTTAAATTCAGAAGGCACCAATGACATCATCTCAAAACACGATTTTGGAAATGCGGGACATTGTAAAGTCCTTCGGTCCAGTCACGGCATTGGACCATGTCAATATCAAGGTCCAACAGGGTCAGATCTTCTCCATCTGCGGCGAAAATGGGGCTGGTAAATCCACTCTCATGAACGTTCTGTCGGGAGTCTACCCGTATGGATCATACTCAGGAAGCATCATCTACCAGGGAAAACCCTGCAGGTTCTCTAGCATACGAGATTCGGAGCGCGAGGGAATCGTCATCATCCACCAGGAGCTGGCACTCGAGCCCTACATGACGATTGCTCAGAATATCTTTCTGGGCAATCCCATCACCAAGGGGATCTTCATCCAGGATGATCAGCAACGCCGAAAGGCTAAGGATGTCATGTCCCTGGTCGGTTTGGACGAGGATCCAGACACCCTGGTCTCCAACCTCGGTGTGGGCAAGCAACAACTGGTGGAAATCGCCAAAGCACTCAGCAAAAACGTTCAATTGCTTATTTTGGACGAACCCACAGCAGCGCTCAACGATGAGGATTCCTTCCACCTGCTGGATTTGATCGACCGGCTTCGTAGGGAACGTGGCATAACAGCCATCATCATCTCCCATAAGCTCAACGAAATAGCGGCGTCAGCGGATGCCGTCCAGGTGATCAGGGACGGAAAGACCATCAGTGATTGTCGGGTCGATAAGGAGCACCCCCTGGACATGGATGCCTTGATCCGCGATATGGTCGGCAGACCGATGACCAATCGTTATCCGGAGCACGAATCGCACATCGGCAAGGAGATGTTCCGTGTTGAGCATTGGAGCGTCCACCATCCACAGGATTCCAACCGTTTGGTGGCCAAGGATGTCAGCTTCAATCTCCGCGCTGGCGAAATAGTGGGTATGGCTGGGCTGATCGGTGCCGGAAGAACCGAAACTGCTATGAGCATCTTCGGTCACCAGTACGGCGTCGGGGCTAGCGGCGACATATACATGGAAGGCAAGAAAATTACCCTGCCCGACGTGCGCTCGGCCATCGACGCGGGTCTGGCTTACGCCACCGAAGATAGGAAAGAGTACGGCCTCAACCTGATCGCTTCCATACGAGAGAACACCTCAATGGCTAACCTCGGACACCTGTCGCACCACGGTGTCTTGGATCTCGACCGTGAAAAACAGATTGCTGAGCAGTATCGGCGGGATTTCAGGACGAAGACCCCGAGCATAGAGATGCCGGCGAGCAGCCTGTCCGGAGGCAACCAGCAGAAGGTGGTGCTTTCCAAGTGGGTATCCACTGAGCCCAAAGTGCTCATACTGGACGAGCCGACCCGTGGCATCGATGTGGGTGCCAAATACGAGATATACGAGATCATCGACCGGCTGGCCGATGCCGGTTCGGCCATTCTGGTCATATCATCCGAGTTGCCTGAGCTCTTGGGCATCTGTGACCGAATCTACACGATGAGTCAAGGAATCATTACGGCATGTCTGGACGCCCATGCCACCGATCAGGAGGAGCTGATGCGGTACATGACGTCTGAAATCCCTTGCAGTCAGGAAGCGGTGTTCGCATGAGCGTCAAGGAAGGAAAAACAACAATGAAGCAGTCGGTCGCTGAAGCGTCCAATGACAGCGGAAATCCGCAGGTGGCCACTCTTAAGTCCACCTTGCTGGGCAATGCTCGACAATATGGAATCTATCTGGCACTGGTAGTGGTCATTGCCATCTTCGAAGTGCTGACCGGAGGGCGTCTGCTCTTCCCCAACAATTTCGTTGCTCTATTTCAGCAGAATGCCTATGTGCTCGTTCTGGCCATCGGCATGCTTATGGTGATCATCGGTACTCATATCGATCTGTCTGTGGGCTCTGTGGTTGCTTTCATTGGCGGCATGGGCGCTTTCATGATGAAGAACTGGGGTTTGAACTGGTTCCTGGCCATTGTGCTCATGCTGGCGCTCGGGCTGATTGTGGGTATCTGGCAGGGCTTCTGGGTGGCCTATGTTGGCGTACCCGCCTTTGTCACGACCCTTGGCGGAATGCTGGTTTTCCGTGGTCTGGCAACTGTGATCGCCGGTGAATCCATTCCCCTTCGCTCCCGTGAGTTCCGTGCCATCTCCAAGGATTTCCTGCCTAACATCTTCGGCTTCTGGTTTGGTCTGGACGGGCTGACCTTGGTCGTTGGGGCAGTGGTCATACTCTTGGTTATCGTCATGCAGGTCCGTCGTCGGTCTCATACTATCCGGGTCGGGCTGCAGGCCGAGCCGAAGAGCTGGATGATTATCAAGTGTGTGCTGGCCACCTTGGTCATTGGGTTCGTAACCTACCTGCTGGCTTCTTCCGGAAACCAAACCCAGGGTGGTATACCCATCGTCTTGGTCATTATCGCTGTGCTAGTGGGCATCTACTGGTTCGTTCTCAACAGGATGGTGCTAGGGCGCGATATCTATGCCGTCGGTGGCAATAGAAAGGCCGCCGTGCTTTCGGGCATTGATACACGCAAGGTCGATTTCAAGATATTCCTCAACATGGGGCTGCTTGCCGCCATCGCCGCAATCATCACTTTGTCCCGACTGGCTTCGGCTACGGCCCAGACCGGTATGGAGTTTGAAATGGACGCCATCGCCGCCTGCTTCATTGGTGGTGCGGCTGTGGCTGGTGGCGTAGGCACCATCCCCGGTGCCATGGTAGGTGCACTGATCATGGGTGTGCTCAACCAAGGGCTGTCGATCATGGGTGCGGATGCCGCCATAGTGAAGATCATCAAGGGTCTGGTTGTGATTATCGCCGTGGCATATGATTTGATCAGCAAACGTCACAAGAAGTAATTGCTGACCTGTCTGCGCCCCGCCCTCTGTTCGTTTCCTGCTTGGAAGAACAGAGGGCGGGGCCTTGTTTAAAGCTCGTCGTTAATTTTCCTTCCTAGCTTCTACCTACGTATCCGAGGGCGGAAGCTCCAGCTGAATTTGCGGATTTTGGCGGGTTCATGTGTGATACTGAAAGGTGGTTTCTGGCATGTAGGGTGGTTTTGCCGCCCGGATTTGGAGGGATGATTTCCGTGACTGCCCTGCGCTCTATCAATCAGGATGATCTGAGGAACCACAACCTCTCGGTCATCATCGACACCATTCTGCGGTCGCCTACCTCGCTCAGCAGGGCGGATCTGGCCAAGGCCACAGGACTGACCAAGGCTACTATGTCGCTCCTGGCTGGACTCCTACTCAGGAATAGGGTGGTACGCGAGGAAGAGCCTGAGACTTCGCAGAGCAACCATGGCCGACCAAGTACCCCACTGTCCATCGCACACGGACGCTGGGCTGGCCTGGGCCTGCAGATCAACACCGATGGCTACGGGTGTCTGGCCATGGATCTGGATGGGACCCTGATCGATTCGGCCTGGGTCAAGGATGATATGCATGAGGCGGAACCCGATCGGGTCTTCGCTGACCTGGAGAAACTGACCAAGCCCATCGAACGTAAGCTGTCCCGTCGGCACTACCGCACAGTGGGTTCGGGCCTGGCTCTGCCCGGCCTGGTCGGCGGCGACACCACCCTGCTCATGGCCCGCAACCTGGGATGGGAACGTCTGGACCTGCAGGAATTTCCCTTGGTCCGTCGACTAGCTCCCAGAGTGGGCAACGAGGCGCGTCTGGCAGCCCTTGCTCAGATTCCCGGCTACGCTGCTCAGCGTCCTGCGGGCGGAGATGAGGGGCCACTTTCGCCCACCGACTCCTTTATTTACATTTCCACTGACATCGGTATCGGTGGGGCTGTGGTGCGTCGCGGGGCCGTCGAGACCGGAGACCATGGGTTCGCCGGTGAATTGGGGCATGCCTCGGTGGATCTGAATGGCCCAACCTGCCGTTGCGGCCGCCGTGGGTGCCTGGAGACCTATGCCGGGCGCAGGGCTCTGGTTGAGGCGGCTGACATCGCCACCGGAGCCGAGGCGGTCACACCCCAGGCCATGGAGGAGCTCTACCAGCGCTGGCAGCAGGGTGATGCCAAAGCTGTAGACGCCATCGACCGCGGGCTCGATGCCATGATCTCGGTCATCGCCTCAGCCATCAATATTGTTGACGTGGATACGGTCATTCTGGGGGGATTCTGGTCGCACTTCGGGGGGAACCTGGCCCAGCGTCTGCAGGATCGGCTCAATCAGCTGACCCTGGGCCGGGATGCCGTGGACATTCGCGTGCTCATCCCCACCCAGGCCGACTATCCGGCCCTCAAGGGGGCAGCCCTGGTAGGACTACGTCGCTTCATCGATGATCCGCTGGATTTCTTCGAGGATTGAGCCGCCAAGGGCTGAACCGTACAAGGGCCCAATGGTCAACTTGAGACTAGTGGGAATTTGCTGGCAGCTCCCTGCCGCCAGCCTTGAAGAGGGCGTGGGCATCTCCGCCCTGCAGGCGCTCCAGATAGGTCCGGGCTCGGGCCATGCGTTCCACAGTGGTCTGGGCCAGCGGGGATGGAAGTTGATCGGGGTCGAACCAGCCGACTGACAGGCTCTCCTCGTCACCCACGAAGGGATCGGTGTTGCCGTTGGGGTCAGGCCGGCAGATGAACAGATGATCCATGTACATGGTCCGGTCGCCATTGGCATAGGTGGTCACCTCTTGGGAGGATGTGACGGCCGCCAGGTCGGTGACGATCACATCCACCCCGGTCTCCTCCTTGACCTCGCGGATCACGGTGTCGGCCGGGTCCTCGCCCGGTTCGTTGATCCCGTAGACCAGGGCCCACTGGCCGGTGTCGGAGCGCCGGCCCAGCAGGAGGCGGCCCTGGTCATCGCTGACGAAGGCCGTCACACCGTTCAGCCAGAGCAGGTCATGGCCTATGGACCGGCGCAGTCTGAGCACGAAGTCAGGAGTGGGCATACATCAGTCCCTGTCCGGGTCGGCCAGTGCGGCCCGCTGCGCCATCCAGGCCTCCACCTCTTCGACGGTCTTGGGGATGCCGGCAGACAGCCACTGGGGTCCCTGCTCGGTCATGAGCACGTCGTCCTCCACGCGCACGCCGATGCCGCGGAACTCCGGAGGCACCAGCAGGTCGTTCTCCTTGAAGTAGAGTCCGGGCTCGATGGTGAAGATCATCCCGGGGGTGATGGGCGCGCCCTGGTAGGACTCGTACCTGGCCTCCGCGCAGTCGTGCACGTCCAGACCCAGGTGGTGGGCGCATCCGCAGGCGTGCCAGCGCCGGTGCTGCTGGCCCTGGGGGGAGAGGGACTCCTCCACGCTGACCTTGAGGATGCCCCACTCGTGCAAAGTTTCAGCCAGTACCCGCATGACGGCATGGTGGATGTCCGAGTAGGTGGCGCCGGGCTTGGCTGCTTCGAATCCGGCCTGCTGGGCCTTGAGCACGGTCTGGTAGATCCGCTTCTGCAGCGGGCTGAAGGTGCCGCCTACGGGGAAGGTGCGGGTGATGTCGGCCGTGTAGAGGCTGTTGACCTCCACGCCAGCGTCGATCAGGAGCAGGTCGCCCTTCTGGACCGTTCCGTCATTGCGCATCCAGTGCAGGATAGGAGCGTGCTTGCCCGAGGCGATGATGGAACCGTAGCCCACGTCGTTGCCCTTCTCGCGGGCGTTGGCATTGAAAACGCCCTCCAGCATCCGCTCGGAACGGGGCTTGCCTACCACCTGGGGCAGGTGGGTCAGAATCCGGTCGAATCCGTCCTTGGTGGCGGCGATGGCCTTGCGCATCTCGCCCACCTCGTAGTCGTCCTTGATCATGCGGGCCTCGGAGGTGAACTCTTCGAGCTTGTCGTCGGCCTCCTCGTTGCGGTCCGGACCACCGATGCCGTTGGCCTTGCGGGCGGCCTCCACCTGATTCAAGACCTCCTGGTCGGCAGTGCGGATTACCCGCATCTTGACCGCTCCCTGGTCCGGCCCCAGATCCTTGGCGATGGCATCAGGGAAGGAGGCGATGTCCTTGGTGGGGATGCCGGTCATGATGGCCAGCTCCCGCAGCCCGGCCCGGGGACCCACCCAGTACTCCCCGTACTGGGAGGACCTGTAGTAGTCGCGGGTGGACTGATCGGCCCGGGGATGGACGAAGAGCTCGGGGGTATGCGTCAGCCCCTTGGCGGCCTCCGGGCTGTCGGGGTCCACCGGGTCCAGGACCAGAATGGCGCCGGGTTCGTAGTCCTCGCCCAGGCCCGTGTAGTAGGCAAAGGTGGTGTCTGGGCGGAAGGCGTAGTCGTTGTCGTTGTTTCGGGTCTTGTAGGATCCGGCAGGGATGACCAGTCGTTCACCAGGGAAACGCTGACCCAGTTCACGCAGGCGGCGCTCAGTATATTTGCTGGACTCCAGTGGCTCGATCTGCGGCTCCTGGGCCTGCCACCCGGTGGTCATGAACTTCTGGAAGGCGGGGGAGTTGGGGCGCAGGGTGCGGTTGTTCACCCGGTCTTCCATGTTCTGCTCATCCAGGTCCACGTTCTTGGGATCAGTGTCTCCTTGTAGATGCTCCTGTGCGGATGCGGTCACGTCCAGCCTCCTTGAGATTCCGGTTCTGACTATGTTGGTTCCATGGTAGTGCGTTCGGCCGATGTGACAGTCGGCTGTTCCGGCCCTCAATCGGGGTCGGTGGCGCATAGAATAGGCGGGAAGCATCCACAGCCAGCAGGAGGCGCAGGCAGAATATGTCATTCGAACACCCCAACAGCAAGGGTCAGAATATTCGCGATGTCGAGCGGGCCATCATGGCGCGTCCCACCGAGCATGACAGCCCCAACCTGGACCTGGACAGGATGGGGATGATGCTGGACCTGCTGGGTCATCCTGAGCACAGCTTCAGGGTCATTCACGTCACCGGTACCAACGGCAAGGGGTCCACGGCGCGGATGGCCGAGGCTCTGGTGCGGGCCTACGGTCTGCGCACCGGGCTCTATACATCGCCCCACCTGGAGCGGATCAACGAGCGGATCGCCATCGACGGCAAGGAGCTCTCAGACGAGGACTTCGTAGACCTCTACCAGCAGATCGAGGATTTCATTGCCATGGTGGACGACCGCTTCGCCCAGCAGGGCAGGGCTCCCATGAGCTTCTTCGAGGTCCTGACCGCCATGGCCGTCTGGGCCTTCGCCGATGCCCCCGTGGACGTGGCCATCGTCGAGGTGGGGATGGGCGGCCGCTGGGATGCCACCAACGTCCTCGATGGCGATGCCGCCATCATCGGACCGGTGGACATGGACCATATGCAGTGGCTGGGGAATACGGTCGAGCAGATTGCAGGGGAGAAGGCCGGGATCATCAAGCCCAAGTCCACGGTCATCGTCGGCGCCCAGCCGCATGAGGAGGCCGTCATGCCCATCATCGAGCAGGCCGTGCGCGAGCAGGGCGCCCCCACCCTGCTGAGGGACGGCAACGAGCTGGAGGTCGTTTCCCGTATGCCCGCAGTGGGCGGCCAGGTGGCCACGCTGCGCACGCCGCAGGGACTCTACAAGGATGTGCCCATCGATAAGTTCGGAGAGCACCAGGCCCACAACGCTCTGGCAGCCCTGGCCGCGGCTGAGACGGTCATCCCTGTCAACGGGGCTCTGGACCAGGATCTGGTGGCCGAGGCCTTGAGTCAGGTGCGCATCCCCGGACGGATCGAGCAGGTGCGTACCTCGCCCACCATCATCATCGATGGCGGGCACAACCTGAACGCGGCCCAGTCCCTGCGCTCGGCCATCGAGGAGAACTACGACTTCAAGCAGCTGGTGGGTGTGATTTCCATGATGGCCGACAAGCAGGTGGAGGACTATCTGGGCCTGTTGGAACCCGTGCTGGACAGCGTTGTGGTCACCGAAAACTCCTGGAAGGGTCGGGTCATGCCCGCCGAAGATCTGGAACGGGTCGCCGTGCGGGTCTTCGGGCCCGACAGGGTGGTCCGTCGCGACCGGATGCCCGATGCCATCCAGACGGCCGTCGATATGGTCGACAGCGAGGACCAGACCGGGGTGGGCTATGGGCGCGGGGTGCTGATCTGCGGTAGCTTCGTCACCGCTGGAGACGCCCGTACCCTGCTGGCCGAGCGTCCCAATCCCGATCTGGCCAAACCTAAGGCGGAGCGCGCCTGATGTATCTCAAGGAGCTGACCCTCAAGGGCTTCAAGTCCTTCGCCTCGGCCACCACCCTGCGCTTCGAGCCGGGCATCACCGCTGTGGTGGGCCCCAACGGATCAGGCAAATCCAACATCGTCGACGCCCTGGCCTGGGTCATGGGCGAGCAGGGGGCCAAGAGCCTGCGCGGCGGATCCATGGAGGACGTGATTTTCGCCGGCACCTCCTCCAGGCCGCCACTGGGCCGGGCTCAGGTCACCCTGACCATCGACAACACTGATCGGACCTTGGACATCGACTACACCGAGGTGACCATCAGCCGGACCATCTACCGCAACGGCGGATCCGAATATGCCATCAACGGGTCAGACTGCCGCCTGCTGGACATCCAGGAGCTGCTCAGCGACACCGGGCTGGGCCAGCAGATGCATGTGATTGTCGGTCAGGGTCGGCTGGATGCCATCCTGCGGGCTGATCCGGCCGGCCATCGGGCCTTCATCGAGGAGGCGGCCGGCATCCTCAAGCACCGCAAGCGCAAGGAACGGGCCCTGCACAAGCTGGCCAACACCGAGGCCAACCTGTCTCGTCTGGATGACCTGATCGGCGAGATTCATCGGCAGCTGGGGCCTCTGGGCCGCCAGGCCAAGGTCTCCCGCCGAGCCGACATGATCCAAGTCAGCCTGCGGGATGCCCAGGCCCGCATCCATGCCGACGATGCTCTGACCTCGCAGAAAAAGCTGGAGAACCTGCGCTCGCAGATGGCAGAGACTCGGGGGCAGCTGGCTCGCGGGCAGGAGGATCTGACCAGGGTCAAGCTGCGCATCGAACAGCTGGAGGGGCTGGATCGACAGTCCAGCCCGGCTCTGGAGGCTGTCAACCAGCAGTGGAACGACCTGACCAAGCTGGGTGAGCGAGCCGGTTCCTTGGCATCATTGGCCAGGGAGCGCAGTCGTTCGTTGCAGGCCGGCATGGTGACCGACCAGGGGCAGGACCCCGGGGTGCTCAGGCGGCGGGCCGACGAGCTCAAGGGTCAGGCCGATCAGGAGGAGGCCCAGGTTGGAGCCGATCGGATCGCCCTGGATGGCCGCGTTCAAGCCCGTGCGGATCTGGAGCGGCGGCTGGCCGCACACCGGCAGACCATGACCGAGCTGCGGCAGGCGGCCAGAAAGCGGCAGGCTCGGCTGGGCGATCTGGCGCAGCTGGTGGCCAAGGAGGAATCGGCCCTGGAACTTTCCAGGCAGCGCGAGCGTGACCTGACCCGTCAGCAGGATCAGCTCAAGGAGAGTCTAGAGCGGGCCAGGAACCGGGTACGGGACCTGGACAGCCAGGAGGAAGGTTCTGACCAGGATGGCAGACAGGCCCTGGATCAGGCAGGTCAGGTCAGGGATCAGGCCCGAAGCAGGCTCAACGACCTCCAGGAGCGCGAACGCCGTATTCAATCCGATGCCATATCGGCCCAGGCCAAGGCCGATGCCCTGGCGGACACGCTGGATCATCGCGGCACCGGCGAGGCCCTGTCCCAGGCGGGGGATCCGGCCCTGCTGGGTGTACTGACCGACTTCGTCCGAGTGGAGGCTGGCTGGGAGGAGCCCCTGGCCCAGGCCTTGCATGACTATGCCTCGGCCCTGGTGGCCAAGGATGGCCAGGCGGTCGACCAGACCCTGGAGCGGGCACGCCGGGACCGTCTGGGACGCGCCGCGCTGATCTCGGCATCAGGCCCGCTCAAGGGGGCAGACATACGACCCGGCAATGGTCCCTGGAGGTCGGCCGCCGACCTGGTGGATCTGCGGGAGCATCCTGCCGATCCTGACCAGGCCCAGGGAGTGCTGGGGGCTGTCCGCAGTCTGCTGGCCTTGACAGCTGCCGTCGATGACGCCGATCAGGCCCGGCTTGCCCTGGAGGACGGATGGCAGCAGGCGCTGACCCGCCAGGGCGACCTCTACGACCGGGTTGGTGCTGTAGGCGGATCCGCTCCGGCCACCAGTGACTTGGCGTTGACTGCACGCAGGGATAAGGCCCTGGCACAGGTGGAGGCCCTCCAGGATGAATCCCGGACGCTGCAACCGCAGATGGATGCGGCCCGTGCCGCCCTTGAGCAGGCCGAGCAGAAGCTGCAGGAGGCGCGCAACCGGTGCACCGAGGCCCGGGTCAAGGCCGAGCAGGCAGCCCGAGATCTGGCAACGGCACGCAAGGAGTCGGATCGGGCCCAGGCCGGGGTCAAGGATCTGGATGACCGGCTGACCCAGGTGCGTGACCAGGTGCGCACCCACGAACTCAAACTGGAAGACCTGAAAGCCGGCCTGGCCCATGCCCAGGAGGATGGGAATTCTGATCCGGATGACCCGGAGGGCATGGAAGACCGGCAGCATGAATTGGAGACGGCCCTGGACCAGGCCCGCGCCGCCGAGATGGAGGCCAAGCTGACCTGGACGGAGAGCGACCGGCTGCATGCCTCTCTGCTGCGGCAGATTGATCTGCTGCGGGATCAGGCCGACCAGGCCGAGCGTCATCGTCAGCGGATAGGCGAGGAAAACCGTCGTCGCAAGGCCGGCATGGCCTCCTTGGGGCTGATCGCGCTCAGGGCCGACCTGCTGGCCCAGCTGATCAAGGGGAGGATGGAGCATGCGGCCCGCCGCCGGGATCAGCTCAGGGCCAAGGCTTCGGCCCACGACAAGGAGCTGACCGATCTGCGGGCCAGCAGGGACGATCTGGAACCCAAGGTGGCCGGTCTGCGCCAGGATGAGCACGGTCTGGATCTGGAGCGGGAGCGCCTGGCTGGCGAAGACGGTCGCCTGCGCCAGCGCATCCAGGATGACCTGGGCATGGAGCCTGAGGAGCTGATCCGCGAATACGGCCCCGATCGTCCGGTGCCCGTCCTGGATGACGAGGGCAATCCGGTGCCCCTGGACCAGGAGGCGACGGAAGATGAAGATGCAGATTCGTCAGCCTTCAAAACGGTGCCCTACCAGCGCGGTGAGCAGGAGAAGCGGCTGGCCAAGGCCAAGCGGGACCTGGCAGCCCTGGGTAAGGTCAACCCGCTGGCCACCGAGGAATACGAGGCCCTGGAGTCCCGCAACCGCTACCTGCACGAGCAGCGTCAGGATGTGATCGGGTCCCGGGACGATCTGATGGCCCTGGTCAAGGATCTGGATTCGACCATGGTCACGGTCTTCAAGGAGGCCTTCGACGACACCGCCCAGGCCTTCGAACGCATCTTCGCCACCCTCTTCCCCGGCGGGCGCGGGCGGCTGCGGCTGGAGGACCCGGACGACCTGCTGACCACAGGGGTTCTGGTCGAGGCCAGTCCGGCCGGCAAGAAGGTCCGTCGGCTCTCCCTGCTCTCGGGCGGGGAGCGGTCGCTGACAGCCCTGGCCCTGCTCCTGGCCATCTTCACGGCCCGGCCCAGCCCCTTCTACGTCATGGACGAGGTCGAGGCCGCCCTGGACGATGTGAACCTGACCAGGCTGCTCAAGGCCTTCGAGCAGTTGCGGGAGCATGCCCAGCTGATCATCATCACCCACCAGCAGCGGACCATGGGCATTGCCGACGCCCTCTACGGGGTCACCATGCGGGGGGACGGGGTGACGGCCGTCATCTCCCAGCGGCTGAAGGATCCGAATCGCCCCGGCCGCGAAGAGCCCGAGCCCGATCAAGGGTGACCTCTGCCAAAACGGCTTGGGAGTCCACGATGGGCAGCTGTGGCATGGGGTAGACCTCGTTGAGCACTGAGAGCTCGGTGCAGCCCAGCAGGACCGAGTCACAGTGGTAGTCATTCAGGAAGGCATCGAGAACGCCCAGGTAGCGGTCCTTGTCCAGTCGCCCTTCCTTGACGTCGTCGTAGATCAGTGCGCTCACACGATCCTGCAGGGCCTGGTCCGGGTCCACCAGCTGGTAACCGGCGCTGTCGGCCGGGCCCTGGTAGATGGCGGCATGGCGGGACCCCTCGGTGCCCATGTACCCCATGCGCGGATGGGATTTCGCCGGATAGTGCCGGTCAGCCCAGTCGATGGTGGCCTGGGGCATGTCCAAAATAGGGACCGGGGTCAGGGCCTGGAGCCTGGGCAGAATCTGATGGGCGGTGTTGCAGGCCATGACCATGAAGGAGGCACCCATGGCTGTGGCCTGGCGCACATCCTCGGCCAGATAGGGGAAGGGATCATCCTTGCTGCGGCCCAGGATGAACTCGGTGCGGTCGGGCACGGTGGCGTGGTTGAAGACCACATAGTCCAGAAAGTCCTGGTCCTTGTGCGCCCCGGTCATCCGGTCCAGCACCCGCACGAAGCTCTCGGTGGCCAGTGTGCCCATGCCGCCCAGGACGACGAAGAAGTTTCTCATGCCAGTGTCCTCTTGTCACGGAAGTAGCGCCGGTAACGACGCCGATAGATGGAAAACATGTGTCGAATCAGCAGCCAGCGCTTGAAGTTGCGGTCCTTACTGTACTCCAGAGTGGTGCCCCAGTCTCCGCGGCGAATCATGGCCATGGCCTGTCGCTTGTCCTCGGATTCGGCGCAGTATTTGCGGAAGATGTCCTTGGGAATCTCCATCCAGAGGCGATGCCCCCGGCCGAAGACGGTGCGTCCGTTGAAGGGGGTGTCCAGAACCAGGTCGTCCACGAAGTAGCGGGCCAGGTTGAAGCCGTTCAGGGTGACCACGTAGCTGCTGCGGCCCTGGCGCAGATTGATCTCGAAGAGCTTGTAGACGCCGTCGCGCGGATCGTACTTCATGTCGAAGTTGGCCACACCGCTGTAGTTGATGTCCTCAAGGAAGGCCTTGATCCGGTCGAAGATATCCTGGTTGTAGTCGGGCATAATGGCTGCGTAGTTGCCCACGGCCTCGGGGGTGGGGTCCTCAAGCAGCGGGTGTCCCAGGAACATCATGCGCACCCGGTGGTGGCGGTCCACATAGGCGTTGAGCACCCTCATGTTGTCATCGCCCCCAGGCACGAAGTCCTGGATGACCATTTTCGAGGTGTACCCGGCCTGGTAGGACCTGCGGATCATGGTGTCCAGCTCTTCAGGGTTGCTGAAGATGAAGGCCTTCTTCCTGCCGGGGAAGTCGATGCCCAGCCACTCGTCGCTGTCGGCAGGCTTCATGGCCACCGGGTAGTCGAAGGGCAGGTTCCGGTGGCGACCCGCCTTCACATCGTCGGCATCCACCGAGACGGTCTGCGGATGGGGCAGATCGTAGCGGTCACAGAGTTCATAGAAGGAGGACTTGAGCGAGAGGGCGCGGTTGAGCTTGGCATCAATGGCGTTGAAGACGAACCGTTCGCGCAGGGGATCGCCGAACTCATCCAGCAGGTTGGCGTAGGTGTCCCCGCAGGGCAGCAGGAGCAGGGTGGCTCCCGGGTGGTCCCGGTGATAGGCGTCGGCCCAGTCGTTCAGGGCCGGCACAAAGACCTTGGGATTGGCGAAATCCGGCACCAGGTGCACGTCGATGATCCTGCTGTACTTGGTGGGGGAGAGCTGCTGGTGGGCGAAGGCGGTGGAGACCAGTCCATAGACCTCATGAAAAGCGCGCGCCATGCCGTAGGCGTTGATATCGCTGCCCAGTATGACCGGTTGGAATTCTTGCATCTGTATGAAACCACCTACCATGTGCTCGTGCGCCCCGCCCTGCCGCGGGGCATTTGGCTTTCCATCTTAGGGTCCTGTCGGGATCGTCATCCCCGGGCTGCGCCGGTGGCTCCCAGGTTGTAGCTTTCCGTGCCCAGCAGGCGCGCCACCACGTGGTCATCGCCCTCATAGGGCACGTGGCCGTCGTCCGTCTTGAACCAGCGTTCCTCACCCTTGCCGATGACCAGCGTGACGCGCAGACGGTCCCCTGGCTGGCCCGGATCCCCCAGGGCCTGCTGGATGGCCTGGACCCTGTCCGGAACGATGCTGGCATCCAGGCTTGGGTTGGTCACGAAGCCCAGCATCTGGCGATCCACCTGATCTGCGTTCTCCCCCTCCTCGTCGTCGGCGGTCAGGATCAGCCGGTCGACGCGGTTCTGGGCGGCGCTGACGATGCCCTCCCTGCGGTCGATGGCCTTGCCGCCAGCGGAACCGGAGACCAGGGTAATCAGGGGCTTGCGCTCGCCGTAGCGCTCGTCCACAAAATCCAGCAGGGCGGTGACCGAGGCCTTGTTGTGGGCGTAATCGACGTAGACCACTCGGTTGTCGGCCTTGAATCGTTCCATCCTGCCGGCGATCCTGACGCTCCCCATGGCCCGGAATGCGTCGGCGTCGGGCTCCAGACCCAGACGGGTCAGCATGGCCAGGGCAGCGGCCGCGTTCAGGGCGTTGAAATCCCCGTCCATGGACAGGCTGACTGGCCTCATGGCTCCGCCGGCGGGTCCTATCAGGTAGTCGTCGCCCTGGCCGGGAGCCTTGCGAACCAGGAAATCGGCCTGTCGGGTTCCATCGCCGAATGTGGTCACCGGAATGCCGGCGGCGCGGGCATCCTGACGAATCAGGTCGGCTCCGCGCGCATCGGCTCCCAGGACCAGCTGCCGGCTGTTGTAGGTTATGCGGCGCTTGCAGTAGAAGTAATCCTCGAAGCTGGGGTGTTCGATGGGGCTGATGTGGTCGGGGGAGATGTTCAGGAATGCCCCCAGGTCGAATGTCAGCCCGTAGACGCGGTCCACCTTGTAGGCCTGGGAAGAGACCTCCATGACCAGGTAGTGCATGCCCGCGTCTGCCGCCTGGCGCATCATCCGAAAGAGATCCAGCGATTCGGGTGTGGTCAGCTGGGATTCTTCGTAGTGCCGGCCGTCCAGACAGTTGTCCACTGAGGAGAGCAGGGCGGCGCGGCCTCCGGAGATCTTGCCCAGCATGGCCTGCAGGAAGTAGGCGGTGGTGGTCTTGCCCTTGGTACCGGTGATTCCCACCAGTGTCAGCTGCTCCTGGGGATACCCGTAAAAAGCAGCGGCCAGCAGGCTCATGGACTTGCGCACGTCGTTGACGATGATCCCCGGGGCTTTGGTGTGGGCGGACAGATCCTGCTGGGCCACGTAGGCCTGTGGACCCTCGGGATCGCAGGCATCCAGATATTCGGGCAGGAAGTGTCCCTTGCAGAAGAGCAGGCTGCCAGGTCCAGCCTGGCGGGTGTCGTAGGTGATGTCGGTGAAGGGCTTGGATGACTGGGTGTCTTCTGGAGTATTCAAGGTCCACTGGTCGCCCTGGATCACCTCGCGCAGTTGATGATGTTTGCGCAGCAGCTCCAGAGTTGAAGCCATCGTCAGCGCCATGCCGGCTTCCCCCTTGTCTGTAGGTTTGTCACATAACTTGTTCCTGCCCGATTGGTGACCCCGATCGAGACCAGGTACAAGTCTAAACCGCCTCCAGGCGAGGGCAGGGCGATTCGACGACCCCTTGACTGAATGGGCAAAAAGCAGGAAGTGGATCGGCCTTGGAGCTGAGCTTCAGAGCCAGGAATCGGTGACCGGACGGCGCCCCTGGGAGATTAGGTGCTGGTTGAACTGATCCCGCCACTTGGCCTGCGCCTGCCGCTGCCAGTCCATAAGCGAGTCCATGGTGATTCGGGCCACCTGGGGGAAGAGGGTGGTCATGGGCTTGATCAGGTCCACGGCCGCCACCGTATCCGCTGTGGCATTGTGGAAGTTGCCATGGGGGATGACGCCGTAGTACTCACTGGTCAGCCCCAGGGTGCGGCGGCCCGACCGGTGGGAGATCTCCCTGTCCAGGACCAGGGGGTCAACCACCAGCAGATCCCCCTCGCTCAGAGGCTTGACCGACTCCGCGCACCAGTGGGCGATGTCCCCATCCAGCATCTGCACGTCAAAGGGCGCGTTGTAGGCCAGCAGGGGGATGCGCTTGTCCTGGGCGCGGGCAATGAACACGGCCATCTGCTCGGTGGCCAGCTCAGGCTCCATGCCCTCGGTGGCCAGCTGTTCATCGGTGAATCCGTTGACCCGGCTGGCCCCCTTGCTGATATGCCGGTGCGGATTGACTATCCAGGTGGCTACGACATCCCCTGCGTAGCCCTTGGTCGGGTCGCGCAGAACCAGGCTGGCCGAAACAATGCCGTCCTTGCCCGGTCTGGTACCCGTGGTCTCGGTGTCGAACCCCAGAAGCCAGGAGTCCCCTAGGCGTGTCGACCCCTCCTGTTGCGGGGCTGACGCAAGCGCCTGCTCCATGCTTGTGTACTCGGTGTTTTCCATAAGCGTGATTTCTCCTTCGTCATTATGGTAACCGAGGACCGACCGGCCCGCGAACGGGCCGAAACCGCCACGGGCGAGGGGGGATGGCACAATAGGAGTGTGGCAGATACCAGCGAACTCGAAAGCAGAAAACGTCAATTCGAGGCCCTGGCCATGCCTGCGGTGGATGTGCTGTACCGCCAGGCCATGCGTCTGACCAACAATCCGGAGGACGCCCAGGATCTGGTTCAGGATACCTTCGAGCGCGGATTCAAGGCTTTCGACCGCTTCCAGCCCGGCAGCAACTTTGAGGCCTGGATGACCACCATCGAACGCAACGCCTACTTCAACCAGTACCACAAGGCCAAGCGGCGCCCCCAAAGGGCCAACGACTCGACGGGCGAGTACAACGATTGGGACATTTATTCGGCTTCGGAGCACGGGTCGGAGGGGCTCAAATCCGCCGAGCAGGAGTACATGGAGACCTTCGCCCCTGAGGAGATCATGGCCGCCCTGAACCGGCTCAGCCCGGAACGCCGACGGGTCTTCATCGATGCTGCCATCGACGGCAAGAGCTATCAGCAGGTGGCCGATGAGGAGGGCATCAAGATCGGCACGGTCATGAGCCGGCTGAACCGTGCGCGCTCGCAGTTGCGCCAGGAGCTGGAGCGATATGCCCAGGAGCGCGGCTACCAGCAGGGGCGCGGTGCTGCAGGCAAGCCCTCAGCGGAACGACATGGTGCTGGTGCTGCCAGGCCTAGTATAAAAAAAGAGATCAGCACCAAGGGGCACTGAGGGCCCCCGAAGATCGGGTACCAGGAAGTGGGCAGGAGCATGGACGGACGCGTGGAGATGAGTCACTACGCCTACGATGACGGCGGCTCCGTCAGGGTGTCCCACACCAGCCTGCGCATCTATCGGGATGCCTCCTGCGTGGATCCCAGCGACTGTTTCGACCCGGAATCCTGCTGCGACGATCGGGAGCGCATGGTCATCGAGGAGTTGCGCCGGTATCTGCGCCCCGAGTGCGCGCCGGACTGTCTGCTGGATCGGCTCAGGCATATGTTCGATCAGATGGATGAGCTGGAGCAGGGGACTCCGGATCGCAATACGGACAAGTAGATAAAGTCAAGTAGGTTCAGTGCCTGGCTATTCAGGCTATTGCTGGAATCATGGTCATGCGTATGCGACTATGGTTTTTTTTTATGCACATATGCAAAACCCCGGCACCATTGGTGCCGGGGCAGACGATCAGGTGTTCGGCCTCTTGCCGTGGTTGGCGGCCTTCTTGCGGCGATCCCTGCGCTTGCGTCCGCGCATGCCCATGATTGGACTCCTTTGCTACTGATGAACCTATAAGCCTTGCCGATTATCGCACACCGGGGTGACCTTTGTCGACCGGACGGTCCGCTCAGAGCTGTTGTGCCCGGTATCCCACCTGGGTGGTGTAGACGGCGGCTGGCTGCAGAATGACCAGGTTCCGGCCGGTTCTGAAGGCGTTGGCGTAGGCGGTCATGGGCTCCACGGCAACGCCGGCCGGGCGCATGCCGGCGTCGAAGCCGGTCCCGGTGCAGACCTGCCAGGAGGTGATGGTCTCATCGCCCCAGAGCTGAATGCGGATGCCGTCCGGCCTGGTGAACCAGGCTGAGCAGGTGCCGTCGTCGTCCCGCTCCACATCGGTCCATGCGTCGTCGAAGACCACATCCTCGCCCAGCACAAGGCCCTGACGCAGATCGGTCCGTCCCTGGACAGGTTCGGTGCCGGTGGGCAGCAGCCTGTCCGGGTCGACCACTACGTGGGTGCGGCAGGGGATGGACAGGGTGCAGGGGGCGTTGTCCTTCTGGATCTGGTCACCGACGCCCTGCTTGCCATTGGACAGCCAGGGGTGGATGCCGAAGGCCCAAGGTGCAGCCTCGTCGCCCAGATTCAGGGCCCGGGTGGTCATGGTCAGCCCCTGGTCGTCCAGGGTGTAGGTGACGGTGACCACCACGTCGAAGGGGTATCCGGCCATGTCGGGCACCCGCCAGGAGAGGCTGACGGAGTCCTCGGCCAGGACCTGCAGGTGCCAGTAGGCGCGGTATCCGTAGCCGTGGATGGCGGTGCGCCGGTCGTGCTCGTCGATGGGCAGGGTGTAGGTGTGGCCCTGGAAGTCGTAGGTGCCGTCCTCGATCCGGTTGGGGAAGGGGACCAGGACGTTCCCGTTGCTGCAGGGTACGGTTCCATCCGGGTCGAATGAGGCCAGCAGGTCCTTTCCCTGGTATTTCAGGACGCGCAGGATGGCTCCCAGCTCGGTCACCACTGCCTCGTAGTCCCCGTGACGGATGCTGTACTGCTGCCCTGTCCGGGGCACGGCCCCGCCCATCATCTCGTTCGTATGCATGCTCCCACTTCCATAGTGCCGTTGATGCTTGGTACGCCACCATCCTAGCGCCTTGGTGGTCTTGGCTTCTTGGTGAAAGAGTGGCGGATGGACTACCGTGGGCCGCTCTGGCTTTCTACCATGGTCTTGCAATGTCCGGGAGCATCCGGATGGACGTTGATAAGGAGCGGCAGTGGCAGGATTTCGGACCACCGTGTGCGAACAGCCGACCCCGCAGGGGCATGGACGGGTCATCCTGGCTGATCCGCGCGGGTTCTGCGCGGGGGTGGACCGTGCCATCCAGACCGTGCAGACCATTCTGGATGCGGACAACCCCCACCAGGATCTGCCCCCGGTATATGTGCGTCGGCAAATAGTCCACAACCGGCATGTGGTCGAGGACCTGTCCCGGCGTGGGGCTGTGTTCGTGGACGAGCTGGACCAGATTCCCGACCAGGCCGTCCGTGCCGGGGTTCCCGTGGTCTTCTCGGCCCATGGAATTGCCCCCTCGGTCGTCAAGGAGGCCCGGCGGCGGGGGATGCGTGTGGTCGATGCCTCATGCCCCCTGGTCAGCAAGGTTCACCGGGAGGTCCAGCGCTTCGTTCGCGACGGCTACCGGATTATTTACATAGGACATCGGGGGCACGACGAAGCTGTGGGAGTCATGGGGGAGGCCCCGGACCGGGTTCATCTGGTCGAGCATGTGGCCGATATCGAGGCCTTGGACTTCGGACCGGACACGCCCCTGGTCATGCTGACCCAAACCACCCTGAGCCTGGACGAGACAGCCGACCTGGCTGCGGCCCTGCGTCGACGCTTCCCCTGGATAGAGGAGCCCCCAGGCTCCGATATCTGCTACGCCACGCAAAACAGGCAGCAGGCGGTCAAGCTGGTGTCCGGCCAGGCGGACTGCATGATTGTGGTGGGGTCGGCCAACTCCTCCAATTCGGTGCGCCTGGTCGAGGTGGCCCGTCAGGCCTTGGATATGCGCTTTCCCGGTCAGGGTGAGCGCAGGGCCCACCGGGTCGACGATGCGGGCGAGCTGGATCCGGCCTGGCTGCAGGGCATGGATTCGGTGGGTCTCACCTCGGGTGCTTCGGTTCCCGAGAACCTGGTTCAAGGGGTGCTGGAGACTCTGGCTTCCCGAGGGTTCACCCAGGTGACCCGGGCTCGGGCGGTCGACGAACATATGCACTTCGTCCTGCCGGCTGCTCTGCGCTCCGCAAGGGCGTCCAGGAAGGCTCCACAGCCTCAGCGCTAATCTCTCAGTCGGTGGCCAGCGGGGCGGTCTTGGCCTTGAGAACACGGATCAGGTCCCGCGGGTCCAGACCCAGGCTGATGCCGCGCTTGCCGCCGGAGACCATGATGGTGTCGAATTCCAGGGCGCCTTGATCCAGTACGGTGATGTGTGCAGTGCGTTGCCCGAAAGGCGATATGCCTCCCAGGACGTATCCGCTCTCTCGTTCTGCCTGGGCCTTGTCGGCCATGCGGGCCTTCTTGGCGCCCACGGCAGCCGCCAGGTGTTTGAGGTTCAGGTGGCCGGTCACCGGAACAATGCCGATGACCCGTTCCTTGCCCGTGTCGGCCATCAGGGTCTTGTAGACCGTGCGCGGGTCCAGGCCCAGCTTTTTGGCGGCCTCAATGCCGTAGCCCTGGTCCATGTGGTCGGCATTGTGTTGATACTCGTGGATGGTGAAGGGAACTCCCAGACGCTCCAGCTGGGCCATGGCCGGGGTCGCGGCATCCGAGTCCGCCCGCTTCTTCTTGCTCATGACTCCATGCTAAGGTACTGACCGTTTTGGTAGTCTGAGGGGTGTCTTTGGCGCCATTGCGCGGAAAGGGTGGTCCATGACCGCTGTCAATGCCTGGCTGCTCGATGCGGTGACGGGCGGCTGGGGGCTGGCCGTACTCTTCCTGGCCGCCTTTTTGGATGCGTTGATCATTCCCATACCCACGGAGCTCATGGTCCTGGCTACGGCTTCGGCCTTTCGGGCCTCGGGACGACCCCTGCCTGTTTTGGTCTTTGTGGTATGCGCCCTGGCCTTCGCAGGCGGCGATGCCTGTACCTATGGGCTGGGGCGGCTGGTACCGCTGAATCGTCTGGCCGTCTTTCGTGGTGCCGCAGGCAAGGCAGTGACCTCATGGGCCCATAGGGCCCTGCTGCGGGGAGGCGGATTCTTCACGCTGGCCTCGCGGTTCGTGCCCTCGGGCCGGACCGTGGTCAATCTGACGGCCGGGGCGGCGCGGTACCCGCTCAGCCGTTACCTGCCCCTGGCTGCCCTGGCCGGTCTGCTCTGGTCCATCTACATGTGGACCTTGGGGTACCTGGCCGCCTCCTGGCTGGAAAACAACCCTCTGGCCGTCATGGCCATCGGTTTTCTGGCGGGTATGGTCGTCGGGCTGGTCTGCGACCTGGCCATGCGGGCGCTCACACGGAAGCGCTAATGATAAGCAAGGGGCCCGCCCCCGTAGGGAGGCGGACCCCATAATCGCTATGGCCGGATAAACCGGCCGGATGCTCAGTCGCCCAATTCAGCGAAGTAGAGCAGGGTGCGGATCATGTTGCTGGTGAAGCCGTACTCGTTGTCGTAGAAGGCAACGGTGCGGACCAGCTGGTCGTCACCGTAGGTGTTGACATCGGTCTGGGTGGGATCGAAGATGCCACCGTGGGTGTCGCCGATCACGTCGGAGGAGACGATGCCCTCGTCGTTGTAACCGAAGTAGTCCTTGCCCTCGAAGGCCTTCTTGGCGGCGTCGTTGATCTCGTCGACGGTGACCTTCTTGTCCAGGACGCAGGTCAGCTCGGTGACAGAGCCGGAGGGAACGGCCACACGCTGTGCATGGCCCTGCAGCTTGCCGTCAACGGAGGGAACAACCTTGCCGATGGCCTTGGCGGCGCCGGTGGAGTGCTCGATGGTGTTGATGGCGGCGGCGCGGGTGTTGCGCGGCTTGTTGCCCTTGGGGCCGTCCAGCAGCATCTGGGAGCCGGTGTAGGCGTGGATGGTGGTCATGTAGCCGATGCGGATGCCGAAGTTGTCATCCAGCATCTTGACCATGGCGGCCAGGGAGCCGGTGGTGCAGGAGCCGGCGGAGATGATCTTGTCGGAGGGCTTCAGGGTCTCCTGGTTGACGCCGTAGACCACGGTGGGTGTGGTGTCGTCCTTGGCGGGGGCCGAGATCAGGACCTTCTTGGCTCCGGCGTTCAGGTGGGCCTGGGCCTTCTCAGAGGAGGTGTAGAAGCCGGTGCACTCCAGCACGTAGTCCACGCCGTCGTTCTTGACCCAGGGAATGTTGTTGGCGTCCTTCTCGGCGTAGACCGGAATCTCCTTCCCGTCCACCACGATGGCGGTGTCGGTGGAGGTGACCGAGACATTGGTGCCGTCGTCGTGACGGAAGGTGCCCTGGGTGCTGTCGTACTTGAGCAGATAGGCCAGAATGGCCGGGGTGGTCAGATCGTTGATGGCGGCAACCTCGATGTTGGAGGCGTCGCCGCCACGGGCCTGGAGCTCAAAGATGCGCCGGAAGGCCAGACGACCGATACGTCCGAATCCGTTGATGCCAATCTTTACTGTCATTCAATTCTCCCTTGGAGATTGGCCGTATACAGCACAAAAATTACCGGACCGTATATGGCCGATTACTGATAACATCTCATAGTTTATAGAACCCTGTGTACTTCTAGCAAGCGATAACGCGGGTTCTGCCAAGGAAAAAACGAACAAAAAAATTGGTAGGTTTTGTTGTTTGTTTGCGCAACAAAACGATCATGAATTGTGAGAATTTTCGTTCGTATCGGCCAGCCAATCCTCCCACTGCTGCTGACGGAATCCGACCAGGACACGCCGACCATCCAGCAGGATGGGACGCTTGACCAGCATGCCGTCGGTGGCCAACAGCTGCAGAGCCTGGTCTGTGTCCATCTGTGGCAGGCGTTTGCTTAAGCCCTGGCTGCGATAGGCCTGACCAGAGGTATTGAAGAATCGTCGAACGGGCAGTCCGCTCAGCTTCAGCCATTCGGTCAGTTCCTCCTGGGTAGGGCGGTCCTCCTTGATGTCGCGCTCGGTGAAGTCCACATTGTGGTCACGCAGCCAGGTGCGCGCCTTGGCGCAGGTGGAGCAGCGGCTGTAGCAGATGAAGAGCGGGTGCTGGGCTGTAGGTGATGCTGTCATAGTTTTTCCTTTCCAAAGTGGAGTTTGAAGTCAAAATTGAGGCTCAAGCCAGACGCCGGGAGGGACGGGTCTCCAGGGAGCCCAGGTCGGCCCTGGGTTCCAGTCTGGTGCTCCAGACCGGCTGGGGCGCCGAAGTGGGGTAGGTGACGAACACTGTTCCCTGTTTCAGGCCTATGTGGGCCGGTGCGCCGGGCAGGAACTCGTTGCTGACGCCGGTCACCTGCTGGTTGGTCATGGTCATGCCGTCCGTCTGGTATTTGAGACCCTGCTCAACCACGCCCAGGGCCTGGTCATCGGCCGCCAGGACGGAGACCATGGACTTGGGCGGGCAGTCCCAGGCGGGAAAATCCAGGCTTCCGGGGCCGAGGGCCGTGACCAGCATTCCCTGGCCCCAGAGTTCGGCGCGGCCCCCGCTGGCGGCGATCAGATGGATCAGGTTCAGGTTGGCCAGCGTGTGGTCCATGCGTCCGCCCAGGCCACCATATATAAGGAATCGTCGGCAGCCCCGTCGCCAGCCCACCTTGACCGCAGCCAGCAGGTCCGTGTCGTCCTTTTCGGCAGGCAGGACCCGACGGGGAATGTCTGTACGCAGCTTTCGGCTGCCGGCGGGCAGGGAGTCGAAGTCGCCCACGACCAGTTCGGGCTCGTCCCCGTGCTCCAGGGCCGGCTCAAGTCCGCCGTCCGCCGCGACGACCAGGGCCTGTCCGCCGCGTGCCATCTCTTGTCCGAAATACTGTCCGGCACCCCAGATCCGGCAGAGCGGCGCCTGGACAGTCTCGCCCGACTGACCGTCATCCTGCATAAGAGTCTTCTTTCTGCGCTCGTCCCTTGGAGGCGCCTCCATCATCCCAGACCAGCCAGACCGACCAGGAAGGTCAGCCACCCCTGTACCAGGGCCATGTAGGTCAGGGTCCCGCAGGCGATGCTGACCATCATGTTTCGCCAGCGCAGGTGGACCAGGGTCGTGACCAGCAGAGCCAGGGCTTCATAGATCCCGTGGTCGCCTCCGACCAGGTTGGTGTGCCGGAGCGAATAGACCACCAGCAGTCCCATGACGGCGGCTGGCAGCAGACGTCCCAGCCTGGTCACCAGGGCCGGTGGCCGACGCCCCTCCGGCCAGATGATGAAGGGCAGGAATCTGGTGGCCATGGTTCCCAGGACCACAATGCCTATGGTGATCAGTTGCTGCGTGGTGGTCATGAGGCCTCCCTCTGGCTGTGGAAGTCCAAGAGGATGAAGATGGCCAGGATGACCACCATGGACGGGATGATGAACCGGTCAGGCCCGAAGACCAGCAGGCAGGCGAGGGAGGCCAGCAGACCAATTATGGCAGGCAGGCGGGCCTCGGCCTGACGCCACTGCTCCAGAAAGAGGACCAGGAACATGGCGGTCAGGACGAAATCCAGCCCCTTGGTGTCGAAGTTGGCCAGATTGCCCAGCACAGCGCCCAGGGTGGCGCCGCCCACCCAGTAGATCTGGTTGAGCAGGGTGACGAAGAAGAGGTACCAGCCCTTGTCGGTCCCGGCCGGGTGAGGATCGGCCGATTCCAGGGCGAAGGTCTCATCGCACATGCCGAAGATCAGATAGGGCTTCTTCCGGCCCGTCCCTCGAAAGACCGGCAGCATGGCCAGACCGTAGAAGAGGTGGCGCGCATTGACCATCAGGGTCAGCAGCAGCGCGCCCCAGGGATTGAAGGTGGACATGAGCAGGTCCACGGTCACGAACTCCATGGACCCGGCGTAGATCAGGGCGCTCATGGCCAGCGGGTAGATCACCGGGAAGCCACGGCTGGTCATCAGAAAACCATAGGAGATCCCCAGCACCAGGAAACCGGCCATGATGGGAAGGGTCCGTGGGAAGGCCGCAGCCAGGGAGCCCAGGATGGTCCCGGAGGGCTCCGCATCTTCGTCTACCTCTTCCTGCGCTCGCAGCATGACCCGCCTCCTGACTTCTTTTAGGGAATGGTCAGCAATGATAATCCCCTCTCGCGCCGCGGGGATAGGCCAGTCGACAATGTGAGAAGGCTGTCAAGACGGGGCAGGAGTGGAATAGGCGCTCTCCCGCTCCTGTTGAACCTAGCGATAGGCACCGGTATGCGAGGAGGAATCATGGACAAGAACAAGATTTCGACCAACAACCCGGCCACGGTCGTACTGGCGGGGGGATGCTTCTGGGGCATTGAGCGGTTCTTCCAGGAGGTGGACGGGATTATCGACACCCAGGTGGGATACGCCCAGTCCACAGTACCCAACCCCAACTATGAGCAGGTCTGCAGCGGTGTCACCGACGCCGTGGAGAGCGTGCGATTGACCTATGATCCCCAGACGGTCAGTCTGCGGACCCTGACCCTGCTTCTGTTGGATCTGATCGACCCCTTCTCGGTGGATCGGCAGGGCAACGACCGGGGCAGGCAGTATCGCAGCGGCCTCTACTGGGATCCCGAGCATCGCGAGCAGGAGGAGCCCGTCTTTCGGCGCGCCCTGGAGGAGCTGGAGGGAAGGACCGGCCGTCATCCCGCTGTGCAGGTGGAGGCCCTGATCAACTTCTATCCGGCTGAGGAGTCCCACCAGGACTACCTGCTCAAGAACCCCGGCGGATACTGCCACATTCCTCTGGAGGCCATAGCCAACGCCGCCTCCCGCCAGCGCTACATCGAGCGCATCTGGTCCCTGGACCCTGAAAGCTACGAGGTCACCCAGCACTCGGCCACCGAACGGCCCTTCACCAACGCCTACGACGGGGAATTCCGTCCGGGCATCTATGTGGACGTGGTCAGCGGGCAGCCGCTCTTCTCCTCGGCGGACAAGTACGACTCGGGCTGCGGCTGGCCGGCATTCACCAAGCCCATCGATCCCGACCTGCTGGTCAGCCGCAAGGACTACAAGCTGCTGGGCCGGCCCCGGATCGAGGTACGGACGGCACAGACTGGCATCCATCTGGGACATGTTTTCGACGACGGTCCGGCTGACCGTGGCGGGCAGCGCTACTGCATGAACTCCGCCGCCCTGCGGTTCGTGCCGCGGGACCGGATGGAACAGGAGGGTTACGGAGACTACCTGCCCCTGGTAGACCAAGCCGGTCGTTGACCGTTCTGCCTCCAGTGACACGCCGGAGCTTCTCACCCATGGGGTTCCGGCGTAGTCCACATATATGTGAGGCCCGTCTGTTTCCTGTTGCCCTTTTGGGCTATTGTGGACTGCTGGTGGATCGATAAGGAGTCATGCCAATGTGCGGAATTGCTGGGTTCGTCAACGACACCTCTGCCGAGGAAAAAACGGCCGTGCTCAAGCGGATGACGGACATCATTGCCCACCGAGGCCCCGACAATGAGGGGCATTTCGTTGATGGGCGGGTGGCTCTGGGTTTTCGGCGCCTGAGCATCATCGACCTGCAGGGCGGTGACCAGCCCATCTTCAACGAGGACTCCTCTATGGCCATCACCATGAACGGGGAGATCTACAACTACCGTGAACTGCGCCGCCAGCTGATCGACCTGGGACATACCTTCTCTACCGAGTCCGACACCGAGGTCATCCTGCACGGCTACGAGCAGTGGGGTCACGAGGTGGTCAACCGCCTGCGCGGCATGTTCGCCTTCGTCATCTGGGACCGGGGACGCGGCGAGCTGTTCGGGGCCCGGGACCACTTCGGCATCAAGCCCTTCTATTACGCCCAGATGGGCGGCACCTTCATGTATGCCTCGGAGATCAAGAGCCTCCTGCAGCATCCGGACTTCCACAAGGAGCTCAACACCCAGGCCCTGCGTCCTTACATGACCTTCCAGTACCCGGCGCTTCCCGAGACCTTCTTCAAGGGCGTATTCAAGCTTCCTGAGGGCCATTGGTTCACCTTCCGGGACGGGAAGATGGACATCCACCAGTATTACGACCCGGCCTTTGGCGAGAGCAAGCAGGATCTGAAGGACCTGGTCGACTCCATTGACCAGACCGTCCAGGATTCAGTCAAGGCCCACCAGGTGGCCGATGTGGAGGTGGGCTCCTTCCTCTCCTCCGGGGTGGACTCCAGCTATGTCGCAGCCCTGGCACGCCCCCGGCACACCTATTCAATCGGCTTCGGCAAGGGGACCTACAACGAGTCCGACCAGGCCGGCGAGCTGGCCTCCATACTCAAGCTCAACAACACCACCGAGTCCCTGGACGGCGACCAGGCCTTCAGCTACTTCCCACAGATTCAGTGGTACATGGACGAACCTGACTCCAACCCCTCCTGCGTGCCGCTCTTCTTCCTTTCCGAGCTGGCCAGCCGGGACCTGCGCGTGGTCCTGAGCGGGGAGGGCGCCGATGAGCTCTTCGCAGGTTACGTAGACTACGGCGTGCATACGCGCTCGCGCATCATCAAAGATGTCACCCGCCTCCTGGGCCGACTGCCACGTAAGGCCCGGTATGCCATCGGACGCTGGGCCAAGGGCAAGCACTTCCACGGGGCCTGGCACCTGTATGCCAACCTGGCCCCCGCTGAGGAGAGCTTCATCGGCCAGGCCAAGGTCTTCGACGAGGACGAGGCCGGCAGGCTGCTCAAGCCGGCCTACCGCAAGGCCCCCCGTGTCTCTGAGATCACTGGACGAATCTATGCCCGGCTCAAGGGGCGCAGCCTGTCCGAGCTCAAGAAGAAGCAGTACCTGGACATCCATCAGTGGATGCCCGGGGACATCCTGCTCAAGGCCGACAAGATGACCATGGCCCACTCCCTGGAGCTGCGGGTGCCACTCCTGGATCGCAAGCTCATGGATGTGGCCGAGAAAGTGCCCACCAAATATCTGATCACTGATCAGAACACCAAGTTCGCCTTCCGCAAGGCTGCCGACCGCCATATTCCCCGGGAGTGGTCAGCCAGGGAGAAGCTGGGCTTCCCTGTGCCCATCCGGGACTGGCTGCATCAGGAGCGTTACTACCGGCTGGTCCGCAGCATGTTCGAACAGGACTGGGTGTCCGAGTTCTTCGACCAGGAGGCCCTGCTGCGCATGCTGGACGACAACTACGCCAAGCGCAACGACGCCCGTCGCAAGATCTGGACCGTCTACTCCTTCCTGACCTGGTATGACGTCTATTTCATCCACGACGGGACCAAACCTGGGCTTCAAGATCTCGGAAAATAACGCGGTACCCTTGAAACAGCTTCACAGAGCTGGATAAGGGGGTACCCTCCATGGCTTTACGCCCTGATGTTGCCAGAAGCAGGATGGCGGATGCCGCTGAACTCTATTGGGTGCACGGCATGAAAGTCGCAGCCGTGGCAAGAGAGCTTGATGTGTCCACGTCAACTGTCTCGCGTCTGCTGTCTGAAGCGAAACGTCGCCACATCATTGAGTTCACCGTCAATCGGCAGGAGGACTCGGCGCTCGAGCTGAGGCATCATCTTGAGGAGGAGTTCCATATCCATGCAGTTGTTGTGGGTACTGGTGAGATATTGGATGCTACCAGGCGGAGGGTTGCCGTAGGAGATGCCGCTCAATCGCAGATTTGGAAGATGGTCAATTCCGATACGGTCATCGGGGTGGCGTGGGGCCGAACTATAGAATCTCTCTCCCTTCAGCTGATACCCAAGCATCTATCGGGTGTTGAGATTCTGCAGCTTCATGGTTTCGGGAATACACTTTCCTTCGGGGAAAATTATTTTACCCAGATTCTCACTCGCTTTGGCACCGCATATGACGCTCAAGTTCATTTGTTCCCCGCCCCTGCAATCTTCGATTCCAGTGAAACTCGTGAGATGATGTGGAAGGAGACCAGCATTCGTCAGATGCTGGAATTGCGGCGTTCCTTGGATCTGATCATAACCTCTGTCGGCACTCCGTATGGGGCCACGCCCAGCCCCTTGTTTAGTCCGGGAGTACTGTCCCGTCATGATCGAGAAGAGCTCAAGCGTGAGCATGTAGTGGGGGATGTGACCTCCACCTTCTACCGCAGCGACGGCAGCATGCGTGATTTGGCCATCAATAAAAGGTCGACTGGGCTGAGCCGAGAGGAATTGCTCAGGGTGCCGACTCGTCTGTTCATCGTAGCCGATGAAAACAAGGTTCAAGCCTTGACTACGGCTCTTAATGCCGGCTTGGTTACTCACCTGGTCATCGACCAGACGACGGCAGCACATCTGGTCCGGCAGTAGGCGATAGTTCTCCACACACAAATACAGACGTGCATCGCGGCATGGTCTGAATTGTGGTGGATTTTATAGACTGATCAACCTGTTCTCTGCAGGGCTATGCCCAAATGTTTGGCTGTTCATACAGCATCTTGTTTCATTTATTCGAAACCAATAAATACCTGATAAATGAAAATATTCCCACAAATATCTGGTATTTCATGCTGAATATCACCATTAATGCATAAAGCATTCGCTTTTGATGGGTATTTTTGCTATCACTGAAAATACCGCAAGGGATGGCGATGTCCTGAAACGGTTCTGAAAAACAGAAGAGCCCAGTGTCATGCTCCTGGGCTCACCAACTTTGCGGGTGAAGAGCTCGAGGACAGAGAGGACTGCGCACGATGGCGTGTCGGATTGATGATGTCGGTGAATTCGCAACGGAATCGATCAGAGGATTCGTCCAGGCCAATCCTGGGTATGTCAAGGCATGCCCGGGTGGCGTGATTCGTTCTACACGTTCCAGGAATGATCAGGTTGCGCTGGTAATCGGCGGAGGCATGGGGCACTATCCGGCATTCGCGGGACTCGTGGGGCCGGGCATGGCTCATGCGGCCGTGCAGGGCAATATTTTCGCATCTCCATCCGCCAGGCAGGTTGTTGATGTTTGCCGTCGAGCCGATCAAGGGCGAGGCATAATTCTCATCTTCGGCAACTACGAGGGGGATCGGTTGAATTTCAACCAGGCTGCACGCACGCTTCGTGCTGAGGGCCATGATGTACGGGTTCTGCCGGTTACTGATGATCTGTATTCCGCCCCTCCGGATCGAATCCAGGAACGCCGAGGAATAGCGGGCGATATGGCGGTTTTCAAAATCGCCGGAGCCGCTTGTGCGGCCGGAATGGACCTGGATTCTGTGGAAGCCTTGGCTATACGTGCTAATGCTTGCACACGAAGCCTGGGTGTGGCATTTTCCGGATGCACACTGCCCGGGTCGGACAAACCACTGTTCAGTGTCCCTGAAGGCCGTATGTCGCTAGGGCTCGGCATTCATGGAGAGCCTGGAATCGGTCAAACAGATCGGCCTACTATCGATGGTTTGGCGGATCTGCTGGTCCGGCGCCTCATGGATGAAAGACCTGAGGACCGTCAAATGCATGGGGCGCATGTGGCTCCCATTCTTAACGGCTTGGGCGCTCTTAAGTCTGATGAGCTCTTTGCCGTATACGATGCTGTCCAACGACATCTGTCACAGCTGGGTCTGCAATTGATCCAACCTCTGGTGGGGGAGTTTTGCACCAGTTTTGATATGAGCGGATTGTCGCTTTCCTTGTGCTGGCTGGATGAGGACTTGGAGCCCCTTTGGTGTGCTTCCGCAGAGACGCCGGCTTTGCATTTGGGTAATCATGTAGATTCCAGCCAGACTGATATAGATGCCCAAGTGTCCGCGCAGGAGGACGGTCCGACCGAAAAAGAAGAGCAGGCCACTCCGGAGTCAAAACAGGCTGCTCAAAGCCTGGCCAGAATCATGCACACTGTGATGCAATGCGTTAACGACAACGTGGATTATCTGGGACGAATAGATGCGGTGGCGGGTGACGGGGATCATGGCCTCGGCATGCAGCGCGGTGCTGAAGCAGCGTCAAAAGCTGCAGATGAAGCAATAGCAACTGGGTCCGGTTGTCGAACTGCATTGAAACAAGCGGCTGAAGCCTGGGCCGATAAGGCAGGCGGCACGTCAGGAGCGCTCTGGGGTGAATTGCTTACATCCCTGGCAGGTCATCTCTCCGATTCATCGAGACCTGGCAAGGAGGAGATTGCTGAGGGCTGGCGCGACGCTGACAAGCAGCTAATGGAGTTTGGCGGAGCGAAACCGGGAGACAAGACCATGATCGATGCCGTGCATCCTTTCGTGCAGGCTTTTACCAGCGGCGGTGATTCGCTGGCAAACACTTGGAGCCGCGCCGCAGAAGCTGCTCGCCATGGGGCTGAGGAGACAGCCGATATGCTCCCCAAGAAGGGTCGTGCCAAAGCCCATGGCAGCAAGGATCTGGGTACCCCAGACCCAGGAGCGGTCTCATTCGCCATGATTGTCCAAGCTGTAAGTCCCGTACTGAACGATTTGGCCAGCCAAGAACAGTCCAATGCCGACAAGGTGGTGCTCTCATGAGTGCGGCCGTGACCGATAAGCCAGTGATTGCCACCTGCCTGAATGGAGCGCCTCTGCAAGCAGCGGACGGTAGATCGATGACCAAGGCCGACCCAAGCGATTGGGCCAAGGTTTTCACAGCGATAGCAGGCGCCGGTTTCCATTACGCCGAACTGTCGGATGCCTGGATCAGGCCGGCGGATATGACTCCTGCAAGGAGGCATGAATTGGTGGAGACTGCACACGGCTGCGGGGTTGAATTGCCCTCCTTGCATGTGCAGCGCGCCAGCGTCATTCAGCCGGGAATCGGGCAGAACAATCTGGCCTATGCGCACGCCAGCATTGACGCTGCGGCAGAGATGGGTATGAAAGTCTTTTCAACCGGACTGCATCAGCCCTTGAACTCCTCACAGCGCAAGGCCTTTTGGTTCTGGTTGGGGCAAGGTCCGGTGGATCCGCCTGACGACCCTGAGCGCTGGCAGACCGCGGTGCGCAGAATCAGAGAGCTGGGTCGGCATGCTAATGACGCAGGAATGGTCATGTCCTTGGAGATGTATGAGGACACCTATCTGGGCCGCGCTGACTCCGCCGTTCGTTTCGTATCCGAAGTAGGCCTGCCCAACGTGGGCCTCAATCCTGACGTGGGCAACCTGGTCCGCCTGCACCGGCGGATCGATGATTGGCGCGAAACCTATCGGAAGACGCTTCCATATGCGGTCTACTGGCATCTGAAGAACTACCAGCGCGACGAAGCCCCTGACGGTTCCTGGCAAGTTGCTATACCCACAACCTTGCGTGACGGCATCATCGATTACCGTTGGGCGGTCCATTATGCCCAAAGCTGCGGGTACCAGGGCATGTTCATCTGTGAGCACTACGGAGGCGATGTTCTATCCGTCTGCGCTCACAACGCTGAATACCTGCAGAAACTGCTTTCCCGGCCGTGACCTTCGAAACGATGAACCAATCGGTCAAAGATTTGGGGAAATAAACCAACACCATATCCAACAAAGGAGTACATATGAGTGCAAATGCATCAACAAAACCACGTATTGCCATGACGTTCGGCGATCCGGCCGGCATCGGCCCTGAACTTGGCGTCAGGTTGCTCGCTGATCCCAAAAACCGCAAGTCCGCTGACATCTATGTTTTGGCTGACAGGGTTGAGGTGGAGTCCGCGGCCGAGAAAGCCGGTCTGGAAGTCCCCATTGCTGATCAACCCAATGATGATGCGGTAGCCGTTCTCGACGACCATTCGCTGCCTGAAACCGCTATCCCTATCAAGCAAACATCCAAGGAAGCCGGCGAGCGCGCACTGCATCAGCTCAGTCGCGGACTTGATCTAGCGCGAGACGGCAAAATCGAAGCCATGGTCTTCATGCCGCTGAACAAGACCAGCCTGCACCTGGGCGGCATGAACGAACTCGACGAGCTCCGTTGGTTTGCCAAGAAATTGGACTTCGATGGATTTACGAGTGAAATCAATATCATTCCAGGATTGTGGACTTCAAGAGTGACCAGTCACATGGGACTCAAGGACGTGCCGGGCCGTATCACCAAGGATGGTGTGGTCAGCGCAATCACTCTGCTGCACAACTTGTTGCATGACTCGGGCATAGCCGAACCCCGCCTTGGCGTTTGCGCTTTGAACCCCCATAATGGCGAGAACGGTATTTTTGGCCGCGAGGAGATTGACATCATTCGTCCTGGTATCGAACAGGCTCGGCAGGCCGGTATTAACGTGGAGGGAACCTATTCGGCTGACACCATATTTATCGGCGCCAAGGACCGGTATGACGGTGTCGTGACGATGTACCACGATCAGGGCCAGATCGCTATAAAGCTGATGGGCTTTGACGGTGGAGTCACTGTCCAAGGCGGTCTTCCTGTCTTCATAGATACGCCTGCTCATGGAACGGCATTCGATCTGGTTGGAAAGAACAAGGCCAACATCACTTCAAGCCAGAATGCCTTCAACATTGCCTGCGCTATCGGATCAAGCAGGGTCAATCGCTGATCGTCAAGATCTTACCGACTGTCAGGTGAAGAGGATCGACAACGGATGTGATCCATTCGCCTGACTGTTCGACGTGCCCCGGCATCCTCTTGATTTCGGGGCCGTCTTTTGGTCATACATTCAAGGAAAGAGTGTCATGCTTCCAGTTCTCAGCGGCATTGCCGCCATCATTGTTTTAATAGTTCTGATTGTGTACTGCAAACTGCATCCCTTTGTGGCGCTCATCATCTCATCTTTGGGCCTTGGTTTGGTCAATGGCCTGGGCACGGAGAAGACCGTCAAATCCTTTACTACGGGGTTCGGTTCTCAGCTGTCCACCACCGGTATCGTGATAGGTTTGGGAGCCATCATCGGTGGGATGCTCGTCAGCAGTGGCGGAGCCGAACGCATAGCCAACGTGATCGTGGGCAAGAGCAAGAAGGCTTTGATCCCTCTTGCTGTGGGTTTGGTGGCTTTGATCATCGAATTGCCCAATTTGTTTGAGGTCACCTTCGTGCTCCTCATTCCAATTGTGTTCTCTGTGGCTAAGAGGACTCATACCAGTGCGCTTTACGTAGCCATTCCTATGGCCGCCGGTATGATGACCGCCCATGGTCTGCTTCCTCCCGGCCCTGCAACCGTCATCGGTGCAGGAGCGATCGGGGTGGATCTTGGGCTGGTGTCCATGATCGGCATCGTAATCTGCATTCCTGTGTTCGCGGCCGGTGTCTGGCTGTTCCCCAAGCTCATGCAACGGTACTACCTTCGTTATCAGGTAAGCGACGGCTCTGAGTACGCCACCAAGGACGACGACCTGGCACAGGCTCCCGGCATACTCAAATCACTGCCTTCGGTTTTGCTGGCTCCGGTTCTGCTGATCATCGGCACCATTGGCAAGGCAGTCTTCTCCAAGGGTTCCATCGGTTATGTGATTACGCAATTCTTTGGCAATACAGTGGTCGCCTTGCTCCTGTCGGCCTTGTACGCGTTGATCTTCCTGGGGCTCGGCTCGGGTATGACCGCCAAGAAGACGTTGAGTCAGAGCAAGACCAGTCTCAAAGGTGTGGTCAATGTTCTGCTGATCATTGGCGCAGGCGGTGGCCTTAAGGAAATGCTGCAGAGCACTGGTCTGAGCGATCAAATAGCGACAACCACTGCCAAGTGGGCCATTCCCACCGTTCTGTTGGCCTGGCTGATCGCTGCGCTCTTCCGAGTCGCTCTTGGATCCGGCACGGTCGCTGTGGCCGCTGCGGCGGGCATCGTGGCTCCCATGGTCGCGCAAGCAGATGATTTGCATAAGGCGCTGGCTGTGTTGGCCATCGCCGTAGGCGCGATGATCTTCTCTCATGTAAATGACGGCGCCTTCTGGCTCTTCCAGGAGTATCTGGACATGACCGTTCCTCAGACGCTGAAGACATGGAGCTTCCTGGTGACTGTCCAATCGGTGGTAGGTCTGATTGCTCTGCTGCTGGTGGATGCCGTCATAGGCGTTGTGGTATAGGCCGCTAGCCCGCTACGTCGATATTCGAGATTCAAGGAAAGGTGAAAGATAATGAGACTGGCGTTTGGAGCCGATCCTAATGCTGCAGGGTTGAAGAATGTGCTCATGGAGGAGGCAAGACGTCTAGGTCACGAGGTGATCGATTTTCCTACCGATGATCCGATCTACGCCAACGTGGCCATAGCCCTTGCGCAGTCCGTGGTTAGGGGCGAAGCGGATCGAGGTGTCCTGCTTTGCGGGACGGGTCTAGGCGTTTCGATCTCGGCCAATAAGGTGCCGGGAGCCTATTGCGCCTGCGTATCGGACATATATCAAGCCGAGCGTGCCCGCCGTAGCAATGATGCGAACATCATCGCCATGGGTGCTCAGGTTCTGGGACCAGAAACAGCCAAATCTCTGTTAAGGGCCTATCTGGACAGTGAGTTCGATCCTGATTCCAGAAGTGGCCCGAAGGTGGCGCGCATCCGCGAATTTGAGCTTCATCAGCAATGATGAATCCGTGGGCAGCAGATAGTCAATTTTAATAGCGCAGAGTGGGGAAGATGAACAAGCCGATTGTAGCTATAAGCCTGAAAATGTATTTTACAAGAAAACAGACACTGGCATATTGTCGACGATTAGCCGATCTTCTCAATGCCTCAGCCCTTCCACTGGACAAGGTGACCATGGCGGTTTTGCCGGATTACCTTACGGTGGAGCAGGCTGGGCAGGCCCTGCTGTCCACGGATGTTCATCTTGGTATTCAGGATGTATGCGATCAAGATCGTGGCCCGTTTACTGGAGAGGTCTCGCCCCGGGATGCTTTTGATCTGGGTGTGACCGTGGCCGAAGTGGGGCATGAGGAACGCCGTCGCCTGTATGGGGAAGATGATGAACTCATCGGGCGGAAGGTTCGTGCATGCTGGCGCAATGGATTGACACCCCTGCTGTGTGTGGGTGAGCTTAGCAACCACGGTCCTGAGGCAGCCGCTGATTATTGCTTAAAACAGATCGAAATGGGGCTGGGTGAGAAGCCTGACCTTCCAGCCTGGATTGCATATGAACCCGTCTGGGCCGTCGGAGCTTCCCGCCCCGCTCCAGTTGAATACGTCCAAGAGGTATGTTCGATTATCAAAAACAAGCTTGGCCCCCAATGCCACAATTTGTCGCTCATATATGGAGGGGCCGCTGCTCCGGGATTGTTGACTGAGCTATGGCCAGCTGTCGATGGGGTCTTTCTAGGCCGTTTCGCGCATGATCCCGCTGCTTTCCTGGAAGTCGTGAAAGAGGCCTGGCGCCTGATCAGCCAGGACTCGGAGGTCCAGAACGGTCAGAGTTGACCGCTTATCGGCATTGTGCTAATATGTCCAACGGCTTGAGCAATCAAGAAAGCGGGTGACCCACCTGGAAGTCTCTTATGACTTCGGGTTCGAGGAGTGGCGATATTCTGTTGTATTCTACAGAATCGCTCATGAACGCGGAAGCGCGTCGTTTACAGCGATGGTCTTTTCGTCTGGACTCATGTGGATCGGCTGCAGGCAGTGGATGTTGTGGTATTTGAGAAGGAGTCATCATTAGCGACGAACCAAGGATTAACGACGATATACGAGTGTCTCAGGTACGCCTGATCGGGCCCAACGGCGAACAGGTGGGAATCATTGCGACCTCCGTCGCCCTCAACCTGGCCAAGGAGGCCAACCTTGACCTGGTCGAGGTTGCGCCCAAGGCCAAGCCTCCGGTCGCCAAGCTCATTGATTACGGCAAGTTCAAATACAACGAGAAGATCAAGGCTCGTGAGGCGCGCCGCAATCAGAGCATGTCGGAGATCAAGGAGATCCGCTTCAGATTGAAGATCGACGACCACGACTTCGAGGTCAAGGAGGGGCACGTGCGCCGCTTCCTGTCCGCCGGAGACAAGGTCAAGGTCACCATCATGCTGCGTGGGCGCGAGCAGTCCCGGCCCATCGGCGGCGTGGAGCTCCTGCGTAAGCTGGCTGACGACGTCGCGGATCTGGGCTCCATCGAGTTTGCCCCCAAGCAGGAGGGGCGCAACATCATCATGACCCTGTCGCCCAAGGGCAAGAAGGTCCACACCCAGTCCGAGCAGCGTCGGCGGGGCGGCCAGGCCCGTGCCGAGCGCAAGGCCCGTCAGGCGGCCCATCTGGCTGCCAAGGCCGACAACAATACTTCTCCCAAGCAGATGAAATCCAAGGAGGGCAGCAATGCCGAAGATGAAAAGTAACTCCGCCGCATCCAAGCGCGTCCGGGCCACGGGTTCGGGCAAGCTCATGCACGCCGGGACCGGTATGCGCCACAATCTGGAGCACAAGTCGGCCAAGAAGCGTCGTCACCTGTCCACTGACGAGGTGCTCGCTCCGACCCAGTCCAAGAACATGAAGAGGATGCTGGCCCGCTGAGCGGGTGCTGTCGCGTCGAGTGAGATTTTAGAAAGCTGAGGAATATCTATGGCACGAGTCAAGCGGGCAGTCAACGCGCATAAGAAGCGTCGGGTCGTCCTGGAGCGGGCGTCAGGCTACCGTGGCCAGCGCTCCCGTCTCTACCGCAAGGCCAAGGAGCAGCTGCTTCATTCATATACATACAACTTCCGGGACCGCAAGGCCCGCAAGGGTGACTTCCGCAAGCTGTGGATCCAGCGCATCAACGCCGGATGCCGCGCCCAGGGAATCACCTACAACCGCTTCATCCAGGGGCTGCGCCTGGCCGGCATCGAGCTGGACCGTCGCGCCCTGGCCGACCTGGTTGTCAACGACATCGACACCTTCAACGCCATCGTGGCTGAGGCCAAGAAGGCCCTGCCTGCCGATGTGAACGCTCCGGTCGCTGCCTGATCAGCGGACCCGAACACCGCATTTCAAGAACCTCGCCTTTCGCGGGGTTCTTTGCATATTTGACCATTCCTCAGCGGGACGGTAAGTTGATTGACGACAATGATGCCGGGAGCCGCCATGAACGATGATCACAGCGCAAACGTGTCGGCTGTATCGGCGGCATCGGCTGGCCAGTCCAGTCCATCACCGAGTAGCGGTAGATCCAAGCTGGCCAGGATCAATCAGTCGCGCCCCATCCTGCGGTCGCGGATCTTTCTCTATGTGACGGAGTTCTTCTCGGGGATGGCCGTCATGGCTGCTGAGCTGGGGGCCTCCCGCCTGCTGGCTCCTTACTTCTCGTCCTCCCAGATCGTATGGACCATCATCATCGGGACCATCATGATCGCCCTGGCCTTGGGCGCCGTCGTCGGCGGCCGCTGGGCCGACCGGAACCCTGACCCGGACAGGCTCTACCTGTGCATTATGGCCGCGGCCGTCTGGATTGCCCTGATCCCCCTGGTCGGCAAGTATCTGATCATCCTGATCTCGGGGCTGTTGATTGTGGCCGTCTCCACCAACTTCCTGGTCCTGGCGGCTTTCATCTCCTGCCTGATCATCTTTGTTCCGCCCCTCTTCCTCCTGGGCACCATCACCCCCGGACTGGTCAAGAGCGCCACCGACTCCTTGGATGACAACGCTTCGGTGGTCGGCCGGCTCAGCGCCTGCAACACGGTGGGATCCATCCTGGGCACCTTCCTACCCACCTTTGTGACCATCCCGGCCGTGGGGACCTTTGTCACCTTTCTGATCTTCTCCGGGATACTGCTCCTGGTGGCCTTGGTCTACTTTCTTTCATCCCAAGCGCATCGCCTGGCCTGCCTGATCGCCACGGTGGCCTTTGTGGTCTCGGCCGCCCTGTCGCCGATGACGGGGTTCGCCTTCTGGGAGAAAGGCCTGACCTACGAGGGCGAGTCCATCTACAACTACCTGCAGGTCAAAACCCTTGCGGACAGAACCATCCTTTCCACCAACGTCCTCTTCGGCGTCCAATCGGTGACCATGAAGCACCCCGGGATGACCGGCATGTACTACGACACGGCCCTGGCGGCACCGCTCATGGCCGATCAGGCCCGCTCGGCTCTGATCCTGGGCATGGGGACCGGGACCTACGCCCGGCAACTGAGGCGGTACTATCCTCGGATGGCCATCCAGGGGGTGGAGATCGATCAGTCCATCAGCAAACTGGCTATCAAGTATTTTGATCAGCCCGCCGATATTCCGGTTTCCACCTACGACGGGCGAGCCTGGCTGGTAGCCAGTGGCCAGCGCTTCGACCTGATCATGGTCGATGCCTATCAGGACATCACCATCCCCTTCCAGATGAGTTCCACCGAGTTCTTTACCCTGGTCAGGAATCACCTGAATCCGGGCGGGGTCATGGTGGTCAACATGAACATGATCGACGACGGTCAGGGATCCATCAATGCGGCCCTGACCAATACCATCACCAGGGTCTTCGGATCCGATGCCATCCTGACAGCCGATGTGCCCCAGACCACCAACCGTGAGCTCTTTGCGCGCCGCCCTGCTTCTGAGGATTTCTCAGGATCAGAAGGTGATAACCAGGGCAAGAAGGCGGCCATGAGAGACTATCCGCATTCCGACCTGCTGGCGGAGGCTGCCGTCAGGGTCAGCCCTGATCCGGACCTATCCGCGATGATGGAGCAGGTCAGCTCCCGTCTGAGCACGGTTGGGGATGCAGAGGGGAGAGTATTGACCGATGACAATGCGCCGGTGGAACTGCTGGGCATGCATGCCATCGACAGGATCATCAGCAGGGAGGCCGGACCCTACCGACGGATTCTTCAGCAAGAGGGGATCCAAGGGCTGATCCGGGAGGTCTCTTGAGCGGTCGCCGCAATACCGAGCGCGTCGGAAGCATGGAAACAGGGGAGCGGAGCGTTAGAATATGGCCTACAGACCAGCACTGATGAAGAGAACCGGAGGTTAAGCGGTAGTGGACGGTGATCATCAGGAGGGGCTGACCGCCCTGCTGGATCAGTTCGTGGCCTATACCGGGCTGGAGCGGGGTCTAGCCCCTGCCACGGTCAAGGCCTATAAGTCCGATCTGACCATGTACATCAATTGGCTATCCGCTCGAGGCATCACCAACCTGGAACAGATCAAGACCGCCGATGTGGAGGGTTTCCTGGCCCATCTGGCCGATGAAAGTCCAGCCAGCCGCTCCCGAAGGATGGCCGCCGTCCATGAGTGGCACCGGTTCGCCCTCAAGCAGGGGGTGACCGACCAGGATGTCTCTCGTACCGTCAAGGCTCCCAAGGGCACCTCGGCCCTGCCCGATGTGTTGGACGTGGACCAGGTGGCCCGGCTGCTGGATGTGGCCGCCATGGGCGGGTCCAAGGATCCGGTGGTCCTGCGGGACAAGGCCCTGCTGGAGTTCATGTACGCCACCGGCTGCCGGGTCTCGGAGGCCGTCGGCACCGATCTGGAGGACATGGACCTTAACGAGCGGGTGGTCCGTCTGACCGGCAAGGGCGATAAGCAACGTCTGGTACCCATGGGCTCCTACGCCTGCCAGGCCATGCAGGCCTACCTGAATATGGGACGGTCCAGCCTGTGCGATCGGGCCACCAAGGGCAGGGAGCTGCGGGCCGTCTTCCTCAACAAGCGGGGCAAGCGGCTGACCAGGCAGACCGTCTGGCAGGTGGTCAGGGATGCCGGACGCCGGGCGGGCCTGAACAGACCCCTGCACCCCCACACCCTGCGGCACTCCTTCGCCACTCATCTGCTGGAGGGAGGCGCCGATGTGCGTTCAGTCCAGGAGCTGCTGGGCCACGCCTCGGTGACCACAACCCAGATTTACACACACGTCAGCCCGCAGGCCCTGATGGAGACCTACCAGACGGCCCATCCTCGTGCTCGCTGACCCGCCAACCCGCGAATGCGGTCGGAAACTTGATAGGGTAGAAGCATGCCTACGGATTTGTTAGGGCGCGAGTATGAGACGTTCGCTGCCCCGGAGCCTTTGAAACAGCACGGCCCGGCCCGTGTTCTCGCCATGTGCAACCAAAAGGGCGGCGTGGGCAAGACCACCTCATCCATCAACATCGCCGGGTCCCTGTGCCAGTACGGGCGACGGGTGCTGATCGTGGACTTCGACCCCCAGGGCGCGGCCACCGTGGGTCTGGGCATCAATGCCAACAGCGTGGATAACACCATTTACACCGCCATGTTCGACACCTCCCTGGATGTTCACGAGGTGGTCCGGCACACCCGTTTCGACGGTCTGGACATCATCCCGGCCAACATCGATCTGTCGGCCGCCGAGATTCAGCTGGTCACCGAGGTCGGCCGTGAGCAGGCCCTGGCGGCTACCATCCGGCCCCTGCGGCAGGAGTATGACGCCATCATCATCGACTGCCAGCCCTCGCTCGGCCTGCTGACCGTCAACGCGCTGACTGCTGCGGACGGGGTCATCATTCCCGTGGCGGCCGAGTTCTTCGCCCTGCGCGGCGTGGCCCTGCTCATGCAATCCATAGAGAAGGTCCGCAGCCGCATCAACCCCGACCTGCAGATCTACGGGGTGCTGGTCACCATGTACACCAAGACCCTGCATTCGGACGAGGTGCTTCAGCGCATCTACGAGGCCTTCAAGGGCAAGGTTCTTCATTCCATCATCAGCCGATCCATCAAGCTGCCCGATGCCACGGTGGCCGGCGAACCCATCACCATGTTCGCCCCCGAGCACAAGACGGCCAAGGAGTATCGGGAGGTCGCCCGGGAGCTGATCGCCCGCGGCATCGTGGCGTGAGCGGATCAGCGGACGGTTTCGCCGTCGACCTGGACGTCTACCAGGGACCCTTCGACCTGCTGCTGGGCATGCTGGCCAACCGCAAGCTCTCACTGACGGAGGTCTCCCTGGCCTCCATCACCGGCGAGTTTCTTGACTATGTACGCACCCTGGACTTCAGCCAAGGACTGGACCAGGCCAGTGCCTTTCTGGATGTGGCCTCGGTGCTGGTGGAGGCCAAGAGCGCTGCCCTCCTGCCTGTGGAGGACGAGTCCATGCGCGACCAAGCCTCCATGGATGCCCTCCGGGAGCGTGATCTGCTCTTCGCCAGGCTGCTGCAGTACCGGGCCTTCAAGCAGGCAGGGCAGGACTTTCGTGCCAGGCTGGCCGCCAACTCGGGACGCTACCCGCACCCCGGCCATCTGGAGCCCGAACTGGCCCATCTGCTGCCTGATCTGGTCTGGACCCTGAAGCCGGAGGATCTGGCCCTGCTCTGTGCCAACGCCCTGGTCAACGCTCCGGCCTCCCAGGTTCGTCTGGACCAGCTGCACGTGCCCCTGGTCGACCTGAACAAGGAGGCTGACCAGGTTCGCCAAGCCCTGCTGGTACAGCCTGGGCAACCGGTGGCCTTCGCCGATCTGGTCGCCTCCTCCAAGGGCCGGGCGCAGGTGGTGGCCCGATTCCTGGCCGTGCTGATTTTCTTTAGGCAGGAGCTGATCCAGTACCGTCAGGATGGCCCCTACCAGCCGCTCTACCTGCGCTGGGTAGGGCCTACCCAGGAGCCGGAAACAGCCTTGATCAGTGAGGGGGACTTCGCATGAGCCAAACCTCGGCTCCCGACACCCGTCCCGAATATGTGGACTTTGACGTACAGGACTTTCCCGGCGGACTGACCGCCTGTCTTGAGGCCATACTGGTGGCCACGGACCGGCCACTGACCGCAGAGGACTTCTCCCGGGTGTTGGCTGTGGATCCGGAGCCGGTCAATGCCGCCCTGGAATCGCTGGCCGAGTCCTATAGCGACCGAGGATTCGAATTGCGTCGGACCGCACGGGGCTGGCAACTGACCAGCCGGGCTGCCTACCAGCCGGTGGTGGCGGCCTTCGTCAAGGATGGTCAGACGGCTCGGCTCTCCCAGGCGGCCCTGGAGGCCCTGGCCATCGTGGCCTACCGCCAGCCCATGACCCGTGCCCAGGTAGGCCAGATCCGTGGGGTCAACTCGGATGGGGTCATCCGGGCCCTGCTGGTCCGAGGCCTGGTTCGCGAGGAGGGCCTGGATGAGCAGACCCATGCCGCGCTGCTGGTCACCACCGACCTCTTCCTTGAGCGGATGGGCCTGCAATCCTTGGATGATCTGCCCTCTCTGGCCCCCTTCCTGCCAGACGAGGACTCGGCTCTGGCCCAGGCCCGCCAGGAGCTGTCCGAACAGCCCCAATCCCTGGATTCGGCCCAAGGTTCACCCCAGGGCGAGGAGGAGTGAACGCCTGTCACACAAGGCGGTTACACTTGTCTCTGTTTGTCCAATTCCTGGACCAAGCCAGCCGGCAGACAAGCCGGTGAAGGCATGGATAGCATTCACGAGAATGAGGTTTTGATGGCGGTACGCGGCGATATACGAAATGTGGCGATTGTGGCACACGTTGACCACGGCAAGACCACCCTGGTCAACGCCATGCTGCAGCAGTCGCACGTCTTCTCCGAGCGGGAGGAGGTGCCCGACCGGGTCATGGACTCCAACGACCTGGAGAAGGAGAAGGGCATCACCATCCTGGCCAAGAACACCGCCGTCAAGTACACAGGCCCCCTGGCCGCCAAGCTGGGCGAGCCCGACGGCATCACCATCAACGTGGTGGACACCCCCGGCCACGCCGACTTCGGCGGCGAGGTGGAGCGCGGTATCTCCATGGTCGACGGCGTGGTCCTGCTGGTGGACGCCTCCGAGGGGCCCCTGCCCCAGACCCGCTTCGTCCTGCGCAAGGCCCTGGAGGCCAAGCTGCCCGTCATTCTGGTCATCAACAAGACCGACCGGCCCGATGCCCGCATCTCCGAGGTGGTCTCCGAGTCCACCGATCTGCTCCTGGGCCTGGCCCAGGACGTGAGCGAGGAGGGAGTGGATCTGGATCTGGATTCCCTCCTGGACCTGCCGGTCATCTACTGCGCAGCCAAGGCCGGCAAGGCCTCCGTCAACCAGCCAGCCGACGGCGCTGTGCCCGACAACGACGACCTGGAGCCGCTCTTCGAGGCCATCCTGACCAACATTCCCGCACCGGAATACGAGGAGGGCGCCCCCCTGCAGGCCCATGTGACCAACATCGACGCCTCCGACTACCTGGGCCGTCTGGGCCTGGTGCGCATCTACAACGGCACCCTGACCAAGGGCCGCCAGTACGGCCTGTCGCGCGTGGACGGATCCATCGAGAACTTCAAGCTGACCGAGATCCTGCGCACCAAGGGCCTGCAGCGCTTCCCTGTGGAGGAGGCCGGCCCCGGCGACATCGTTGCTGTGGCCGGCGTGGAGGACATCATGATCGGCGAGACCATCGTCGACCAGGACGACCCCCGCCCCCTGCCGCTGATCCACGTGGACGACCCGGCCGTCTCCATGACCTTCGGCACCAACGATTCCCCCCTGGCCGGCACCGAGGGCAAGGACCACAAGCTGACCGCCCGCATGCTCAAGGATCGTCTGGACCGCGAGCTGATCGGCAATGTCTCCATCAAGGTGCTGCCCACCGACCGGCCTGACGCCTGGGAGGTCCAGGGCCGTGGCGAGCTGGCCCTGGCCATCCTGGCCGAGCAGATGCGCCGGGAGGGCTACGAGCTGACCGTGGGCCGCCCCCAGGTGGTCACCAAGACCGTGGACGGCAAGCTTCAGGAGCCCATGGAGTCCGACACCATCGACGTGCCCGAGGAGTACATGGGCGCGGTCACCCAGCTCATGGCCGACCGCAAGGGCCGCATGGAGACCATGACCAACCACGGCTCCGGCTGGGTCAGGATGCAGTTCACCGTGCCCTCCCGTGGCCTGCTGGGCTTCCGCACCGCCCTGCTGACCGCCACCCGCGGCACCGGCATCTCCGCTTCAATCTCCGCCGGCTACGCCCCCTGGGCGGGCGACATCAAGACCCGGCAGAACGGATCCATGGTCTCCGACCGCTCCGGCAAGGCCAGCCCCTACGCCATGCAGAAGCTCCAGGCCCGGGGCGAGTTCTTCGTCAAGCCACAGTCGCCTGTCTACGAGGGGCAGATCGTGGGCATCAACAACAAGCCCGGCGACCTGGACATCAACATCACCCTGGAGAAGCACATGACCAACATGCGTTCCTCCACCGCCGACGTGCTGGAGACCCTGACCCCGCCCATCGACATGAGCCTGGAGGAGTCCCTGGACTTCGCCAACGATGACGAGTGCGTGGAGGTGACCCCCGAGTCCATCCGTGTGCGCAAGATCATCCTGGACAGGGATGCCTGGTACAAGTGGAACGCCCGTCAGCGCAGGGCCAACAAGAAGTAAGCTGCTCTCACAATCAGACCAGTCCGACCCGGCCGCCCCACGGTGACCGGGTCGGACTAGTCTGGAACCCATGAAGTCTCAGGTTTCCAAATCCAAGAACCAAGCCCCCTCCCGTTCGACGGGGGAGTCTGGCAAGGCCAGCGCCTTCCGTTGCCTGCTGGGCCTGCCCATCGGCCTGGCGGTGGGGGTGCTGGGGACCCTGGTCCAGCGCTCCGGGGCCGCTCAGGGTCTGCCCTGGGGGATGGTCCTGGCCTATCTGCTGGTGGCCCTGGCTGCCTGGTGGGTCCGTTGCGACAGCGGCACCATGGGTCTGGCCCTGCATCTGGTGGCCTCGACGGTCGTGGTCTGGCTGCTCTCCATGCGCGGACCCGGCGGCGACGTGCTCATGCCCTATGCCAACTTCCCGACATTCTTTGCCAAGTATGCGGTCTTCCTCTGGATGGGCGGGCTGGTCCTGATCCAGACCCTGGCCATCTGTCTGCCGGCCTCCTGGTTTGCCGATGGCCCCCTGCGTCGTCAGGGGCGATCCGCATGAGCCATGACCCGTCAGCGAGGCCGGCGACTTCATCCGACCGAATTCCCCTGCACTTCCTGGGTCCCGAGGGGACCTTCACCCATCAGGCCGCCCTTGAGGCCGCCAGCCTCATGGCGACAAGGCTGGGCTGCCAGGCTGACTTGCGCCCCTGCACGGATGCGGCGGCCATTGTGGCCTCCGTGGAGGAGGGCCGAGGCTGGGGAGTGCTGGCCTGGGAAAACAACGTGGAGGGCCATGTGGTGCCCAACATGGATGCCCTGATCGATGCTCAGGCGGTAGCGGGCTTCGGCATGGTCCGCCTGCCCATTGTCTTTGACGCCTTCGTCAGGGCTGACCATGGCCCCTTGCGCCAGGTCGGCGCCCATCCCCATGGACTGGCCCAGTGCAAGGGCTTCATCGCAGAGACCGGCCTCAATCCGGTGCCGGCCAATTCCAACGCTGCGGCCTGCCGTGACTTGGGCCCCGACCAGGTGGCTCTGGGGCCGCGCATATGCGGGAGCCTCTACGGACTGGAGACCTACCGGCGTGAGGTGCAGGACTATCAGGGTGCGCGCACCGACTTTCTTCTGCTGGCTCCCCGAGATCGGGCCGCCCGGCTGGCACGCCGCCTGGCGCCGGGCGGGGATTTCGAGTCCATCGTCACCTTCATTCCCCTGAATACCGGGCCGGGCGTGCTGGCCAACCTGCTGGACCGTCTGCGCGATGCGGGCCTGAACATGACCTCATTCATGTCCCGGCCCATCAAGGGGCACGACGGGACCTACAGCTTCGTGGCCAGCATCGACGCCGCACCATGGCAGAAGGGTCTGCATCAGGTGCTGGCTGACCTGCTGGACAGGGGGGACTGGCTCAAGACCCTGGCGGTCCATCCGCGCACCCCGCATCCAGCGCCCCCCATCCGTGAATGGATGCTGCCCAGGGCGGGGGCCTTCCGGGGTGAGGACCCCGATACCGAGACGATCAGCAAGGAGTTGTTATGGTAGATGAATCCGCACCCTTTCCACACATGGACCTGTCAGGTCCCGAGCACATGCACCCCATGGCAGGCATGGCCGCCTCGCCGGTGCTGACCTCGGCCCACAAGATCGCCGTGGCAGGGCTGGGTCTGATCGGCGGATCGCTGGCCCGCCGCCTGGCCGCCCGGGGCCGGTTCGTGATCGCATGGAACCATAATGATCGTCCCTACGAGCAGGCCCGCAGCCAGGGGATCCACTGTGTGGACACCCTGGAGGAGCTGGCCAAGGGCAAGGCAGACGTGCTGGTGCTGGCCACCCCCTTGCGGGCCATGCCCGAGGTGCTCAAGGCCCTGGCTCCGGTGCTGACCCGAGGCACCACCCTGACCGACGTGGGCAGTGTCAAGGGGCCGGTCCGCCGTCAGGTCGAGCAGGCCGGTCTGGCTGATCAGTATGTGGGCGCCCATCCTATGGCGGGCAGCGAGGGCTCAGGTTACGAGGACTCGGACCCGGCCCTCTTGGATGATGCCCTCTGGGCTCTCTGCGTCGATGAACAAACGGATTACAGCCGATTCCTGACCGTGGCCGACATGGTCACCCAGGGTCTGGGCAACCGGCTGATCGCCCTGGACGATGCCACCCATGACCGGGCCGCTGCGCTGATCTCGCACATGCCCCATGTGGTGGCCACCGCCCTGGCCAACATGCTGACCGGATCGCCTGACCGCCGAGTGGCCTCGGCTCTGGCGGCCGGATCCTGGCGTGACATGACCCGGGTGGCCCTGACCGATCCGGAACGGACCCGGGCCATGGTGGAGGAGAACGCCGACCAGGTGGCCGACCTTCTGGATGACTTGGCCGAGAATCTGCAGGGCATGGCCTCTCTCTTGCGGGACCAGGATGCGGCGGCCGATGAAAAGCGCCGGGACTTCTTCCTCCAGGCCGATCCCTTCCGGCGCTACAAGGCTGCCCTGGCCGGCCAGGAGCCGATGCCCACCACCGACCTTGAATTGGATCCGCAGGAGGGCAACTGGCGGCAGGAGCTGCTGGATTCGGCCCTGCGCGGCGAGCAGGTCTCGGCCTTCCTGACCACCAGCCGTGCCCGGGTGCTGCACCCGCCGGTCATCGACTGAGATCAGGTGGGTCCGGACGGGGCGAACGGCGTTCCGGGACCGGCTTCAGGGCCACCATGTCTTCTGCTGGCAGGGTCACCCGTTCCCCGGGACGCGACCCATTGGCCGCCGGGTCCCTGTCTAGGATCAGCTGATGTCCGTCCCAGTCGACCACATGGCCCACGTAGTCTCGGAACTTGGGCCTTCCGTCCTCCGGATCTGCTCCCAAGGCAATCCTGACCACCAGCCGCGCTCCGGCCGGTATGGTTGCTGGCAAACGCATGGCCATCCACCTCCGGGGTCAGTATCGCCTGCGGCTGCGACGAGGGCGAAAACGCCTAGACTGTATTGCACATACTGCACAGCCAAGCGAAGGGAGTGCCCGCAGTGGACCAGGATCTGCAGGACTTCACCGACTATCTTTCCCGGGTGGCAGGCAAGAGTCCCAACACCGTGCGTTCCTACCGGGCCGACCTGTCGGGCTTTCTGCACCTGATGCATCTGCACGGCTTCGACGACCCCGCGCAGATCGACCTGGCCGCCATCAGGTCCTGGCTGGCTCACGAATCCGCCACCCACGCCCGCTCGACCATGGCCCGGAAGACGGCCGCATTGAGATCCTTCTTCGGCTGGCTGAGCCGGCACGGCCGGATCAAGACCGACCCCACCCTGGCCCTGAGCAGCCCCAAGCAGTCCGAGCACCTTCCACGGGTCCTGACGCACGACCAGGCCCGCACCCTGATGGATACGGTCGACCAGGATCCGGTCGAGCCCCGGGAGGACCAGAAAGTCCAGGCGGCCCTGCAGGTCCGGGACGCGGCCATGCTGGAGCTGCTGTACGCCACGGGCATGCGCGTGGCCGAGCTCTGCGGGCTGGACCTGGATGACGTGAACCGGCACAGCCGCACCGTAAAGGTCTTGGGCAAGGGTTCCAAGGAGCGGGTCCTGCCCTATGGCCTGCCCGCCGATCGTGCTCTGGATCGCTGGCTGGGGGAGGGGCGGCCGGTCCTGGCGGGCTCAAGGGCCAAATCGGCCCGCAAGGCAGGTCAGGCCCTCTTCCTGGGTCAGCTTGGCGGCAGGGTTGGCCAACGGCAGGTCCGCAAGGTGGTCCATCAGGCGGCCGGTCAGGCTGGGGTGCCCGACATCGCCCCCCATGCCCTGCGGCACTCGGCCGCCACGCACATGCTGGATGGGGGAGCCGACCTGCGCGAGGTTCAGGAGATGCTGGGCCATTCCTCCCTGCGGACCACCCAGCGCTACACCCACGTCTCCATCGAGCAGTTGCGGGCCCGGTACAGGCAGGCTTTCCCCCGGGCCTGAGATCCGGTAAATGAGATACGACTTGTCTCGGGAAACATCCTGGTATCAGAATATGGCGTATTCTAGCTTGAACATCAGTCAAAGACTTTCGGGATCATAGGCGCAATGTTGGCAACCAGCTAAAGGGAGCAGCAAGAATGAAGAAGAGTTCACAGCTCACGGTGGCGTCAGCCGCCATCTGTGCCTTGGCGCTCTTGGCCAGCGGCTGCGGCAGTGGAGGCAGCAGCACCAATACCGAGGGTGCCGAGCAGTCGTCCAGCAGCCAGCCCAGCAACAACGCCGTGGTGTCGGTCCGTGGGTGCGAGCCGGCCAACCCGCTCATTCCCAGCAGCACTGCGGAAAGCTGCGGCGGGCAGGTCGTGGATGCCATCAACTCCAAGCTGATCCGCTTCGACGATCAGGGCAAGGCCCACAACGATCTGGCCGCGGAGATCAAGGGCAACGACGACATGTCCCAGTACAAGGTCACCTTGGTTGACGGGCGCAAGTTCTCGGATGGCACCCCGATCACCGCCAAGTCCTTCACCAGGGCCTGGTCCTGGAGCGCCAATGTGTCCAACGGCCAGCTGAACGCCAGCTTTTTCTCTGACATCAAGGGCTTTGATGACCTGCAGAAGCAGGGCGTGCCTGCGGATGCCCAGTTCTCCGGATTGAAGGTCATCGATGACAAGACCTTCACCGTAGACCTCATTTCGCCCTCGTCCACCTTCCCCATTCAGGTAGGCTATACCTCTTTTGCGCCCCTGCCTGAGTCCTTCTACAAGGATCCCAAGGCCTACGGGGAGAATCCGGTCAGCTCGGGTCCTTACACGTTTGAGTCCTGGCAGCACAACGCCATGATCAGGCTTCGCAAGAACAACGACTACGGCGGGGAGGTCAAGGTCCAGAACGGCGGCATCGACTACAAGGTCTACACTGACTTGAATTCTGCCTATTCCGATGTGCAGGCGGGCAACCTGGATGTGATCGACAGGATCCCCACCTCCGCTGTCAAGACGTTCATGACCGACAGCATGGTGCAGAGTTATAACAAGCCTGGCTCCACCCTGCAGATGTTCACCATTCCCGCCACCATGGAGCATTTCGGCCAGGACCAGGAGGGCCACCTGCGCCGCCTGGCCATCTCCATGGCCATTGACCGGAAGATGCTGATCGACAAGGTCCTGGGCGGTCTGGGCGTGCAGCCCACCGACTTCACCGCGCCGACCATCCCAGGCTATGCCAAGGATCTCAAGGGTTCGGACAACCTCAAGTACAACGCCAGGAAGGCCAAGGAGTACTGGGCCAAGGCCGATGCCATCAGCAAGTGGCCAGCCGACAAGAGCTTCCAAATGCTGTACAGTTCGGATGGCGGCGCCAAGGACTTCTACGACGGCATGGCCAACTCCATCAAGAATACGCTGGGCATCAAGGCCGAGGCCACTCCTGTGCCCACCTTCAGCGAGTTCCGCGGCAACATCAAAAAGCGCCTCTACGCGGATGCGGCCTTCAGATCCTCCTGGTCACCCGACTACCCATCGCCTGAGAGCTATCTGATGAGCAACTTCGCCAGCTCGGCGGCCGATGGCAACGGATCCAACGATGGCGACTACAAGAACCCCAAGTTCGACGCCCTGCTGAAGCAGGCTGCCAAGGCCAAGGACACCGATGAAGCCAACAGGCTCTTCCAGCAGGCTGAGGAGATCCTTCTACAGGACATGCCGGCGGTTCCGCTCTATTATGGAAACAACATCGGCGCGTCCGCCAAGAAGGTTCATGGGATGCGTCTGGGCTGGGATGGCTATCCGATCTTCTCGGAGCTGTCCAAGGACCAGTAATGATCGTGCCGGAAACGGCATAAACCGCCGTCGATGACTGGCGGTTCGGGAAACCAACCAAAGGAAAGAGCAAGATATATGAAGAAGCAATCGGCCCTGACCATTGCGGGCGCCGGACTGTGCGTCATGGCGCTCACGCTGGGCGCCTGCGGCGGATCCGGCGGATCCGGCTCCTCTGCCCAGGGGAGCAACGGCGGCAGCTCGAACGCCGTCATCTCGGTCTTCAACCCTGAGCCGGCCAATCCGCTCATCCCCAGCATGACCAACGAGGTGGGGGGTGGCAACCCCATCGACGTCATGTTCTCCAAGCTGGTCCGCTTTGACGACAAGGGCAAGCCGGTCAACGAGATCGCCAAGCAGATCAAGGCCAACGAGGACAACACCCAGTACACCGTGACCATCAACGACGGCTGGAAGTTCTCGGACGGCACCCCGGTCACCGCACAGTCCTTCACCAAGGCCTGGTCCTGGGCGGCCGACATCGCCAACAAGCAGCTGGGCTCCAGCTTCTTCGCCAACATCAAGGGCTATGACGACCTGCAGAAGGAGGGCACCCCTGGCGATGCCCAGCTGTCCGGCCTCAAGGTCATCGACAACAAGACCTTCACCGTTGATCTGACCTCGCCTTCCTCCACCTTCCCCATCCAGGTGGGCTACACCGCGTTTGCGCCCCTGCCCGAGTCCTTCTACAAGGACACCAAGGCCTTCGGCGAGAAGCCGGTGACCGTGGGACCCTACAAGTTCCAGTCCTGGGAGCACAACAAGTCCATCAAGCTGGTCAAGGATCCCGCTTACAAGGGCGGCATCAAGGTCAAGAACGGCGGCGTGGAGTTCCGCGCCTACACCGATGCCACCGCAGCCTACCGCGACGTGCAGGCCGGCAACCTGGATGTGCTGGACACCCTGCCCGCCTCGGCTCGCAAGACCTTCCAGACCGATAACACGGTCCAGGCCATCAACGACCCGGGCTCGGTCATCCAGATGTTCACCATCCCCTCCTACATGAAGCACTTCGGCCAGGATCAGGAGGGCAAGCTCCGTCGCCAGGCCATCTCCATGGCCATCGACCGGCCGACCATCATCAAGAAGGTGCTGTCCGGAACCGCCAAGGAGGTCCACGACTTCACCGCCCCCGTCATCCCCGGCTACTCAACCAGCATCAAGGGATCCGACGTGCTCAAGTACAACCCGTCCAAGGCCAAGGAGCTCTGGGCCGAGGCCAACAAGATCTCCCCATGGGGCGAGGGCGACACCTTCAAGATCGCCTACAACGCCGATGGCGCCCACAAGGAGATCTACGACGCCGTGACCAACTCCATCAAGAACGCCCTGGGCATCCAGGCTGCAGGCAACCCTCTGCCCACCTTCAGCGAGTTCCGCTCCAACGTGCAGAACCGCAAGTTCACCGACTCGGCCTTCCGCTCCGGTTGGCAGCCTGACTACCCCTCGCCCGAGAGCTACCTGTCCAGCAACTTCGCCAGCTCGGCAGCCAACGGCAACGGGTCCAACGACGGCGACTACAAGAACCCCGAGTTCGACGGCCTGATGGACAAGGCAGCCTCCGCCAAGAGCATCGACGAGGCCAACAAGATCTACCAGCAGTCCGAGGAGCTGCTCTTCCGCGATCTGCCCGCAGTCCCGCTCTACTACCAGAACTCCAACGGCGTGGCCGCCAAGAACATCCAAGGATTCTCCTTCACCTGGAAGGGCGTCCCTGCTTACTACAACATCAGCAAGTGAGGTGACGGGAGCCTGAATTCCGCACCTGACAGCTGACATCGCCCGGGCCGGCACGGAAGGATCCACTCCGCGCCGGCCTTGGTGTCTTTGCACCCCTGTTGAGGTGTGCTGGTAGACTCAAACAAGAATTTTTGCGGCGGCCTCGATCCCCATGCCGATCCCGGTCGCGGATGACAAAGGAGAATAGCCGATGGGAAAATATCTTCTGCGACGTATTCTGCAGATGATCCCCGTCGTTCTCGGCACGACACTGCTGATATACGCGCTGGTCTTCGCGCTTCCCGGCGACCCCGTGGCCGCCATGTTCGGGGACAAGCCGGTCAATCAGGCCGTTGCCGCACAGATACGTTCGGAATACAATCTCGACAAGCCCTTCATCGTGCAGTACGTGCTCTTCCTGAAGAACGCGCTGACCCTGAACTTCGGCAACACCTTCGCCGGCCAGCCCGTGATCAGCGTGATCGGCAGGGCCTTCCCGGTGACCATCAAGCTGGCCCTGATGGCCTTCGTCTTCGAGGGCGTCTTCGGCGTGATCTTCGGCATCATCGGCGGCCTGACCAAGGGCAAGTGGTCGGACAACATCATCCTGGTCCTCTCCCTGCTGCTGATTTCGGTGCCTACCTTCGTCACCGGCTTCATCCTGCAGTACCTGTTCGGCGTCAAATGGCATCTGCTGCCAGCCACCGCCGGGGCCAATCCGGGCTTCATTGACCTGCTCATGCCGGCCATCGTGCTGGGGTCGGTGTCCATGGCTTCCATCATCCGTCTGACCAGGACGGAGATCACCTCCAACATCTCCGAGGACTACGTGCGCACGGCCCGGGCCAAGGGCATGAGCAACCGGTCCGTCATCGTGCGGCACGTGCTGCGCAACTCCCTGATCCCCGTGGTCACCTACCTGGGCGCCGACATCGGCGGACTCATGGGCGGGGCCATGATCACCGAGCGCATCTTCAACATCCAGGGCGTGGGCAACACCCTTTACCAGGCCATCCTGAGGGGCGAAGGCACCCTGGTGGTCTCCATCGTGACCATTCTGGTCCTGATCTTCGTCATCACCAGCCTCCTGGTCGACCTGCTCTACGCAGTGCTCGATCCGCGGATCCGGTATGCGTGAGGGAGAGGGACCGACTATGAGTGAAACGGCAATGAACGAGTCAAGCGAACAGAACGAAAGCCAGGCCCGCGTCTACTTCCCCGACCCCCTGCCGGGCCAGGAGCGGTTCGTGGCCCCCATCGAGGAGACGCCCTTGCGCGAGGTGGACTCGGTGGATGAGGACGTGCCGCCCACCAGCATGTGGGCCGACGCCTGGAAGACCCTGAGGCGCAACCCGCTCTTCATCATCTCCGCAATCCTGGCGATCGTGGTCATCCTGGTGGCCCTCTTCCCCAACCTCTTCGCCAGGCAGGATCCCATGGCCTGCAGCCTGTCCGACTCCCTGGAGCCCGGCCGGCCCGGGCACCCCTTCGGCTTCGACCTGCAGGGCTGCGACGTCTACAGCCGCGTCATCCACGGGGCAAGGACCTCGGTGGCCATCGGCATCATGACCACCATCCTGGTCACTGTCTTCGGAGGCCTCATCGGCGCCATCGCCGGTTTCTTCGGGGGCTGGGTTGACGCCGTGCTCAGCCGCATCACCGACATCTTCTTCGCCATCCCCATGATCCTGGGCGCCATCGTGCTCCTGCAGATGTTCCGCACCTCCACCTCCCTGTGGAAGATCATCCTGACCCTGACCCTCTTCGGCTGGGTCAACATGGCCCGCATCACCCGCAGCGCCGTCCTGGAGGCCAAGAACCTGGAGTTCAACACCGCTTCCACGGCCCTGGGCTCCACGCCCCTGCGCAACCTCTTCCGGCACATCATGCCCAACTCCCTGGCCCCGGTCATCGTCATGGCCACCATGTCGCTGGGCACCTACATCGTCTCTGAAGCCACGCTGAGCTTCCTGGGCATCGGCCTGCCCTCCACCGTGGTCTCCTGGGGCGGGGACATCTCGACGGCCCAGAACCTCCTGACCACCAACCCCTCGGTCCTCTTCTATCCCTCCGCAGCCCTGGCCATCACCGTGCTGGCCTTCATCATGATGGGCGACGCGGTCAAGGATGCATTGGATCCCAAGAGCAGAACGGCCTGAGCGGAGGAAGCATGACTGAAGCAGACAAGAACATGACCACCAATCAGGAGCAGCAGCCTCTGCTCGACGTGCGGGACCTGCAGGTGGACTTCACCGCCGATGGGCGCACCGTCCACGCAGTTCGCGACGCCTCCTTCAATGTCTATCCCGGCCAGTGGGTGGCCATCGTGGGGGAGTCCGGCTCGGGCAAGTCCACCTCGGCCATGGCTGTGCTGGGTCTTCTGCCCGGCACCGGCAAGGTGACCGGCGGCAGCATCCGGCTCAATGGCCGCGAGCTGGTGGGCCTGGACCGCAAGGACTACGAGGCGCTGCGCGGCTCCCAGGTGGGCCTGGTCCCGCAGGATCCCATGAGCAATCTGAACCCGGTCTGGCGCATCGGCTCCCAGGTCAAGGAGGCGCTGACCGCCAACCATATGGATGTCTCCCGGGAGAAGCGCTCCCGGCTGGCCAAGGCCCTGGCCAGCGACGAAGAGGTGACGCTCAAGAAGTCGGACGACGAGCTTTTCATCTCCTCCAAGGACCTGCCCGGCCTGCTCCAGGCCGCCCGCCAGGCCCTGAGCGATGCCGGGGTCGCTGACGTGGACCAGACCATGGAGGCCCTGAAGGCCGAGTGGGATGTGGGCTCCGAGACCCGTTGGGGCGTGGCCAAGTCCCTGATCGACGCCGGTGTGGATGACGATGCGGCCTGGACGCTGGCCAAGGAGCATGTCACCGGCTCGGACATGGACGACCGCATCGCCGGCCTGCTGTCCGAGGCCGGGCTGCCTGAGGCCGCCACCAGGGCCCGACAGTATCCGCATGAGTTCTCCGGCGGCATGCGCCAGCGCGCCCTGATCGCCATCGGCCTGGCCTCCCGGCCCGACCTGCTGATTGCCGACGAGCCCACCAGCGCCCTTGATGTGACCGTCCAGAAGCGGATTCTGGACCACCTGCGCAGCCTGACCGAATCCCTGGGCACCGCCGTGCTCTTCATCACCCACGACCTGGGTCTGGCAGCCGAGCGCGCCCAGCACATCGTGGTCATGTACCGGGGCCAGGTGGTGGAGTCCGGGCCCAGCCTGGAGGTCCTGCAGCATCCCCAGCACCCGTACACCAAGCGGCTGGTCCAGGCCGCGCCCTCGCTGGCCTCCCAGCGCATCATCTCCGCCAAGCAGCGCGGCCAGGATGCCGAAGACCTGCTGGAGCATCACGTCAAGGGCGAGAGCACCTTGGAGCGCAGCGAGCACGTCATCACCGTGGAGCACCTGACCCGCGAGTTCAGGCTGCCCCGGCGCAAGGAGATGTTCAAGGCTGTGGACGACGTCTCCTTCTCGGTCAAGCGGGGGACCACCCTGGCCATCGTGGGGGAGTCCGGCTCCGGCAAGTCCACCGTGGCCAACATGGTCCTGCACTTGCTCAAGCCCACCTCGGGCCTGGTGACCTACGAGGGCCAGGACATCGCCGGCTTCGGCAGCCGTCAGCTCATGGAGTTCCGCCGGCACGTGCAGCCGGTCTTCCAGAACCCCTACGGCTCCCTGGACCCCATGTACTCCATCTACCGCTCCATCGAGGAGCCCCTGCGCATCCACAAGATCGGCAACGCCAAGTCCCGGCAGAAGCGGGTCAAGGAGCTGCTGGACATGGTGGAGATGCCTGAATCGGTCATGGGGCGCTACCCCAACGAGCTCTCCGGCGGACAGCGTCAGCGCATCGCCATCGCCCGGGCCATGGCCCTGAATCCGGATGTGATCATCTGCGACGAGGCCGTCTCCGCCCTGGATGTGCTGGTCCAGGACCAGGTGCTGCGGCTGCTCAACGACCTGCAGGCCGAGCAGGGGCTCAGCTACCTGTTCATCACCCACGATCTGGCCGTGGTCAGGCAGATCGCCGACGAGGTGGTGGTCATGCAGCATGGCCGGCTGGTGGAGCACGCCACCACCGACGAGGTCTTCGACCACCCCCAGCGCCAGTACACCAAGGATCTGCTGGACGCCATCCCCGGCGGCAAGCTGCGCCTGGGTCTTGACTAGGTATCCTTTGCACAGACTCACAAGGAAATGAGGCATCATGGGATTGTTCGGTTTCGGCAGGAAACGCGCCAAGAAGCAGGCTGAGGAGGCCGTCGAGGAGTCCAAGGACGTTGAAAAGTCCACGGAGAAATCAGACCAGACCTCTCAGGCTGACCGTGATGAGACGGCTGCGGAGCAGGACGAAGCCGAGCAGAGCGGGAAAGGCCCCTGGGACAGTTTGGATTCCGAGGCCCCCGACACCGATGAGTACCTGGACATCGGCGCCCTGATGCTGCCCTTCCTCAAGGGCAGCGAGCTGAGGCTCAAGGCCAACTCGCAGACCGGCGACGTGCTGGGAGCCACCATCACCTACGGGTCCTCCAGTCTGGAGCTGGAGCCCTTCGCGGCCCCCAAGTCCCTGGGCCTCTGGGACGAGGTCCGGGCCGACCTGCTCAAGGCCAACCCCTCCTGCAAGGAGGTGGACGGCGTCTTCGGCAAGGAGCTGACCCTGCCCGTCAAGGTCAAGGGCAAGAACCTGGTGACCCGGGTGGTGGGCGTCGACGGACCCCGCTGGATGCTGCGAGGCATCTTCTCAGGCCCGGCAGCCAAGGGCGGCAAGGAGAAGGATGTGCTCGACGGCTACCTGGCCGACCTGGTGGTGGTCCGTGGCGATGAGCCCCTGGCTCCCCGTGACCTGGTGCCCATGCATGCGCCCATCACCCCCAACCAGCGCCGTGGAGAAGCCGAAGACTCGGAGTCCAAGGACGATGAGAGTGCGCAGATCCCCGGCAGGCCCGAGGGCCCCTTCGACTCGGACCAGCAGACCGAGGTGAAGACCACACTGTCGCGCGGACCCATGTTCTCGGAGGTCCGCTAAGGCTGTGAAGCAGAAGCACTCCGGGCTGGCAGCACTGGCCGACGACGATTTCTCCGTCATGGAGGCCATCGGCGGATGGCGGGGGATCGTCGAATCCCTGCTGCCGGGGCTGGTATTCCTGGTTGTCTTCCTGGTGACCGGCCGTCTGGGGCTGACCGTGGAGGTTTCAGCGGCCCTGGCAGTCGTGCAGCTGCTGATTCGTCTGGTCCAGCAGCAGTCCTTTCTGGGGGCGCTGGCCGGTCTGCTTTCGGTGGGCATCTGCCTGGTGGCCGCATGGCTGACCCGGGATGCCCGCAACTATTACCTGCCAGGATTTTTGACCAACGGATTCTGGATCATTGTGCTCGCCGCCTCGCTGCTGGCACGGATGCCCGGCATCGGCCTGCTGGTGGAGTATCTGCGCCGGCCCGTCGTCTCAGGCTGGAGGCAGTGGCTGGCCTCCTGGCGGGGCGAGCCAGAACTGGTACGGGCCTATAATCAGGCCACCCAGGTCTGGATCGCCGTCTTCGCGCTGCGCCTGCTGATCCAGGTGCCGCTCTACCTGACTGGTTCCGTCGGGTTGCTTGGCGCCGCACGCCTGATCCTGGGCCTGCCCCTGTTTGCTCTGGGCATCTGGGTCAGCTGGCTGCTGATCGGCGGCCCATACCATCGTCGTCAGGCCGACCAGGCTCAGACCGACCAGGAGGTTCATGCCGATCATGACTGAGACCAGGGTTCGTCTGCGCATCGAACGCTATGCCGACCAGGGCCGTTGCGTGAGCCACCTGGAGGACGGTCGGGTGGTCTTCGTCCGCTTCGCCCTGCCCGGGGAGCTGGTGGAGGTCCTCCTGGACGAGCCTCATGGCCGGGCCGGCAGATTCGCCACGGGCGAGGTCACCCAGGTGTTGGAAGCCAGCCCCGACCGACGCGAACCCGTCTGGCCCCTGGCTGGACCCTTGGCCTGGGGAGGTGGCCTGGGTGGCGCCGATCTGATTCACGTCAGTCTGCCCGGTCAGCTGGCCTGGAAGGCTGATCTGATTGGTCAGCAGATGTCCCGCTTGGGCGGGGTGGATGTCCAAGTGCCGGTGGCTCGGGTTCCGGGCGATGAGGAGCTGGGTGGCCTGCACTGGAGGACCAGAATCGAGCTGGTGGCTGACGACCAAGGACGCCCCTCCATGCGCCGTCGGGGTTCGCATGACCGTCTGCCGATTCAGACCATGCCCTTGGCCACCCAGGAGTTGCTGGACCTGGCTGATGAACTGGGCATCTGGGAGGGCGGCCTGCCTGCTGGTGCCCGCATACGCCTGGCTGTGCCCCAGCCGCGCGACGGGGGACCGGTCGGCGACAACTTCGCGCTGCTGGTGGATGGCCGCCTGAGCCAGGGGAGCCGCCTGCTGACGGAGCGGTTGGAGGCCGGAGCAGGACCTGAATACCAGGTTCGGGCCGACGGATTCTGGCAGGTCCACCGTCAGGCACCGGTCGTGCTGACCAAGGCGGTTCTGGACCAGGCCAGGCAGGCCCTGGACGGGGTTGCCGAACCGGTCATCTGGGATCTTTACTGCGGATCAGGGCTCTTCACCCTGCCCCTGGCTGCCCTGGCTGACGGACGTGCCCGGCTCCTGGCTGTGGAGGGATCCGTTGGAGCCATTGCCAGCGCGAAACACAACGTGAAGCAGGCCGGACTGGACCGGGTGGCCCTGCGGCGAGGGGACGTGGCCAAGGTCCTGGCTGGCGGTGCGCCCAAGGGGCTGGGCCATCCCGACCTGATCCTGCTGGATCCGCCCAGGGCCGGCGCCAAGGCTCAAGTCTGCCGGCTGCTGGCCGCCAGCGGGGCGGGGACCATCATCTATGTGGCCTGCGACCCGACCAGCCTGGCCAGGGATACGGCCACCCTGATCTCCCTGGGCTACAGCCCCAAGCACCTTGAGGCCTTTGACATCTACCCGATGACCCACCACGTGGAGACCGTGGCAGTCTTCACCCGCACGGCGGGAAGGCAGCACTGACATGAGCCGCGCCGGGCGGATCGTGGCAGTGGTCAGGCGGCTGGCGGGTCTACTGCTGGCGGTCGCCCTGCTGGCAGGCCTGCCCACGCTGACCGGATGCGCCCCCAAGGACAGGGCCGTGGGCGACTCCTGGCACGAGGGCACCGTGCCCCACGACGGCGTGGATCGCTCCGACACGCTCGTGGCTTTGATTGGATGCCCGCAGAAGGGTGGCAAGGACCCGGATACCGGTCTTGACAGCCGCATCCTGGCATCCTTGAAGGCGGAGCGCATGAAGGGTTATTTCTCCTCGGCGCAGTCCACCAGCGATCAGCAGGATGGGGTGCAGGATGCCATCAACCGCGGGGTCAGTCTGATTCTGATTCGTCAACCCGGAGCCGGCGACTGGACCCCGGCCCTGAAGGCAGCCCGGAAGGCGGGCATTCCTGTGGTAGAGTTCGCTCAAAGCGCCAAGGCTTGGACCCCTGACCCAGGTAGGCTCTACTATGCGGCTACGGTTCACCCGGTGGATCCTGCCGGGCATCCACACGCGCCCTTGCTGGCTGACGCTCTGCAGACCATTGTGGACGACGGACCGCATGCAAGGATCATGGCCGTGCGCCTGAGCGCCGACTGAGAGGGGGGCCAAGGATGAGCACAGCAGCGGACACAGGCTTTCCGGACACCGACCGGCCGGGGCTGAGCTCCCAGGAGGTGGAGCGGCTGAAGGCCCAGGGCCTGGTCAACGTCTCCCAGGACCAAACCTCCCGCAGCCTGGGCCAGATCATCCGGGACAACGTCTTCACCCTCTTCAACGGGATCATCCTGACCGCCATGGTGGTGGTCCTGCTGACCGGCCAGTGGAAAGACGCGGTCTTCGGCCTGATCATCATCATCAACACCGGCATCGGCGTGGCCACCGAGCTCAAGGCCAAGCACACCCTGGACGGGCTGTCCATCCTGGTGGCCTCCGACTATACGGTGCGCAGGGATGGGCGCAACCTGACCGTGCCCCACGATGCCATCGTCAAGGGGGATCTGCTCTGGATCCGCTCCGGGGACCAGGTGCCCGCCGACGCGCAGATCATCGACACCTACGGCCTGGAGCTGGACGAGTCCATGCTGACCGGCGAATCGCGCACGGTCAAGCACAAGCCGGGGGACCAGGTCTACTCGGGCTCCACGGCCGTCTCGGGCATGGCCCTGGCCCAGGTGACCGCCGTGGGCGCCGACTCCTACGCCGCCACGCTGATGGCCAAGGCCAAGGTCTACAAGAAGGTCCACTCCGACCTGAACGAGGGCATCAACACCATCCTCAAGGTCATGACCATAGTGGTCATTCCCCTCTGCCTGCTGCTCATCTTCACCCAGATGCGGACCGTGGGCGGCTTCCAGACGGCCCTGGCCACCGGAGCCTGGCGGCAGGCCGTGGTGTCCGCCGTGGCCGGGGTCGTGGGCATGATCCCCGAGGGGCTGGTCCTGCTGACCTCCCTGAACTTCGCCCTGGCCGCCATCCGCCTGGCCCGCCACCAGACCCTGGTCCAACAGATGGAGTCCGTGGAGACCCTGGCCCGGGTGGATGCCCTGAATCTGGACAAGACCGGCACCATCACCGACGGGGGCATTGTCTACGATGACCTGCACCCGCTGGCCGAGGACCTGCCGGCCCAGCAGCTGCGGCAGGCCCTGGTGGACGTCTGCGCGGAGGAGAGCCCCAACGCCACCGGCCGGGCCATCCTCAAGGGGATGGACGATCTGCGCCCGGGCAGGGCAGTCAGCCGCCTGCCCTTTTCTTCGGCCCGCAAGTGGAGCGCCGTGGCCGACCAGTCCAGCAGAATCTGGTACTTCGGCGCCCCGGAGGTGCTCCTGGCATCCCAGGCGGGCAGCTGGCCCCAGGTGGACCGGCAGGTGGCCGACCTGGCCGACCGCGGCTACCGGGTGCTGATGCTGGCCGCCCCCGACGGGTACCCGGGCACCGACCAGCCTGACTACTTCACCAGCAGCCCCGACCTGCCCGGGAACCTGAAGCCCCTGGCCCTGATCACCTGCTCGGAGCACATCCGCGACGACGCCGCCGAGACCCTGGCCTGGTTCCGCCAGCAGGGCGTGCGCTGCCGGGTCATCTCGGGCGACAACCCGGCCACGGTGGCGGCCATCGCCAACAAGGTGGGCCTGACCGGCGACCGGGCACCCAGGGCCATGGATGCCCGCCAGCTGCCCGAGGACACCGCAGCCCTGGCCGATGTCCTGGAGGATGTGGACGTGCTGGGCCGGGTCCTGCCCGACCAGAAGAAGGCCATCGTCCAGGCCCTGCACCTGAAGGGCCACACGGTGGCCATGACCGGCGACGGGGTCAACGACTCCCTGGCCCTGAAAGAGGCTGACCTGGGCATCGCCATGGGCAATGCGGCGGCCGCCACCAAGGCCGTGGCCCAGCTGGTCCTGGTGGATTCGCGCTTCTCCCACCTGCCCGACGTGGTGGCCCGGGGCCGGCAGGTCATGGCCAACATGGAGCGTGTGGCCGGCCTTTTCCTGGTCAAGACCGTCTACTCGGCCCTGATCTCCCTGGGCGTGGTCCTGACCGGCATCCCCTTCCCCTACCTGCCCCGGCACATCACCTACATCGGCGCCCTGACCATCGGCACGCCGGCCTTCTTCCTGGCCCTGGCCCCCAACACCAGGCGCTACCGGCCCGGCTTCCTCAAGCGGGTGGTCGCCTTCGCCCTGCCCTCGGGCATCGCCACGGCCTTGATTGTGCTGGCGGCGGCCTGGAGCCTGCCCGGCCTGCTGGGACTGGACCTGGCCCGGCCCGGCGACCTGGGGCGTTGGCGTTCGGTCTGCGCCATCGTCCTCTTCTGCATGGGCGTGCTGGTCCTGACCCAGGTGGCCCGGCCCCTGCGCTCCTGGAGGGGGCTGCTGGTCCTCTTCTTCGCCGCAGCCGGGGTGATCGGGGCCCTGATCCCCGTGGTGGCACGGTTCTTCGCCATCAGCCTGCCCACCGGTCCGGCCCTGGCCGCCACCGTGGCCTTCGCCCTGGTGGGAGCCCTGCTCATGGTCCTGGCCGTCCTGGGCTATCCGGCATGCGCACGTTACATCCGTCAGGTAACACATGGGCGCTAAGAATGAACCTCACAAGCACAGATAAGCGTCACTGACGGCCTGGGGTCCTCCCGCCGCCGGTCCACATGGGCGCCAGGGCAGGGCCCGAGCGTCCAAGGAAGGGGTGGTGCATGTCAGAATCCGCACAAGATGCCGGTCGTTCCAAGCTCAAGGTGGGCTCCGAGGAGTTCGAATACTACCGGATCAGCGACCTGCCGGGCATCGACCACCTGCCCTACAGCCTGCGCATCCTGGCCGAGAATCTGCTGCGGCACCAGAACGGGACCACGGTGACCCGGGACCAGCTGGACCAGCTGCTGGACTGGGACCCCAAGGCCCAGCCCGACAGGGAGATCCAGTACAGTCCCGCCCGGGTGCTCATGCAGGACTTCACCGGCGTGCCCTGCATGGTCGACCTGGCCACCATGCGCGATGCGGTAAAAGCCCTGGGAGACGACCCCTCCCTGGTCAACCCGCTCATCCCCGCGCAGATGGTCATCGACCACTCCGTCCAGGTGGACAGCTCGGGCGTGCCCGGCGCCCTGGAACACAACATGGACATGGAATACCGGCGCAACAGTGAGCGCTACCGCTTCCTGCGCTGGAGCCAGCAGGCCTTCCAGAACTTCCGCGTGGTGCCCCCGGGCACCGGCATCATCCACCAGGTCAACCTGGAGTACCTGGCCCAGGTGGTCATGCGCAGGGACAGGATCCAGGGGGAGGGGCCGGCCCTGGTCTACCCGGACTCCTGCGTGGGCACCGACTCCCACACCACCATGGTCAACGGCCTGGGCGTGCTGGGCTGGGGCGTGGGCGGCATCGAGGCCGAGGCGGCCATGCTGGGCCAGCCCATCTCCATGCTGGTGCCCCAGGTCCTGGGCTTCAAGCTGACCGGATCCATTCCCGAGGGGGTCACCGCCACCGACGTGGTGCTGACCGTGACCCAGATGCTGCGCGAGGTGGGCGTGGTGGGCCGGTTCGTGGAGTTCCACGGCAAGGGCCTGGCCCAGGTCCCCCTGGCCAACCGGGCCACCCTGGGCAACATGAGCCCCGAGTTCGGCTCCACCTGCGCCATCTTCCCCATCGACCGAATCACCCTGGACTATCTGCGTCTGACCGGCCGCAGCGACGAGCATGTGCGCCTGGTGGAGGCCTATGCCAAGGCCAACGGGCTGTGGATGGACCCGGAGGATGCCGACTGCCCCGAGCCCGAGTATTCCCAGGTGCTGGAGCTGGATCTGTCCACGGTACGGCCGTCCATCGCCGGCCCCCGCCGGCCCCAGGACCGCATCCTGCTGGACCAGGCCCAGCAGACCTTCCATCGGGACCTGAAGGATTACAGCGACCAGGACAGGGACAGCGACGGCGAGGCTGTGCCGGTCAAGAAGGCCGACGGCAGCGAGTTCAGCCTGCGGGACGGGGATGTGGTCATCGCGGCCATCACCTCCTGCACCAACACCTCCAATCCCTCGGTCATGGTGGCCGCCGGTCTGCTGGCCCGCCAGGCGCGCGCCCGGGGCCTCAAGCCCAAGCCCTGGGTCAAGACCTCGCTGGCGCCGGGCTCCCAGGTGGTGACGGACTATCTGAACCGGACCGGCCTGAGCAAGGATCTGGACGCCCTGGGCTTCGAGCTGGTCGGTTACGGCTGCACCACCTGCATCGGCAACTCCGGCCCCCTGGACCCGGCCATCCACCAGGCCATCGCCGACCACGACCTGACGGTGACGGCAGTGCTCTCGGGCAACAGGAACTTCGAGGGGCGCATCAGCCCGGATGTGAAGATGAACTACCTGGCCTCGCCGCCCCTGGTGGTGGCTTACGCCCTGGCCGGCAGCATGGACTTCGACCCCTGGCACGACCCCCTGGGCCGGGACAGCCAGGGCAAGCCGGTCATGCTGGCGGACATCTGGCCCTCCCAGGAGGCCATCGAGTCCGTGGTGGGCACCGCCCTGGACCGGGACATGTACCTGCGCGACTATGCGGACGTCTTCGGCGGGGATGATCGCTGGCGGAAGCTGGAGGTGCCGGAGGGCGAGCTCTTCCACTGGGATCAGGATTCCACCTACATCCGCCGCCAGACCTTCTTCGACGGCATGAAGGCCCAGCCCGACCCCCTGGAGGACATCCACGGGGCCCGGGTGCTGGCCCTGCTGGGGGATTCGGTCACCACCGACCACATCTCGCCCGCAGGGGCCATCAAGGCCGACGCACCGGCCGGCCGCTACCTGCAGGAGCACGGCATAGCCCCCAGGGACTTCAACTCCTACGGCTCCCGGCGCGGCAACCACGAGGTCATGGTCCGGGGCACCTTCGGCAACATCCGCCTGCGCAACCAGCTGTTGGCCTCGGTGGGGCTGGATGTACGCCCGGGAGGGTTCACCTACGACTTCCTGAACGGCCAGGAGACGACCATATTCGAGGCGGCGCAGGACTACGCCAGGCAGGGCACGCCCCTGGTGGTGCTGGCCGGCAGCGAGTACGGGACGGGCTCCTCCAGGGACTGGGCGGCCAAGGGCACAAGGATGCTGGGTGTGCGGGCCGTCATAGCCAGGTCCTTTGAGCGCATCCACCGCAGCAACCTGATCGGCATGGGCGTGCTGCCCCTGGAGTTCCCTGCGGGTCAGTCGGCCCAGAGCCTGGGGTTGGACGGTCAGGAGACCTATGACCTGGTTGGCGTCGATGCCCTGAACAGCTCCCTGCCCGAGCAGGTCCAGGTGCGGGCCCAGCGGCCCGACGGCAGCAGGGTGGAGTTTGCGGCCAAGGTTCGCATCGACACTCCTGGCGAGGCCGAGTACTACCGCAACGGCGGCATCCTGCAGTACGTGCTGCGTGGGCTGCTGTCCAGGGCCGATCAGGAGGCCTGAAGATACAAAAATCCCCGCCACCAATGCCAGGGGCGGGGATGTTCTTTTTGTCAGTTGCGATCGCCGACCAGATCCAGGATGTAGAGGAAGAGGTTGACGAAGTCCAGGTAGAGGTTGAGGGCGCAGAGGATGGAGACCCGCTTGATGGCCTCCGGTCCCTGGCTGCGGTAGGTGGCGAAGATGACCCTGGTCTGCTGGGCGTCATACATGGTCAGGCCGGCGAAGATGATGATGCCGATGGCCGAGACCACGCGCAGGGCCGTGTTGGAGGGGGCCAGGAAGAGCATGACCACCTCGACCAGGATCAGCATGAGTAGGCCGGCCATGAAGATGGATCCCATGCCCAGCATGTTGCGCCGTGTGGTCAGCGCCAGCATGCTGAGGACGAAGAAGAAGCCTGCGGTGATCACCAGGGTCAGCATGATGGAGGGCAGGGAATAGGTCATGAAGATGGTGCTCAGGGTGAAGCCCATCAGGGCCGCATAGAGGTAGAACATGACCCGGGCGGTGGAGGTGCGCATGCGCATAACCCGGAAGCTCAGAATCATGGCGAAGGCCACCTGGACCACGGCCATGCCGATCCACCCCAGGGTGCCCGTGGCCTGCATGAAGGCCAGGAGCAGTCCGGTGCGGGCGGTCAGGTAGGCCGTCAGGGCGGTGACCAGCAGGCCGACCGCCATCTCCGCATAGGCGCGGGACATGGAGACCCGCTCCGCCTTTTCAAAGCTGTATGCTGCGTTGGTGTCGATGGGCGCGCCCATGCCGTAGGGCTCACCGCCCTGCATGGTCGGCATCGGCTGCTGTGTGTACTGACCGTATGGGGCCTGCGGCCGCGGATTCCCGTTGAAAGCCATCTGCTCCTCCTTGTCTTCCCGTCTGTGGCGGGATGGTCGTCTTGTTCAATTCTACATGGCCGGTTTGGCCATATAACAGGTGTTTGCTCTGGTTGGAATCAGGCGGGGATGGCCGCCAGGGCGGGGTGGTTGCATGCCCACATCCCGCCATGGCGGTTGCCCCTCTCCTGATGTGCGGTCCAGACTTTGCAGGCTGGACGGAGTGTGGTGGGGGCGCGGGAGGAAAGTGTCGGGCTCTCTTGGGGTTGAGCCTTGATTGACACGTTTCCTCCCTGCTCCCCCTATGTAGGGCCGGGGGCGGGGGGATTGATACGCCGCCCGGCCGCTCTTACTCGTGCGAAGCGTGAACCAGTCGGCGTGTTTCCTTCCGGTGGCGGCGGGATGCCAGGACCCCGCCCATGCCGGTCATGCCCGTGGCCAGGGCGAGCAGGATGCCTTCCCCGCCTGCCTGGGGGAGCACGCCTGCAGGCAGGTACGTGTATCGGAGGGAGGTGTCCGGCGTTTGGGGTGCGCCGCCCAGCGTGTAGTCCACGCTGACCGTGACCGTGCCCGGCTGGTGTGCGGGCGTTGTCACGGTCACGCTGCTGCCATCACCGCGCGTCAGGCCTGATACAGCGGTCTGGTCGAATCTGACGCCGGTGATCACCAGCTGCAGGTTGAACGACACCGGCACAGGAACAAGACTCCTGGCTCTGGTGTTACTTGCCCCTGTGGGGATGCTGTTGTTGCCGAGCTGGCCATACTGGTTGTTTCCCCATGCGTAGGCGTTCCCGTCGCTGCCCACGGCCAGCGAATGATGGTATCCGCCGCTGACCTGTGTGGCCTTCAGTCCTTTGCCCGTATCAGTAGGTTTGGCGGGGTCACGCACGCGCACAGGAACCCGATTCACATTGGGGCGGCTGCTGTCGTTGTTGCCGAGCTGGCCATACAAGTTGCATCCCCAGGCATATACGTATCCGTTGCTTTCCACGGCCAGCGAATGATCGTATCCGGCGCTGACCTGCACGTAAGTGTTGCGGTCGGGCGTCTTCACCCTGACCGGCGCATTCCGGTCGATGGTTGTCCCGTCGCCGAGCTCGCCAACGATATTCCATCCCCATGCGTAGGGGTTCCCGTCGCTGCCCACGGCCAGCGAATAATTGCCTCCGGCGCTGACCTGCACGTAGGTGAAGTCCGCTGGCAGGTCCGGGTACGTCTTCCGGTCGGGCATCTTCACCCTGACCGGCGCAGCCCGGTAGCTGACGGTTGTCCCGTCGCCGAGCTGGCCATTGCCGTTGGATCCCCAGGCGTAAACGTTGCCGTCGCTGCCCAGGGCCAGGGAATGAGAGGCTCCTGCGCTGACCTGCAGGTAGGTGAAATCCTCTGGCAGGTCCGGGTACGTCTTCCGGTCGGGCGTCTTCACCCTGACCGGCGCATGCCGCTCGGTGCTCGTCCCGTCGCCGAGCCGGCCATTGCCGTTGTATCCCCAGGCGTAGGCGTTCCCGTCGCTGCCCACGGCCAGGGAATAATTGTATCCGGCGCTGACCTGCAGGTAGGTGAAGTCCGCTGGCAGGTCCGGGTACGTCTTCCGGTCGGGCGTCTTCACCCTGACCGGCGCATGCCGCTCGGTGCTCGTCCCGTCGCCGAGCCGGCCAGAGTCGTTGTATCCCCAGGCGTAGGCGTTCCCGTCGCTGCCCAGGGCCAGGGAATGAGAGGCTCCGGCGCTGACCTGCAGGTAGGTGAAGTCCGCTGGCAGGTCCGGGTACGTGCTGCGGTCGGGCTTCCTCACCATGACCGGCGTAGACTGGCCGCTGTAGCTTGTTGTCCCGTTGCCGAGCTGGCCATAGGTGTTGTCTCCCCAGGCGTAGGCGTTCCCGTCGCTGCCCACCGCCAAGGAAAAACCAGAGGAAGTACTACCGTCGTATGTTGATCCGCTGATCTGGCTGAATCTGATGCCCCGGCTGGCGTTGTCGGGCGGGGTGATGGTGGCGGGTTCCCTGCCCAGCTGGCTGCCCTTATCAGGGCTGATGCTCCACCTGCTGTTCCGGCTTGCCGGCGTCCAGTGGGCGGCCAGGGTCAGGTCCTTGTCGACGGGCCTGCTGAAATCGTAGGCGACCTCGCCGGTGAACCAGCCGTCGAACAGGAAGCCTTCCCGTACAGGGTCGGGGGAGGGGCGTTTCGCCCTCCCGTATGGGGCGGGGACAGTCTGGTCTGCTGGTTTCGGGCTTCCGCCTCCCGTGTCGAAGCGGACCGTGAACGCGGATCCTGGTTCCGCAGCTCGTGCCGGCGGCTGGTCGACCGTGTACGCAAGGCTCCTGGCGAAAGGCTGCCCGTCCTGCCTGCCAGTGATAAGGATAGCGGCCTGTCCCGGCTTGCGGACGGGCATGTCCGCCCGCCAGGCATCGTTGCTCCTGGTGAGCGTCAATGCGTGGCCGTCCAGGCTGGCCGATTCCAGGATGGGCGCCTGCGTGGTGTAGATTCTGGCTGGCTTGCCGGGCTGGCCCTGCCCGTCCAGGCTCCACGCGAGCATGCCGCCCTGCCTGCTGATGGCGGTGATCCTGCCGCCGGCGCTTGCGGCCTGCTCGTACTGCTGGCTTCCGTCGTCCACGCGGGTGGGCTTGCTGCCCGGCTGCCACGCCCAGACGCGGCCGTCCTTGCCGACGATGATGGCCTGATCCTCGTTAGCGGCGATCCGGCTGGCCTTGGCGCCGTCCGGCAAGCCGACTGGGGTCACGCTTGCCTCGCTATCGGCCAGGTACCAGGGCTGTCCCTTTGAATCCAAGAGCAGGAATCCTTTACTAAAGGCTTGGACTTGGACGGTGCGCATTTCGGTGTCTTGTTTGATGTGTACAGGCTTGGCTTTTCTGGTGTTGCTCGTGTCCCAGGTCCAGGTCTGCCCGTCCGCGTCCACTATGAGAGCCTGGCTGTTGGAGGCGGCGGCGGTGACGGCTTGTGCCTGTCCGGGTAGGTTTAGCGTCGCCTGCTCAGCGGGTTTCGGGTTCAGGTCCTGGTTGCCGGGCTGGCTGGTTTGGAAGACGTGGACCTGTCCCTGCCGGTCCACCGCCAAGAGCCAGTCATCGTTCAGGCTGATGCTGGTGAACCCGGCATCCTTGCCGGTGCCGAGAATGGTGGTTGTGGCCTCTCGGCTGGTCCAGGTGTAGAGGTGCTGGTCGGATCCGAGTGCGGCCTGCCGTCGGCTGCCGGCTGCAACCTGCAGGTAGTGGAACCCGTCGGCGGCCTGGGCGGGGGAGGGAACCTGCTTGGGTGTGCCGTAGATACGGCCGTCGCCGGTCAAGCTGACTAGCTGCTCTCCTGCGGCTTGGACGCTGACAAATTGAGGTTCTTGAGTTTTGGGCGGGCTGATAGTCAGCCGGGCTCCGGACGCGGGCCCATGGTCCGGGCTTAGTGTCCAGTCTGTGGGCTTCGTCCACTGGGCTTTCAGGGTCGTGTCCTGGAGGATGGGGGTCTGGAAGTCAAAAGGCTGCCCATCATGAGTCCACCCCTCGAACCGGAAGCCTTCACGTTGAGGATTCTGCTGCGGGGGAGCGGCGAGGGTGCCGGTCTTCACAGTTGACTGAGTGGGTTTGCTGCCGTCGGCGGGGTCGAAGCGCACTGTTTGCACGGCCTGATCACTGGTATCGGATGGCTTAGTTGGAGCGGGTTCTGTGTTGTCCGGACTGCTTGTCTTCAGTGACAGGGTGTCTGGTTTGGGGCTTAATGGTGTGGTGGTTTGTATCGGTGAGGGTGTGGGTAGTGGTGTGCTGGTTGCGTTGCTGGGGAGAGTGCCGGTGGTTTGCTCAGCTACGCGAGGGGTCTGACGACCCCCCCCCCCCGGTGAGTACAGGAGTATCCGCCGCGTTGGCGGATGCGACGCCCAGGCCTGCCAGCAGGCTTAGCAGGACGGTCATCATCACACAGATGCGACGCAGACGGGAAACCAGATGCATGAAACCAAAACCCCTTCACCAAACACCAAGCGGGATAAAAACCGCCTGCCTAATAAAGTTCTTCCTGTCGGAAAGCCGTGCTGTCTGTCAACGCCAGCCCTGCATCGGATTGCAGGAGCCATGGCGCAAGCCAGCCGTCTTCTCGACATCCCCCGCTTTTCACCCTACCACCCGGTCAGCGAACAACACACATAAGCCCAAGCCAGCCGTCCGAAGACAACGAGTTCGGCAGCTGACGTTACGGAATTATGCCAGGACGGGGAGAACAGGCAGAGGCCAGGCTTGTTCCGGGTGGTAAGCCCTGTTGCCTACCCTGCTGTGTTCATCTCCCTTCTTGGGCGGAAACAAGAGAGGTTTGCCTGTATCCCCGCAGGCGGAAGTGTGGTGGGGGCGCGGGAGGGAAGTGTCGGCTCTCTTGGGGTTTGAGCCTTGATTGGCACGTTCCTCCCTGCTCCCCCTATATAGGGCCGGGGGCGGGGGGATTGATACGCCGCCCGGCCGCTCTTACTCGTGCGAAGCGTGCAATAGTCGGCGTTGTTCCCTCCGGTGGCGGCGCGAGGCGAGCACGCCGCCCATGCCGGTCATGCCGGTGGCCAGGGCGAGCAGGATGCCCTGCCCGCCTGCCTTGGGGAGCACGCCTGCTGGCAGGTACGTGTACCTCAGGGAGGTGTCGGGCGTTTGGGGTGCGCCGCCCAGCGTGTAGTCGACGCTGACGGTGACCGTGCCCGGCTGGTGCGCGGGCGTGAGCACGCTCACGCTGCTGCCGTCGCCGCGGGTCAGGCCTGATGCGGGGGTCTGGTCGAATCTGACGCCGGTGATCACCAGAGCCAGGTTGAACGACACCGGCACAGGAGCCGACTTGTTGTTTGTGCTGTTGTTGCCGAGCTGACCATAGGTGTTGTCTCCCCATGCCCAGGCGTTGCCGTCGCTGCCCAGGGCCAGCGAATCATGGTCTCCGGCGCTGAGCTGTGCGGCTTTGAGCCCTTTGCTCGTGTCGGCGGGGCTGGCGGGGTCGCGCACGCGCTTAGGAACAGAATTCATGTCACTGTATCCGCTGGCGGTGTTGTTGCCGAGCGGGCCATACAAATTGCATCCCCATGCCCAGGCGTACCCGTCGCTGCCCACGGCCAGGGAATGATCGCTTCCGGCGCTGACCTGCAGGTAGGTGAAGTCCGCTGGCAGGTCCGGGTACGTCTTCCGGTCGGGCGTTTTCACCCTGACCGGCGTGTACCGGTTGCTGGTTGTCCCGTCGCCGAGCTGGCCATTGCTGTTGTCTCCCCATGCCCAGGCGTTGCCGTCGCTGCCCAAGGCCAGGGAATGCCAGTCTCCGGCGCTGACCTGCAGGTAGGTGAAGTCCGCTGGCAGGTCCGGGTACGTCTTCCGGTCGGGCGTCTTCACCCTGACCGGCGTGTACCGGTTGCTGGTTGTCCCGTCGCCGAGCCGGCCATCGTCGTTGTATCCCCAGGCGTAAACGTTGCCGTCGCTGCCCACGGCCAGGGAATGATTGGTTCCGGCGCTGACCTGCAGGTAGGTGAAGTCCGCTGGCAGGTCCGGGTACGTCTTCCGGTCGGGGGTCTTCACCCTGACCGGCGCATTCCGGCTGCTGCTTGTCCCGTCGCCGAGCCGGCCATTGCTGTTGTATCCCCAGGCGTAGGCGTTGCCGTCGCTGCCCACGGCCAGGGAATGATTGGTTCCGGCGCTGACCTGCAGGTAGGTGAAATCCTTGGGCAGGTCCGGGTAGGTCTTCCGGTCGGGCGTCTTCACCCTGACCGGCGCATGCTTGTCGTCTTTCGTCCCGTCGCCGAGCTGGCCATAGTAGTTGTATCCCCAGGCGTAAACGTTGCCGTCGCTGCCCAGGGCCAGGGAATGAGAGCCTTCGGCGCTGACCTGCAGGTAGGTGAAATCCTCCGGCAGGTCCGGGTACGTCTTCCGGTCGGGCGTCCTCACCATGACCGGCGCATGCCGCTCGATGGTTGTCCCGTCGCCGAGCTGGCCATTGCTGTTGTTTCCCCAGGCGTAGGCGTTCCCGTCGCTGCCCACCGCCAAGGAAAAACCAGAGCCGGAGTTTTTTCCTCCGCTGATCTGGCTGAATCTGATGCCCCGGCTGGCGCTGTCTGGCGGGGTGATGGTGGCGGGTTCCCTGCCCAGCTGGCTGCCCTTGTCGGGGCTGATGCTCCACCCGCTGTTCCTGCCTGCGGGCGTCCAGTGGGCGGTCAGGGTCAGGTCCTTGCCGACGGGCCTGCTGAAATCGTAGGCGACCTCGCCAATGAACCATCCGTCGAACAGGAATCCTTCCCGCGTCGGGTCGGGTGAGGGGCGTTTCGCCCTCCCGTACGGGGCGGGGACAGTCTGGTCTGCTGGTTTGGGGTTTCCGCCGCCCGTGTCGAAGCGGACCGTGAGCGTGGATCCTGGCTCCGCAGCCCGTGCCGGCGGCTGGTCGACCGTGTACGCAAGGCTCCTGGCGAAAGGCTGCCCGTCCTGCCTGCCCGTGATGAGGATGGCGGCTGGTCCCGGCTTGCGGGCGGGAGCTTCAGCCTGCCAGGCGCTGGCGGTCTTGCTGAGGCTGAGCGGCTGGCCGTCCAGGCTGGCTGATTCCAGGATGGGCGCAGCAGTGGTGCCTAGCCTGTCGGGTTTGCCGGGCTGGCCCTGCCCGTCCAGGCTCCACGCGAGCATGCCGCCCTGCCTGCTGATGGCGGTGATCCTGTTGCCGGCGCTTGCGGCCTGCACGTAGGCTTGGTTCCCGTCGTCCGCGCGTTTGGGGGTTTTGCCGGGCTTCCAGGCCCAGACGTGGCCGTCGGTGCCGACGATCATGGCCTGATCCTTGTTGGCGGCGGTCGAGCTGGCCTGCGCGCTGTCCGGCAGGCTGAGCTGGATCATGGCGGCAGTGCCGTCTGGCAGGTACCGGGCCTGCCCGTCCGCGTCCAGGAGGAGGAACCCCTGGTTGAGGGCCTGGGCCTGGACGATGCGCATGCCCGGGTCCTGCTTGACGCGTGCGGGCTTGGCTTTCCCGGTCTTGCTTATCTCCCAGGTCCAGGCTTGCCCGTCAGCGTCCACGATGAGGATCCGGCTGGCGGAGGCGACGGCGGTGACGGCCTGCGCTTGCCCGGGCAGGCTGATGGCGGCCTGCTGTATAAGTTCCGGGTTCTGGCTGTCGGCATTGCTGGCCTGATAGGCGTGGACTCGGCCCTGCCGGTCCACCGCCAGCAGGAGGTCGTCGTTCAGGCTGATGCTGGTGAACCTGGCATTCTGATTGGAGTTGATAATCGTGGGTGCCGCTTGTCCGCTGGTCCAGATGTATATCTGCTGGTCGGATCCCAGGGCGGCCTGCGATCGGCTGCCGGCTGCAACCTGCAGGTAGCGGAACCGGTCGGATGCTTGAGCAGGGGAGGGCACCAGTTTGGGCGTGCCGTCCTGCATCCAGGTGTAGATCCGCCCGTCGCCGGCCAGGCCGAGGATCTGGCCGCCTGCGGCTTGGATGCTGGCGAACTGAGGCTCCTGCCTGTCGGGCGGGCTGATGGTCAGCCGGGCGCCGGAGGCGGGCCCATGATCAGGGCTCAGTGTCCAGTCCGTGGTCTTCGTCCATTGGGCTTTCAGGGTCGTGTCCTGGATGATGGGGGTCTGCAAGTCGAAGGGCTGGTTGTCAAGCCTCCACCCGTCGAACCGGAAGCCCTCGCGCACTGGGTTCTGTTGCGGGGGAGTGGCGAGAGTGCCGGTCTTCACAGTTGATTGTGTTATCTTGCTGCCGTTGGCAGGGTCGAAGCGCACTATACGAGAAGCTTGATTATCTGTCTTTTCGGCTGATTTAGCCGGAGCGGAGTCTCTGCCGTCTGTATTGTTTGTCGTCGATGATGGAGCGCTTGGACTCGGTGTTGCGGGGCTTAACGGTGTGGTGGCTTGTATCGGTGATGGGGAGGGCAGTGGGGTGTCTGGTGCGCTGCTGGGGGAAATGCCGGGGGTTTGCTCAGCTACGCGAGGGGTCTGACGACCCCCCCCCCCCGGTGAGGACAGGAGCATCCGCCTGGGCGGATGCGACGCCCAGGCCCGCAAGCATTCCCAGCAGGATGACAGCCATCGCCAGGATGCGACGCAGACGGGAAACCAGATGCATCAAACCAAACCCCTTCACCAGATGCCAAGCGGAGCAAACGCCGCTTGCATAATAAAGTTCTTCTTGTCGGAAAGCCGCCCGTTGCTCAATACCAGTCCGCGCAACAGATTATGCGAATCATGGCCGAGGCCGGTTGTCTTTGCGACATCCCCCGCTTTTCACCCTACCACCCAGCCTGCAGACAACACACACGGGCCAAGCCGGTCACCGATGACAATGAATTGTTTGGTTGAGCAAAAGCGTGTGTTTCTGGCGATCATCCGGAACTGGGAGCACAGATGAAGCCCAAGCGGACTTGGGGTCCAAGCCCCCTGGTCGGCGTGCCCGAGTTTCCCTTTCGAGGGCGGAGACGGGGGCATGCATGCCTGCTGTCGACTCCTGTCAGCGGCAGTCGACAGTAGTGTGGTGGTGGGGGCGCGGGAGGAGTGCCGGCTCCCTTGGGGATGAGCCTTGTATGCGGCATTCCTTCGTGCGCCCCCGTTGTAAGCCGGGGGTGGGGGGATTGATCCGCCTCCGGCCTGTCTTACTCGTGCGAAGTATGCAGTAGCCTGTGCCGTTCCCTCCTGTGGCGGCGCGAGGCCAGGACCCCGCCCATGCCGGTCAAACCGGTGGCCAGGGCGAGCAGGATGCCCTCCCCGCCGGCCCTTGGGAGCACGCCTGCAGGCAGATATGTATATCTGAGGGAAGTATCGGGCTTCTGGTGTATGCCGCCCAGCGTGTAGTCCACACTGACTGTGACCGTGCCCGGCACGTGTGCAGGTGTGAGCACGCTGACACTGTTGTCATTGCCATGCGACAGGCCTGATACGACAGTCCGGTCGAATTTGACGCCGGTGATCACCAGCTGCAGGTTGAACACCACCGGCACAGGAACATATGCATTATAGGTGGAGCGGTCGCCGATCTGGCCAAAGGCGTTGTATCCGCAGGCGTATGTGTATCCGTTTGGGCTCACAGCCAGCGAATGATGGTCTCCGGCAATGAACTGTGTGGCTTTTAGTCCTTTGCTCGAGTCGGTGGGGTTGGCGGGGTCGCGCACGTGCACAGGAACAGTTGAAGAGTTGCTGGTGCTGTTGCCAAGCTGGCCAAAGGCGTTGTATCCCCATGCGTAGGCGTATCCGTCGCTGCCCACGGCCAGTGAATGATAGTATCCGCCGCTCACTTGTACGGCTTGCAGTCCTTTGCTCGTATCGTAGGGGTTGGCGGGGTCGTGCACGCGCACAGGAACAGGATTCGGATAATGACCGCTGCTGTTGTCGCCGAGCGAGCCATTGCTGCTGTCTCCCCAGGCGTAGGCGTATCCGTCGCTGCCCACGGCCAACGAATGATAGGTTCCACAGCTCACCTGTACGGCTTGCAGTCCTTTGCTCGTATCGGTGGGGTTGGCGGGGTCGCGTACGCGCACAGGAACAGACGAATCTGCATAGTAATCGTTGCTATTGTTGCCAAGCCGGCCATATTCGTTGTTTCCCCATGCGTAGGCGTATCCGTCGCTGCCCACGGCTAGCGAGTGCTCGTATCCGGCACTGACCTGCACGTATGTGAAGTCCGCCGGCAGGTCAGGATACGTTTTGCGATCGGGTGTCTTCACCCTGACCGGCGTATACCGATAGTTGTTGCTCGTCCCGTCGCCGAGCTGACCAGAGCTGTTGTATCCCCACGCGTAGGTGTTCCCGTCGGCGCCCACGGCCAACGAATGATAGGTTCCACAGCTCACCTGTACGGCTTGCAGTCCTTTACTCTTATCGTAGGGGCTGTCGGGGTCGCGCACGCGCACAGGGACAGTCGAATACCCGCCGCTGGTCTTATCGCCGAGCTGGCCATTGTCGTTGTTTCCCCATGCGTAGGCGTATCCATCGCTGCCCACGGCCAGGGAATGATAGTATCCGGCACTGACCTGCACATAGGTGAAGTCCGCCGGCAGGTCAGGATACGTTTTGCGATCGGGCATCTTCACCATGACCGGTGTGGTCCGGTTGGTTTTCGTCCCGTCGCCGAGCTGGCCATATTCGTTGTTTCCCCATGCGTAGGCGTTCCCGTCGCTGCCCACAGCCAAGGAAAAACCATAGGAGTAATAACCGTCGTATTTTGATCCGCTGATCTGACTGAACCTGATGCCCCGGCTGGTGTTTGGCGGGGCGATAGTGGTGGATTCGTTGCCCAGTTGACTGCCCTTGTCAGGGCTGATGCTCCACTTGTCGTTCCCGCTTTCGGTCCACTTGGCGGTCAGGGTCAGATCCTTGGTGACGGGCTTGCTGAAGTCGTAGGCGACCTGTCCGATGAACCATCCGTCGAACTGGTAGCCTTCACGTGTCGGGTCGGGGGTGGGCCGCTTTACCCTGCCGTAGGGGTCTGAGATATTCTGATCAGCGGGTTCAGGGCTTCCTCCGTCCGCATTGAAAGTGACTGTATGGGTGGTGCCCTGCTGGTCGTCTCGTGTCAGCGGCTGGTCGACCGTGTAGTTGAGGCTTCTGGTGAAGGGCTGGCCGTCCTGTCTGCCGGCGATGGTGATGGCGGCTGGACCCGGCTTGCGTGCAGGGATTTCCGCCTGCCAGATGCTGCTGGTCTTGCTGAGTTTGAGCGGTTGGCTGTCCATGCTGGCTGATTCCAGGGTGGGCGCCTGTGTGGTGTCGAGTCTGGCTGGCTTGCCGGGCTGATCCTGCCCGTCCAGGCTCCATTTGTATATGTCGCCCTGCCCGCTGATAGCAATGATCCTGTTGCCTGCAGCTGTTGCCTGCACAAACTGCTGGTTCCCGTTGTTTGCGCGCATGGGTGCCTTGCCGGGCTTCCAGGCCCAGAGGCGGCCGTTCGTGCCGACGATCATGGCCTGGTCATTGTTGGTGGCGGCCGAGCTGGCTTTCATGCCTTCTGGCAGGTTGACGGCAGTGGAATCGGCTGCGGTGTTGGCCAGGTACCGGGCTTGCCCGTCCGCGTTCAGAAGGAGAAACCCCTGGTTGAGGGCTTGGGCTTGGACGGTGCGCATGCCGGGCTGCTGTTTGATGCGTGCGGGTTCGGCTTTTCCGGTGTTGTTCTTGTCCCAGGTCCAGGCTTGCCCGTCTGCGTCCAGGGCGAGGATCCGGCTGGCGGAGGCTGCGGCGAGGACGGCCTGCGCCTGCCCCGGCAGCCTGGTTGTGGTTTGCTCGACGGGCTTCTGGTGCGGATTCTGGCTGCCTGTCTGGCTGTCTTGGAAGGTGTGGACCTGTCCCTGCCGGTCCACGGCCAGGAGCCGGTCATCGTTCATGCTGATGCTGGTGAACCTGCTGCTCTGGCTGGTGTCGAGGATCACGGGTGTTGCTTGTTGGCTGTTCCAGGTGTAGATGTGCTGGTCTGATCCTAATGCGGCCTGCGATCGGCTGCCGGTTGCGGCCTGCAGGTAGTGGAACCCGGCAGGAGTCTGCGCGGGGGAGGGGATCTGTTTGGGTGTGCCATCTTGCGTCCATGTGTAGATGCGGCCGTCGCCGGTCAGGCCGACAGTCTGGTCTCCTGCGGTTTGGACGCTGACATAGTAGGGTTCCTGCGGGCTGGGCGGGCTGATGGTCAGCCGGGTGCCGGAGGCGGGCCCGTGGTCCGGGCTCAGCGTCCAGTCCGTGGTCTTCGACCACTGGGCTTTCAGGGTAGTGTCCTGGAGGATGGGGGTCTGCAAGTCGAAGGGCTGGCCGTCAAGCGTCCATCCGTCGAACAGGAAGCCCTCGCGCACTGGGTTCTGTTGCGGGGGAGCGGCGAGAGTGCCGGTTTTCACGGTTGATTGAGTAGGCGCGTTCCCGTCAGCTGGGTCGAAGCGCACTATGTGTGAAGTGTGATCATCGGTATCGGATGGCTTGGTTGAAGCGGATCCTGTGTTGTCCGGACTGCTTGTTGACGATTGCGGGGTGTTTGGGCTTGGTGTCGTGGAGCTCAGTGGCGAAGAAGGTGTCAGCGGTGATGGCGAGGGCAGTGGAGTGTTTTTTGCGTTGCTGGGGAGAATGCCGGGGGTTTGCTTAGCTACGCGAGGGGTCTGACGACCCCCCCCCCCCGGTGAGTACAGGAGCGTCCGCCGCATTGGCGGATGCGACGCCCAGGCCTGCCAGCAGGCCCAGCAGGACGGTCATCATCGCCAACGCGCGACGCAGACGGGAAACCAGATGCATGACTCGTAAACCCCTTCACCAACACCAAGCGGAGCCAGCGGCTCGCTTAAAAGCGTCTTGTTTGCCGGAAAGCCGTCCTGTCTTTCAACGCCAACCCTGCACCGGATTGCAGGAACTGTGGCGGAAGCCAGCCGTCTTCCCGTTACCCCTGTTTTTCACCATACCACCGGTCTGACAGGCAACACACAAGCCGGATCCAAAGGCCCGACGGCTGTGATTGCAGTAATTGGGTATAGTCGGTTGCTTAGGGCAATTATGAAATTGCATGAAAGGGGCTGGCTAGGATCAGGCGGGGATGGCCGCCATGGCGGGGTGGTTGCATGCCCGTATCCCGCCATGGCGGTTGCCCCTCTCCTGATGTGCCGTCCAGACTTTGCAGGCTGGGCGGAGTGTGGTGGGGGCGCGGGAGGGAAGTGTTGGCTCTCTTGGGGTTTGAGCCTTGATTGGCACGTTCCTCCCTGCTCCCCCTATATAGGGCCGGGGGCGGGGGGATTGATACGCCGCCCGGCCGCTCTTACTCGTGCGAAGCGTGCAATAGTCGGCGTGTTTCCTGCCGGTGGCGGCGGGAGGCGAGGACCCCGCCTATGCCGGTCATGCCGGTGGCCAGGGCGAGCAGGATGCCTTCCCCTCCGGCCTTGGGGAGCACGCCTGCTGGCAGGTATGTGTACTTCAAGGATGTGTCGGGCGTTTGGGGTGTGCCGCCGAGCGTGTAGTCCACGCTGACGGTGACCGTGCCCGGCTGGTGTGCGGGCGTGGTCACGGTGACGCTGCCGCCGTCGCCGCGCGTCAGGCCTGATACGGCGGTCTGGTCGAACCTGACGCCGGTGATCACCAGAGCCAGGTTGAACGACACCGGCACAGGAGCCGACTTGCTGTTTGTGCTGTTGTCGCCGAGCTGGCCATCGCTGTTGTCTCCCCATGCCCAGGCGTTGCCGTCGCTGCCCACGGCCAGCGAATAATGGTATCCGCCGCTGAGCTGTGCGGCTTGCAGTCCTTGGCTCTTGTCCTTGGGGCTGGCGGGGTCGCGCACGCGCACAGGAACATACGAATCGCTGTAGCTGTTGTTGCCGAGTCCGCCATAGCTGTTGCATCCCCATGCCCAGGCGTATCCGTCGCTGCCCAGGGCCAGGGAATGATCGCCTCCGGCGCTGACCTGCAGGTAGGTGAAGTCCGCTGGCAGGTCCGGGTACGTGTTGCGGTCGGGCGTCTTCACCCTGACCGGCGCATACCGGCTGGTGGTTGTCCCGTCGCCGAGCCGGCCACTGCTGTTGTCTCCCCATGCCCAGGCGTTGCCGTCGCTGCCCACGGCCAGCGAATGCAGGTATCCGGCGCTGACCTGCAGGTAGGTGAAGTCCGCTGGCAGGTCCGGGTAGGTCTTCCGGTCGGGCGTCTTCACCCTGACCGGCGTAGACTGGCCGCTGCTCGTCCCGTCGCCGAGCTGGCCACTGCCGTTGTATCCCCATGCCCAGGCGTTGCCGTCGCTGCCCAGGGCGAGGGAATGATTGCCTCCGGCGCTGACCTGCAGGTAGGTGAAGTCCGCTGGCAGGTCCGGGTAGGTCTTGCGGTCGGGCGTCTTCACCCTGACCGGCACAGACTGGCTGTAGCTGGTTGTTCCGTTGCCGAGCTGGCCATAGTTGTTGTATCCCCAGGCGTAAACGTTGCCGTCGCTGCCCAGGGCCAGGGAATGATATTGTCCGGCGCTGACCTGCAGGTAGGTGAAATCCGCTGGCAGGTCCGGGTACGTGCTGCGGTCGGGGGCCTTCACCCTGACCGGCGTAGACTGGCTGCTGCTGGTCCCGTCGCCGAGCTGGCCACTGCCGTTGTATCCCCAGGCGTAGGCGTTGCCGTCGCTGCCCAGGGCGAGGGAATGAGAGCCTCCGGCGCTGACCTGCAGGTAGGTGAAGTCCGCTGGCAGGTCCGGGTACGTGCTGCGGTCGGGCGTCTTCACCCTGACCGGCGCATGCCGCTCGGTGGTTGTTTCGTTGCCGAGCTGGCCATTGTAGTTGTCTCCCCAGGCGTAGGCGTTCCCGTCGCTGCCCACAGCCAAGGAAAAACCATAGCTGGTGTTTGCTGATGCGCTGATCTGGTTGAATCGTATGCCCCGGCTGGCGCTGTCGGGCGGGGTGATGGTGGCGGGTTCCCTGCCCAGCTGGCTGCCCTTGTCGGGGCTGATGCTCCACCTGGTGTTCCGGCCTGCGGGCGTCCAGTGGGCGGCCAGGGTCAGGTCCTTGTCGACGGGCCTGCTGAAATCGTAGGCGACCTGACCGGTGAACCATCCGTCGAACAGGAAGCCTTCCCGCACAGGGTCTGGGGAGGGCCGCTTCGCCCTCCCGTACGGGGAGGGGACAGTCTGGTCCGCTGGTTTCGGGCTTCCGCCTCCCGTGTCGAAGCGGACCGTGAACGCGGATCCTGGCTCCGCAGCTCGTGCCGGCGGCTGGTCGACCGTGTACGCAAGGCTCCTGGCGAAAGGCTGCCCGTCCTGCCTGCCCGTGATAAGGATGGCGGCTCGTCCCGGCTGGCGGGCGGGCATGTCCGCCCGCCAGGCATCGTTCTCCGCAGTGAGGTTGAGCGGCTGGCCGTCCAGGCTGGCTGATTCAAGGATGGACGCAGCAGTGGTGTCGAGCCTGTCGGGTTTGCCGGGCTGGCCCTGCCCGTCCAGGCTCCACGCGAGCATGCCGCCCTGCCTGCTGATGGCGCTGATTCTGCCGCCGGCAGCGGCGGCCTGCACGTAGGCTTGGTTCCTGCTGTCCGCGCGTTTGGGGGTTTTGCCGGGCTTCCAGGCCCAGACGTGGCCGTCCGCATCAGTGATGACGGCCTGGTCCTTGTTGGCGGCGGTCGAGCTGGCCTGCGCGCTGTCCGGCAGGCTGAGCTGGATGATGGCGGCAGTGCCGTCTGGCAGGTACTGGGCCTGCCCGTCCGCGTCCAGGAGGAGGAACCCCTGGCTGAGGGCCTGCGCCTGGACGATGCGCATGCCCGGGTCCTGCTTGACGCGTGCGGGCTTGGCTTTCCCGAGGTTGCTCATCTCCCAGGTCCAGGCTAGCCCGTCAGCGTCCACGATGAGGATCCGGCTGGCGGAGGCGACGGCGGTGACGGCCTGCGCCTTTCCGGGCAGGCTGATGGCGGCCTGCTGTATAAGTTCCGGGTTCTGGCTGTCGGCCTTGCTGGCCTGATAGGCGTGGACCCGGCCCTGCCGGTCCACCGCCAGCAGCAGGTCGTCGCTCAGGCTGATGCTGGTGAACCTGGCATCCTTGCCGGTGTCGAGGATGGCGGGCGTTGCTTGTCCGCTGTCCCAGGTGTATATCCGCTGGTCGGATCCGATCGCGGCCTGCCGGCGGCTGCCGGCTGCGGCCTGCAGGTAGTGGAACCCGTCGGGGGCCTGGGCTGGGGAGGGAACTGGTTTGGGCGTGCTGTCCTGCGTCCAGGTGTAGATCCGCCCGTCGCCGGCCATGCCGAGGAACCGGTCTCCAGCGGCGTGGATGCTGGCGAACTGAGGCTCCTGCCTGTCGGGCGGGCTGATGGTCAGCCGGGCGCCGGCGGCGGGCCCGTGATCCGGGCTCAGCGTCCAGTCCGTGGTCTTCGACCATTGGGCTTTCAGGGTCGTGTCCTGGAGGATGGGGGTCCGGAAGTCGAACGGCTGGTTGTCGTATGTCCATCCGTCGAACCGGAAGCCCTCGCGCACTGGGTTCTGTTGCGGGGGAGCGGCGAGCGTGCCGGTTTTCACGGTTGACTGAGTAGGTGTGCTGCCGTCGGCAGGGTCGAAGCGCACTGTATGCGAAGCCTGACCATCCCTCTTTTCGGCTGGCTTGGCCTGGGCGGCATCTGTGCTGCCAGGTGTTCCCGTCGTCGATGACGGGGTTCCTGGATTTGCTGTCGGGCTTAACGGTGTGGCGGCTTGTATCCGCGATGGCGAGGATAGCGGGGTTTCTGGAGTGTTGCTGGGGGGAATGCCGGGGGTTTGCTCAGCTACGCGAGGGGTCTGACGACCCCCCCCCCCCGGTGAGGATGGGAGCGTCCGCCTGGGCGGATGCGACGCCCAGGCCGGCCAGCATTCCCAGCAGGACGGTCGTCATCGCCAGGATGCGGCGCAGACGGGAAACCAGATGCATGAAACCAAAACCCCTTCACCAAACACCAAACGGTATCAACACCGCTTGCCTACTCAAAGTTCTTCTTTGTCGGAAAGCCGCCCACTACTCAGCGCCAGCCCTGCATCAAATCGCAGGAGCCATGCGCAAGCCAGCCGTCTTCTCGACATCCCCCGCCTTTCACCCTACCACCCAGCCAGAAAACAACACACGAGATGCAAATGCACAGCGGTAGGCCTAAGCAACAGCTCCTCCCATCTTGCCTGGCAGATAGAATGAATAGACAATACGTCACGGCCGCTGATCGGCCGATAAGGAGCATGACTATATGACCGGAAACGTTACCGACACCGTCATCACCCTCAACAATGGGGTCAGCATTCCCCAGCTGGGGCTCGGGGTCTTCCAAACACCCGATGGCGAGGCCACCAGCCAGGCCGTCACCTGGGCCCTGCAGGCTGGCTATCGCCACATCGACACCGCTATGATCTACGGCAACGAGCAGTCCGTGGGGGAGGGGCTGCGCCGCTCCGGGGTTGACCGGCGGGATGTCTTCCTGACCACCAAGCTCTGGAATGACGACATCCGTGCGGGGCGGGCCAAGGAGGCCTTCAAGGAGAGCCTGGACCGGCTGGGCGTGGACTACCTGGACCTCTACCTGATCCACTGGCCCGCCAAGGGCTGGCAGCAGGCCTGGGAGGACATGGAGGAGCTTTACACCCAGCGGCGGGTGCGGGCCATCGGGGTCTGCAACTTCCAGAAGCACCACCTGGACGAGCTGCACACCATCAGCGGCACCAAGCCGGCGGTCGACCAGATCGAGTCCTCGCCCCAGTTCGTCAACGACGACCTGATCGATTACTGCCACGGCACCCTGCGCCTGGACGTGGAGGCCTACAGCCCTCTGGGCGGCACCGGCGGCAACCTGCTGGCCGACCCCAGGCTCAAGGCCATGGCCGAGCGCTACGACCGCTCCCCGGCGCAGATCGTGCTGCGCTGGCACCTGCAGCGCGGGGTCATCGTCATCCCCAAGTCCACCCACAAGGAGCGGATCGAGCAGAACGCGCAGGTCTTCGACTTCGAGCTGAGCGACGAGGACATGAAGGCCATCACCGCCATGAACAGGGACGAGCGCACCGGCGCGGATCCCGACAATTTCGACTTCTGAGGGATGGTGGTACAGGAGGAGACCCGACCTTGCAGGCGGGGCCTCCTCCTGGGACCCGGCGGAAGCCCCAACCCTTCCACCTGGCCTGGTCTCTATGGTAAAGGATTTGTGACGATTCAGCTAATCGGCATTGCCGCTGATGGCTTCGTCGTCGGCCTCCTGCTCCTGGGGCGAACCTGAGATGTCGCGGTGGATGGACTGCATCTGCACCTCGATGTTCTGCAGGGAGCGGGCGCAGTCCAGCAGGGTCTGCGAATGCTCGGCCAGGCGGGCGTCGGGCAGGTCGGACTTGTAGCGCAGCTGGTGCTCCAGGGAGGCCCAGTAGTCCATGGCGATGGTGCGGAACTGCACCTCGACCGGCGTGTAGTGGGGGCCCGAGGTCAGGAAGACCGGCACGGCGTAGATGACGTGCAGGCTGCGGTAGCCGTTCATCTTGGGGTTGCGGATGTAGTCCTTGACCCTCAGCACCTGGATGTCCGACTGGTCGGAGAGGTAGCGGGAGACCGAGTAGACATCGTCCCGGTAGTTGCAGATGACGCGCACGCCGGCCACGTCGAAGATGTGATCGCGCACCGAGGGAATGGTGACGGGCAGGTTCTTGCGGTGCAGCTTGCCGATCAGGGAGTCCACGCTCTTGAGCCGGCGCTCCATGTGGTGGATGGGGTTGTGGCTGAACCGGACCTGGAATTCCGTGTCCAGCACGTCCAGCTTGGTCGAAATCTCGTACATGGCCCCCTCGTAGGTCTGCATGAGATTGACGAATTCCGTTATCTCATCGATGTCCAGCTTGGGACGGTCCTTTTCGTCCAAGTCCGACAGTCGCTGCTTCATTTCGGATGCGCTCATGGCACTGTTACGGTCGAGTATCACATGAACCTCCCATGCCGCCGTTCGTAACCATGACTCATGGTACGCACAGGCCCCGATGGCCGCGGGACCCGACCTGCGCATACAATCAGGGCTTATGGAAGCAGGCGAGGGCATGAGCGTGACCGCTCAGCGTAAGGACAGCAGGGGCGTCTACTATGTGCGGACCCTGGGCTGCCAGATGAACGAGCACGATTCCGAGCGGATCGCCGGGGTGCTCCGGGCCCAGGGCTACCGGCAGGCCACGCCCGAGCAGGTCCGCGCGCGCGAGGTGGACGTGATGGTGCTCAACACCTGCGCCGTGCGCGACAACGCCACCCAGCGCATGTACGGGACCATCGGGCGCTGGCACAGGTTCAAGCAGCACAAGCCCGACACGCGCATCGCCGTGGGCGGCTGCATGGCCCAGAAGGACCGGGAGCGGATTGTGAAGGCGGCGCCCTGGGTGGATGCGGTCTTCGGCACCAGGGACATCGGCTCGCTGCCCGGCCTGCTGGACAAGGCCCGCAAGGACGGGCGGCCCCAGGTGGGGGTTTCGCAGGAGCTTCGGGATCTGCCCGGGCGGCTGCCGGCGGTCAGGGCCTCGCGCTCGCAGGCCTGGGTGTCCATATCGGTCGGCTGCAACAACACCTGCACCTTCTGCATCGTGCCCTCGGTGCGAGGGCGGGAGCGGGACCGATCCATGGACGACATCCTGCAGGAGGTTGAGGACTGCGTGCGCTCCGGTGCCCGCCAGGTGACCCTGCTGGGGCAGAACGTCAACTCCTACGGCTGGTCCACGGGTGACCGCTACGCCTTCGCCCGGCTCCTGCGCGCCTGCGGCCGGGTGCCTGGGCTGGAGCGGATCCGCTTCACCTCGCCCCATCCGGCGGCCTTCACCGACGATGTGATCGCCGCCATGGCCGAGACGCCCACGGTCATGCACCAGCTGCACATGCCCCTGCAGTCGGGCTCCGACCGGATTCTGCGGGCCATGCGGCGCTCCTACCGGTCCCAGCGCTTTCTGCAGATCCTGGACAAGGTGCGGGCCGCCATGCCCGATGCCTTGATCACCACCGACATCATCGTGGGCTTCCCAGGGGAGACCGAGGAGGACTTCCAGGCCACCATGGACGTGGTGCGCCGGGCGCGCTTCTCGTCGGCCTTTATCTTTGAGTATTCGCCCAGGCCCGGCACGCCGGCCGCCCGCATGCCCCAGCTGCCCAAGGCCGTGGTCCAGGACCGGTTCGAGCGGCTGCAGGCCCTGCAGGAGTCCATCACCATGGAGCACATGCAGGCCTTCCTGGGCAAAGAGGTGGAGGTGCTGATCGGCGACGGGCACGGTCGGCACGACGGCAGCACCCATCGGGTGACCGGACATGAGCGTACCGGGGTGCTGGTCCACGTCGGCGTGCCCCAGGGAATGCCTGCGCCAAAGCCCGGGGATCTCGTGACCTGCACCGTCACCCAGGCCGGGCCCCACTATTTGATTGCTGACCCGGATCCTCGGGCGGGGCAGGTCTATGACATCCGCTGAACCCCGCATCGTCTCCATCGTGGGTCCCACAGCCTCGGGCAAGACCGCCCTGGGCGTGGCCCTGGCACAGGCGCTCCAAGCCCGCGGGCAGGAGGCTCATATCGTCAATGCCGATGCCTACCAGATGTACCGGGGCATGGACGTGGGCACGGCCAAGCCTTCGGCAGGGGAGCGGCAGGCGGTGGTCCACCATCTGATCGACATCATCGAGCCGGAGGAGGCCATGAGCGTGGCCCGCTTCCAGGCCATGTCCCGGTCCCTGATAGCCGACCTGCGGGCGCAGGGAATCCGGCCCATTCTCGTCGGCGGCTCCGGGCTCTATACCCGGGCGGTCATCGACGATCTGTCCTTCCCCGGCACCGACCCGGCGGTCAGGGCCAGGCTGGAGGAGCGGGCACAGAAGGAGGGCCCCGGGCTGCTCTTCCGCCAGCTGCAGGAGCGGGACCCGGAGGCTGCGGCCCGGATGGATCCCCGGAACGTGCGGCGGACCGTGCGGGCTCTGGAGGTCATGGAGATCACCGGACGGCCCTATTCGGCCAGTCTGCCCCGGTACCGCTACCTGCTGCCCGCCCTGCAGCTGGGGCTGGACCTGCCCCGGGAGGAGCTGGATCGCAGGATCGACCAGCGCACCCAGGCCATGCGCGACCAGGGGCTGGTCGATGAGGTGAGCCGGTTGCGCAACCGCCTGGGGGCCACGGCCTCACGCGCCCTGGGCTATCAGCAGATTCTGGATTATCTGGACGGCCGCACCGACCTGGATGCCGCCTTCGAGCTGATAGCGCAGAAGACCAAGCGCCTGGCCCGCAAGCAGATGGGCTGGTTCGGCCGGGATCCGCGCATCCACTGGCTGAATGCCCTGGCCCCGGACCTGGCCCAGCAGGCCTTGGATCTGGTTGACCAGGCCGACCAAGGCTGCTTCGACCAGGCGGACGCCCAGGCCGACCAGTCGGACCAGGGGAGGGTGACCAGACACCATTTGGGCGCGCTTTGACTTCAAGTACTTGAAGTTCCTAGGCTGGACGGGTATGACCACCATCACGCAGCCCCAGGCTGAACCCCAGACCGCCCAAACCCAGCCCGACCATGAATCAGGGCCTTGGTACACCATCCGCCAGGCCTCGCTCATGTCGGGAATGCCGGAGACCACCCTGCGCTACTACGAGACCATCGGCATCATTCCGCCCATCGCCAGGGACCCCTCAAGCGGCCACCGCTGCTACAACCAGGATGATCTGGACCTGCTGGAGACCATCTCCTGCCTGAGCGCCACGGGCATGTCCCTGGAGCACATGCGGGAGTATCTGGGCAACCGTGCGGCGGGGGCCGAGGCCGCCGGACGGCAGATCGAGCTCCTGGCCGAGCAGGGACGGCGGCTGGACCAGCGGATGGCCGGCCTGCGGGCGCGGAAGCGGTATGTGCAGCTCAAAATACGATACTGGGGGCGCGTCCGCGATCACGACCAGGCCGGTGCGACAGAACTGATCAATCAGAGTGCCCAGATCATCGAGGCCGCCAAGCGCAGCGGCAACGAGCGGCTGCCAAGCTGAGGCTGCCAATTCAGTGGGCTGGGCCCTGGTCCCATCCGGCGATCAGAAATATTCGGGTTGGGTTGACCGGGCGGACCATGCCCGCAATCAGGGCCTGCAGGTCATCGGTGCTGCCTCGGAGCGCCCGCTGGATGGCCCGGCGGTGGGCGGTCGGATCAGCCCGTCCCCAGTCCAGGTCCCAGCCGGCATCGTGGGAGAGGCGTGAGAGGAAGATGCGCAGGGTCATGCCGTCGCAGTCGGCGAAGGGGTGCAGGTAGGAGAGCTCGTCGTAGTAATGGGCCAGGCGCTCCACGAAGACCGGACGGTCCAGGCTGGCCAGGTTGCGTTCGGCCGCCAGCTCCTGGCCGATGGCTGCCGCTCCCTGCTCCAGCATGGCCGCCGGGTACAGGCTGGTGTTGTCGTCTGGTTGAGGTCGGCGCAGCGCTCGCTCTTCCGGCAGGCTGGGCAGCAGCCGGCGGTGGATGGCCCGCAGCTCTGCAAGATCGCCCTCGGTCGCCCAAGGCCGCTGGCCGACCAGGATGGTCCGCAGAAAGAGGGCATCCACATTGGCGTTCGTACTATTGCTCTGGGCCTCCAAGCGCCGGGCCTGATCGGCCAGTGCCTCAGTCTGCTTTCTGCCGGCCATGAAGTCGCTGGCTGCCTGCAGGGCCGAAGGACTGGGATGACGGTCATCCAGAAGCAGGTTGCGCAGGGCGAAGGCCACGGCGCTCTGACGTTCGGCTGGTGTCATGCCAACGATGCTAGCCCTGGCGGCCCCCGTCTGGAAGAGTTGTGCACACTGACCCGGCGGGCCCGATGCGGACCGGGGTTCTGGGTAGGCTGAAAGGGTTATGACACGTAAGCAGCAAGCAGACTCACGCGGTCGCGGCCGGACCGCATCCAAGGACAGCCAGGACCCGGAACCCTTCTGGCACAAGGCCTTGCTGGCCCTGCCCCGGGGCCTGGGATCCCTGGTGCGCGCCGTGGCCGGCAAGAACGGCGACAACTCCGCCTACCGCAAGGACGGGCTCTGCTTTGTGCTGGTCATTCTGGCCGTGCTCTTCTGCGCCAGTGAATGGTTCCGTGTGAACGGCTTCCTGGGACGGGGACTGCATGCCCTGGCTGCGGGCGTTCTGGGCCTCTGCAGCATCATCCTGCCGGTGGTCCTGCTCTTCGCGGCCTTCCGGCTGGTCTGCTACACCGGGCGCGAGGCCGGGAACCTGCCTGTGGTGGGCGGCCTCATGGTGGTGCTCTGGTCGGTCTGCTCCATTCTGGATGTGCTCATGGCTTCGGACCATCGTGGTTTCGACATGAGGGCCATCAGCGGCTCAGGCGGCCTTCTGGGGTTCTTCCTGGGTTCGCCTCTGGCCTGGGGGCTGTCCAAGGTCTTCGCCGTCATCATCTTCGTCCTCGTAGGCATTTTCGGCCTCTTCATCACCTTCAGATTCCATATGAGCGACCTGGTTGCCTTGCTGCGCGGCAAGAGGACCCATGCCTCGGGCTCGGCTCAGGCGCAGACCGCTCCCAACGAGGTCAGGCTGGGCGATGACACCCTGCCTCTGGCGCCCGGCGTGCCCACCCACGAGGAGCAGGACCAGGAGACTGCCCAGGATTCCGGCCGTGGCGGGGTGGCCGGCTGGTTCAGCCGCTTGCTGCATGGCCGCATCGGCAAGGACACGGACACCCATCTTGAGCGTTACGAGGCTGACGAGCCCTTCTCCCAGGCGGCTTCGCTGGAGGGGGCTGACCAGGCTGAACAGGCTGACCAGGCTGACCAGGTGTCCACGCAGAACATGCCCGCGGTGGAGGCCCCGGCCACGGCCGCCCTTCTGGATGCCAGGGAGCAGGGGCACCCCAAGGTGGATCCGGCTGCCCTGTCCGGCGTGGGGGCCTCGGATCCCTGGGCCGCTGCCGCTGCTGCGGCCGACACCGTGCAGATGGATGCCCAGCCCGCTCCGGCCGCAGGGGACCAGGCTGCCGGAACCCAGGCTGCAGGCGCTCAGGCTGCAGAAGCGTCAGGTCCCTCAGACGACCGCCAGGTGGACGAGAGCCGTCCCTACGTGCTGCCCAGCACGGACCTGCTGGTCAAGGGCAAGCCCCATGCGGTCAGGACCTCGGCCAACGACGCGGTCATCAAGGCCCTGCAATCGACCTTCCAGCAGTTCGACGTGGATGCCAAGGTGGTCGGCTTCCTGCGCGGCCCCTCGGTCACCCAGTACGAGGTGGAGCTGGGCCCTGGCGTCAAGGTGGAGAAGGTCACCAACCTCCAGCGCAACATCGCCTACGCGGTGGCCAGCTCGGATGTGCGCATCCTGTCGCCCATCCCCGGCAAGTCGGCCATCGGCATCGAAATTCCCAACGTGGACCGCGAGATCGTCCACCTGGGCGACGTGCTGCGCTCCGACAAGGCCCAGCAGGACGACAACCCCATGATGACGGCCGTGGGCAAGGACGTGGAGGGCCACTATGTGACCGCCGACCTGACCAAGATGCCCCACCTGCTGGTGGCCGGCGCCACGGGTTCGGGCAAGTCCAGCTTCATCAACTCCATGCTGGTTTCGCTGATCATGCGGGCCACGCCGGAACAGGTCCGCCTGATCATGGTGGACCCCAAGCGCGTGGAGCTGAGCGCCTACGCCGGCATCCCCCACCTGCTCACGCCCATCATCACCGAACCCAAGAAGGCCGCCCAGGCCCTGGAATGGGTGGTCAAGGAGATGGACGCCCGCTACGACGACCTGCAGTTCTTCGGATTCCGGCACATCAAGGACTTCAACAAGGCCGTGCGCGAGGGCAAGGTCCACGCCCCCGCCGGCTCCAACCGCAAGGTGGCCCCCTACCCCTACCTGGTCGTGGTGGTCGACGAGATGGCCGACCTGATGATGGTGGCCAAGAATGACGTGGAGAGCTCCATTCAGCGGATCACCCAGCTGGCGCGTGCCGCCGGCGTCCACCTGGTCCTGGCCACCCAGCGGCCCTCGGTGGATGTGGTTACGGGCCTGATCAAGGCCAACATTCCCTCCAGACTGGCCTTCGCCACATCGTCCTCAACCGATTCCCGGGTCATTCTGGATGCCACCGGCGCCGAGACCCTGATTGGACAGGGTGATGCCCTCTTCCTGCCCATGGGCCAGGCCAAACCCACCCGCGTCCAGGGTGCCTGGGTTTCCGAGTCCGAGATCCGCAAGGCGGTGGATTATGTGCGCACCCAGCGCAAGCCCCACTACCGTGAGGACATCGAGCAGATGGCCGACAAGGCCGACCACAAGAACGAGATCCAGGAGGAGATCGGCGACGATATGGACGAGCTGCTCCAGGCGGCCGAGCTGGTGGTGACCACCCAGTTCGGATCCACCTCCATGCTCCAGCGCAAGCTCCGTGTGGGCTTCGCCAGGGCAGGGAGGCTGATGGACCTGCTGGAGTCGAGGGGAATCGTGGGGCCGTCGGAGGGTTCCAAGGCCCGCGAGGTGCTCATCCAGCCGCCGCAGCTGCAGCAGGCCCTGGCCTTCATCCGAGGCGACGCCTCCTCCATGGATTCCGCCCCGGATGAGCAAGCGCAGGGCTGAACATCGGCCCAAAAAGCTGGGCCTGGTCTACCGTTATGATGAAACTGCCGCCCGGCATCTCTTGTTGGACGGCCCGAGCGCACGAGTATCGCGTATAAGGAGTGGCAATGCAGGAGCATGCCGAGTCAGAGACCGGTCGTGAGAGGCGCAGGCTTCTCGAAGGATGGAATTCACCCCCAAACCTGGTCACCTACACCCGTATCCTCCTGGTCCTGGTCTTCATCGCCCTGGATCTGATGGCCGGTCCCTGGGGTGAACGCAGGCCTGGCATGCGCTGGACCGCGGCCGTGCTCTTCGTCCTCGCCGCCTCGACCGACAAGCTGGACGGGTGGCTGGCCCGCCGGTACAACCAGGTGACCGAGCTGGGCAAGCTCATGGACCCCATTGCCGACAAGCTGCTGATCTGCTCGGCGCTGATTGTGGCCTCCGTCTTCGGCGAGCTCTGGTGGTGGGTCACCGTGCTCTTCCTGGTGCGGGAACTGGGCATCACCCTGCTGCGGGTCCTGGTCATCAACAAGCAGGGCCGGGTCATCGCCGCCTCCCAGGCTGGCAAGTACAAGACCTTGTTTGAGTGCATCGGCCTGGGCATGCTCATGGCGCCCCTGTCGACGGTCTGGCCCTGGTACCTGGTGGCCACCCGCGTGGTCATCCTGGTGGCCCTGGCCCTCTGCCTCTACTCGGGAGCGGAATACGTGATGGGGATGCGGCGATGATCGGCAAGAGCGTGCAGGGACGTTGCGACGACCTGGCTGGACGGATCATCGACACCTGCCGTGATTCGGGCCTGTTCCTGGCCGCCGCCGAATCGCTGACCGGGGGGCTGCTGGCCGATGCCTTCGTCAGGATTCCCGGGGCCTCAGACGTTTTCCTCGGATCGGCCGTCACCTACGACATCGCCGCCAAGGCCGCCATCCTCAAGGTGGACCAGGACCTGCTGGCCACCCAGGGCGCGGTCCATCCACGGGTCGCCCAGGAGATGGCCGAGGGCACGGCCAGGCTCTACACCAGGCCGGGGCACGAGGACACGGTCATCGGCATGGCCACGACGGGCGTGGCCGGTCCGGGCCCTGACGGGGACGATCCTGCCGGGCTGGTTTACATCGGTCTGGCCCTGCCCGTCCGGGTGCTGGGTCGGCGTATCGAGACCGGCCTTCAATCTCACGCTTACCGGACCTATGCCTACGAGCTGCATCTGGACGGCGACCGGGAACAGGTGCGCCGGGGCACGGTCATGCGGATTCTGGACCAGCTGGATCGGGCCCTGCACTCGCGGGGCTGACGGCCTGATGCGGTGAGTCGCTTCCACTTACCGCTGTCGGACCTTGTGCATACGTGACCTTGGTCACAAAGCGGGCCTTTCGGGTTCCTCCCCTGGAATAATTCAGCGGCTCGTCTGTTGGTCACTGTGTAAGAAGTTGAACACGATAATGGCGAAAGGGGCTGCTATGGCCAGCACCGAGACCGTGATGACTCGAACCAACGATACCTATGATGTCAAGCCGGCCGCACCCGGAGTGGAGCGCAACGCGCGGGTTCGTGATCTGACCCCCGCCCAGCGCCGTGCCGTCGTCTTCGCCCAGCAGCAGGTGATCCGTGCCAAGGCCGCCAAGAAGGCCAAGGAGGAGCGCCAGGCCAACCTGAACAAGATGTGGATGGAGGAGGACGGCATGGAAGCCAGCCGTCAGCGGGCAGCCTCCAACAACGACGGCCGGGCCGTTACCCATACCGTCTCCCTGCGCGAGGCCCTGGGCCACGTGCTGCGCGAGCTGAGGACCAACGATCACAAGACCCTGCGTGAGGTCAGCGAGAAGGCCGGCGTCTCCCTGGGCTACCTGTCCGAGGTGGAACGCGGCCAGAAGGAGGCCAGCTCCGAACTGCTGAGCTCCATCGCCGACGCGCTGGGCCTGGGTGTGCCGCAGACCCTGCGGATGGTGGCGGACTACCTGGAGTCCACTCAGGAGTAAGCATGTCAGGTCCGGTCGGCTGACCCGGCGGACCGTTCTCGAGGGCGTCCGGTTCTGAGGAACCAGGCGCCCTCTTCTGCTGACTGTCGGTTGCTACCGTAGAAGGGGTGTGACAGGGTGGATCTTGGACGAAAGGTGATGTCGGGTGCGTGAACGGGAATTCTGGCAGCTGCTGGAGGAGGTCTTCGGCCGGGTCTACGGACGCAGTCTGGCCCGTGACCAGAGGCTGACCGCCCTGGATGCCATGACCGTAATAGAGGCCCTGGATGCGGGTGTGGAGCCGCGCGTGGTCTGGAATGTGCTCTGCGATCAGATGGAGATTCCCGACTCCCGGCGCTGGGGGAAGGACCACAATGCGCCGCCCCTGCCGGCAGCCTGATCGGCGGGTTTTATCCTCCGCGAATTTATTGCCCATTCCAGGTGATTTTCGAACATTTGTTCGCATAGTCGGGTATACTGATACCCATGGTCCGGTGACCATCGGCACGTTCGACCACATCGGGCGCCGGGACCGCAGACAGGTTCCGACGGCGGATAGGCTGTCAATCGTGAGGTCGTCAATCAGGATGTCGTCATCGTGAGGTCGGTTACGAAGAAGGAGAGCCATATGGCACGTCAGAGCAACAGTGGCAAGGCGAAGAAGGAAGAGGAGGGCGGGATCGACCCCCGTCGCCAGGCAGCCTTGAACACGGCCCTCGCGCAGGTGGAGAAGAGCTTCGGCAAGGGTTCGGCCATGCGCCTGGGCGACAAGCCCGCCCAGGATGTGGAGGTCATTCCCACCGGGTCCCTGGCCTTGGACATGGCCCTGGGCATCGGCGGACTGCCCCGCGGCCGCATCGTCGAGATCTATGGTCCCGAATCCTCGGGCAAGACCACCCTGGCCCTGCACGCGGTGGCCAATGCACAGGCCGGCGGTGGAGTGGCCGCTTTCATCGATGCTGAGCACGCTCTGGATCCTGAGTATGCCAAGAAGCTGGGCGTGGACACGGACTCCCTGATCGTCTCCCAGCCGGACAACGGCGAGCAGGCGCTGGAGATCGCCGACATGCTGATCAGATCGGGCGCTCTGGATGTCATCGTCATCGACTCGGTGGCCGCTCTGGTGCCCAAGGCCGAGATCGAGGGCGACATGGGCGACAGCCACGTGGGTCTGCAGGCCAGGCTGATGAGCCAGGCCCTGCGCAAGATGACTGGTGCCCTGTCCCAGGCCAACACCACGGCCATCTTCATCAACCAGCTCAGGGAGAAGATCGGCGTCTTCTTCGGCAGCCCGGAGACCACCACCGGCGGCAAGGCCCTGAAGTTCTACGCCTCGGTCCGCCTGGACATCCGCCGTATCCAGACCCTGAAGAACGGCGACGAGGCGGTGGGCAACCGCACCAAGGTCAAGGTGGTCAAGAACAAGATGGCCCCGCCCTTCAAGGTGGCCGAATTCGACATTCTCTACGGGGAGGGCATCTCCAAGGAGGGTTCGGTTCTGGACATGGCCCTGCAGACCAACATCGTCAAGAAGTCGGGCTCCTGGTTCACCTACGAGGGCGATCAGCTGGGTCAGGGCAGGGAGAACGTCCGTCAGTTCCTCAAGGACAACCCCGGCCTGACCAAGGAGATCGAAGATAAGGTCAAGGTTGCCTTCGGCCTTATTCCTGCTCCCTCTGAGGACGACAAGGCCGATCAGACTGATGCTGACCAAGACAGCAAGGAAGACGATTCTGCTCCTGTCGACGTCAACACCACTGTGCCCACGGCTCAGGCTGCATGACCCGATGATCTCGGCCGAGGACTTCCTCAAGGAAAATCCGGTCCGACTGGCGCAGACCGAGGATCCTGCCGACTCCATCACAGAATCGGTGGATTCCCGGTCGGACCGGTTCCAGGCAGAACCTGCGGGTGCGTCTGCTCCAGCAGATTCGGTGGCACTCCTTGCTCCTGCCCCTGCGCAGAAGGATGACAGCTACAAGGAAGACAGCCGCCCAGTGCCGCCCCCTGTCCTCAGTCTGGGACATGGCGCTCGGTTCGGAGGCAGTCTGGAAGAGATTGACAGTCCTGCCAATGCTGATATGGGTGACGAATCCCTGGCAGGTCGCCATTCTCGTGGTCGCCGTTCTGCCCGTGGTTCCGATAGAAGAACCCGCCGCCGTGGCCGTCGTCCACGTGCCGGCGGCTTTGGTGGAGGTTCAGCGCCTGCAGCCCCTCGAGCGGATGCGGATGATGCGGATGCTTGCCGGGAGGCTGCCCTGACCCTGCTGGATGCAGCGGCCCGTTCGAGTGGAGCCCTGGCCCGTCGTCTGGTCGACAAGGGGTTTGACACGAACGTGGTCGATCAGGTGGTCGATCGGTTGACCAAGCTGGGCCTGGTAGATGACCAGGCCTATGCCCAGGATCTGCTGCGCTCCTGTCTGCACCGCACCATGGGGGAGCGCGGCGTGCTCTCGGAGATGACCCGCAAGGGTCTGGATCCGGGACTGGCTGCGCAGGTGGTGGCCCAGGCCTCCCGTGAGGGGCTCTTCGTCGACTCCGCCTACGAGCTCGGCCGCAAGGTGGCCCGGAAGACAGCGGGACTTGATCTTAAAGTGCGCAAACGGCGATTCTGGAGTGCTGGATCCCGCAAGGGCCACTCTCCCGGCCTTCTCAACCAGGTGGCAGCTGATCTTTTCGTCTCTGACGACCCTCTCGATTGAGGTATCTCGTGGATGTGTTGGTATTCACGATGAAAAAAAGCACAGCACTATGCGGCTATGGCCATGTTACCGAACTGCTCTAGCTGGATGTATGCACTATTCGGAGCACTCCAGTCGGCATAGGCGAACCATGAATCAAGACCTTTGGTCCCGCTTTCACATAGAGCGGCTAGTCTGGATGTAACGGGCTGCCGCGGTTGTTCAAGTCTGTCAGAAGGTGGAGGTGTCGGATGCTCGATAAGAGTGAACTTCTGCAGGAGAATGCAGCACTGGTCGCCCTGCTGAGAACCATCGACAAATCGCATGACACCTGGAGCTCCATCGCTGAAAAGGTTGTACGCCAGGGTAGCGCTATTCAAGTCTTTGAACATGAGCTTGACCCGCAGCATCATCGGCTGGATGACCCTGACGAAGATGACGAATATGACGACCGTATTCAGACGGCCCTGTTGGGCGAGGATGACATACCCATTACCACGCAACGTCGTGTGCAGCTCTTGCAGGCTCACAAAGAGGCCGAAGCCATGGTTCATGAATGGGGCAAGCAGGGTTTGGATATGGTGTCGGTCCTCGATGAGCGGTATCCGTTGAGCCTGCGCGAGGTTGTCGATATGCCTCCGTTCCTGTTTTCCAAGGGTCGTTTCCTCAGCCCCGATCAACAGGATATGGGTGTCAGCGTGGTGGGTTCGCGCAATGCAGGACCGGAGGCTCTGCATTTCGCTTCTGATGTGGCAACGATGCTGGTGAGCAAAGGCCTGACCGTTATCGCCGGCTTGGCTTTGGGAGTAGATGCTGAAGCCCATCATCGTGCCCTGCAGGAGCATGGCCGTACGGTGGCTTTCATCGGCACGGGCATAGGGAAGTACTATCCCGCAAAAAATCGCCATCTGCAGGAGCTTATCGAGCATAACGGCCAAGTGTTTTCGCAGTTCTGGCCCTGGCAGGGGCCCACCAAGTGGACCTTTCCTGCACGTAATGCCACTATGAGCGGCTACGGTATCGCTACCGTCATCGTTGAAGCCCATGAATATTCCGGCACCCGTGTTCAGGCTCGGCAGGCCCAGCATCATGGCCGGCCGATCATAATTCGTGACGCCGTGGTTGACCATACTGAATGGGGCAAGCGTCTGGTCGACAAGCCCAACGTCTACGTCGTCTCCAATGTGGATGAGGTGGCCAGCGCCATCAACTCGATACAAGAGGTCAACAGTGAGTTGCAAGATGCAATAAGCGGCATAGTTGCCCAAGCCAGTGCCTATGCCGATCGTATCGGTGTGGGGTAATCAGCATGGTGGATCAGACAACCAGACTTGACCAATTGCTGTGGCGGAAAGCTGGAAGCTATTTAAAGCCTGTCATTTATCACTCAAAGCATGACAACGTATGTGGTACCTGTGGCGGTTTCAAACAAAATCAATACGATAGGTGCTGGTCCTGTAATCAGACCATTCTTGAAGCGCAAAAACGGCAATGCCAGACTCTTTTAGCTGACCACATAGCCTGTGGTTTTTATGCAGTTGAAGAATGGGAACAGACATACAAGGTCATCCGCGACTACAAAGAGCAATTGCCTTCTGCCAAGGAGCACCGAACAATCGTCGCTTCGATACTTGCTCTGCATATCCTTGGGCACCTGTCATGCATCGGTTCTCAGGAGAACTCACCTGTAACGGCATGGGCTGTAATTCCTTCGACGAAGAATTCAAAACGATATGGCCAGGAGCACCCCCTCCATCAGTTGGTGGCAGGGTTGATTCCTTTCTTGCCTGAAGTGACGTTGCGGGCCAACAAGGCCAAGACCCGTAGTCTGGATGAAGAAGCCTTCTCGATTGCAAGTCCAGTGAAAGCAAGCTGCTTACGCCATGTGCTTCTGATTGATGACTCATGGGTGACGGGAAGTACAGCGCAATCAGCCAGCATTTGTCTCAAAGAAGCAGGCGTCTCCCGCGTATCTATCTACTGCGTGACTCGCATCGCCAAGGAATCCTTTATCAATTCGCTTGGTCCTGGTTTGCTTAGAGACTTCAGTCATGGCGATCACTATGCAATGGGATGGTGTCCGTGGAATAGAGGTGTTGAATGGTGATTTCCCAAGGATGTTTTATTGAGGTTTCTGCCTGCAGTTTGGCTCCAGAGCGAAATGCTCGATAGCTGCCTTAGCTGTCCTTTGATGATCACAAGCATCAAATTGCTGAGGGGAAGAAAATGAGACCTCTCATATACCCCGGGTTCTGTCATCGACCGGATGATATCCGGACGACGGATGGCCATCCATCTCGACCTGACGTTGCCGCCAGGCTCTAGCGGCCTACCCGAAGGCGGGACGAGCAGCCCCTGAATGCCTTCTGCTTGGCCTTGCTCCCGATGAGGCTTGCCATGCGGTCGGCGTTACCGTCGACCCGGTGGTCTCTTACACCGCCGTTTCACCCTTGCCCGCCTTTGCCAGGCGAGCGGTCTGTTCTCTGTTGCGCTATCTCTCAGGTCGCCCTGGGCGGACGTTATCCGCCATCGTGCTCTGTGGAGCCCGGAAGTTCCTCAGCCCTTCCCAGGAGGAGGGGCCGCGGCCATCCGAGAGGTCTCGGGGATTCAGCATAGCGGAACTGAACGACTGGACCACGGCCAGGATCCCGCTCTGGCCTCAAGCTCAATCAGTGAGTCAGCCCTGCTCTTCGGATACAATCGGAAGCACAGTCGATGGTGACCAAGTCCGCCATCGCACCAGCGGTTCGTCCGCTCACAAGTGCAAGGAGATTCCCATGGAGATCGTCATTACCGGTCGACATACCCAAATCAAGCAGCGGTTCCGCGATGTTGTGGACAGCAAGATGAATAGGGTGACGGCCATCGCCCCCGATGCCCAGCGCATCCAGGTCGTTCTGACACATGAAGGCAATCCCCGCCAGGCTGACAGCGCCAAGAGGGTGGAGCTCACGGTCCAGGCCGGCAAGACCGTGATTCGCGCCGAGGCTTCCAGCGCCGACGAGTTCAGTGCGCTGGACATGGCCCTGGACAAGCTGACCCAGCGTCTGCGCCGGGTCCGCGACCGCCGCAAGGACCACCGTCGCGGGCTGGAGCATCCGCCCCTGCCCGCCGATCTGCCCGTGGATGACCAGCCAGGCGATGAGGGTGATCAGGGAGACCAGGGTCAGGAGTCCAACCCCGATAACAGCGCCCAAACCGCCGTGGCCTCGGACCTGGCGCCGGGCCAGTCGGTCGAGGTGCAGGTGGGCGACACCCCCATCGTCATCCGCCGCAAGCTGCACATCGCCGAGCCCATGAGCATCGACGAGGCCCTTTACGAGATGGAGCTGATCGGCCACGACTTCTTCCTCTTCGTCAACAAGGAGACCAAGCGGCCGTCAGTGGTCTACCGCCGGCACGGATGGAGCTACGGCGTCTTCGAGATCGATACGCCCGAGCATGTAGGCCAGAAGAAGTAACAGCAAAACGGATAGACGAGCGGATATTGAACTGTGGGGCGATTCCCCGGCGGCAAATTGGCCTGACCTCCGGAGAATCGCCCTTCTTCAATGCCCGGTCCGGCTGCCAAGGCCGCAGCCGGGTTTGCGGAACCATCGGTTTCGAGAAAATCGGTGCATTCGCGTAAGATAATCAAGGTCTGGGCCTACGTCAGCTGAGGGCGTGCGAAGGCCATAAAAGAACGGTAGGGAGCGCAACGTGGTAGCAGTCTTGGACAAGGTCCTCCGTATGGGCGAGGGTCGTCAGATTCGCAAGCTTCAGGGGGTGGCCAAGGCGACCAACGCCTTCGAGGATCAGATCTCGGCCATGAGCGATGAGGAGCTCAAGGCGCAGACGCCCAAGTTCAAGCAGCGACTGGAGAACGGCGAATCCCTCGATTCCCTGATGCCTGAAGCCTTCGCCACGGTTCGTGAGGTTTCCAAGCGCACCCTGGGCCAGCGGCATTTCGATGTCCAGCTGATGGGCGGCGCGGCACTGCACTGGGGCAACATCGCGGAGATGAAGACCGGCGAGGGCAAGACCCTGGTGGCCACCCTGCCCAGCTATCTGAATGCCCTGGAGGGCAAGGGCGTGCACGTGGTCACGGTCAACGACTACCTGGCCTCCTACCAGAGCGAGCTCATGGGGCGCATCTTCCGCTTCCTGGGCATGAGCGTGGGCTGCATCATCACCGACCAGCGCCCCAACGAGCGCCGCAAGCAGTACCAGGCGGACATCACCTACGGCACCAACAATGAATTCGGCTTCGACTACCTGCGCGACAACATGGCCTGGGACAAGGACGAGCTGGTCCAGCGCGGCCACCATTTCGCCATCGTGGACGAGGTGGATTCCATCCTGATCGACGAGGCACGAACTCCTCTGATCATCTCCGGACCCGCCGAGGGCGATGTGACCCGATGGTACCGGCAGTTCGCCAAGCTGGTCCCCAAGCTCACCAGGGACGAGGACTACGAGGTCGACGAGAAGAAGAAGGTCGTCGGCATCCTGGATCCCGGCATCACCAAGGTCGAGGACTACCTGGGCATCGACAACCTCTACGAGCCCGCCAACACCGCCCTGATCGGGTACCTGAACAACGCCATCAAGGCCAAGGAGCTCTTCCTGCGCGACCGTGACTACGTGGTCCAGAACGGCGAGGTCCTGATCGTGGACGAGCACACCGGCCGTCTGCTCAAGGGCCGCCGCTACAACGAGGGCCTCCACCAGGCCATCGAGGCCAAGGAGGGTGTGGAGGTCAAGGCCGAGAACCAGACCTTCGCCACCATCACCCTGCAGAACTACTTCCGCATGTACGACAAGCTGGCGGGCATGACCGGCACGGCCGAGACCGAGGCCGCCGAGTTCATGAACACCTACAAGCTGGGCGTGCTGCCCATCCCCACCAACAAGCCCATGATCCGCAAGGATCAGGACGATCTGATCTACCGCTCCAAGAAGGAGAAGCTGGCCGCCATCGTCCGGGACGTTGCCAAGCGGCATGCCAAGGGCCAGCCCATCCTGCTGGGCACTGCATCCGTGGAGTCCTCCGAGGTGGTCTCCTCCCTGCTGGACGTAGCCGGCATCGACCACCAGGTGCTCAACGCCAAGCAGCATGCGCGCGAGGCTGCTGTCGTAGCCGTGGCAGGGCGCAAGGGGGCCGTGACCGTGGCCACCAACATGGCCGGGCGCGGCACCGACATCATGCTGGGCGGGAACGTGGAGTTCCTCGCCGATCAGAAGCTCAAGGAGCAGGGCTACTCGCCCGACGACACCCCTGAGGAGTATGAGAAGCGCTGGCCCAAGATGCTGGATTCCGTCAAGGAACAGGTCAAGGATGAGCACGAGGAAGTCGTCAAGCTGGGCGGCCTCTACGTGCTGGGCACAGAACGGCACGAGTCCCGCCGCATCGACAACCAGCTGCGTGGCCGTTCCGGCCGTCAGGGCGACCCCGGTGAGTCCAGGTTCTACCTGAGCCTGGAGGATGACCTGATGCGCCTGTTCAACACCCAGCTGGTGGCTCGAATGATGTCCTCCACGAGCCTGCCCGAAGGTCAACCCATAGGCACCAAGAGTGTCTCCAAGGGTGTGCGCAATGCACAGAAGTCTGTCGAATCCCGCAACTACGAGATCCGCAAGAACGTGCTCAAGTACGACGACGTGATGAACAAGCAGCGCCAGGTCATCTACGGCGAGCGTCAGGCCGTGCTCAAGGGCGAGGACATCCACCAGGACATCCTCCGCTTCATCCGCGAGACCGTGACGTCATACATCCGTGGGGCGCAGAACGGCTCGGACAAGCCTCAGGATTGGGATGCTGACGGGCTCTGGAAGGCGCTGGCCTCCGTCTATCCGATCAGTCTCGACCAGGATGAGAGCATGGACTCCCTGGAGGGTCTGAAGGGTGACAAGGCCGTCAAGGCCCTGGCGGACAAGATCGTGGAGGACGCCGAGTCCATCTACCAGGAGCGCGAGGATGAACTGGGCGAGAAGGGCTCAAGGCAGTTGGAGCGCCAGGTGGTCCTTTCCGTCCTGGACAGCAAGTGGCGCGAGCACCTCTACGAGATGGACTACCTCAAGGACGGCATCGGCCTGCGCGGCATGGGTCAGCGCGACCCCCTGGTCGAGTACCAGCGCGAGGGCTACCAGATGTACAACTCCATGATCGACGCCATCAAGGAGCAGACCGTGCAGCTGCTCTTCAACGTGGACCTCAAGCAAATTGCCGCCAGCCAGGAGAACGAGCGGCGGGCCCGCGAAGAACGCGAAGAAAACGAGGCGAGCCAGTCCGAAGAGGTCAACTACCAGGCGCCTGAAGAGCCTGATGCCGAGGATGAGACCACAGACATCGACGAGACGGCCGAGGAGCGTGATGAAGATGCCCCGGCGGGCAGCGTCCAGGAGGACTCCGACGAGGATGCGTCAGAGGATGTCGCTGACGCGCAGTCGGGTCTGAGCACGTCCGCCGAGGACTCGGAGGCTCCCGAGGATTCGTCCCCGGCCCCGGTTGGGCCCGCTCCCATCAGCCATGCCGAGGGCAAGGTTCCTGCCAATAAGAGGCCCAAGGCCGTAGAGGATCACTCGCCTTGGGCCGATGGCCGCACCTTCCCGGGCACACCCCGTAACGCCCCTTGCCCCTGCGGCTCTGGACGAAAGTACAAGATGTGCCACGGTCAGAACGAGAAGAAATGACAGGTAGGCGCATTGATTAGCGGCTTCTGCAGATAGGGTTGCCGATCTGATTGACGGCCATCGCTCGCAAGGGCGGTGGCCGTTTCCATATATTGGATTGGCTGCTTTCATATATTGGTAGATAAGTGACCAGAATATGGGATGGCCTTGTGTAGGGGAGGGGCAGGGCAGTAAACCTAGAGCAAACAGCGGGGCATCCGGCCCCGCTTCTCCAAAGGAAAAGAGTCATCATGCGGCCACTTAGCTGGAAATCCGTCCTGAACTCCTTGGTGTCCGGTCGACACCTGAGCGCGGATGAGGCCGAGTGGTGCATGAACGACCTGATGGACGGGAATGCCGACCCGGTACAGGTGGGCGCCGCCCTGTCCATGCAGTCCACCCTAGGGCTGACCAGCCCGGAGGTCGAAGGGGCCGCAAAGGCCATGGTGGGCCATGCGGTGCCGCTGAAGGTCAGCGGTGATGTGACCGACATCGTCGGCACCGGCGGCGATGGGGCAGCGACCGTCAACCTGTCGACCATGGGCGCCATCGTGGCTGCCGCAGCGGGGGTCAGGATCGTCAAGCACGGCAACCGGGCCGCATCCAGCAAGAGCGGCACCGCCGACTGCCTGGAGCAGCTGGGCCTGCCCCTGGATCTACCGCCGCAGGAGGTGGCTGCCATGGCTGACCGCTACGGCATCACCTTCGTCTTTGCCAAGACCTTCCACCCGGCCATGCGGTTTGCCGGCCCTGTTCGCTCCTCGCTGGGCATCCCGACCGTCTTCAACCTGCTGGGACCCCTGACCAACCCGGTCAACCCGCGCTATGTGGCTATTGGATGCGCCCAGCGTCAGCTGAGTCCCATGATGGCCCAGGTCTATGCCTCACGCGGCCAGGAGGGCATGGTCTACACCTCGGTCGAAGGCCTTGACGAGATGGCTCCGACCGGGCCGGTTTCCATCTGGGAGATCCACCAGGGCAAGGTGGAGGAGCGCTCCTTCGACCCGACCCGTGAACTGGGCCTCGACCCGGTGGATTTGGATGACCTCCGCGGTGGCGATCCCGCCTTCAACGCCAGTGTCGTCAGGGACTTCCTGGCTGGAAAGTCGGTTCCCTCCCGTTCCACGGCCCTGCTCAATGCGGCCTCGGCCATCGTGGCTGACGGTACGCAGATTGACGCCGGTCCCGAGGCTGATCTGAACGTGCGGTTTGCCCAGGCCTATCAACTGGCTACCGAGGTTGTGGACCAGGGCAGGGCCGCAGACCTGCTGGCAGCCTGGATCCACGGAGCCCAGGAGGCGCAGTCCCATTACCTGCAAGAGAATCGGACATCCCGTCCGGTCTTGGTCTAGGTTCGTTGCTGCTACACCTGTTTGGGCCCTGCTGGCTGATATTCCAGCCAGCAGGGCCCGATTTTTTGGCGGCTCACCAATGGGGGCACACGGCATTATCGCCGGTAGTGTTGTTCGTCGTCATCGAAGAGCCCGCTTGAATCATCGCGGAAATTCTTCCGGTCGATGATCAGTCCTGCGATGCCTATCAGCAGGAGCAGGCCCGCCAGCAGGCCGGTCAAGCCGGACCAGCGGGGAATGAAGATGGTCAGGAAGAAGCAGACCAGGCCCAGCGCCGTCATGATCATGAAGGCCACCCGCCTTCTGCCCAGATCGCTCAGGTCGGGGTTGGGCGGCACAAAGTTCGACGACTGATCCATGACCTCGTCGGTGTCCAGCCAGCTCCTGCCCTGGAAATCGCGCGGTCCTGAGCCACCGACGAAGGAGTCGCGCTTCAGGTCCTCGGCCCTCAGCGCCGCCTTCTTCTCGGACTTTCGAGCCTTCTTTTCAAATTCCTTGGCCGTCTTGGACGACTCCAGGGAACCCAGCTCGTCAGCGTGCGAGTTCAGGAAGTCCGCCCACTCTTCGTCCCCCTGTGGGGAGCCGGTTCCCGCCTCGCTGTTATACTGTTTCCCGGCGTCGTTATGCTTGTGCTCGGTCATAGAACCATCGTAACCTCGGCCGCACGCATTCGCTACCAAGGAGTCTCTGTGCTGTACTGGTTCTTCGTCAAACTGCTCGGTCCGTTGGCGCGTACCTGGTTCAAACCGACCGTTGAGGGCACGGAGAACATTCCCAAGCAGGGGGCTGCCATCATCGCCTCCAACCATCTGGCCGTCATCGACGATGCCCTCCTGCCCATCACCTGCCCTCGGATGATCCACTTCATGGGCAAGGCCGAGTATTTCAACGGCAAGGGGATCAAGGGCAAGTTCAAGAAGTGGTGGTTCAGTTCGGTCGGTGTCTTCCCCGTGGACAGGTCAGGCGGCTCCAAGTCGCTGGGAGCCATGGAAACGGCGCGTTCCATTCTTGAGCACGGGCACATCTTCGGCATTCATCCGGAGGGGACGCGCAGCCCGGACGGCAGACTCTATAGGGGGCATACCGGGGCGGCGCGGCTGGCCTTTGAGACCGGGACGACGGTGGTGCCAGCAGCCATCATCGGCACCAGACAGCTTCAGGAGCCCGGCCATGTGCTTCCGCATAAGGGCAGAACCAAGGTCATCTACGGCAAGCCCATCACGGTGCCCTATGTGCCGGTCAACAGCCTCACCCATGAGGAGATCCGCAACCTGACCGACCGGATCATGCAGGAGATCCAGGAGATGAGCGGGCAACGCTACGTGGACGTGTATGCCCAAGTCATCAAGGCGCATGAAAACCATGAGAACAGTCAGGAGCTGGACTGACTTCCCAAGGGTTCAGACCACGGTCAAGGTCACGACGGCCGGCGAGCCGTCATCGTTGAGCACCTTGACCTGACTGCCGGGATTGGGGTCCTGGATGCGCACCGTATGGGTCAGGTTGCCCAGCGGAGCGGAAATGTTGACCTTGAGCCCGTATCCCTCCAGAATCCGGGTGGCCTCGTCCTGGCTCTTGCCTTTCACGTCGGGCATGGTGATGGACTGTGGACCCTTGGAGATCACCACGTTGACCGCATCGCCCCAGTGGAGCTGTTCCTGGGCCTGGTGGGAGGCGGAGATCACCTGGTTGCGTGGCACCTTGTCGGACCAGTCCTCACTGTAGCTGACCTTGAGCCGGAGGGCTTCCAGGGCCGCCTTGGCCTCATCCCTGGCCTTGCCGACGATGTCGGGCATGGCCACAGGCATCCGACCCTTGGACAGGACCAGGCTGACCTTGGCATCGTGACGGGTCTTGGTCCCTGGGGCCGGGTCCACTGAAATGGCCGCTCCTTCGGGGATGTCCATGGAGTATTGGTCCTTGGACGTGTCGTGGTCGATCCTGTCGAACCCGGCGGCCTTCAGAGCCTGCACCGGATCCTTGCCGTTGGATGTTTCCGGCATGAGGAGATCCTTGGGCACCGTGGCCTGACGCACTCCCTTGGAGACGGTCAATTTGAGCCTGCCGCCCCTCTTGCTGATATGGGCTCCGACAGTATCGGGATCCGCGGCCATGACGGCTCCCTTGGTCACCTGGTCGCTGAAGTCGTAGGCAGTGTCGACCTCGATGCCGGCGACCTTGAGTGTGCGGGCGTACTTGGCGAAGTCGGCGCCGACGACCTTGCACTCCTGGTTCGCGGAGCAGGAGACGTCATCCGGCTTGGGCAGGGCGACATAGCTGCCCGGACCCAGGAAGTACCACCAGGCGCCACCGCCGCCTCCGGCCAGGGCCAGCACCAGCAGGACTACAAGCGTGATGATCAAGCCCCGATGCTTGTGCTTGTGCTTGGGTTGAGCCGCTTCAGCGCCTTCCTGCACGGTCTTTATATCGGCTGAAGGTGCTGTCGGATTCTGAGGCTGCAGAACGGTCGTGGTCTCGGCTCGGGAGGGGGTGTCCACGTCGTTGAGTCGATAGCGCCTGGTCGCTGCGTCCGCATCGGTTTCGGGCGGGGCGGGCACAGACGGAACCGTGTCCGAATTCTCCGGGTCTGTTGCTGCAGCTTCGTCGTCGCTGGGTGCCGTAGTCTCCTGCTCAGAGGTTCCGGCGATGGCGGACGCGGGCTGTCCGCTTGCTGCAGGCAGCACGTAGTCCAAGGCTTGCCGGTCCAGTCCCTTGACCACCTTCCTCAGGCTTTCCAGGGCCTTGCCGGCGTCATCCGGACGATTTTCGGGGGAGCGGTCGGTCATCGCGGAGACCAGGGCGGCCACAGATGGGTCGATTCCGGGGCAGACCCTGGCCAGGGAGGGGACATCCTCGTGGACGTGCTTGAAGACGATGGTCACCGGATTGTCACTGGCGAAAGGGACCGTGCCGGTCAGCATCTCGTAGGCGATAATCCCCACGGCGTAAAGGTCGCTCTGGGGTGAGGCCTCATTGTTTTCGATGGTCTCGGGGGCCAGGTAGGCGGCCGTGCCCATGAGCATGCCCGTCGAGGACAGGGTGGCCTGGGCGGCGGCGCGGGCCAGACCGAAGTCGGTGATCTCCACGTGGCCGCGGTCGTTGATGAGGATGTTTTCCGGCTTGATGTCGCGGTGGATGACGCCGGCTCGGTGGGCGGAGGCCAGGCCGTCCAGGATCTCGCCCAAGATGCGCAGGGTCTCCTTCAGGGGGTAGACGCCCTGCCGGGCCATGTCCCGCCTCAGGCTGATGCCGTGGACATACTCCATGACCAGGTAATCCAGCCCCTGATCGACACCCGTGTCGTAGACCTGGACGATGTGGGGGTTGGCGATAGCGGCCGCGGACCTGGCCTCCCGGCGGAAGCGTTCCTCGAACTGGGCCCTGTGCGGTCCCTGTGCCAGCATGGTGTGCATGATCTTGACCGCCACGTGCCTGGACAGCCGCTGGTCCAAGGCCTCGTAGACCGTGGCCATGCCACCCTGTGCGATCTCACGCAGAATGCGGTAGCGCCCGTCGATGATCCGGTCGCTGGTCCTCTCGTCCGCTTCACTCATGCTCGTCTTGTCCGGCCCTCTACACCTCGGAGGCCTGACCGGCCTCGGCATCAATGGAAGATACACGTTCATGATACCCGGCGGTGGTGGCAAGCGGCAGGAAGCGTCGGCAGGCCTTGAGGAATATGGTTCGGCCACTTGTCGGCAGATGCAGATCATCGGCCAGGGCCTTGGCTCGGGCTTGGGCTCGGACGGACAGGTCGGCCATGCGTTGACGGCTGGCCTCTACGGCTCCGCAGGACTGCATCAGATCACGGACCATATTCACCTGGGTATCCTTGCGGCGTTCGGCCGGGGAATCGTAGATTCGATGAACCTTTTTGGCCTGATCAGGATCGGCCATGGCCAGGGTGTCGGCCAGGAGGACGGTCCGCTTGCCCTCGCGGATATCGCCACCCACAGGTTTGCCGGTGCGTCGGTCGTCGCCTGTGACGTCCAACAGATCGTCCGCCAGCTGGTAGGCCAGCCCTAGGTCCAGACCCAGGGCGCGCACCGACTCTTTATGCTCCTCCATGTCTGCTCCGGCGGCCAGCAGGCCCAGAGCCAGCGGGGCCAGGGTGGTGTAGGAGGCGGTCTTCCAGGCCATGGTGTGCAGGGCCTGGCGGCGCAGGCGTTCCGGATCGTCCAGGCAGGCCTCCTCCATGCCCATGTCCAGGACCTGGCCGGTGACCACAGCCGTCTGCATGGCTTGGAAGGTTCTTCCGATGGCCGGTCCCTGAGGCAGGTCGGCAGCTGACTGGAGGGCCATGTCCGTGCTCAGCGATGCCAGCAGGTCGCCAAGAAGGATGCCCAGGCCGTTGCCGCGTGCATCAGGTCTTGCGGGTGTCCGGCCGCTCGAATCGTTTCCGGCAACCGACCGGCTCAGGGCCAGGTGGGCGGCAGGGCGGCCTCGACGACGGGGGGAACCGTCGATGATGTCGTCATGGACCAGCGCGCTGGTCTGATAGACCTCCAAGGCGCAGGCAAGGTCCACCACCGCCTGTTCACGGTCGGGATTCTGCTCGGAATCCAAAGCCCGCCAGACGTCGCAGAGCAGCAGGGCGCGCAGGCGTTTGCCGCCGCGGCCGGCCTCGATTGCCTGGAGGATGACCTCATGCAAAGCCTCCTGGGAGGGGTCCTGGTCCCGGGGGTGGTCCGGTCCGGGTTCTGGAGCAATCAGGTGGTCGCAACGGCGCTGGAGCAGTTCCTCCATGCGCTGTTCGACCCGTGTTGCAGTCACGCTTTCCATGCCTTAGAGCCTATCCGCATATCTGCCCAGCGGCTGGCTGCCGGGACCGTGGTGGATGGATGACATCACTTGACCACATGATCGGTTGGGGCCTTCCTCACGGTGCCAACTGGATCAGGATGGTGCCAAGGCTCCCGGTTTCCATACCGGGAGCGGATGGGAGGCGCTGAAGGCATGGACGATGCACATGAAAAAGGTATGAAGGAACTGGTGGAGAACTACCGAGAGGGCCGACGACGATGGGGTGTGGAAGAGGCCGACAGACGATGGCTCCAGCAACCGTTGACAGACTGGATCGCTGGTTTGAAAGGGCCGCAGGCGCGCCAGCAGTTGGACTCCGACTCGGCCGACTGCCTGGCCGTGGCCATCAAGGAGACTCTGGCCATACGCGACGGGCTTATTTTGTCAATGCTGGCGCCTGAGCCTGGTATGGACAGCGATCGGTTGATGGACCTGTGTGTTCGTCCCAACGATCCGTCGAATGTGACGGCGCTCTGCAGCATCCTGGATGCGGTCTTCAAGGACACTGCGACACGGCCGGACCAGCCCCGCTGCCGTGCCGGGCTTGCCATGCTTGAAGCCATGGCGGATCAGGTTCCGCCGGGGTTTCGGTCCCAGCCACTGGCGGTCGCGGCCTATGTCGACTGGTGGAGTGGGGGATCCCGAGCGTCGGGGTTTGCGCAGAAAGCCCTGGCAGACGACCGTTCATGCAGTCTGGCCGCCATCGTCCTGGCCTTGATAGGCCGTGGCATCGATCCGGCTTGGAGGCAATTGAGCTGAATCGGGAATAATCGTCCCCCTGGGGTGGTTCACTGTAATGAGTCTACGATTTGACCTTGCCATAGCTGTGCCCTAAAAGCAGTGTCGGCGGGTGGGATGATCCAGGAGGAGAATTTGGCCACGAAGGACACCAAGTCAGCCAAGACAGCCGCAGTGGATACCGCAAAGGGCCGGAGCAGTTCAACTGCCGGCAGGACCAAGACCACCACCAGGTCCAAGACCAGCAGCAAGGCGTCCCGCAAGACCACGTCCCGCAAGAGCGCCGCTACTAGCACCTCGGCGACCAAGAGGAACCGCCGTCCGGCCTCCAAGACCACCAAGAAGGTCGAAGAGAAGCCCATCCTGCAGCAGGAGGAGCAGGAGCCCGACGAGGATCTGCTCGAGGATCAGGAGGACGACGACCAGCTGGAGGACGAGCCCGACGAGGACGATCAGGAGGAGGACGAGGCCTCCCAGGTCCATGATGAGGCCGAGGAGGACCGCAAGGCCGCCCATGCCCTCGCCGCCAAGGTCAAGGGCGCTTTCGTCGTCGACGATTCCGATGACGATGAGAATGTCACCCCCTCCGGCAATCCCAAGCGTCGTGTGGTCACCGCCGGCGCCACTGCGGATCCTGTCAAGGACTACCTTAAGCAGATCGGCCGCGTCAGCCTGCTGAACGCCGAGCAGGAGGTGGACCTCTCGGAGCGCATCGAGGCCGGCCTCTATGCCCAGCATCTGCTGGATACCGAGGGCGAGGGCATGGACTTCAAGCGCCGCCGCGAGCTCAAGTGGGCCGCCAACGACGGGAAGAAGGCCAAGGACCATCTGCTGGAGGCCAACCTGCGACTGGTGGTCTCCCTGGCCAAGCGCTACACCGGCAGGGGCATGCTCTTCCTGGACCTGATCCAGGAAGGCAATCTGGGTCTGATCCGTGCCGTGGAGAAGTTCGACTACACCAAGGGCTACAAGTTCTCCACCTATGCCACCTGGTGGATTCGTCAGGCCATCACCCGCGCCATGGCCGACCAGGCCCGCACCATCCGCGTGCCCGTCCACATGGTCGAGGTCATCAACAAGCTTTCCCGCGTCCAGCGTCAGATGCTGCAGGATCTGGGCCGCGAGCCCACCCCCGACGAGCTGGCCAGGGAGCTGGACATGCCCGTCGAGAAGGTCCAGGAGGTCCAGAAGTACGGACGTGAGCCCATCTCCCTGCACACCCCTCTGGGTGAGGACGGCGACTCGGAGTTCGGCGACCTGATCGAGGACACCGACGCCATCGCCCCCTCGGATGCTGTGGCCTTCTCCCTGCTGCAGGAACAGTTCCAGCAGGTTCTTGAGACCCTGAGCCCCCGTGAGGCCGGCGTCATCAAGATGCGCTATGGCCTGGAGGATGGGCAGCCCAAGACCCTGGACGACATCGGCCGAGTCTACGGGGTCACCCGTGAACGCATCCGCCAGATCGAGTCCAAGACCATGTCCAAGCTGCGGCATCCCTCGCGCTCGCAGACCCTGCGTGACTTCCTGGATCAGTGACCTCTGCGCCCGACGGGGAGGCCCTGACACTGTCGAGGCCTCCTTGCTAGAAATGGTCATCGGTGCGTAAGCAACCGCCCATGTGGGGACTCCTGTCCTCCTGGGCGCCATGAGGTGAACGGCGAGGTAAATGGTGGCGAAAAAGCCTGATAAGGAAAAGTCCTATGGTGCCGGCAGTCTGACGGTTCTGGATGGCTTGGACGCAGTGCGCAAGCGTCCGGGTATGTACATCGGGACCACGGACAGCCAAGGGCTCATGCACTGCCTTTGGGAGATCATCGACAACGCCGTGGACGAGGCCCTGGCCGGCCAATGTGACCACATCAAGGTCATCCTGCACAGGGACGGCTCCATCGAGGTGGACGACAACGGCCGAGGCATCCCCGTCGATATAGAGCCTCGAACCGGGTTGACCGGCGTGGAGGTGGTTCTGACCAAGCTTCACGCGGGAGCCAAGTTCGGCAACTCTTCATACACGGCTGTGGGCGGCCTGCACGGCGTGGGATCTTCGGTGGTCAACGCCCTGAGCTCCCGACTGGACGTGGAGGTGGACAGGGACGGCAAGACCCACCGGATGCGCTTCCACCAGGGCCATCCCGGCACCTACCAGGACCCAGATCCGGAGCACCCCTCGCCTGACTCACCCTTCAAACGCACCAGGAAGAACCGGCCTACGCCCCTGGAGGTGGTGGGCAGCGTGCCCAAGTCCCGAACCGGCACCAGGGTGCGCTATTGGGCCGATCCAGAAATCTTCAACTCCACGGCCAGGTTCAGCTACGCCCAGCTGATCGACCGGGTGCGTCAGACCAGCTTCCTGGTGCCCGGCCTCAAAATCACTGTGATCGACGATCGCATCCCCGCCACAGGAAGTGCCGAGCAGGACCTGCGCCTGGAGGTTGACGGCGAACCTGCTGTAGAGCCGGCCAATCAGGACGCTCGGGAGAACCTTCGTGAATCGCCTGACAGCGGCGACATCTCTGAAGAAGGTGACGGGAACGAACGTGCCGAAGGCGCGCAGGCCGAGGATGCCGACCTTTCGGCCACCGAGCGGGCCGACCGGGCCATGTTGCAGCCGGAGGACGAGTCAGGCCATCAACGGGTGGAGGAGTTCCTGCACACCGGCGGGGTGACGGACTTCGTGGACTTCCTGTCCAAGGGCGAGCCGGTCAGCGACATCTGGCGGATCAGCGGCCAGGATACCTACCAGGAGGAGACCCAGCGGGTCGGTCCCGATGGCGAGCTGCACGCCGAGCAGGTGGAACGTGTCTGCGGGGTGGATATCGCCCTGCGCTGGGTCAATGACTACGATTCAGTCGTCCGCAGCTTCGTCAATGTGGTGGAGACGCCCGGCGGGGGCATGCACGTGGACGGGTTCATGAACGCCATGACCCGCCAGGTGCGTAAGGCTGTGGAGGCCAACGCCCGCCGCCTCAAGGTCAACCTCAAGGACTCCCACACCAAGGTTGAGCGCGACGATGTCCTGGCCGGGCTGGTGGCCGTGGTCACCGTGCGCATCGCCGAGCCGCAGTTCCAGGGCCAGACCAAGGACGTGCTGGGTACGGCCCAGGTCAAGCCCATCGTCACCCGGATGACCGACGACCAGTTCGGCCAGATGATCAGCGGTTCCAAGCGCGGCTTCAAGGAACAGTCCGGCCAGGTGCTGGAGAAGATCGTGGGCGAGATGCACGCCCGAGTCCAGGCACGCAAGACCAAGGAGGTCACCAGGCGCAAGAACGCCCTGGAGTCGGCCTCCATGCCCTCCAAGCTCTCGGATTCCATGCCCGGCAACGACGACATCGCCGAGCTGTTCATCGTCGAGGGCGACTCCGCTCTGGGCACGGCCAAGGCGGCCCGAAACTCCATGTTCCAGGCCCTGCTGCCCATCCGTGGCAAGATCCTCAACGTGCAGAAGGCCTCCCTGTCCCAGATGCTGACCAACAAGGAGTGCGCCTCCATCATCCAGGTGGTCGGCGCGGGCTCGGGAGCCAGCTTTGATATCGACCAGGCCCGCTACAACAAGGTCATCATGATGACCGATGCCGACGTGGACGGCGCCCACATCCGCATCCTGTTGCTGACCCTCTTCTACCGCTACATGCGGCCTCTGATCGAGAACGGGCGGGTCTACGCAGCCGTGCCGCCCCTGCATCGAATCGCCCTGGCAGGCAGGAACAAGGGGAAGTTCATCTACACCTATTCGGACGATGAGCTGGAGGGCAAGCTGGCCGACCTGCAGGCCAAGCACATCGACTACAATCCCGATGTGCAGCGCTACAAGGGTCTGGGCGAGATGGACGCCGACCAGCTGGCCGACACCACCATGGATCCCAGGACCCGCATGCTGCGCCGCATCCGCATGGAGGATGCCGCTCAGGCGGCCGGCATCTTCCCCCTGCTCATGGGGGACGACGTGCCGCCCCGAAAGCAGTTCATCGTGGACAATGCCGACGACTTCGACCGGAGCAAGATCGACACCTGATCTGTCTTCAGCAAGGCCCGAAAGGTGGGGAGAGGAGCGTAACGCAGATGAGCAGCGACCCCTTGGGCAATTTCTCCCCGCAGACGGCCGACTGGTTTCGTCAGGCCTTCCCTCAGGGTCCCACGTCGACCCAGGTGCAGGCCTGGCCGGCCATCCGTTCAGGCGGCGATGCGCTGATTATTTCACCCACCGGCTCGGGCAAGACCCTGGCCGCCTTTCTCTGGGCCATCGACGAGCTTATGACCATGCCCCGGCGCTCCCGGAAGCCTGGGGTCGCCGTGCTCTACATCTCGCCCATGAAGGCACTGGGGACGGATGTGGCCCGCAACCTGCAGGCTCCGCTGGAGGGCATCGCCGAGCGCTTTGTACAGCAGGGACGCAAAGCGCCCAAGGTCCGGACGGGCATCCGTACCGGAGACACCGACGCCCGCGGCCGCAGAGCCCTGGCCGCCCATCCGCCGGATATTCTGGTCACCACTCCCGAATCCCTCTATCTGATGCTGACCTCCAAGACGTCCAGCACGCTGAAGAACGTGCAGACCGTTATTGTGGACGAAATCCATGTTTTGGCCGGCAATAAGCGCGGGGCCCATCTGGCCCTGAGCCTGGAGCGTCTGGACGACCTGGTCGGAGGGCCTGTGCAGCGGATCGGCCTGTCGGCGACGGTCCGTCCACCCGAGCAGGTGGCCCGTTTTCTGGGCGGCAGCCGTCCGGTCAGTCTGATCCAGCCCAGGTCGTCCACAGCCATGGACCTGCGCCTGATCGAGCCCCTGGAGGACATGGGGGATCTGGCCGCGCCGCCCGGCGAGTCCAGCCAGGAAGGGCAGGAGGGGGACCAGAGAAGCGGATCCATCTGGCCTGCTGTCGAGCGGGCCATTCTGGACCAGGTCCTGTCCCACCGCACCACCCTGGTCTTCGTCAACTCCCGGGGGCTGGCCGAACGCCTGACCGCCCGGCTGAACGACCTGCACCAGTCTGATCTGCAGGTGTCCGGCCACGACCGGCTAGGTTTATCCGATGAAACAGATGGGCCCAGGGAGCCGGCCCACTATGATTCGGCCACCGGGTCCACCTCCGAGAGAACCTCCGGCCAGAGCGTCGACCAACCCATCGCCATGGCCCACCACGGTTCGGTATCCAAGGAACGCCGCCGTCAGGTGGAGGACGGCCTCAAGGCCGGCAGACTGCGGTGCGTGGTCGCCACCTCCAGCCTGGAGCTGGGCATCGATATGGGTTCGGTCGATCTGGTCATCCAGGTCAACGCCCCGCTGTCGACCGCTTCGGGACTGCAGCGGGTGGGCCGGGCCGACCATCAGGTGGGTCGGGTATCGCAGGCCAGGCTTTTCCCCCTGACCCGCGAGCAGATCCTGGAGTGCACGGCCAGCATGGAGAGCATGGTCCAGGGTGACATCGAACCCACCATCATGCCCAGCAGTCCCTTGGATGTTCTGGCCCAGCAGACGGTGGCCGCGGCCGCCATGGGCCCGCTCAAGGAAGAGGACTGGCTGGCCACGGTCAGACGGGCCACGCCCTTCGCCCACCTGGACCAGCAGGTCTACCGGGCGGTGCTGGGCATGCTCAGCGGTGCCTACACCTCCCAGGATTTCACCGCCTTCCGCCCCATCCTGGTCTGGGACCACCAGACCGGCATGCTGACGGCCCGCCCCGGCGCGCAACGACTGGCGGTCACCTCCGGAGGAACCATTCCCGACCGTGGCTCCTACAGTGTGGTCATGCCCTCCGAGGCCGCCGGCGGCAAGCCTCGCCGAGTGGGGGAGCTGGACGAGGAGATGGTCTACGAGTCCCGCAAGGGGGACGTGATCACCCTGGGCACTACCTCCTGGAGGATCCAGCAGATCACCCGCGACCGTGTGGTGGTCGTGCCCGCTCCGGGGCGCTCCGCCAGGCTACCCTTCTGGCACGGGGAGGGCACCGGCCGCGACCCTGCCTTTGGCCGTCGCCTGGGCAGACTCGCCAGGGAACTGTCGCAGGGGCTGATACCGGCGGTCCAGACTGCCTCCGGTCGGCCGGGTTTCACTCAATCAGTAGGCACTCGTCTGTTGGAGGACGGCCTGGACCGTCCTGCTATCAACAATCTGGCCGCTTTTCTGGCCGAGCAGCAGGCCTCCACCGGCCGGGTGCCCGACGACCGGCACCTGGTGGTCGAGCGCTGCCCCAACGAGGAGGGCGACCTGAGGCTGATCCTCCATTCGCCATACGGCCGAAGGGTCAACGAGCCCTGGGCCCTGGCCATCGCCGCCCGGCTCTCCCGTGAGCGCGGATACGACGGATCCGTCTGGGCGGGGGAGGATGGCATTGTCGTGCAGATTCCAGGCACCGATGCCTTCCTGGAAGATCAGCGAATATTCGGATTTACCCCTGATCAGCTGGAGCGCGAGGTCCGACGGCATCTGGTGGGCTCAGCGCTCTTCCAGGCCCGCTTCCGCCAGTGCGCAGCCCGTTCGCTCTACATGCCCAGGATGGAGCCCGGTCGCAGGGTACCGCTCTGGCAGCAGCGTCTGCGGGCCTCTCGTCTGCTGGATGCAGCCCTGAAGGAGGATGACTTCCCCCTGGTTCTGGAGACCATGCGCGAGTGCCTGCAGGATGTCTACGACATGCCTGCCCTGCGCGAGCTGATGGCCGACCTGGAGCAGGGGAGCGTTCGTCTGGTCCCGGCCTCCACCAAGGCCCCATCGCCCATGGCCTCGGGGCTGCTCTTCGGCTACCTGGGGACCTTCATGTACCAGTACGACATGCCCAAGGCCGAGCGCGACGCCGCCATGCTGGCCATCGACTCCGACCTGCTGGAGCAGATGGTCGGCCAGGTGGACATGGCTGACCTTCTGGACCAGGAGACCGTAGACCAGGTGACTGCTGATCTGCAGCGGCTTTCGCCCAGGACCCGGGCCAGGGGAGCCGAAGGGCTGGCCGACCTGTTGCGCACCCTGGGTCCCATGGACCCGGCTGGCATTCGTCGGCGCATGCGTGGGCAGGAGGACGAACCGGTTACGGAGGCACAGGTCCGGGCCATGCTGGAGGAGCTGCAGGCCCAGGCCAGGGTGGTCCAGGTCAGACTGGGTACACGCGACTGCTGGGTATGGGCCGGTCAGGCAGGACGGCTGACGGCGGTTCTGGGCCCTGGCATCATCCAGCCATCCGCTCAGTCAATACAGGAATCGGAATCAGACAGTGAAGCCTTTGACCAGCTGGTCAGGCAATATGCCGAAGTCCATGGGCCATTCACCACCGAGGACCTGGCCGGTCACCTGGGTCTGGGCAGCGCTCTCTTGGAGGACCGACTGGGTTCCTTGGCCTCACGCGAGCTGCTCATGACCGGGGTCTTTCCCCGGCCTGACCTGAGTGCCTATGACGAGCCGGGATTTGAGGGAGGCGAACCCCGCCTAGAGTGGCTGGATCCCGAGGTCTTCCGTCGGCTGCGCTCGCGGTCCCTGGCCAAGGCCAGCAAGGCCGCCAGTCCCGTCCCCGGCCATGTCTACAGCGACTTTCTTCTTCACCGGCAGGGTCTGGCACCCCTGGGCCAGGAGCCCTTGATGGGCACCGAAGGATTGCTGGAGGTGGTCGGGCAGCTGGAGGGGCTGGATCTGCCGCCCGAACTTTGGGAGTCGGCCATCTTCCCGGCCAGGGTGCGTGATTACGGACCGGCCTTGATGGACGATCTGCTGGCTTCGGGCCAGGTGGTCTGGGTGGGGTCCGACCAGGGGGAGGGCCCGCTGGGCGCCATGACCTTTTATCTGGCCGAGGACCTGGATGATGAGCTTCCAGCACAATCCGTTGGTTCTTCATCGGTCACGGATGTGGCCGGCAAGACGGGCGATGCGGGTGATCTGGAAGAGACCATGCTGGATGTTCTGGCCGACGGGGGAGCCTACCGTTTCGATCGGCTTCTGCGCGCCTGCGCCGGCCGGGGCGGGAATGACATTGAGTCTCCTGGTTTTGAAGCGCCCGATCAGGAGGCCATGGCTCGGTCGCTCTGGGATTTGGTCAGGCGTGGACTGGTCACCAACGCCTCCCTGGCTCCGGTTCGGCGCCTGATCCGAGGATCAGGGTCTCAGTCCTCGGGGAGGACCCGACGCTTGCCCCACGGCCTGCGTGGACACGGCAGGCCTAGGGGTCGTGCAGCCATGATACGGGCGGCCAGCTCAACAGCGCTGTCAGCAGCGGCGGAGGGGTTCTGGACCCTGGTTGTGGATGAGCGCGGGTCAGCAGGAGGCTCAGCGGGGACTGGCATGGCCGGTTCACGTGATGAGCCTAGAGGCAGCCAGGACGATGATCGACAGCGGACCGTCCGCCTGGTCCACGAGGAGCAGGCCATCCTGGACCGCTATGGGCTCCTGGCTCCGGTGCTGCCTGAGGTGCGCTCCCTGCCCGGTGGATTCTCGGCCCTCTATCAGGTCTGCAGACGGATGGAGGAGGCCGGTCAGCTGACACGTGGGGTCATCGTCGACGGCTTCGGCGGTGCCCAGTTCGCCCCCCGAGAGGTGATCAACCAGCTCAGGGACTTCCAAGAGGATGAGCGCAGGAGCGATGATGAAGGCGGATCGGGGCAGCGACCCTCCGAACCGGTGGTCATGGATGTGACCGATCCCGCCAACCTCTATGGCACGGCTCTTGCTTGGCCGACTACATCAGGGGATGCCGGCGGTCGGCCCATTCGGCGGGTGGGGAACCTCTTGGTGCAGCATCGAGGCCGCGCCCTGGTCTATGCGGCACCCAAGGGGCATCATCTGCTGGTCTTCGGTGAGCCCGAGCGTGGATTGCTGGAGGCGGCCTTCGCACAGCTGGCTTCATGGCTGAGACGGGGCGGGCAGGGACGCATCCTCTTTAGTGATGCCAATGGCCGGCCCCTGACCATGCGCGAGCCGGTGGGCATGGCCCTGGCCGCCGCCGGATTCACGGCCGGACCAGGCGGTATGGCCCTCTACTGAGCCTTGTTCGAATGCTTCCTCAGGCTACGAAGGCGATGGGCGCTGCCAGCTCCTGGCCGGAGGCATCCCGGCGCATGTCCACGTCGGGTAGGTCGACCGGTGAACCGGCAGCGGTGCTGGCGTGCAGGGGCCAGGCGCCCACCCGGGCCAGCAGCAGGGTGTCCTGACCCTTGAGGAAGCGCTGGGAGCGCACGCCCCTGGTGCCACGGCCCTTGACCGGATACATCTCCAGTGGAGTCAGCTTGGCCGACCCATTCTCGGTGCCGGGCAGGGCCTCGGAGTCGCCGGCCACGGTCAGGACCACGGCCCCGGCCTGGGTGCTCATGCCATCCTCGCCGGTCTCCTGGTAGGTCCAGCCGATCTCTCCGGCCGGTACAACCGCGAAGGTGGCGACCTGGCAGCCCTGGACCAGTCTGATGCCAGCCATGCCGGCCGCATTGCGACCCTGGGGGCGAACCTTGTCACCGGTGAAGGTCAACAGGCTGGCATCCGAGGAGATGAGCACCATGCGGTCCCCGTCCTGGCAAGGGGCTGCGAAGACCACCTGGTCCTCATCCTTCAGGTCGATGACCGTCCAAGAGTCCATGGTGGTCGGGGACTCACGGTTCCAACGCTTGACCGTGCCAAGCCGGGTGCCCAGGGCCAGGGGTCGGGTGTCGGCCATGTCGATGACGGTGACGGCGTGCTCGTCGGGCTGAGGCTCGGTGCTGGCGGTTCCTCCCAGAAGCTCGTCGGCCACGATGCCCCCGCTCAGGTTGGGGTTGGCGGTGGCGGGGATCAGCGGCAGGTCGGCCACAGGAGCGGTGATCAGCCGTCCGGCCGTGGTGACCAGGCCGTAGGTGGCCAGGGTGGTGGTGGTGAATATGGCGATGATCTGGTCGTCATGCCCTCGGTCCTGGTTGCGCGGCCGGGAGCGCCAGGCGTCCAAGGCTCCGGGGGTGCTGCGTGCCAGCAGGCCGGTGGCGCTCATCATGACCGTGCAGGGCTTGTCCTCCATGTGCAGGTCGCCGCCGTCCCCGCTGCGGCTGGTTCCTCCGCTGGCCAGCAGTGCGGCCTGTGGGCCGGCACCCGTCTTGCCGGGGGTTTGCTGCTCGCTGGCTGCCGCTGACTGCACGGGGGCCAGGTCGCCGGAGGGCTCCTGGTCCAGGATGACCGTGCGCCTGGGCGTACCCCACTGGGCCACCGCTTGGTCCATCTCCTGAATGACCACCCGGTCCAGCTCGGCCGAGGAACCCAGAATCCGCTCCAGTTCCTCCAGCTGCTTGTTGAGGTCGTCGCGTTCGCCCTCCAGCTCGATCCTGCTCATCTTGGTCAGCCGACGCAGCCGCAGGTCAAGAATGTACTGGGCCTGGGTCTGGTCCAGATCGAAGACCGCCATCAGCCTGGTCTTGGCCGCATCCGCATCGTCCGAGCTGCGGATGACCTGGATGACCTCGTCGATGTCGACCAGGGCCAGCAGGAGCCCCTCCACCAGATGCAGACGCTCCAGGGCCTTCTTGCGGCGGAACTCGCTGCGCCGATGGATGACCGTGCGCCGGTGCTCCACCCAGACCTCCAGCAGCTCCTTGAGCCCCATGGTTCTGGGCCGTCCGTGGACCAGGGCCACGTTGTTGATGGTGAAGGAGTCCTCCAGTGGTGTGTACTTGAAGAGCTTGCCAAGGACCTTGCCCGGGTCGAATCCCGTCTTGATCTCGATGACCAGGCGGGTCCCGTTGTGCCGGTCGGTCAGGTCGATGGCGCTGGAGATGCCCTCCAGCTTGTGGTTGCGCACCCCATCCGAGATGCGTTCCAGAACCCGCTCAGGTCCCACCATGAAGGGCAGCTCGGTGACCACGATGGCCTTCTTGCGGGCGGTCACGTTCTCCAGGTGGGTGACGGACCTGGTTACGAAGGCACCCCGGCCGTGCTCGTAAGCCTTGCGGATGCCGTCCCGACCCACGATGACCCCGCCGCCGGGCAGATCCGGGCCGGGCACGTAGCGCATGAGTTCGTCCAGGCTTGCGTCCGGGTGAGCCATCAGGTACTTGGCAGCGGCCACCACCTCGCCCAGGTTGTGGGTGATCATGTTGGTGGCCATGCCCACGGCGATGCCCGAGGCCCCGTTGACCAGCAGGTTGGGGATGGCCGAGGGCAGGACCTGGGGCTCCTTGAGCTTGTTGTCGTAGTTGGGGGAGAAGTCCACCGTGTCCTGGTCGATGTCGGCGTTCATGCCCAGGGCCGCCGGAGCCAGCCTGGCCTCGGTGTAGCGGGAAGCAGCAGGCCCGTCGTCCAGGGATCCGAAGTTGCCGTGGCCGTCGACCAGGGGCAGACGCATGGCGAAGGGCTGGGCCAGCCTGACCATGGCCTCGTATATGGATGAGTCGCCATGGGGGTGCAGCTTGCCCATGACCTCACCCACGGCCCTGGCGGACTTCATGTAAGGGCGGTCGGGGTTGAGGTTCATCTGGCCCATCTGGTAGATGATCCGCCGCTGGACGGGCTTGAGTCCGTCACGGGCGTCGGGCAGGGCCCTGGCGTAGATGACCGAGTAGGCGTATTCCAGGAAGGACTTGCTCATCTCCTCGTTCAGAGGGGTTTCGACGATGTGCTCCTTGACCTGCCTGGGGTCGTACCCCGCCGCCTTGCTCCTGCGATGAGTTGCCATGCTCCAGCTCCTGCTCCTTCACGTTCCGCCTTATGATAACCGGACGGTCCGCCAAAGCCTTCACCGCAGGGATGCGGTGTCGGCCTGGGGCCTGACCGTGCTTGAATGGAAGGCATGGGTCTGGATACACCTGACATGAAGGAACTGCTGCAGCCGAGTCCGCCTATCCAATACGGGGACCGGGCGGGGGCTAACCATGTTGGCGGGGCCAGGCATCTGTCCGCCGTCCTGCCCGCCCTGAGCGCCTGCCTGGGAACGCCTGTGACCACCGACGTCCATCCGTCTGCCAAGGCCCTCCAGGAGGCCCTGGGACTGCCGGAGGCCCGGTCGGTGGTCGTCGTCCTGGTGGATGGGCTGGGATTCTGGAATCTGGTCAGCCGTCAGGGCCATGTACCCTACCTGCGCTCGCTGCTGTCCGAGCCCATCAACCAGCGTCCCCTCTACACCAGTCTGCCCTCGACGACCGTGGCGGCCATGGGGGTCTTCGGCACCGGAACCAGCCCTGGACTGACCGGCATGACCGGCTACACCCAGCTGAACCCGGACACCGGCCAGCTGGGTCAGATGATCCAATTCAGGGGCGCTCAGGATCCCGAGCACCTGCAACGCCGTCCCACGGTCTTTGAGACCCTCCAGGCGCAAGGGGTTCGTGTGACCTCCTCGGGCCTGCCGCGTTTTCGCGATTCAGCCCTGACCCGCGCGGCTCTGCGTGGCGGGGAGTACCTGGCCCACAACCACTCCCGTCAGCGTCTCCTGGCCGCTTGCGAGGCTGCCCGCCAGCCGGGTCTGACCTACCTCTACATTCGCGATGTGGACAAGGTGGGCCACCACAGCGGCTGGGAGGGCGAGGAGTGGGTGGCCGCTCTTGAAGCCACCGATGCACAGCTGGCCGAGCTTCATCGCCGCCTGCCCGCCGGGACACTGACGGTGATCGTAGCCGATCATGGCATGGTTGAGTCCGATCCGAGCCAGCGCATTGACATTGCCCAGGAACCGGAGCTGAACCGGGATGTGCGACTGGTGGGTGGCGAGCCCAGGGCGGTCATGCTCTATCTGGATCAGGGGGCGGACCCTCAGGTCGTGGCTACACGCTGGCGTGAGCGTCTGGGGGAGCGGGCCTGGGTGTTGACCCGGGACCAGGCCATCCAAGGGGGAATCTTCGGCCCTGTGGACGCTCGGATCCGACCCATGATCGGCGACCTTCTGGTGCTGGCTGGTGACCGGATCACCCTGGTGAATTCTGCAGATCAGACGGATGCCGCAACCAGGCTACCCGGCGTGCATGGTTCATGGACCCGTCTGGAGACGCAGATTCCCTGTCTGATCGACCTGGTCTGACTACTTGCCGAAGAGGATCTCATCCCAGCTGGGCACGGCCGACCGCCCGGAGTGCTTTTTGGCCCGTTTGCTGCGGCGACCCTCCTTGGGCTGATCCTCCTGCTTGTCCTGCCCGGCATCATCGCCTGGATCCTCTTGCCGGGGCTGCTCCTGGTCCGCCTGGCCCTGCCCATGGTTCTGCACGGGCAGGACCATGGTGGATTCGTTGTCTCTGATGGGAGGATGCTCGGCCGTGTCGGGGTCCTCGGTCAGTTCTGCGCTGGGGTGGCTGGGCTCCCGCTCGGCTGTCCGCTCCTGGCTCTCCTTGGGCTTGCCATAGAGCCAGGCCGTGAGTGCCGCCTGACGTTCGCCGCTCTCCTGGCCCTCCGATCCGGCGTCCTCTTCTTCGATTTGGGTAAAGGTATCCTTCTGGCTTGGAGGCCGCCTGTCGGTCTGATCGTCAATCGCTTCAGCAGGCCGATCCTGGCCATGATCGTCTGCGGAATCATCCAGCAGCATCCTTGCCGCCCCGTTCAGACAGGTCACGGTGTTGTCATGCATGTTCCAGGCCCAGCGGGCGTTGAAAATCCGCTTGTCCAAGGTAAACACGCCGTTGATGTTCCAGGGTTCGTACCCTCGTCTGGTGGCCTGCCAGGAGACCTGTGACAGGCTGACCCCCGCACGGGCCAGCACCTTGCCGATCAGTTCCTGGTAGTTTCGCCCGCCCGACCCCTTGGGCGCCGGCATAGTCAGGAACTGCTCGATGGCGTACTTCTTTTCGGTCTCCACCGGGGCCGCGAAACGCCGTACCAGCGCTTCGTTGACAGCGTATTGCTGAGCCACCTGCTCAGGGCGGGCGCCGGCGCGCACAGCCGCCTGAATGGCCGAGACAGGCAGGGGCTTGGACTTGCCGGTCTGGGGGTCCACGTCCTCTTCCTCCTTGACCTGCTTGGCCTCAAGAATGGCGCGATCAAGCGCATCGTCGACCCTTACGGCGAAGTGCCGGTGGTCACAGACGAAGACCAGATCGCCCCTGTCGTCGACATGGTCAAAGCTGGCCACCCTGGTCCCATTCTCAGACATGCACGCCCCTATCCTCTTACGGTTCCTTTACACGGCCTTAGGTATTTCCATTGTGCCCTACGGTTGGTATTTTACGTGCTTTTGAAATCGTGTATCCTATGCGCAGTACATATCGTGTGAAATGACCGGCATACGAGGTGGCCGGCCGAACAAGGAAAGGGTACACGATGGCACAGGATTACGATACCCCGCGCGACAAGGACGAAGACGAGGAATCCCTGCAGGAGCTGGGCAAAAGCGGCCAGGATGCCGGGGCCGACCTGGACGACGACGAGAACGCCATCGCCGAGGACTATGAGCTGCCTGGCGCCGACCTGAGCAATGAGGACTCTTCGGTGACTGTCATTCCCATGCAGGGCGATGAATTCATCTGCTCCAACTGCTTCCTGGTCAAACACCGGAGCCAGCTGGCCTACACAACCCCCGACGGCAAGCCCGTCTGCAAGGAGTGCGCCGCCTGATGGCCTACGACGAGTCCTACAACGAGCCAGAAACGGTCGAGGTCCTGTTCGAATCCTTGGATGGGGCCGAGGTGCCGGAATACGCCATGCCTGGCGATGCAGGAGCCGATCTGCGAGCCAGGGTGGCCGTGGATCTGGCCCCCTTCCAGCGGGCGCTGGTTCCCACCGGTGTCGCTCTGGCCCTGCCCAACGGGTACGTCGGCCTGGTTCACCCACGCTCGGGGCTGGCAGTCAAGATGGGGGTGACCGTGCTCAACGCGCCCGGAACCATCGATGCCGGGTACCGGGGCGAGATCAAGGTGCCGCTGATCAACTTGGATCCGCTTGAGTCGGTTCACTTCGAGCCTGGGGAGCGCATTGCCCAGCTGGTCATTCAGCGCTACGTGCAGGCCCGTTTCGTGCCCGCAGAACGTCTGCCTGGCTCGGTGCGTTCGGATGCCGGATTCGGCTCGACGGGCCGATGAGGCATCCTTCGGACACGGACGGCCTGAATGGGTCAGGCGCGAGTGTAGGATTGGTGCATTATATTCAGGATATTGGAGGCTTGAATGGTCACTCCGGAGGGCAGCGTCTGCAGCAATGATGTCGGCGAGCAGGCCCCGTCCGGCCTGTCCTCCAGAGCCTTGGGCTGCGAGATCAGCGACGATGCGCTCAACCCCCTGATGCCCATCCAGGAGATCTGCGCCGCCCACCATCCCGGCGAGGACCTGTCCATGCTCCAGTGCGCCTATGACCGGGCTGTAGTCCAGCATGCCAACCAAAGGCGCAAGTCCGGCGAGCCCTACATCATTCATCCGCTGGCTGTGGCCCAGATCCTGGCCGACCTGGGCATGGGTCCCACGGTGGTTTCGGCCGGCCTGCTGCACGACACCGTGGAGGACACCGACTACACCCTGGAACAGTGCCGCAATGAATTCGGCGACACCGTGGCCGGCCTGGTGGATGGGGTCACCAAGATATCCAAGATGGACTACGGCGATTCGGCCCAGGCCGAGACCATCCGCAAGATGATCGTGGCCATGAGCCGGGATGTGCGCGTCCTGGTGGTCAAGCTGGCCGACCGGGTCCACAACGCCCGCACCTGGCGCTACGTCAAGGCCTCGTCAGCCCAGCGCAAGGCCCGCGAGACCCTTGATGTCTACGCGCCTCTTGCCAACCGGCTGGGCATGAACGCCATCAAGACCGAGCTGGAGGAGCTCAGCTTCAAGACCCTCTATCCCAAGATCTACAACGAAATCGTAGTTCTGGTCTCCCGCAGGGCGGGCCAGCGGGAGGTCTACCTGAAGCAGATTCTGGACGAGATCCACGAGGATCTGGATGCCCAGGGCATCAAGGCTCAGGTGACCGGCCGGCCCAAGGACTATTTCAGCATCTACCAGAAGATGATCGTGCGAGGGCACGATTTCGCCAACATCTACGACCTGGTAGGGGTGCGCATCATCGTGGACACCATCCGCGACTGCTATGCGGCCCTGGGCGCCGTCCATGCACGCTGGAGCCCGGTGCCTGGGCGGTTCAAGGACTACATCGCCATGCCCAAGACCAACCGCTACCAGTCCCTGCACACCACGGTGGTGGGCCCGGGCGGCAAGCCGGTCGAGATCCAGATCCGAACCTGGCAGATGCACCGCCGGGCCGAGTTCGGCATCGCCGCCCACTGGAAGTACAAGGAGAACGGTTCCGCAGGCCGTGAGCTCTCCCAGCCGGACAAGTCCGATGTCAAGCGTGAACGCCAGGAGGGGGAGCTGACCCAGGAGGACAACCTGACCTGGATCCAGCAGCTGGCCGACTGGACCAGCGAGACTCCGGACTCCAACGAATTTTTGGGCTCCCTGAAAGACGATCTGGGCTCGGCCGAGGTCTATGTGTTCACCCCCAAGGGCAAGATCATCTCCCTGCCGGCCGAGTCCACGCCCGTGGACTTCGCCTATGCCGTCCACACCGAGGTGGGACACAGAACCATGGGCGCCAGGGTGAATGGCCGTCTGGTCCCGCTGGATACCAAGCTTCGCAACGGGGACACGGTCGAGATCCTGACCAGCAAGTCGGACACCGACGGACCCTCGCGCGACTGGCTCAGCTTCGCCAAGAGCCCCCGCGCCCGCAGCAAGATCCGTCAGTGGTTCAGCAAGGAGCGTCGTTCGGAGACCATCGAGGAGGGCAAGGACGAGCTGATCCGCGCCATGCGCAAGCGGAACCTGCCCGTGGCCACCCTGTTGACCCCCGAAGCCATGGTGGGGGCCGCCGACGAGCTCAACTATCCCAATGAGAAGGCGGTCTACGCTGCCATTGGCGACGGACAGGTATCCACCCAGAACGTGATCTCCCGGCTGGTTCATGACGCTGGACGGTCGGCCCTTGAGGACGAGGTGGAGCAGGAGGCCATTCCTCTGCAGCGGGTCGCCAAGTCCAGCCGGCCGGAGACCTCCCAGGGGATCTCGGTCAAGGGCGTGGACGATGTCTGGGTCAAGCTGGCCCGTTGCTGCACCCCAGTGCCGGGAGATCCCATCACCGGGTTCATCACCCGCAACCAGGGCGTCTCGGTCCATCGGTCCGACTGCCAGAACCTTCTGGACCTGCGCAAGAAGCAGCCTGAACGGATCATTGAGGTCTCTTGGACGGGCAAACAGGGCACCTTCATGGTCCAGATCCAGGTGGAGGCCCTGGACCGGCCCCACCTGCTCTCGGACATCACCCAGGTGCTGTCCGACCACGGCGTCAACATCCTGTCGGGCAGCCAGTCCACTGGCCGTGACCGGGTGGCGGTCAGCCAGTTCGTCTTCGAGATGGGCGATCCCCAGCATCTGAACACGCTCCTGGCGGCCGTCAGGAAGATCGACGGGGTCTTCGATGCCTATCGGCTGACCGGAGCCAAGGGCTCGGCCAGTCCCCATATGCGGGCCATCTGACCTTCCCTCTCAGCCACCAATATGTCCGCTTACCTTCTGCACTCTTTCGACGGCATTCTTCCTGTTGTGCAGTCGAAGTGATCATTTGCTTCCAGCCTTGAAAATTCACTGGGCCACAGTCTGAAAGACGGCTGTGAACGGTGGTTACAGAAGGACCCCCGGTGGTCAATGACCAGGCCGGGGGCCCTGACGGAAACGGGTGCGATCAGCGCACGGCGTTCATCCACTGTTCCTTGGTGGCCTTCTCGGCCTCCAGTTCCTGCTTCTTGGCCGGATCCTGCTCGGCGGCGATCCGACGGTCCAGGTCCTCAAGCTGGGCGGCCAGCTGCTGCTCGAAGCTGGAGACGCGGGCATCGGCCTCGGGGTCGGACTGGTTCCAGGCCGCATCCTCCACGGCCTTGATCTGCCGGTCCACGGCATCCATCCTGCCCTCGATCCGGCGCACGTCGTCACGTGGGACGAAGCCGATGCCGTCCCATTCCTCCTGAATCTTGGCCAGCTCCTGCCGCGCCTGCTTGGCGGCCTTGGCATCCTTGACGGGCAGCAGAGCCTCGGCCTTGGCCACCAGGGCCTCCTTCTTGGTCAGGTTCTCGCGCTCGTTGACCGAGGTCTTGTCCCGGTCTGCCTGACGGGCGTTGAAGAAGACATCCGCGGCCTGACGGAAGCGGGCCCAGAGGGCATCGTCATCCTGACGCCCTGCCCGTCCGGCCTGCTTCCAACGGTCCATGAGCTCATTGAACTGGTGGGAGGTGGGTCCCCAGTCGGTGGAGTCCTTGATCTGGTCGGCCTCGGCGATGATCTCCTCCTTGATCCGCTTGGTCTCGGACCGCTGGGCATCACGCTGCTGGGCCCACTTGCGGCGGGCCTGGTTGAAGGTGGTGCGGGCAGATGAGAAGCGCTTCCAGAGCGCGTCCGCGTCGGCCTTGTCGATGCGGATGGTCGTGCGCTGGTGATGCTGCCACTGCTCGAAGAGGGAACGGAACTTGTCCGCTGTGGACCGCCAGTTGGTGGAGTCGCCCAGGGATGCGGCCAGATCTTCGGCCTTCTCCACGATGGCAGTCCGCTCCTTGATGGCCTTGGCCATGGCATCCTTGCGGGCCTGCGCCAGCTCGGCCTTGCGCGCCTGCCCCTGTTCAGCCAGCTGATCCAGCTGTGTGCGGAGGGCGGCGAGGTCGCCGACGGCCTCGGGCTGCTTGGTCTCCTCTTTGAGCGAGGTGAGGGACTCGTCGATCTCGTGGGCCTTGATCTTGGGGCTGCGCAGCCTGGAGGCAAAGAGGTTCAGCTTCTCCTTGAGGTCCAGGTATCGGCGGGCATAGAGGTTCAGGGCCTCCTTTGTGTCTGCGTTGGGGAACTGACCTACCTGGCGCTCCTGATCGCCCTCGCGGACGAAGACGTTGCCCTGCTCGTCCACCCGGCCGAAGGCTTCGGCCTTGTCGATCTCTTCCTGGCTGTATGAGGGAGCGGCTGGAGCGGCCTTGACGCGAGGGGCCTTGTGGGCCAGAGCCGCAGGGGAGGGGACTGCCTTGGGCTTGGGCACAGCCGGTGCCGGTGCGCTCTGGGTCGGAGCATCCTCTGCGGGAGCGGTTTGCTCGGCGGCTGCCTGTCCCTGTCCGGCTTCGGGTGCCGGCGCAGCGGCGACCTGGCCCGCCGCATCCACGGTGTGGTCCTTCTGCGGTGTCGAGGTGTTCTCGGGTGTAATGGCGGTGTTGTCGGCCATGGCCAGCTCCTTAGGCTTGTGTGTTGGAGAGATCGCAAAATATGGCAATACCATTTTCCTTGACCTCCTATAGTATAGGTTCTTATGGCAAAAGGCACATCTCTATCCGGTTTCCCTGAATGGCTTCCTTCACAACGAGTGGTGGAGCAGCGCATCACCGACACGCTCCGCAAGGTCTTCGAATTGAACGGCTACATCGGTATTGAGACCAGGGCCGTGGAAGAGGGATCCAGCCTGCTCAAGAAGGGGGAGACCAGCAAGGAGATCTACCTGCTTTCCCGTCTTCAGGACCTGGGGCAGGAAAAGGATGTGCCGGTGGAGCGCCGTCTGGGCCTGCATTTTGACTTGACCGTGCCGCTGAGCCGCTACGTGGTGGAGCACAGCAACGATCTGACCTTCCCCTTCAAGCGCTGGCAGATCCAGAAGGTCTGGCGTGGGGAGCGCCCCCAGGAGGGACGGTTCAGGGAGTTCGTCCAGGCCGATATAGATGTGATCGGCAACGGGGAACTGCCCGACCACTACGAGGTCGAGGTTCCACTGGTCATGCTGAGCGCCCTGGAGGAGCTGCGGGCCTTCGGCCTGCCCAAGCCCACCGTGCACGCCAACAACCGCAAGCTTTCCGAGGGGTTCTACCGGGGTCTGGGCCTGGAGGATGTCGAGGGCGTTCTGCGCGAGATCGACAAGCTGGACAAGATCGGTCCCGATGAGGTGGCCAACCTGCTGGTCAGCGAGTGCGGCGCCAATGAGGACCAGGCCAGGGCCTGCCTGGATCTGGCTGAGCTGACCGCCGACGATGGCCAGCAGCTGCGCCAGCGCTTCGACGCCCTGGTCGACAAGGTTGGCATCGATAAGGAGTCTTCTTCATATGCCCTGGCCATCGAGGGGCTGGAGACGCTGGCCATGATCATCGACGAGGCCGCCCGCATCCGGCCCGGCTCGGTCATCGCCGACCTGAAGATCGCCCGCGGGCTGGACTACTACACCGGCTCAGTCTACGAGACCTTCCTGGAGGGGGCGCAGTCCCTGGGGTCCATCTGTTCCGGCGGCCGTTACGACAACCTGGCCAGCCAGGGCAACCGCACCTACCCGGGTGTGGGGCTGTCCATCGGGCTTTCACGCCTGCTCTCCTACCTGCTGGCCCAAGGGGTCCAGGCCTCAAGGGTCTCCCCGGCTGCGGTCATGGTCGCTGTCTGGGACGAGGAGGACCGTACCGCCAGCAACCACATCGCCCAGGACCTGCGTGACAGGGGGATCGCCGCTGACGTGGCTCCCACCGCGGCCAAGATCGGCAAGCAGATCCGCTATGCCGACCACCTGGGCATCCCCTATGTCTGGTTCCCCGCCAAGGAGGGCCAGCAGGAGGGCGACCAGGTCAAGAACATCATCACCGGCGAACAGATTCCGGCTGACCTGGTGTCGTGGACGCCGGATAGCCTGTATGCCCGGCAGAGTGTGGAATATCAGGCCTGACGCAGGGGCAGGCCGAGCATTATGGAGGTACAGGAAAGCATGGGCCAGTCGGCTTACAGAACGAGCTACGCCACGGATGTCACGCAGGATATGGTCGGTCGCCAGGTGACGGTGGCCGGGTGGGTGGATCGCCGCCGGGATCACGGAGGCGTGGCCTTCATCGACCTGCGTGACCGTTCCGGTCTGGTGCAGATCGTCATCTACGACGAGGAAGAGGCCCGGCCCCTGCGCAGCGAGTACGTGATCCAGGTCACCGGCAAGGTCCGCGAACGTCCCGAGGGCAACGACAACGAGCATCTGTCCACCGGGCACATCGAGATCGTGGCCGACAAGATCGAGGTTCTGTCCAAGTCGGCCGCCCTGCCCTTCCAGGTGTCCACAGCCCTGGAGAACGAGGCCGAGAACAAGCTGCCCGGCGAGGATGTGCGGCTGCGCTACCGTTATCTGGACCTGCGCCGCCCCTCCATGCAGCGCAACATCCGTCTGAGGGCCGCCATGAACCGTGCCGCCCGTGCTGCCTTGGACAAGATGGACTTCTGCGAGATCGAGACGCCGACCCTGATCAAGTCCACCCCCGAGGGTGCCCGCGACTTCCTGGTGCCGGCCCGTCTGGTGCCCGGATCCTGGTACGCCCTGCCGCAGTCTCCACAGCTGCTCAAGCAGCTGCTGATGGTGGGCGGCTTCGAGCGTTACTACCAGATCGCCCGCTGCTACCGCGACGAGGACTTCCGTGCCGACAGGCAGCCCGAGTTCACCCAGCTGGACATCGAGATGAGCTTCGCCTCCCAGGAGGACGTCATGGCCATGGCCGAGCAGGTCATCGCCGAGGTCTGGAAGGCTGCAGGATTCGAGGTCACCCTGCCCATTCCCAGGATCAGCTGGCAGGAGGCCATGGACAAGTACGGCTCCGACAAGCCTGACCTGCGCTTCGGCAACCCCATCGTCGAGCTGACCGAGTACTTCAAGGACACGCCCTTCCGGGTCTTCCAGGCCCCCTATGTGGGTGCCGTGGTCTACCAGGGCGCGGCCAACCTGCCCCGCAGGCAGTTCGATGCCTGGCAGGAGTGGGCCCGCCAGCGGGGTGCCAAGGGTCTGGCCTATGTCCAGTTCACCGGCGATGGCACCCTCAAGGGTCCCGTGGCCAAGAACCTGTCTGATGCCGAGCGCCAGGGCCTCAAGGAGGCTGTGGGCGCCTCGGACGGGGATGCCGTCTTCTTTGCAGCCGGACCCCGCGAGGCCTCGCAGACCCTGCTGGGTGCGGCCCGTGTGGAGATCGCCCGCCGCCAGGGGCTGCTCAAGCCCGACGAGTTCGCCCTGACCTGGGTGGTGGACTTCCCGCTCTTCAAGCCCACCGACGACCCGGATGACGACGATGTGGCCGTGGGCCATTCCAAGTGGACCTCCATGCACCACCCCTTCACCATGCCCTCGGCCGACTGGATCGACCGTTTCGACGAGGATCCCGAGCACGCCATGAGCGACTCCTACGATATCGTCTGCAACGGCGAGGAGATGGGCGGCGGCTCGGTGCGTATCCACCGTGACGACATCCAGGACCGGATCTTCAAGGTGCTGGGCATCGGTCCCGAGGAGGCCCAGGAGAAGTTCGGCTTCCTGCTGGATGCCTTCAAGTACGGCGCTCCGCCCCACGCGGGCATCGCCTTCGGCTGGGACAGGACCGCACAGATCCTGACGGGGGCGGATTCCATCCGCGATGTCATCGCCTTCCCCAAGTCCGGCGGCGGCCAGGATCCCATGACCGGGGCTCCGGCCCCCATCTCCGACCAGCAACGCGCCGAGACCGGCGTGGACTGGGAGCCGGATGAGGAGGATGCCGACTGAGCGCATCCCGCCGCTGATCGGCGAGAGTCTTCAAAGGGCTGGAATCCTGCGGGGTTCCGGCCCTTATTGTGTATGCCTTGTTACGCGCTGCGGACCGATCGGGCCGGGCTTTGCCCTTGCCTCGGCTTTACGGAAGAACCGTTTCTATGGCCGTTCTGCAACAAAGGATGAGTAAACTGCCCAATATGAGCGAAACAACCAAACATCCGTCGGAGCGGATTCTACCGGAGAAGCCGGCCTCGGATCGCCCCGTCAAGGACAAGTCCGGGCCGCTGGTCGAGCTGGCCCACGTCGAGAAGCATTTTGGCAGCCTGCACGTCCTCAAGGACATCAACCTGCAGGTCGACACCGGCGAGGTGCTGGTGGTGGTCGGGCCCTCAGGCTCCGGCAAGTCCACCATGTGCCGGACCATCAACCGCCTGGAGTCCATCGACTCCGGCGTCATCAGGATCGAGGGGGAGCCCCTGCCCCAGGAGGGACGCGACCTGGCTCGGCTCAGGGCCGAGGTGGGCATGGTCTTCCAGTCCTTCAACCTGTTCGCCAACAAGACCATCCTGGAGAACATGACCCTGGCGCCCATCAAGGTGCGCCACATGCCCAAGAAGGATGCGGAGGACCTGGCCATGGACCTCTTGGCCCGGGTGGGCGTGGAATCCCAAGCCTCCAAGATGCCCTCCCAGCTCTCCGGCGGGCAGCAGCAGCGTGTGGCCATCGCCCGCGCCCTGGCCATGCAGCCCAAGATCATGCTCTTCGACGAGCCCACATCAGCCTTGGACCCGGAGATGGTCAACGAGGTGCTGGATGTCATGATCCAGCTGGCCCAGGAGGGCATGACCATGATCTGCGTGACCCATGAGATGGGCTTTGCCCGTCAGGCGGCCGACCATATCGTCTTCATGGCCGATGGGCGGATCCTGGAAAAGGATGACCCCGACGACTTCTTCGACCACCCCAAGACCCAGCGGGCCGCCGACTTCCTGTCCAAGATTCTGACCCACTGAAGCAGGAGGGAAGCATATCCGCATGAATGCAAGCATGCATGGCATGGGCCGGCCGCTGAAACGGCTGGCCAGGAATCTGACCGCGATCCTGTGCGCACTGGGTTGCCTGGTCTCCCTGGCGGCCTGCGGCTCCGACAAGGAGGCAGGCAAGATCCGGGTGGGCATCAAGTTCGACCAGCCCGGTCTGGGCTTCAAGAAGGCCGGGACCTATGTGGGCTTCGACGTGGACGTGGCCACCTACATCGCCGACAAGCTGGGCTACAGCGCCGACGACATCGTCTGGAAGGAGGCCCCCTCCAAGCAGCGGGAGGCCATGCTCCAGAACGGCGACGTGGACATGATCCTGGCCTCATACTCCATAACGGATGAGCGCAAGCGGGCCGTCTCCTTCGCCGGACCCTACATCGTGGCCGGCCAGGACCTGCTGGTGCGCAAGGAGGACCACCATATCCGCGGCCCCGAGGACCTCAACGGCAAGCGTCTGTGCTCAGTGACCGGATCCACCTCGGCCGTCACCGTCAAGAAAAAGTTTGCCAAGGAGGTCCAGCTGATGGAGCAGCCCGGCTACGCCGAATGCGCCACCGCCCTCTTCTCCGGCATCGTCGATGCGGTCACCACCGACGACATCATCCTGGCCGGCCTGGCCTCCGCCTCCCGGGGAAGACTGCGGCTGGTGGGCAAGCCCTTCACCCAGGAGTACTACGGCGTGGGCATCAAGAAGGGCAATACCAAGCTGGCCCACAAAATCAACGCGGCCCTGACCGACATGGAGGCCAACGGCTCCTGGCAGCGGGCGCTGGAGAACAACACCCGGGGCACCCACTACAAACCCGACCCGCGGTTCAATCCGCCCAAGCCAAAGGAAGGAGAGTGAGATGTCAACCATCATCCAACTGTTTTCCGACTACGACATCCCGGCGGCCTTCTGGGTCAACATCCAGCTGACCCTCTGGTCGGCCCTCTTTTCGCTGATTCTGGGCATCATCCTGGTGATCATGCGCATCTCGCCCATCTCCTCCCTGCGGGCCGTCGGCCGAGGGTATGTGGAGTTTTTCCAGAACATGCCACTGACCATCATCATGGTCTTCATGGTCCTGGGGGCCTTCGCCCAGCTGAAGATCAGCTTCTCGCCGGAATTCTCCGTCAACTTCTTCTGGCTGGCGGTGACGGGCCTGTCCCTGTATACGGCGGCCTTCGTCTGCGAGTCCCTGCGCTCGGGCATCAACACGGTGCCCCTGGGTCAGGCCGAGGCGGCCCGTGCCTTGGGGCTGAGCTTCTTCCAGTCGGCCTCGCAGATCATTCTGCCCCAGGCCTTCCACGGGTCGGTGGCGCCCCTGGGCAACACCTTCATCGCCCTGCTGAAGAACTCCACCGTGGCTGCAGCCGCTTCCGTGGCTTCCGAGAGCTCCTCCCTGATGAGCGAGATGATCGAGTTCCACGCCAACGCCATTGTGGCCATCTTCCTGATCTTCGCCCTGGGATACGTGATCCTGGTTCTGCCTATCGGGGCGCTGACCACGTACCTGTCCAACAAGCTGGCAGTAAGGAGGTGAGCGGCCATGGCACAGGACAATGAGAGCTCGCTGCTCTTCGATCAGCCCGGTCCCAAGGGCCGGCGCACCATACGAATCGTCAACTGGATAGCCGCCGTCATCTTCGCCATCGTGGTCATCCTGGTGCTGATGAGGCTGCACAACCCTCCGGACGGCGAGAACCAGCTGAGCTGGGAGCTCTGGCGCCCGGCTCTGGACTACGAAGCCTGGTCCGACTTCTACCTGCCCGGGCTCTGGCTGACCATCAAGGCCTCGGTTGTGGCAGTGATAGGCTCGGTCATCTTTGGATTCGTCTTCGGCATCGGCCGTCTGCTGCCCAACGGGCTGGTAAGGGCAGTCTCGGGCGTCATAGTGGAGTTCTGCCGGGCCGTCCCGGTGCTGATGATGATGATCTTCTTCTGGCGCTGGTTCGCCTTTGCCGGAGTCAGCCAGGCCTCCTACTGGGCCGTCGTGCTGGGTCTGATCCTCTACAACGGCTCCGTGGTGGCTGAGCTGATCCGTTCGGGCGTGGGCAACCTGCCCAACGGCCAGCGCGAGGCCTCCCTGGCCCTGGGGCTGACCAGGACCCAGTCGCTGATGCAGATCGAGGTTCCCCAGGCCGTCTACGCCATGCTGCCGGCGGCTGTTACCCAGCTGGTCGTGGTCCTCAAGGACACGGCTCTGGGCTCCATCATCATGTACACGGATCTGCTGCAGGAGTCCCGTCGTCTGGGTTCCATGTACTTCAACATCCTGCAGACCCTGGTGGTGGCCTCGGTGGTCTACTTCTTCGTCTGCTTCCTGCTCTCCCACTTCGCCCGCTGGCTGCCCAAGAAGATGCAGGAGCGCACTGCCGCCCCCGCCGACTTCGTGGAGCCTGCCGCGCCCGTGGCCATCATGGATCCCTCCAATGTCAACCAGATAGCCGTGGCCAAGGAGGTGGACGAGGACCGGTACGGCGGCGCGCCGCTGCTGTACCATGCACATCACCGTGGATCTAACGCCTCCATCAAGCACTGGAGGAAGACCCGCTACATCCAGGGCTATGACAGGACCCAGCCCGACACGCTGGTCGATCCGCACAAGGCGAGCCTGGAGATTCCGGACTTCCTCAAGCCTGGACGCGGCGGCCGCTCCGACGGCGATCAGAAGGACGAGGGCAAGAAGCAGGAGGGCAAAGACCAGGACTGACCGGTCCTCAGCTCACATGATTCCAAGCCAGTCTCCTGCCGGACTTGTGTGCCTGGCCGGATAGACTGGTGGACATGGTCCAAGAACATGCTGATTCCTCAACCGCCCCAACCGACCAGCCTCCCTCCTTGGGCGACCTGGTTCCCGAGGCGGGAGGTCCCCGCAACCTGACCGAGGATCAGATTTATGACCGCTTTTTCTCCTGGGTGGCTTCCCGGGGCATCACCCCCTGGCCGCACCAGGAGGAGGCCGTCCTCTCCCTGGTTTCAGGCGACCATGTGATTCTGTCGACCCCGACCGGCTCCGGTAAGTCCATGGTGGCCCTGGCCATGCACTTCATCGCTCTGTGCACCGGGCGGCGCTCCTACTACACGGCTCCCATCAAGGCCCTGGTCTCCGAGAAGTTCTTCGACCTGGTTTCGATTCTGGGCCGCGACCGGGTGGGCATGATCACCGGCGATACCCACATCAATACGGATGCTCCGGTCATTTGCTGCACGGCCGAGATCCTGGCAAACCAGGCTTTAAGGGAGGGTCGCCGTGCTGATATCGGCTGCGTGGCCATGGATGAGTTCCACTATTACGGGGATCCTGACCGTGGCTGGGCATGGCAGGTGCCCCTGCTGACCCTGCCCGATGTACAGTTTTTGCTCATGTCGGCCACCTTGGGCGACGTGGATCAGATCGCTCAGGACCTGGAGCGCAAAACCGGGGTGGGTGTTGACGTCGTCGCCGATGCCCCCCGACCGGTGCCTCTGGATTACCGATACGTGGACACCCCTCTGCCTGCGACTGTGGAGTCCCTGCTGGCCGATGGGGATTCGCCGGTCTACATCGTTCATTTCTCCCAGGATGCCGCCTTGGAGACGGCCCAGGCCCTGTCCAGCACGGGGGTCTCCGACCGGGGCCAGCGCGAGCGGATCAAGGAGGCCATGGCCGGCACTCGTTTTACCACGGCCTTTGGCAGGATTTTGCAGCGGCTGTTGCGTACCGGGGTCGGGGTCCACCATGCAGGCATGCTGCCCAGGTATCGGCGCTTGGTGGAACAGCTGGCCCAAGATGGCCTCCTGCCGGTCATTTGCGGCACAGACACTCTGGGGGTCGGTATCAACGTGCCCATCCACACCGTCCTGCTGACCGGGCTGACCAAGTTCGACGGTTACAAAATGCGCCGTCTGCGAGCCAGGGAATTCCATCAGATCGCAGGCAGGGCCGGACGCATGGGTTTCGATACCAGCGGACTGGTTGTGGCCGAGGCACCTGAATACGAGATAGAGAACGCCAGGGCTGTGGCCAAGGCGGGCAACGACCCCAAGAAGCTCAAGCGGATCAAACGCAAGAAGCCCCAGGAGGGGTTCGTCACCTGGGGCAAGGGGACCTTCGACAAGCTGATCGAGGCCCGTCCCGAGACCCTGACGCCGCACCTGAAGATCACCCACGCCATGGTCCTCAATGAGGTTGATCAGGGCGGGGATGCCAGGAGGCGGGTGGAGGACCTGATCGAGGACTCCCGCCAGACCCCGCAGCAGAAGGAGCATCTGCAGGACCGGGCCGGCGAGATTTTCCAAACCCTGACCGACACCGGGGTCATCGAGACCGAACGGAACCCGGAGGGCGGCCTGGACTACTTCACGACCGTGGATCTGCCCGAGGATTTCGCCCTGGACCAGCCCCTTTCGCCCTTTCTGTTGGCCGCCCTGGAACTGCTGGATCCCGAGGACCCCGATTACGACATGAATCTGCTCTCCATGGTTGAGGCCACTCTGGAGGATCCCCGGCAGATACTCAAGGCCCAGCACCGGCAGGCCCGCGATGCGGCCATCCAGCAGATGAAGGAGGATGGCCTGGAGTATGAGGAACGGATGGAGCGTCTGCAGGAGGTGACCTGGCCCAAGCCCCTGGAGGAGCTTCTGGGGGAGGCCTTCGACCGCTACCGTCGGGATGTTCCCTGGGCCAATGACTATGAGATCCACCCCAAGTCCGTTCTGCGCGACATGATCGAGACGGCCTCGGACTTCAACGGCTACATCGCCCGCTATGGGATATCCCGGTCGGAGGGGACCCTGCTGCGATACCTGTCCGATGCCTATCGGGCGCTCGGCAGGACGGTTCCCGAAGAGTTCATGGATGAGCGGCTGGAGGACATCCTGGCTTGGCTGGGACTGATCGTGCGCTCGGTGGACTCCAGCCTTGTGGATGAATGGGAGGCTGCAGGCAGGATTGAAAACGGAGATGTCACAAGCGGCTTGGACGCCGCCCCGCCCAAGGTGGAAAATCAGGTGGTGGCAGACCGGCGGGGGCTGACCCTGCTGGTGCGCAATGCCATGTTCCAACGGGTGGAGCTGGTGGCCGCTGACCGGCCGGAGGCCCTGGCCGATCTGGATACGGACTGGGGCTACGGCCTGCGAGCCTGGAGCGACGCACTGGATGACCTCTACGAGGACCATGAGCAGATCCTGACCGATGCCCAGGCCCGGTCATCGGACTTCTTCAGCCTGGATGACCGGGACGAGCGTCAGGGACACACCTGGCGGGCTCAGCAGATCTTCGACGATGTGGAAGGCGAACGGGACTGGGGCATCGCCGGCATCGTGGACCTGGACGCCACCCAGGAGAGCGGTCAGGTGGTCTTCAAGGAATACCGGGCGGGTCCCATCGAGGAGCTGATGGACCTATAGACCCGGATCCTTTACAGGACCTTGGAGAGGAAGGACTGCAGCCGAGGGCTCTGCGGGTGGCCGAAGATCTGTTCGGGCGTGCCCTCCTCCTCGATGATTCCAGCGTCGGTGAAGATCACCCTGGAGGAGACCTCACGGGCGAAGGCCATCTCGTGGGTGACCAGGATCATGGTCATGCCGCCCTCAGCCAGGGAGCGGATGACTTGGAGCACGTCGCCCACCATCTCCGGATCCAGGGCCGAGGTGGCCTCGTCGAAGAGCATGATATCCGGGTGCATGGCCAGTGCGCGGGCGATGGCCACACGCTGCTGCTGCCCGCCAGACAGATCCGTGGGCCGCGCGTCCGCCTTCTCCTGAAGCCCTACGGTCTCCAGCAGGTCCAGGGCCTGCTGCCGGGCATCCTCCTTGGGTGTCTTGTGCAGCATGTGGGGGGCCAGCGTGATGTTGTCGGCCACGCTCATGTTGGGGAAGAGGTTGAAGTGCTGGAAGACCATGCCCACGTGCTCGCGCAGCTTGTCGATGTTGGTCTTGGGATCGGAAATGTCGATTCCATAGACGCTGATGGTGCCCGAGGTCGGCATCTCCAGGGCATTGATGCAGCGCAGCAGGGTGGACTTGCCCGCGCCCGAGGGGCCGATGATGGAGATGACCTCGCCCGGCTTGACCTCCATGTCGATCCCCTTGAGGACCTCGGTGTCGCCGTAGCGCTTATGCAGGTCGCGGATGGATACGGCCGCCTGGGAAGTTCCCTGGTTGAGGCGACTTTGGTTCTGGCGGATGCGACGTGTCAGTCGTCCGGTGTCCATGTCCGGGTCCTCGAAGTTCATCGATGCAGCCTCCTATCGAGCATATTGGCCATCCAGGTCAGGGCGCTGATGGCGACGAAGTAGATGACGCCCACCATGAACAGGGTCTCGGTCACGCGGAAGTTGGCCGCGTAGATCTGCTGGGCCTGGTAGAGCAGCTCGCCGAAGCCGATGGCCAGCAGCAGGGAGGAGTCCTTGAGCATGATGACCAGCTGGTTGATGATGGAGGGCGTGGCGAATCTGACGGCCTGGGGCAGGATGACCCGACGCAGGGCCATGCGACGTGTCAGGCCCAGGCTGCGGGCTCCCTCCATCTGCCCGACATCCACCGACTCGATGGCACCGCGCACGATCTCCACCAGGTAGGCTCCGGAGTTCAGGGACAGGGTCAGCGCGCCGGCCAGCCAGATGCTGATGCGGTGACCGATCAGCTGGGGGACGCCCAGGTAGAAGAAGAAGGCCCAGACCAGGACGGGTGTGCCCCTGAAGACCGCCACGTAGATCCGGGCGATCCAGGACAGTATCCGATTGGGGCTGATCCGCCACAGTCCCAGGATGATGCCGATGGCCAGGGCGATGACGAAGGATATGGCCGTGATGGCCAGGGTGTTGCGCAGGCCCAGCATCAGGGAGGGGAAGGCCTGGCGGACCAGCTCGAAGAATCCTGGCCTGGAGGCTGGGGCGCTCTTGCTGGACTGGCCGCTGCCCACATAGGAATCGACCAGCTGTTTATAGCTGCCGTCGGCCTTCATCTTGGCCAGACCCTCGTTGAAGGCGGCCACGAACTCCTTGTTCTCGCCCTTGCGGACGGCCGCCCCGTAGGAGGCGCCAGGCTCCTTCTTGGTCACGGTCTTCAGCCCGTTGCCCTGGGCGATGCCGTAGGCCAGGACCGGGTAGTCGTCAATGACCGCCTGGGCATTGCCGGACTTGACCATCTCGTACATGGTGGAGGACTGGTCCACCGCCTTGACGCTAAACCCGTACTGGGCCGCACGCTGCTTGGCGAAAGCCTCGCCCTCGCTGCCGGTCTTGACGGCCACCACGCTGCCTCGCAGATCCTTGTAGCTGTGGATCTGGTCGTTGTCCTTGGCGATGGCCATCTGCACGCCGGAGTCGAAATATGGGTCGGTGAAGTCGTAGACCTGCTTGCGCTGGTCGGTGATGGTCATGCCGGCTATGACCACGTCGGCCTGCTGGGAGTTCAAGGCCTGCAGGGCGGCGTTGAAGCCCAGGGACTGGATCTGCACCGAGAAGCCCTCGATGTCGGCGATCTTGCGGATCAGATCCATGTCGATGCCGACCAGCTTGCCGGAGGAGTCGCGGAATTCGAAGGGGGCAAAGGTGGTGTCGGTGGCGACGCGGAAGGTGCGTCCGTGGACCGCCTGCGCGGCGGGTGAGTCCTGGGCCGCCTGCGCCGGCGTGGCCAGGGGGGCGACAATCAGGGCTGAGAGCCCCAGGACCAGGGCGAGCAGGCCCATGGCCCACCTGCCTGGACCGGATGTCCATCCCTGGCGAACATGCTTGGCGATCACTGGCGATTCTCCTTATTGCTCCTACTGTGCCGGTCCCGGTTGTTTCAGGGCGCAGGCCTTGCTGCCGCCCATGGGCCTACCTGAAGATGATCAGGCGGATGACCAGTAAACTGTACACACACCGGGTTTCCGGGACCCAACTACGCGCTGGGCGATACGGTCATATAGGTTTCCAGTCTAGCGCGTTCGTCTTGCTGTTTGTGGCAGGTGCAGGCTTATGCTGGTGAAGGCGGGGAGCCATAGGGCCCCGAGGAATGAGGTATTGCAGATGGTTGATGATCTCTTCCAGGCGGCGGATCCCCCCGAGGAGCACACTCTGCCTCTGGCGGTCAGGATGCGGCCCAGGAGCCTGGACGAGGTGGTCGGCCAGGACAAGGTCACGGCTCCTGGAACCCCCTTGGAGCGGCTGGCCCGGTCGGATCCGAACAACCGCCTGACGGCTCCCAGTTCGGTCATTCTTTTCGGACCTCCCGGGGTGGGCAAGACCACCCTGGCCTACATTGTCGCCCGACAGTCAGGGCGGCATTTCGAGGAGCTTTCGGCCGTCACCTCGGGGGTCAAGGAGGTCCGGCAGGTCCTCGCCCAGGCCCGGGAGCGGCTGGTCAGCCAGGGCCAGGAGACGGTCCTCTTCATCGATGAGGTCCACCGCTTTTCCAAGTCCCAGCAGGATGCCCTGCTGCCCAGCGTGGAGAACCGGGATGTGACTTTCATCGCAGCCACCACGGAGAATCCCAGCTTTTCGGTCATTGCGCCCCTGCTTTCGCGCTCGGTGGTGGTCAAGTTGGAGGCCTTGGACGACCAGGACCTGGCCAAGCTGGTCCGCCGGGCTGTCAAGGACCAGCGGGGGCTCAAGGACCAGGTGCGGCTGGATGCAGAGGCTCTGGACCAGATCGTGCGTTTTTCCGGGGGCGACGCCCGCCGGGCCCTGACCATTCTGGAGGCTGCGGCCGGGGCCGTCACCGAGGGCGGGCCTCGTGCCAAGGGGGCGCGTCGGTCCCTGATCAATGCCAAGGTGGTCTCCTCGGTCATGGACGTAGCTGCAGTCCGCTATGACAAGAAGGGCGACGACCACTATGACGTGGCCTCGGCCTTCATCAAGTCCATGCGGGGTTCCGACGTGGATGCGGCCCTGCACTACCTGGCTCGGATGATCCGGGCAGGCGAGGACCCGCGTTTCATCGCCCGACGGATCATGATCGCCTCCGCCGAGGAGGTGGGCATGGCCTCTCCGGAGGTGCTGGAGATCACGGTCGCGGCTGCCCAGGCCGTGGCCATGGTGGGCATGCCGGAGGCCCGGCTGATCCTGGCCGAGGCAGTCATCGCCGTGGCCACTGCGCCCAAGTCCAACGCCTCCTACCTGGCCATCAACCAGGCCCTGGAGGATGTGGACGCCGGGCATATCGGCCAGGTTCCCCTGCACCTGCGCAATGCCCCCACCAAGCTGATGAAGGCCTGGGGCAACCATGAGGGCTACCAGTATGCCCACGATGCGCCGGATGCGGTGGCGCCCCAGCAGTACATGCCCGACGAACTGGTCGGGCGACGCTACTACCACCCCAATGATCGTGGCTATGAGCGTCAGCTGGGTCCACGACTGGAGGCCATCAGGGCCATCCTAGACAGGGCAGCTGGGCCGGGGGGAAACGCCGGGTCTGGGCAATGACCGTCCAGACTCCTATACTGGGCACCCAATAGACGTTGAGCAGCCACACAATGACCGAAACGCCGCAGGGTCCAGGCCTTTCATATTGACGGTCGCCACGCTCCCAGAAGGAGCCTGTCGTCGTCGGCAGGTCTGGCATGGACGCATGGGGCATGCCTGCCTCATGCACGGGCGCGAGGGTGACGATGTCGACAGCGGTCATTGACAATGCAGACATATCCGAACAATCAAAGGGCCTCGGCGTGGCCGAGGACGACCTGGCGGTCCGCGAGATTACCCGGCGAGTAGACAATGCTCGTGAATCGGCTACTTTTTACAAGATCGTGGCCTTGGTGGCCGCGGGAATGCTCATGGACAGCATCGATGTCTATGTGGGCAGCGCAGTAGCCAGTTCGGCATTGAGCACCGGGTGGTCCACGGTCGCCCAGAACTCCCTCTTCCTGTCGGCTGGTTTCCTGGGGCTCCTGGTGGGCTCGCTGCTGGCCGGATTCATCGGAGATCTGCGTGGGCGCAAGACCGCCTATCAGATCAACCTGCTGCTCTTCGGAGGCTTTACCCTGCTGGGCGCTCTGGCCCCGAACATGGCCGTCCTCTCGGTCTGCCGCCTGGGGGCCGGCCTGGGGCTGGGCGCCGAAATCGTCACCGGATTCTCCATGGTCAACGAATTCGCTCCCATCAAGCATCGCGGCCGCTGGAGCGCCATCGTCTCGCTGGTGGCCAACACCGGAGTGCCCCTGGCCATGCTCCTGTGCGCCTGGATCATTCCGCGCTGGTCCTGGCGGCCGCTCTTCGTGGGCATTGGTCTGGCAGCGGCGTTGATCTGGTATCTGCGGCGTGACATCCCCGAGTCCCCTCGCTGGCTGGCCCTGCATGGGCGGATGGACGAGGCCATCCAGGTGGTTGAGCTTCTGGAGGCCGACAATGGCCGGGGAGGGTCAAGCTCCGATTCTGCCAGCGGTTCCGCACTTGCCGGCAAGGATGAGGGCCTTGAGGCACCCGCCAAGGCATCGGGTAGCGTGGTTCGCGGACTGATTGTGGCCACCGTGGCGGTATCGGCCACCAACGTCTGCTCCTACGCCTTCACCTCCTGGGTGCCCACCATCCTGCTCAAGCGGGGCATAAATCTGAGCGGATCCCTGTGGATCAGCACCCTGATGATGCTGGGCGCTCCGCTGGGCTGCCTGATCGGATCCCTGCTCCTGGACCGGATCGGCCGCAAGCGGATCATCGTCACGGCCTTCCTGCTGACGGCGGTCTTCGGCCTGCTCTACGCTGCGCAGACCAGCCAGGTCACGGCCATTCTGGTGGGCATCCTGCTCATGGCCAGCCTCTACGTGCTCATGTCTTCGGTGGTGGCCGTCTATGCGCCCGAGCTCTTCCCGACCACGGTCCGCTTCCGCTGCGTGGGCATCGCCAATGCCGTTGCCAAGCTCTGCAATGTGCTCATGCCCGTGCTGATCGGTGCCATGCTCAGCGTATGGGGGAGCACCTCGATCTTCATCACCATCAGCCTGGTGGCCTTGGTCTCCATGCTGGTCGTGGGCCTGATGGGTTGGGAGACCTCGGGCCGTTCGGTGGGCTGATTCTGCGGTAAGCGGGTCAGAGCTGATTGGCCAGCAGACGGTTGTAGACGCAGCGCAGCTCGGACTGGAAGGTCTCGGGGTCGATATCGGGGTTCTGCTTGAACAGGTCCGTCCACCAGTTGTTGACCGACCTGATCCGTTTGCGCGCTATGTCTGCGCCCGACCTGGTCAGGGCGATGATATTGACGCGGTGATCGGCGGGGTTCTGTTCACGGCTGACCAGGCCCTGGGCCTTCAGAGCCTTGAGATCCCTGGCCAGCAGACTGGGGTCTACGCACAGATCCCGGGCGATCTGCCGCTGGCTGAGGCCTGGATGATCATAGAGATATACGATCAGATCACCTTGAGTGCCCCGTAAGGTGGAGTCGCCTGTGTACCGGCTGGTGTCATTGCGTGCATGCCGGTAGATTCCGGCTATGCAGCTGCTCAGGTTGTGGTAGTGGCTCTTCTTCAACATCGCTGCTGCCCCCTAGCTGGTAAGGAAAATCAAAGAGCTCGGCGGACATGATTGACCGCATAGACCCCTTCGGCGCCGTTCCCCTTCCAGGCCTATTTTCGACAAGTCCCAAACCTCGGCCTTATGTGAACAACGCATTTTCATCATATCAATACCGTCGACACCATGGGGATGATCCACGATCAGGACATGGATCAGGCAGGCCATGATTGCCTAGACGACGATTCCGATCGAGGCCTGTCACGGTCGATCGTCTAGGGATTGTCGGTCTCCTTCGTGCTTGTGGGCTGAAAAAGGACTGCCTATTCGTGAGGCTGTGCGGGTCAGCATTTGGGGGAGTATGACCCATGGAAGTCGGGGACTATCACCGTCATTGCTCCACGGTATGCTAAGATGTTCGCTTTTTAGCGCTGAGATCTGGAAAGGACTGGCATGCGGGTACTGGACTTCGATGGCACCATCTACGATGGCGAGAGTCTGCTTGACTTCTACCTGTTCACCGCCCGCAAGGATCCGCGGGTGCTTGGCTACCTGCCGATTGCCCTCTTCTATGCCGTCCGCTACCGTCTGGGCCGGGTCACACTCGAGCAACTGGACTCGGCCATGCGTCGGGTGGGCTCGCGCTACCTGCGTCGCCTGACCTCGCGTCCCGGCTTTGACATGGACCGGTTGGTCAACCAATTCTGGGATGCCAACATGCACAAGATCATGGATTGGTACACCCCCCAGGCTGACGATGTGGTGGTGACCGCCTCCTTCGATCTGGTGGCGGGGGAGGCCTGCCGCCGACTGGGCATCACCCGCTGCATCGGCTCAACCCTGGATTTGGAATCCCTGACCGTGGGCTACCTCAACTTCGGGCCTGACAAGCCCCTGCACTTTCAGCGGATCCTGGGCAAGAAGACGGCCATTGACGCCTTTTACACCGATTCGGCCTTCGATCTGCCCATGATCGATCTGGCGCGGCGTGCCTATATGGTGGAGCATGGCCGGGTCCGTCGCATCAAATAGGTCAGCTCTGCCAATTCCCGCCAAGATCCGTCGGCGGGTTCAGCCCCGACCAACCCTGCTATCGTTCTGCTTAGAAGCAAGTGAGCATAATGGCATGCTGAGAACGAGGGAGGGCTTCTTGTGAAAGAGCCGGCCACGATACTGATTGTCGACGATGACAGGGATCTGGGCGAGATGTTGTCAATAGTGCTGCAGACAAAGTCCTACAGGCCGGTGACCTGCACGGATGGATCCAGGGCAGTGGAGATATTCCCTACGGTGGAACCTGATCTGGTGCTTCTGGACATCATGCTGCCCGGCATGGATGGGATTGGCATCGCCCGCTGGATCAGGTCCAGATCCAATGTCCCCATCATCATGCTGACGGCCAAATCCGATACCAAGAACATCGTCGAGGGTCTGGAGGCTGGAGCCGATGACTATGTGGTCAAGCCCTTCAGCACCGATGAACTCCTGGCCAGGATTCATGCACGTCTGCGTCCGGTCTCGGTCCGGGCTGATCAGGAGGGGCAGGAGTCACCGGCCGCCATCCATGGCCTGATAGAGATCAACCGCCAGGAGCACACTGCGGTCAAGCGGGGCAGGCAGCTTTTTTTGACACCCACGGAGTTCGAGCTGCTCTACGTGCTGGCCTCGCATCCCGGGGAGGTGCTCAGCCGGGGAGAGCTGCTGCGGAAGGTCTGGGATTACCAGGATATGGGCGATACCCGTCTGGTCAACGTCCACGTGCAGCGTCTCAGGCAGAAGATCGAAGACGATCCCGAAAATCCCAGAATCATCGAGACGGTTCGGGGCATCGGTTACAAGTATGCGGCTGAGCAGCCAGGATCATGAGCAGTCGCACGAGGCACAGGGTCGTGTCTTCCGCAGTCGGGATGTTCCTGCGCAGGCTCTACAGAGCAGTCAGGAGCTCTTTGCAGGTACGTATGGTCCTTCTGGCGACGGTTTCGGCGCTGCTGATCGGCATCGTCTTCATGACAGCATCCCTGTATTCAGTCAGGACCTCCCTCTTGAACCAGGTTCTGCGACAGGCACAGGCCGACTTTGCAGCAGAGCTGAACAGGGCTCAGGGGGGACTCGACTCTGCAGACATCTCCGACGACGAGGGGAGCTATCAAAAGCTGGTGGTCAATATGGCGGCCAATGTTCAGAGTGAGGGGGCTCCTAATATGGTTGGGGTCTTCATCTGGCCGGATGACTCCACGGCCCGCAGGTTCGTCCCCGTATCGACGGCCCCGGGAGACAGCGACCTGATCACTCCGGAAATCAGGAATGCCGTCGTCTCGAATGGCAGCCACTCATACTCGCAGATGATCAATACGGCCGACAAGGGCCAGTACCCGGTCCCGGGCATCGTCATGGGTTCCATGCTGAGGCCGGCCACCACCGGAGGAATAGAGTTCTACGCCATCTACTCGTTCGCAGACCAGCAGCGCTCCGTGCTCTCCGTGCAGATGGCCCTTCTTGCGGTCAGCGTGGTGACTAGCGTGGTGATGGGGATCATCGTGTTCCTGGCCCTGCACTCAGTCATCCGTCCGGTGACCAAGGTGGCAGGTGCCGCCAAGGGATTGGCCCAAGGGGAGTCGGATGTCCGGGTCACCGAGGACCGGACCGATGAGCTGGGCACCCTGCAGCGTTCCTTCAACGTGATGGCTGATTCCATCAATGAGAAGATCGGTCAGCTGGAGGAGGCCGAAGCCTATCAACGCAGGTTCGTATCAGACGTCAGCCATGAGCTGCGAACCCCGGTCACCACCATCCGCATGGCCACGGACCTGCTTTTCCAGAGTCGGGACGACCTGGATCCAAACAAGCGCAGGACCGTGGAATTGCTGGACAAGCAGGTGTCGCGCTTCGCCAGCATGCTTGAGGATCTTCTCGAAATATCCAGGTACGAGGCTGGCCAGACATCGCTGAATCCGGACCTGTGCGATGCCTGCGATCTGGTCCGCAACGTGGTCCAGCAGGTCGCCCAGATAGCCAGGACGAAGGGGGTTCCCGTGAAGGCGCTCCTTCCCGACCACAAGGTGATGATCACCGTCGATGCCAGCCGTTGCACTTCGATTCTGCGCAACCTGGTCAACAATGCCATCGATTTCGCCGAGGACGGGCCGGTGCAGCTGCGGCTGGCCGTCTCGGAGCACGCCGTGGTATTCAGTGTGCGCGACTGGGGAACCGGCATTGCGCCCGAAGACCTGACTCATATCTTTGAACGGTTCTGGCGGGCCGATCCGTCGCGATCTCGGTTGACGGGCGGTACAGGTCTGGGGCTGTCGATCGCCTTGGACAATACCAACCTCATGCATGGCCTGCTCCAGGTGCGCTCGCAGGTTGGGCAGGGGACCTGGTTCCTGCTGACCCTGCCCAGGGATGTCTGTGAGCAACTGGATCAGGGGAGTGCGCCGGTCCGATTCCAGCCAGGCCAGGGTCTGGATGTGGAAGGCTCCTTTGAAGAGGCTGCATCATGAGTGTTTTCAGACCGTCCCGCCGGCCAAGATTTGTTCGTCCTGTGCGGATGCTGGGCCTGTGTGTCGCCATGGTGACTGCACTGGTTACCGGAGGTTGCTCCATTCCATTCGGGCTCCCCACTTCCGGGTCGGTCCGTCAGCTCAGTCCCATCGAGAATCAGCCCCATCGCGTCTTCTCGTCTCCGGAGGGTCCAGTGGACGGAGCCGGACCAGAGAGCATTGTCAAGGGCTTCCTGGCGGCTCTCCCGACCGGCATTCAAAGCGATGGCTTTGCTGTCGCCAAGTCCTACATGACCAAGCCGGCCTTTGCAAAGTGGGATTTCAATGCACCTGTGTCGATCTATAAGGGTTCCCCTGTCTATGACCGCGTGGATGACCAGGGCAGCGGGCAGAGGACTGCCCTTGACCTGACGACCGAGTGCATTGGCTCCTTGGATGCCCATGGCATATTCTCCGTCACCGAGCAGGATTGCGGCTCAGGGTACAAAACCGAACGGTTCGAGCTCGCTCAAGTTCGCGGCCAATGGCGGATCAGCAAGGCCCCGGCGGGGATCGTGATCTCTTCGGATGATTTCATGCAGGTCTACCGTCAGGTCGTCATCTATCAGTTCCCCTTGGCCAAGGGTGTGCCTGTTCCTGACAACCGGTGGTTCGGCTGGCGAAACTGGCGGACCCTGGCCCTGAAGGAACTGCTGAAGGGCCCTCCGGCTTGGCTGCGGGATTCCGTGACGAACTTCAACACCGCCAAGGTCTCCCTGGCAGTCGATGCGGTCCAGCAGGTCAAGGGGCAGATGGAAATCAAAGTCAGCAGCTCCTTCGCCACCCTGAGCAGCGAAAACCAGGCCATGCTGGTCCATCAAATGCGGATGCTCCTGGGCGACGGCAATGGCGAGTTTGATCTGCGCGTGGTCGATGCGTCCGGGACTGACTACTCCCATGCGGATGACGACCTGACCATGGCTTCTGGGCTGACTTCCAACCGCATCTACAGTCTGGGCAGCAGCGGGGTGGTAGGTTTCAACTCCTCCAACCTGATCAGGGTCGGACAGCCTCCGGTCTTTCATGAGCCCAAGGGGCTGGTCTTTTCCTCCAACGGGGGTGCGCTGCTGTCCGATCAGGGTCAGGTGACCTGTCTGAAGCCTGATGCTTCATCCTGCGGGAAGCTGTTTGCCGACACGCCCATTGCCGCGATAACGGGCAGTCTGACCGATGAGATCTGGGCGGTCAGGCAGAGTGATTCCGCCATCCTGGTCGAAACGGGCAAGCCGGGCGTCCTGGAATTCGCCCTGCCCTGGCTGCATGGGCGGCGTGTGGTTGCCCTGGCTCTGGCGCCTGAGGGGCAGCGTCTGTGCCTGGTGCTCGATGACGGTTCGCAGGGTATGAACACCCTGGTCATGCTGGGCATTGTCCGAGGCGAGAACCAGCGGCCGAAGGGCTTGAGCGATCAGATCCAGGTCATCGCCCGACATCGGGACATCAGGGCCTTGACCTTCTACAATGACAACACCCTGGTCTACAAGGATGGCGACATGGATGCGGGCGGGCATTCCCAGATCGCCCCTGGTCCGGAGACGGTCCAGCATTTGCCGGCCGGAACCACAGGCTTGGCTGCAGGGCAGGTCAATCAGATGCAGAGCCTGATCGCCCTGGACCGTTCGGGCATCGTTCACTGCCTTTCCGGAGCCCTGGAGGGTATGTGGTACATCATTGATTCCCAGGTGGATACGGTTACCAGCGGCAGGTGACAATCACCAGGATGGGTGGGACCGGCTGCGGCTCGGCTGCGGCTTGGCTGTCGGTGTGGTTGAACTGTTATCGATTTGTTATCACTGCGCCTTGAGCTCGGCAAGAGGAAAAACGATACTGAAAATCGTGGATGTCATCATCGATGATCATAATGCTGTGGCTTCGATGGTGACTACTCAAGGAGGAGAACAATGAATACAGTACTGAAGAAGGCACTGACCATCGCCACGGCCTCGGCTGCGGTCTTGGCCATGGGAGCTTGCGGGTCTTCCGGATCCAGCTCCAGCAAGGGCGGCGACAAGCAGAAGACCATCGGGTTTGTTGCTGTGGGTCCTGAGGGCGGCTTCCGTACGGCCAACGAGAACGATCTGAAGAAGGCCTTCAAGAACGCCGGATTCAACATGATCTATTCGCCGACCCAGAACAACGATCAGCAGAAGCAGATCCAGGCCTTCAACAAGTTCGTCAACGACGAGGTGGATGCCATCGTCCTGTCCTCCACCGAGGACAGCGGATGGGATGAGTCGCTGAAGAAGGCCAAGGAGGCCGAGATCCCGGTCTTCCTGGTCGACCGCAACGTGCAGACCAAGGACGAAAGCCTGGTCGCCTCCCACATCGGGCCTTCCAACGAGTGGGCAGGGCAGCAGGCGGCAGAGTTCGTCAACAAGAACTTCCCTGATGGAGCCAATGGCCTGATTCTGGAGGGCCCTGCCGGCCTGTCGGTGGTCAAGGACCGCCAGAAGGGCTGGGATTCCAAGATCGGTGGCAACATCAAGGTTCTGGAGAGCCAGTCGGCCAACTGGTCCACTGACGAGGCCAAGACCGTCACCGCCGGACTGCTGGACAAGTACAAGAGCCAGAATGTCCAGTTCATCTTCTCGCAGAACGACGAGATGGGCCTGGGCGCTGCACAGGCTGTCGATGCCGCAGGTCTTAAGGGCAAGGTCAAGATCATCACCATCGATGGCACCAAGCCTGCTCTGAAGGCCCTGATCGACGGCGATCTGTCGCTGGTGATCGAGTACAACCCGCTCTTCGGCGAAACGACCGCCAAGACCGTCAAGGATTACCTGGACGGCAAGAAGGTCAAGAAGAACATCGTCATTGATTCGAAGGTCTTCACCGCCGACGAGGCCAAGAAGGTCATCGATTCCAGAGCGTACTGATCTATCGCTGATCGCATAGGACGCACAGGACGGCGCACCCGGGAAGGTTGCGGTACGCCGTTTTTCATGGGCGGGAAAGGGTCTTTGGGCCGCGGTACCGCCCCCGATCAGCATTCAGTTTGATGAGGCAAGACAATGACAAAAGAAGCACCCTTGGTCTCCATGAAGGGAATCAGCATTGAATTCCCTGGTGTCAAGGCGCTCGACAATGTCGATCTGCGTCTGTTCCCCGGTGAGGTCCATGCTCTCATGGGGGAGAACGGCGCAGGCAAATCGACCATGATCAAGGCGCTCACCGGGGTATACAAAATCAACGCGGGAACCATCACCGTCAACGGCCAAAACAGGATTTTCAACGGCACAGCCGATGCGCAGAACGCCGGCATCGCCACGGTCTACCAGGAAGTCAACCTGTGCACCAATCTGAGCGTGGGCGAAAACGTCATGCTCGGGCACGAGGTGAGGGGGCACCTGGGCATCAACTGGCGCAAGACCCATGAGGCGGCCAAAGGCTTTCTGGCCCAGATGGGCCTGACGGATCTGGATCCTCACACACCGCTCAATGAGATATCCATAGCCATGCAGCAACTGGTGGCCATCGCCAGGGCCATGGTCATCGATGCCAAGGTCCTGATCTTGGATGAGCCGACATCTTCGCTGGATGCCAATGAGGTTCAGGATCTTTTCCGGATCATGCGCAAGGTCAGGGACCGGGGCATCGCCATACTGTTCGTTTCCCACTTCCTGGACCAGGTCTACGAGATCGCCGACAGAATGACCATTCTGCGCAATGGCAAATTCGTCGAGGAGACCATGGTCAAGGACATGCCGCGCGATGTCCTTATTACCAAGATGATCGGCAAGAACGCCGATGAGCTCTCGCTGATCGGCACCAAGTCGAGGAAAGAGACACCCCAAGCCGCAACAGACCGGCCTCTGGCCAGCGTCCGCGGCTTCGGCAGAAAGGGCAGCATCTACCCCTTCGACATGGATCTTTTCAAGGGCAAGATCATGGGACTGGCCGGCCTGCTGGGTTCCGGCAGAACCGAAATCGGCCGCCTGCTCTTCGGCGCAGACAAGCCCGACAAGGGTACCTACACCTTTGATGGGAAGAAGATCTCCATCGACAGCCCGGCCAACGCCCTGAAGAACAAGATTGCCTACTCTACGGAGAACAGAAGGGATGAGGGCATCATCGGCGACCTTACGGTCAGGGAGAACATCATCCTGGCCCTCCAGGCCACCCGGGGCATGTTCAGGCCAATCCCCAGGAAGGAGGCTGACCGGATAGTCGACAAGTACATCAAGGAGCTCAATGTCCGCCCGGCCGATCCCGACAGGCTGATCAAGAACCTTTCAGGAGGAAACCAGCAGAAGGTCCTGCTGGCCAGGTGGCTGGCCACGGATCCTGAGCTGCTGATCCTGGACGAACCGACCAGGGGAATCGACATCGGCGCCAAGGCGGAGATCCAGCAGACGGTGCTGGATCTGGCCGCTCAGGGCATGAGCGTGGTCTTCATCTCCTCCGAGCTTGATGAGGTCGTCCGCCTCTCCGATCAGATAACCGTCCTCAAGGACCGTCACAAGATCGACCTGATGGACAACGATGACACGGTTTCCCAGCAGACCATCGTGGAAGACATAGCCAACACCTCGGTCTCCGGACAATCTCAAGGAAAGGAGGAAAGATGAGCAAGCCCGCCAAGCAGCAATCGGAGGATGAAGGTCCATCCTTCCTGCGCCGCATATTCGGCAATCAGCTGATTTGGAGCGTGGTCGCCTTCCTCGCGCTGATTGTGGTCTGCACCCTAGTGGATCATTCCTTCCTCAGCCTGTCATACAATCCGCGCACAGGCGGTCTGGCAGGACCCCTGATCACCATGATCCAGGAGTCTGCGCGATACCTGATGATCGCTACCGGCATGACCCTGGTCATCTCGACCTCGGGCATCGACCTTTCGGTCGGCTCGCTCATGGCCGTGGCCGGAGCTGCAGCCATGCAGATGCTGATCAACGGGGTGAACGTCTGGATGGCCATTCTGATCTCCCTGGCCGTAGGTCTGGTGCTGGGCTGCATCAACGGCGCCTTGGTCTCCATTCTGGGACTCCAGCCCTTCATCACCACGCTGATCATGATGCTGGCAGGCAGGGGACTGGCCAAGGTCATCACCAATGGGCAGAATGCCGACGCTTCAGGCGTGGCCGGCAGCGGACCATTGCGCTGGATGGCCAATGGCTTCATTCTGGGAATCCCGGCCAATTTCGTCATAGCCGTGATCATCGTCTGCCTTGTCGGTCTTCTGATGAGGAAGACGGCAGCCGGCATGATGATCGAGTCGGTGGGCATCAACCAGGAAGCCAGCCGAATGACCGGCATCAAGCCCCGTCGGATCCTCTTCCTGGTCTACGCCATCTCGGGTCTGCTGGCCGCTGTGGCAGGGCTGTTCGCGACTGCTTCAGTGATGAGGGTCGACGTGGTCAAGACCGGTCAGGACCTGGAGATGTACGCCATTCTGGCTGTAGTCATTGGAGGCACCTCCCTGCTGGGCGGCAAGTTCTCGCTGCTGGGAAGCGCTTTCGGCGCCGTGATCATTGCGATGATCCGCAAGACCATCATCACCCTGGGCATTGATTCAGCCGCCACGCCAGCCTTCTTCGCCGTGGTGGTCATCATCATCTGCGTCATGCAGGCGCCCAAGGTGCACAACGCGGTCGCTGAGTTCAAACGCAGGCGTGCCATGAGGCAGTCTGCAGAGGTGGTGGCATGATGAAGAAGAGTGCAAGCAGACAAGCAGGTTTCCGGCTGAGCCCCAGGGCCATTCCGACAGTCGCTGCCGTGGTCATCTTCCTGCTCATGCTGATCATGGGCCAGGTGCTCTTCGGCACTTATATCCGGCTGGGATTTATGTCCTCGCTGTTCATGGACCACGCCTACCTGGTGATCCTGGCAGTAGCCATGACCTTCCCCATTCTCACCGGCGGCATCGATCTGAGCGTGGGGGCCATAGTCGCCATCACAGGCGTCGTCGGTGTCAAGCTCATGATCGCCGGCGTGCCGGCGGGGTTGGTCATCGTCATCATGATCGCCATTGGCGCAGTCTTTGGGCTGCTGGCCGGCGTGCTCATCGAAGAGTTCAACATGCAGCCCTTCATCGCCACGCTGTCCACTATGTTCCTGGCCAGGGGCATAGCCTCCATCATCTCAACTGATTCGCTCAATATGCCGCAGAACAACAACTTCAGCTGGATCGGCGGCGAGGGACTGAAAATCATCGACAACCCGAAGATTTCCAATGACCTTTCGCTGAACTTCGGCGTGGTAGTCGCTCTGGTCGTTGTGGCAGTCAGCTATGTCATCCTCCACAAGACCAGGACGGGCCGTACCATCTACGCCATCGGCGGTTCCCGGTCCTCGGCCGAGCTGATGGGCCTTCCGGTCAAGCGGACGCAGTATGTCATCTACCTGACTTCGGCTGTCCTGGCCTCCATCGCTTCCATCGTCTATGTGGCTGGCATCGGTTCAGCCAAGAACACCATGGGCGTGGGCTGGGAGCTGGACGCTGTAGCTGCGGTCGTCATCGGCGGCACCCTGATCACTGGCGGTTACGGCTACGTGCTGGGTTCTGTCATAGGTGCGCTGGTCCGTTCGATCATCGATCCTCTGACCTCGGACTTCGGCGTTCCTGCCGAGGCTGTCACCATCGTGGTTGGTCTGATGATTCTGGTCTTCGTCATCCTCCAGCGTCTGGTGACCTTCGTGAGAAAGGAATGAAGCAGGGTTTTCCTGGATGATCTGAATGGGGGCTGATGCCGTGGCGATTGCGGCATCAGCCCCCATTCGCATTGCTGGTTCATGATTCGAAGGGGAAGACCAATCCCCACTGGCGGCGCAGAGAGTCCATGAGCTCCATGATCCGCAGGGTGTCCTTGTGGGGCATCTGGGCGCACTCGGTCTCGCCGTCCAGGATGGCCTGCGCTGCACTGGACACCTCATACTCATAACCGGTCAGCTGGTCAGGGATGGGGTAGCGCTTCTTCAATTGGTGATCCGCGTCGTACAGGTCGATTGACTCCACGTTGTTGATGTTGGCGCACTGCAGGTAACCATGGTCTCCGCAGATGCTGCCGGTCCGGTCACTGGCCGAGACCATGGAGCTGGTCGCTGCCCCCATGGATCCATCCTGGTAGAGAATGATCGTGGAGTTCTGGCTGTCCACGCCCTCCGGGCTGCGGACCCAATCCGTGCAGACCCGCTGAATGGGCTTGGGCCCCATGACCATGTCGATGAAGTTGAGAGGGTAGACGCCCACGTCGAGCAGGGCGCCGCCGGCCAGGGCCGGGTCGGTCATTCTGGCCTTGCCCACGGTCACATATCCCAGGTTGGCGGTGACCGTTCTGACGGTGCCGATTTCTCCCGAGGAGACGATGTCGTCGATGATGGAGCGCGAGGGCATGTACCTGGTCCAGATGGCCTCGGTGCAGAGCAGGCCGGTGCTCTCGGATGTTTCGATGACCTGCCTGGCCTGGTCGGCGTTGGCCGTGAAGGACTTCTCGACCAGCACGTTCTTTCCCGCCTTCATGCAGGCGATGGCCTGCTCGGCGTGGAGGCTGTGAGGCGTGGCGATGTAGACCAGATCCACTTGGGGATCGTCCAGGAGCTCTTGGTATGAACCATAAGAGTGCTCGAATCCATATTTTTTGGCGAAAGCGGCTGCGCGATCCCCATCCCTCGAGGCCACGGCGTATGGGGCAACCAGATGGCTGTATTGCTGGTCTTTGGCCATCATGACCACCGTCTTGGCCAGGGCGTTGGCTATCCGTCCGGCGCCGAGAATGGCGAAGTTGACCCGCATGCCCTTCTGCTTAGCCTCTTGTCCTTTGCCGTTCAATCTGCTCATCCTTGACTCCTTCGTTTGGACGGCCATCTGCTGTGATGGCCTCATACAATTTCTTCAGGGTTTCCTCGGCATTTCGGGTGTCCAGCTGGCACTCCCAGACTGTGAAAACCCGCCAACCCATGGCTTTCAGTTTTTCGCCCTGTTCCTGATCCCGCAGACGGTTCCTTGTCAGCTTGGTGGTCCAATATTCCACATTGGATTTGGGAAGGGAGAATTTGGCACAGCCCTGATGCATGTGCCAGAAACAGCCATTGACGAATACTATGGCCTTCCACTTGGGCAGAACCACATCGGGATGGCCCGGATACCTCTTGTCGTTCTTGCGGAACCGCAGACCGCGCGAGAAGAGATATGACCGGACCTGGCGTTCTATTGATGTCTCCGTGCCCCTGATCCGGGACATGGTGTAGCTGCGTGTGCCGGGCTGGAATCTGCTGGGTGTCTTTTTCGAAACCATCCCCGGCCCGGCTCAGAGGACTTCGACGCTGTTGATGAAGACCGGCTCAAGGGGACGGTCGCTCGAATCGGTGGCTACGGCGTCCAGCTTGTCGACTACCTTCCGGGAATCCTCATCAGCCACCTGGCCGAAGATGGTGTGATGCCCGTTGAGCCAGGGGGTGGGCACGGTGGTGATGAAGAACTGTGATCCGTTGGTGCCGTGGGTCTTTCCTGTGGCCGGATCCCGGCGCAGCCCTGCATTGGCCATGGCCAGCTTGTAGGGTTCCTCAAAGGTCAGAGAGGGATCGATCTCGTCATCGAACTCGTAGCCTGGGCCGCCCGTGCCCGTGCCCAGCGGGCAGCCGCCCTGGATCATGAAGTCCTTGATGATCCGGTGGAAGGTCAGACCGTCATAGAAGGGATCCTGACGCTTCTGGCCCGTCTCGGGGTCGGTCCAGTTTTTGCGGCCTGCGGCCAGGTCCAGGAAGTTGGCTACGGTTTCAGGGGCCTGATCGTCAAAGAGGTCCAGGCGAATATCGCCCTCCGAGGTATGCATGATAACTGTGCTCATGTCACCAATTCTTTCATAAGATGGCGACTCACACTGAGGATCCGAAGGGCATCAGGGCCAGGCGGGCCATCTTGAAGGCCTGCAGACCGAAGGGGATGCCCACCACGGTCAACATGGTGACCAGTCCGGCCACCAGATAGGCCAGGGCCAGCCACCAGCCGCCCAGAATGATCCAGAGCAGATTGGCCAGCCATGATCCCAGCCCGCCTCCATAGATGACCTGTCGGCCAAAGGGGGTCAAAGTCAGTCTGGCCATCTTGAAGGCCTGCAGACCGAAGGGGATGCCCACCACGGTCAGGCAGAGCAGGATGCCTATCAGGGCCCATGCCAGGGCAATGGCCAGTCCTCCCAGCAGCAGCCAGCAGATGTTGCCGATCAGGCGCATGTGGATCCTTCCGTCAGGGTGGCGGTGACGGCCTTGGCGCAGGCGGTCACCTTCTCGATGATGATAGTCAGTCGTTTCTGCCGCTGCTCGGGCGCAAGCTCCTGGTCCAGGGCATCAATCAGCCGCATGCCTGATTGGACGATGCCCCGCGTCACCTCCACGCCCATGGCCGGATCCGCTGGGCGCAGGGCCGTCCATGCCTGGATCAGCGGCTGGTTGACCTGTCGGTGGAAGTCCAGCAGGGCTTTGACCTGCCGGCCTGTGGACCGGTCGCTCCCTGGGGCCGGCTCATGGGAATTCGAGGGGTTGCCATAGATCAGGGCCTGGCGTAGCTGCTCGTCGTGCTGCTCGGCGTAGAGGTTCATCAGCCAGCCGTGTCCGTGCAGTCCGGCCTGCTCCAGATTGGTGCGGGTCCAGACCTCGATCGTCCGGGGCGGGTCTTCTGCCTTGCCCAGGGATTGGTCCAGGGCACGGCCCCAGTCGGGCAGGTGCCGTTCCATGACCATGTCGCAGAGCTGGTCAGCGTCCCGGGCGTAGCGGTAGAGGGAGTTCCGGGCCAGATTGGCGCGCCGGGCCACCTCGGCCATGGTCAGTTGGCCTCGCCCGCCAGTGCGCAGGATGGCCTCGGCGGCGGCGATGATCTGGTCCAAGGTCTTGGCGCGGTGCTCCTGGAGCGTGGATTCGCGGATCCTGGGCATGGTTCTCCTTGGTCCGGCCTCCTGGGTGCAGCGATTGGGAATCGGGCCGGGCCGGTCTTGGGGCATATGATATGGCCTATTTGCTGAGGAACCAAGCTGTCAGGACTGGTTCAGCGTGCGGCTTGTCCGCGCAGAGTGAACTTGCCAGACGAGTTTTCGCGACGTATAGTCGCAAAAAATTCGCAGACCAGGGTGAGGGGAGCTCCGATGACCGGATCGGCAAGTGCGGACGTGAAGATGGGCAGCCAGAAGATCCGTCAAGAGTCTCAGGAGGCAGCACCGCCCTGGCGTGCCCTCTGGGTGCTGGCCCTGGGTCTGGCGATGATTGTGCTGGATTCGTCCATCGTCAACGTCTCCATCCCCTCCATCATCGCTGCCATCCACATCAACCTGGCTCAGGCCCAGTGGGTGACCGCCCTCTACAGCATCGTCCTGGCGGCCCTGCTCCTGCCTTCCGGTCGACTGGGGGACATGATCGGACGCAAGCGGATCCTGCAGGTGGGCACGGTCATCTTTGTGCTGGGTTCCGTCTTCGCCGCATCGGCCTCCTCCGGCACAATGCTGCTTCTGGCCCGGCTTGTTCAGGGAATCGGCGGCTCCCTGGTCATGCCTTCCACCCTGTCTACCGTGTCCGCCACCTTCCGGGGCCGGCACCGGGCCACTGCTTTCGGCATCTGGGGGGCCGTCATGTCATCCGCTGCGGCGGTCGGCCCCTTCCTAGGCGGGGTCTTCACCAGCACCATCGGATGGCGGTGGATTTTCCTGGTCAATCTGCCCCTGGGCCTGATCGTCCTCCTGGCCAGCGCAGTCTTTGTGCCCGAGACCAAGTCAGCGCCCCGGCAAACGGGCGACCGGTGGGGGATGCTTGCCGACTGGAAGGGCATACTCCTTTCGGCCCTGGGGTCGGCTCTGGTGGTCTTTGCGCTGATCGAGGGGCAGACCTACGGCTGGTGGCGTCCCCGCGCTGCACTCGATTTGGGCCCTCTGCACTGGTCCGCATCGGCACCGCTGTCGCCGGCCCCGGTCAGTCTGCTCCTGGGGTTGGTCCTGCTGGCCGCCTTTGCGATGACCGAGCTGGCCAGGGCGCGCAGGGGCAGGATGGTTATCCTGGACGTTTCCATGTTCGCCATCGGCACTTTCGGCTGGGGCAACCTGACGGCCGCCATCGTCAACGCTGGTCAGTTCGCAGTCATGTTCATCCTGCCCCTCTACCTGATCAACGCCAGAGGCCTGAGTCCACTGGGGGCCGGATCCATCCTGGGCGTCATGGCTCTGGGGTCAGTTGTTTCGGGCGGTCTGGCCCGGGTGGTCTCAGCCCGTCTTGGGGCCGGCGGCACGGTGCAGACGGGCCTGCTGATGGAGATCATCGGCGTGGCCCTGTCCCTTCTGCTCATGCGCGGGTCGGTGCCGGTCTGGCCTATGACCCTGACTCTGATCATCTACGGTGCCGGCCTGGGCTTTGCCTCGGCACAGCTGACCAGCCTGGTGCTTTCCGGTGTTCCGGTGGCCCAGTCCGGCCAGGCTTCGGCCACCCAGTCCACCATTCGTCAGTGGGGGACCGCCCTGGGTGCTGCAGTCTCCGGTTCCGCCCTCTCCCTGGCTCTGAGCCTGGTGCTGCCAAGGCATCTGACGGCGCTCAAGGGGATCTCGGCGCAGATGGCCGATGGCCTGGTCAGATCCGTTCAGTCCTCTGCCGGGAATGCCATCGTCGGCCTGCGTGCCCAGGGCACACGGGGTCGGCTGGGAGCCCTGGGTCCTCAGGTGACCAATGCCCTGACCGAGGGATTCACCCAGGGCGCCCAGTGGGCCATGGGCTTTGCAGTCCTGCTGCTTCTCGTGGGACTGGTTGCCTCGGTGCTGGTGCGTCGGGCCGCCCGCAAGGCTGGCGCCGACAAGGTCTGAGGCGTCCGCGATCCCGCTTTTCCCGGGTCCCTCCCCGCACGGAACTATTTGCCCGCTGGCCGGCCCGGCACGGTTTAGAATCATGGGTATGGGCATACAAGACGAACAGCCGCGGCGGAATGGCGATCTGCTGGTGGCTCTGGCTCAGATCGACACCTGTGTGGGCGATCTTGACGGCAACGCCGACATTATTATGGATTACTCCCATAAGGCAGCTAAGCAGGGGGCGACCCTGGTGGTCTTTCCTGAGATGAGCCTGACCGGTTACCCGATCGAGGACCTGGCATTTCGCGCCAGCTTCCGTCGGGCCGCCTGGTCCCGGGCCGACCGTCTGGCCCGGGAGCTGGACGAGCAGGGTCTGGGCCATTTGCATGTGATCGTGGGGACCGTTGGTACCGATACGGAGCAGGACCGGCCTCGCAACCGGCTGGTAGTCCTGCACCAGGGTCGCGTCGAAGCTGGCTACGACAAGCACTTCCTGCCCAACTACGGAGTCTTCGACGAGTACAGGATTTTTACTCCGGGGGACAGAACCGTGGTCCTGGAGGTGCAGGGGCACCGGATAGGGCTGGCTATCTGCGAGGACATCTGGCAGGAGGGCGATCCCATCAGCGACCTGGCTGGCCGGGACATCGACCTCCTGGTGACCATCAACGGCTCACCCTTCGAGGAGGGCAAGGGGCATGTCCGCTACGAGCTGGCGGCTCGCCGGGCCAAACAGGTCGGTGCGCCTCTGCTCTACCTGAACCAGGTGGGCGGGCAGGACGATCTGGTCTTCGACGGCGGCAGCTTTGTGGTGGACCAGGATGGCACCCTGCTGGAGCGCTCGCCCAGGTTCGTCCAGGATCTGTCCACGTGGACCTTGCCTGCACGAGGGGAGCGCCCAATGCCCAGCAAGTCATGCATGGCCGAAGAGATGCCTGGAGACGAGGAGGTCTATCGGGCCTGCGTGCTGGGGCTACAAGACTATATGGCCAAGAATCACTTCACTGGCGTGTGCCTGGGGCTCTCAGGCGGAATCGACTCGGCCCTGGTGGCCACCATGGCCGCCGATGCCTGCGGGGGAGAGCATGTGCGCGGCATTTCCATGCCCAGCCGTTACTCCTCGGAAGGTTCCCGGGATGATGCTGCCGACCTGGCCCAGCGTCTGGGCGTGCGTTACGTGGTCCAAGCCATAGGCCCGGAATTCAATGCCTTCCAAGGGCAGCTGCATCTGGAAGGGGTGGCTGAGGAGAACCTGCAGGCCCGGATACGCGGCATCATTGTCATGGCCTACGCCAATGCCGAGGGGCTTCTGGCCCTAGCCACAGGCAACAAGTCCGAGCTGGCTTGCGGTTATTCAACTATTTATGGCGATGCAGTCGGAGGCTACGCGCCCATCAAGGATCTGCTCAAGACCCGGGTCTGGCAGCTGGCCCGCTGGCGCAACGCCCAGGCCCAGGCACGGGACGAACGTGAGCCCATTCCGGTCAATTCCATCGTCAAGCCGCCTTCGGCCGAGCTGCGCCAAGGGCAGAAGGACTCTGATTCCCTGCCCGACTACAGCCTGCTTGACAAGGTTCTCGAGGCATACATCGAGCATGCGCATGGTCGGGCCGACCTTCTGGCCGATGGCTTCGATCCCGACATGGTCGACACGGTCATGCGGCTGGTGGATCGAGCCGAGTGGAAGCGGCGTCAGTACCCGCTGGGGCCCAAGGTCACCTCCCTGGCCTTCGGCCGGGACCGTCGGCTGCCTGTCACCAACGCCTTCAGGGAATGATCACCATGGGTTCCGAACAGGAGAGGACGGCCTGGTACTTCAACACCGTCACCGGCGAACCCGAACAGGGCAAGCTGTCTCCCCAGGACAGGCGGATGGGCCCCTACCGCAGCAGGCAGGAGGCCCTCGATGCCTGGAAGATCGCCAAGCGCCGGAACAAGGAATGGGATGAAGAAGACCGTCGCTGGCGGCAGGCCTGGGAGGGAGACCCTGGGCAGGGACAGTCATCAGCTGACAGATGAAGCTCCTGCTGGATCGCTCACTAGCGTTAACGACCAGTCGGCCATTCAGGCAGAACGAATCGGGACTCAGACGGTGTGCCGGGCGAGTTTGCAAGATATGGGCGTGGCGTCCATTGCGAGTCTGTCCTTAGTGTGATATAGCTCACGTCGCGTTTCGGTTTCTCGTGGTAGTGCGCACCCTATACTTGAAAGTGACAGTGGTGTGAGGAAGCGCCATTGACCATATCAACAAGGAGTTGACTATGACAGCAGTTGAGACCAACACCGTCTCTCCCGCAGAGCTGCAAGCCAAGGCTTGGAAGGGCTTCAAGGGCGAGGACTGGAAGAAAGACATCGACGTTCGCGACTTCATTCAAAAGAACTACACTCCGTACACCGGTGACGAATCCTTCCTGGCACCGGCCACAGAGAAGACCAAGTTCCTGTGGAACTACCTGGATGACAATTTCCTCGCCGTGGAGCGCAAGCAGCGCGTCTACGACGTGGACACCCACACTCCGGCGGGCATTGACGCCTTCCCGGCCGGATACATCGACGGCAAGCCTGCCGGCGAGACTCAGGATGACGTGATCGTCGGCATACAGACCGACGTGCCCTGCAAGCGTGCGATGATGCCCTACGGCGGCTGGCGCATGGTTGAGCAGGCCCTCAAGGAGGCCGGCAAGGAGCCCGACCCCGAGGTCAAGAAGATCTTCACCCGGTATCGCAAGACCCACAACGATGGCGTCTTCGACGTTTACACCAAGAGGATCAAGCTGGCCCGCCACAACAAGATTCTGACCGGTCTGCCCGATGCTTACGGCCGTGGCCGCATCATTGGCGACTACCGTCGTGTGGCCCTCTACGGCATTGACGAGCTGATTGCCCGCAAGAAGGCCGACAAGGATTCGATTCCTTACCGCAACGACTTCACCGAGGAAGAGATCGAGCACTGGATCCGCTTCCGTGAGGAGCACGCCGAGCAGATCAAGGCTCTGAAGCAGCTGCTGAACCTGGGGAAGGAGTACGGCCTGGATCTGAGCCGTCCTGCCATGAACGCCAAGGAAGCTGTCCAGTGGACCTACATGGCCTACCTGGCCTCGGTCAAGAGCCAGGACGGCGCCGCCATGTCCATCGGCCGTCTGTCCGCATTCTTCGACGTCTACTTCGAGCGTGATCTGGCCGCTGGCCTGATCGACGAGACCGATGCCCAGGAGATCATCGACAACATCGTGATGAAGTTGCGCATCGTGCGCTTCCTGCGGACCAAGGACTACGACAACATCTTCTCGGGCGACCCCTATTGGGCCACCTGGTCCGACGCTGGCTTCGGCGATGACGGCAGGCCCATGGTCACCAAGACCTCCTTCCGTCTGCTGGCAACCCTGACCCTGGAGCACCTTGGACCCGGCCCCGAGCCCAACATCACCATCTTCTGGGATCCGAAGCTGCCTGAGGGCTACAAGCGCTTCTGCGCCCGTATCTCCATCGACACCTCCGCCATCCAGTACGAGTCCGACAAGGACATTCGCGCCCACTGGGGCGATGACGCTGCCATCGCCTGCTGCGTGTCCCCCATGAGGGTCGGCAAGCAGATGCAGTTCTTCGGCGCTCGCGTCAACTCCGCCAAGGCCCTGCTCTACGCCATGAACGGCGGCCGTGACGAGATGACCGGCATGCAGGTCATCGACAAGGACGTGATCAAGCCTGTCACCCCCAAGGAAGACGGTTCTCTGGACTTCCAAGAGGTCAAGGACAATTACGAGAAGGCCCTGGAGTGGCTGAGCGAGACCTATGTCGAGGCCCTGAACATCATCCACTACATGCACGATAAGTACGACTACGAGTCCATTGAGATGGCCCTGCACGACAAGGAGGTCTACCGCACCCTGGGTTGCGGCATGTCCGGCCTGTCCATCGCCGCTGACTCCCTGTCGGCTATCAAGTACGCCAAGGTCTACCCGATCTACAACAAGGATGCCAAGGGCACCCCTGAGTATGTCGAGGGCGCTGACGACGACCTGATCGTCAACTACAAGACCGTCGGCGAGTTCCCGGTCTACGGCAACGACGACGATCGCGCCGACGACCTGGCCAAGTGGACTGTCTCCACCGTTATGGGCCAGATCAAGCGCCTGCCTGTCTACCGTGGCGCTGTGCCGACCCAGTCCATCCTGACCATTACTTCCAACGTGGAGTATGGCAAGAACACCGGGTCCTTCCCCTCCGGCCACAAGAAGGGCACTCCGTACGCTCCCGGCGCCAACCCCGAGAACGGCATGGATTCGCACGGCATGTTGCCCTCCATGTTCTCCGTGGGCAAGATCGACTACGACGACGCCCTGGACGGCATCTCGCTGACCAACACGATCACCCCTGACGGCCTGGGCCGCGACGAGGATGAGCGCATCAACAACCTGGTGGGCATCCTGGACGCCGGCAACGGCCACGGGCTCTACCACGCCAACATCAACGTACTGCGCAAGGAGCAGCTGGAGGATGCCGTCGAGCACCCCGAGAAGTACCCGCACCTGACCGTGCGTGTCTCGGGCTACGCCGTCAACTTCGTCAAGCTGACCCGCGAGCAGCAGCTCGACGTGATCTCCCGCACCTTCCACCAGGGCGCGGTGACCGACTGATCGCCCTTGTGCGATAGTCAACCGTTGATGAGACGGTGAATCATGGGGCGGGGCGCACCAAGGCCCCGCCCCCTTTTCGTCTTTTTCAGGAGGATCCAATGACGGAGACCACCACCTTCCATACCACACAGCCGCACATGCTCAAGGAATCCAAGGTCTACCAGAGTCAGACCCTGATGGGCGGCCTTTCGGGGTTCGAATCGCCCATTGGACTGGACCGGCACGACCGTATGAATGCCCTGCGCACGGGCGACATCGGATTTGTTCACTCCTGGGACATCAATACCTCAGTGGACGGGCCGGGCACAAGGATGACCGTCTTCATGAGCGGATGCCCCCTGCGCTGCCAGTACTGCCAGAATCCTGACACCTGGAAGATGCGCGATGGTCAGCCCGTATACCTACAGGCCATGATCGATAAGGTGGCCCGTTACCAGGACCTCTTCAAGAGCACAGGCGGAGGAATCACCTTCAGCGGCGGCGAGTCCATGATGCAGGCAGCCTTTGTCTCACGCGTCTTTCGCGCTGCCAAGGAGATGGGCGTCCACACCTGCCTGGACACCTCGGGCTTCCTCAATCGCAACTACACCGATGCCATGATTGACGATATCGACCTGTGTCTGCTGGACGTCAAATCCGGCGACGAGGCCACCTACAAGAAGGTGACCGGCGGCACGTTGGCCCCCACAATCGAATTCGGCAAGCGTCTGGCTGCCCGTGGCAGCAAGATTTGGGTTCGCTTCGTGCTGGTACCGGGGCTGACCGACTCCGAGGAGAACGTCGAGAACGTCGCGCGGGTGTGCGAACAGTTCAAGGATGCCATCGAGCACATTGATGTGCTTCCCTTCCATCAGCTTGGACGGCCCAAGTGGCATGAGCTTCGCATCCCCTACCCGCTGGAGGATGCCAAAGGCCCTTCGGCGGCCCTGAAGGATCGGGTCAAGAAGCAGCTTGAGGCCCACGGCTTCGTAGTTTACTGAGCCGCAGAACCCACTGTGGTTCCCGGGCGGTCCTAGGAGCAACCCGAATAATCAACTTGTGACTCCTCACGGCAGATGCCGTGGGGAGTTTTGTTTGCTTGGGCGCAGGCCAGCCAGCCAATCAGCGAACGACCGACTCACTGAATGCCTTGCACGCTGAATGACCGACTTAATGGTTGGAAGAGCCAATGGGTGGCGGATCCAATGGATGACCGACACTGTAAATCGATAAATTGCTGACCAGTCATGCTCGGTAAACGATTGTCAGCGGGTTGAGGCCATGGACTATGCTTTCAGGCGAGTGTTTTCCGGGCCTGGTCGGCCCGGTAGCGTTATGGAAGACAAACTAAAAAAGAGGTTGAGCGCAGGTGACCACGGATCCTAAGACGCAGCTGCTTTCAGAGCCCGCCCAGGGTGTACCGTCGGTCATCGACGATATGGCCGGATACCGCCGGGCATGTCGGCTGCTGTCCCAGGGGAGTGGTGCGCTGGCCGCGGACGCTGAACGCGCATCAGGCTTCCGCTATGGCCACGACGACTACCTGGTCCAGTTCAAGCGCCAGGGGGCGGGGATATTCCTGCTGGACCCACCGGCTCTGACGCAGGCGGGCTGCGACTGGTCGGAATTCAATAAGGCCGTTGATGGTGCCCAGTGGATCATTCATGACTCCCCCCAGGATCTGCCAGGCTTCTACGCACTGGGCATGAGGCCCTCATCGCTCTTCGACTCCGAGCTGGCGGCCAGGATGCTTAATCTCGGTCATTACGGCCTGTCTGCAGTGACCGCACACTATCTGGGGCTGACCCTGGCCAAGGAGCACTCCGCCGCAGACTGGTCCTACCGCCCACTGCCGCGTGATTGGCGCAATTACGCCGCCTTGGATGTGGAGCTGCTGGATCAGGTGCGATCGTGCGAGCTGGAGGATCTGCGCCGTCACGGCAAGGATGAGTGGGCCAGGCAGGAATTCACCTGGCTGCTGGAGCAGGGAAAAATCCCCAAGCCGGAGCCCGAGCAGCCCTGGCGGCATATTTCGCATATCAATGCCCTGCACAATGACCGTCGAGGCCTTGCTGTGGCCCGTTCGCTGTGGACCACCCGAGACCAGCTGGCCCGGCGCAACGACATCGCTCCGACGCTGCTCCTGCCCGACAAGGCCATCATCGAGGCCGGCAGGCTCAAGCCCCGCAACAACGCCCAGTTCCGAGCCATCAGATCCTTGAACGAACGGGTCAGAATCCACACCGGCGGTGAGCAGGACCGCATGTTCGAGCGCTATGCTCCCATCCAGCGCCGGGTCAGACCCTCAGTCTGGAAACAGGCCATTTTGGATGCGTTGCATCTGCCCACCGAAGAGCTGCCTGTGCCTCCCAAGCCGCGGTGTGAGGAGACCAACGCCCCCAAGTCCATGCAGGTCTGGCGGCACCGCCACCCGGAACGATATGCCAGGCTGGAGGCAGCGCGCAAGGCGGTGACAGAGGTGGGACGCCAGACCAACACCCCCGACGATATTCTGATCAAGCCCCGCTACCTGCGCAACCTCTGCTGGACCGATCAACCGGAGAAGCGTGATGTAGCCGACTTCCTGCGTCAGGAGGGTGCCCGTCCCTGGCAGGTTTCGCTCCTGTCAGAGTCCCTGACTCGCGCTATTATGTAACGGTTGCCTTACTGGCAGATCAAACGGTTTGGATGAATTGGAGCGCAGCGTGAAAATCAGCGTCAGAAACCTCGAGCCCACCAAGGTCAGGCTCACCATCACCGTCGATCCCGATGAGCTGAACCCCTACCTGGATCAGGCCCGTAAGGAGATCGGCAAGCAGGTGACCATCCCCGGCTTCCGCAAGGGCCATGTACCCGGACCCATTATCGATCAGCGCGTAGGCTTTGCCAGCGTGGCGGGCGAGGCCGTCAACGCCGGTGTGCCCGAGCTCTACTCCAAGGCCCTGGAGGAGAAGCAGCTGCACGCCATGGCCCAGCCTCAGATCGATGTCAAGGACATCCCCTCCTCCGCCAAGGACGACACCAAGCTCAAGTTCACCGCCGAGGTGGAGATTCGTCCCAAGTTTGAGCTGCCCGATATTGAGGGCATGGAGATTGAGGTCCCCAAGCCCGCCGTCACCGACGAGGACGTGGACAAGCGCCTGGACAACCTGCGTCAGCGCTTCGGCACCCTGGTTAGTGTGGATCGTCCCGCCTCCAAGGGCGATTATGCCAACATCGACCTGGATGCCGTCATCGACGGCGAGTCCGTGGACTCCCAGCAGGGGGTCAGCTACGAGCTGGGCTCCAACACCATGCTGGACGGCCTGGATGAGGCCCTGGACGGGCTGTCCGCCGGGGAAGAGACCACCTTCGAGGGTACCCTGGAGGCCGGTGAGCACCAGGGCGAGAAGGCCCAGATCAAGGTCAAGGTCAACTCGGTCAAGGCTGAGGAGCTGCCCGACCTGGACGACGAGTTCGCCAAGGAGGCCTCGGAGTTCGAGACCCTGAAGGAGCTGCGCGAGGACGTGCGCAAGCAGTGCCAGGTGGATGCCGAGGGTCGGCAGGCCACTGACGCCCGCGACGCCTTCATTGCCAAGCTCCAGGACGGCCTGGACATCCCGGTACCCAAGGGCATCAAGCAGTCCATGGTGACCGATCAGCTCAAGAACACCGGCAAGGATCCCGACAAGGCCAGCAAGGATGAGAAGGCCGAGGCTGAGAAGAGTGTCGAGAAGGAGCTGCGCGACCAGATGACCCTGGACGCTCTGGCTGAGAAGCTGGGCATCACGGTCAGCCAGGCCGACGTAACCAACTTCCTGGCCTCCATCGCCCAGCAGTATGGCATGGATCCCAGCGCCTTCATCAACGGCATCGTCCGCAACGGACAGCTGGGTTCTGCTGTGCAGGAGGTCGGTCGCTCCAAGGGCATGCTGGCCGGCATGCGGGCCGTCACCTTCAAGGATCCCGATGGCCAGGAGGTGGACCTGAGCCGTTTCCTGGGCGAGGATGAGACCGAGGCCCAGGAGGAGCAGGACGAGAGCGTCCAGGCTGCCTCCGCTGCGGCTGAAGTGGCTGACCAGCTCTCACAGGATCAGGAGTAGCTTTCAAAGCAGTTAGCAGGGCCGCACCCAGTGGCGAAACAGCCTGGGTGCGGCCCTGTCGTAGCGGTTGCGCAAAGAGCGGAAAGACCAAGACCGCGTCGATTGCGGGGGCTACTCTCAATACAGATACGTTTATCGAAGGAGACAGGGTGAACAACTCATTGGCAACCAGTCCCGTGATGGAGGAGGGGGAGGCCCCTGCGCCGACCGATCCCATCTTCAACCGACTGCTCAAGGACAGGATCATCTGGCTGGGGGACGAGGTCAAGGACGCCAACGCCAACGTCATCTGCGCACAGATGCTGATGCTGGCGGCCGAGGATCCCAAGAAGGATATCTGGCTCTATATCAACTCGCCTGGCGGCTCCATTACGGCCGGCATGGCCATCTACGACACCATGCAGCTGATCGAGCCCGACGTGGCCACGGTTGCGGTTGGCATGGCGGCCTCCATGGGCCAGTTCCTGCTCTCCAGCGGGGCCAAGGGCAAGCGCTTCGTCACCTCCCACGCGCGGGTGCTCATGCATCAGCCCTCGGGCGGTGTCGGAGGCACGGCCACTGATGTCAGGATCAACGCCGAGCTGATCATGGACATGAAGCGCACGCTCTCCCAGCTGACGGCCGAGCAGACTGGCCACACCCTGGAAGAGATCTACCGGGACAACGAATACGATCACTGGTTCACGGCCCAGCAGGCCCTGGAGTATGGCTTCGTCGACCGGATCGTGACCACCCACGGCACTATGACCGCGGATCAAGGGAAGTGAGCACTCCACATGGCATCTGAAGAAGCGCAATTCGTAGCACGGGCCCGTCGACTGGCCGGCCCTCGTGGCCTGGCCGCCATGCCCGCCGACCGCTATGTGCTGCCGCAGTTCGAGGAGCGCACCCCCTACGGCTACAAGCGTCAGGACCCCTACACCAGGCTCTTCGACGACAGGATCATCTTCATGGGCGTCCAGGTGGATGACACCTCCTCGGACGACATCATGGCCCAGCTCCTGGTTCTGGAGAGCCAGGATCCCAACCGCGACGTGATCATCTACATTAACTCGCCGGGGGGATCCATGACGGCCATGACCGCCATCTATGACACCATGCAGTACATCAAGCCCGATGTGCAGACCGTCTGCCTGGGCCAGGCCGCTTCGGCTGCTGCCGTTCTTCTGGCCGCCGGGACCAAGGGCAAGCGTCTGATTCTGCCCAACGCCCGTGTGCTGATTCACCAGCCGGCCATGGAGCAGGACTTCGGCAAGGCCACCGAGATCGAGATCCAGGCCAAGGAGATGCTGCGCATGCGCACCTGGCTGGAGGAGACCCTGGCCAAGCACACCGGCCAGAATGTGGAGAAGATTCGCAAGGACATCGAGGTGGACACCATTCTGACCGCCCAGCAGGCCAAGGAATACGGGATGGTGGACGAGGTCCTGGAGCACCGCAATTAGCTCCGGTGACTGCACGCATGATTGATCGTCCGGATGGCGGCGGGCCCCTGGGGCCCACGGCCTCCGGACGTTTTTGGCATCATGGACGATGCCGGTCATATATGATTTCGCCGATCCTTGCGGATTCTCCGGGAAGGGAGAGCCATGGGCCGTGTGGTCAGCTACAATGACGGACTGAATCGCTGCGAGTTCTGCGGCAAGGACGAGCATCAGGTGCGCCGCCTGGTCAAGGGGCCTTCCTGCGCCATCTGCGACGAATGCATACGTCTCTGCGCCCAGATCATTCAGGAGGACATGGCCAAGGATGCTGCCGACCAGCGGGTGACCCTGCCTGCACCCTCGAAGATATTCGCCTATCTGAACCGGTATGTCATAGGCCAGGAGGCTGCCAAGCGCACTCTGTCGGTGGCGGTCTATAACCACTACAAGCGTGTCAATATGGACCTGGGCGACCGTGGCCGTACTGCTGACATCGCATTGGCAGGCAAGGATGCGGTCGCACGCGTCCAGGTGGACAAGTCCAACATCCTGCTCATGGGGCCCACCGGCGTGGGCAAGACCTACCTGGCGAGAACCTTGGCCACCATCATGAATGTCCCCTTTGTCATTGTGGATGCCACCAGCCTGACCGAGGCGGGGTATGTGGGCGAGGATGTGGAGTCCGTCCTGCAGGGGCTGCTCCAGGCTGCCGACGGCAACATGGACCTGGCCCAGCGGGGGATCATCTACATCGACGAGATCGATAAGATCGCCAGGAAGTCTGGCGAGAACACTTCCATTACTCGCGACGTGTCCGGCGAGGGGGTCCAGCAGGCTCTGCTCAAGATCATCGAGGGCACCCAGGCCCGAGTGCCGGTTCAGGGTTCCCGGCGGCATGGGGATGTCCGCACGGTCGTCATGGACACAGCCAACATTCTCTTCATCTGCGGTGGCGCTTTTGTCGGTCTTGAGGAGATCGTCCGTCGGCGGCTGGGCCTGCGGGAGAGCGGATTCTCGGCTACTCAGGGGAATGACAGAGTGCCCGACGACCGGGTCATGAGCCAGGTCAGGGCCGAGGATCTGGAACAGTTTGGCCTGCTTCCTGAGTTCGTGGGGCGTCTGCCGGTCATATCCACTCTGGAGCCGCTGGGTGCCGATGAGCTGCGGCGGGTGCTGACCGAACCGGACAATGCCCTGGTTAACCAGTACCGGCGCATGTTCCTGGATGACGGGGCCGATCTGGTCTTCACTGATGCCGCTCTGGACCGTGTTGCTGCCATCGCCTTGGAGCGCAAGGTGGGTGCCCGCGGGCTGCGCGGAATCATCGAGCACACCCTTGAGGCGACCATGTTCGAGCTGCCCGACAGGACGGATGTCTCTCGTGTCGTGGTGGATGCCGACGCCGTAGACGGAACGGGATCGCCCCGGTATGAGACCGGGCAGGGGATGGCCGCAGCCGCTGGTCGTCGTTTGGCCTGACCCCACCACGATGAGCGCCGCTGTTGGCCGCGCCCGATAGGATGATCATTGATGCCGGAAGGAGGGCCCATGGGTGCTCGTAGCGCTGTCGTGGTCACGCACAGCCGGGTCCGGGCAAGCGGCCACCTGGTGGATGAGGTCGAGGAGCAGCTGCGCCGGGACGGATTCCGCGTCTCGATTGTCGACAACATTGCCGCCCCGGAATTCGGCAGCCCCAGCCAGCAGGTGGCCGACGACACCGAGATCGTCATCGTCCTAGGCGGCGATGGAACCATTCTGCGGGCTGCAGAGTTGGTCAAGGGCACCGAGGTCCCCATCCTAGGGGTCAATCTGGGTCATGTGGGGTTCCTGGCGGAGTTCGAGAGCTTCCAGATAGGGGAGGCCATTCGCCGGGTGGCTGATCATGACTACTCCATCGACGAGCGCATGGTGGCCCATGTGGACTTGTGGATACCCGGGGCCGATCGACCACTGAGCGACTGGGCACTTAACGACATGACCCTGGAACGATATGATCGGGGCAAGATGATCGAGGTATCGGTCCGAGTGGACGATGTGGAGATGAGCTCCTTCGGCTGCGACGGCATGATTGTGGCCACCCCGACCGGATCGACGGCCTATGCCTTTTCGGTGGGCGGGCCCATCGTCTGGCCGGATGCGCAGTCTCTGCAGATGGTGCCCATAGCTGCCCATGCCCTCTTCGCCCGATCTCTGATCATCGGTCCAAAGTCGCAGTTTACCCTGGATATTCTGGGTGATTCCCAGTCGGCCGGCTGGATCTGCAATGACGGGCGCCGTCAGCGGCCAGTGCCCAAGCGGTCCCGCATCGTGGTGCGGCAGTCTCACGATATTCTGCGGCTGGCCAGGCTGTCCGGGGTGCCCTTCACCAGACGGCTGGTTTCCAAGTTCGACCTGCCGGTAGTCGGCTGGAGGGAGCAGCATCGCCCCTCGGCGGCTGCGAATGGACAGGACCAGGGGGAGTCGCAGGAGTCGAATAAGGAGCACTGATGCTGGAAGAGCTGGAAGTACGAGACCTGGGTCCCATCCATCATGCTCTGCTACGGCCTGCCGCTGGCATGACGGCCATCACGGGGGAGACCGGGGCTGGCAAGTCCATGCTGCTCAACGCCATCAGGCTGATCTCGGGGTCCACTGCCCGCCCCCAACTGGTGTCGCCTGGAGCCCATGAGTCCTGGGTGCAGGGGATTTTTGATGCCGGAACAGCGGGAGCTGAGAATCCAGTGACCGCTGCCATCTCCGAGGCTGGCCTGCCCTTGGAGGATGAGGGGCAGATCTTTCTGGCGAGGACCATGCCTGTCAAGGGGCGTTCCCGTGCCGCCTTGAACGGCAGGACGGCACCTCGTGGTCTGCTGGAGGAGGTGGCTGGCATGCTGGTCACCGTCCATGGGCAGGCGGATCAGATGCGTATGGCCAGTCCGGCCCGGCAGCGCGAATTTTTGGATGCCTATGCCGGTGACGGCCCGCAGCTGGAGGCCTTTTCCAAGGCCTGGAGGCAGTACCGACAGGCCCAGGACCATTTGGAGGAGCTGCGCAACCAGCAGTCCGGTGCTATGGCTCAGGCTGATTATCTTCGCGAATCCATCGCCCGGATTGACCGGGTCGACCCCCATTCCGGCGAGGATCGTGAGCTCAAGGCTCAGCGGGACCGGATCGAGCATGCAGCCCAGATCAGTCAGGGGGTCATGGCCGCACTATCCGCCTTGGACTCTGGCCAGATCGACCCCGATGCCGACGCTCCATCAGCCACGGCCCTGGTCGAACGAGCAATAGCCGCCCTGGAGGGCATCGGTGTGGAAGGGGTCTTTCAGGAGTCGGCCCAGCGGCTGCGGTCGCTGAATGCCGATCTGTCTGACCTGGTCTTCACCCTGAGCAGCCAGCTGGATGATGAAGGCCAGGAGGGCGATCTGGACAAGATTAACGCCCGTATTCATGATCTGGATGAGCTGACCCGACGCTGGGGACCAGACATCGATGACGTTCTAGCCTGGCGCAAGAAGGCTGCATTTGAACTTGAGGACATGGATGCCTCACCCGAGAAGCTGGATGAGCTCCAAGGTCAGGTTGAGCAGCTTCGCGGAACCGCCTTGAAGGCTGCCCGGGCTCTGTCAGCATCCCGGGCCAAGGCTGCACGCAGACTGAGCGATCTTGTCGACGGCGAATTGCGCTCCCTGGCCATGGCGGGCGCTGGGCTGGAGATCCGCGTCAGACCACGCCAGGACCAGGCTATGGACGCGCATGGTCTGGATCAGATCGACTTTCTCTTCAGACCATATCCAGGTTCGGACCTTCTGCCCATGGGCAAGAGCGCCTCGGGCGGCGAACTCAGCCGGCTCATGCTGGCTCTTGAGCTGGTGGCGGCCGAAGCCCGTACCTCATCAGGACCTGACGGGTCTGCGCGTGGACATACTGGCCTTGATTCCCGGGCTGGTGATCCGACGATGACCTTCATCTTCGATGAGGTGGATGCTGGGGTTGGCGGTCGGGCTGCCGTTGAGTTGGGTCGTCGTCTGGCCCGGCTGGCTGTCACCGCCCAGGTGATTGTGGTCACCCACCTGCCGCAGGTGGCTTCCTGGGCTGATCGACAGTTCGTCGTGGCCAAAGGGCGTGAAGGCGGCGATGCCGTAGAAACCCTGGTCCACCAAGTAGAGGGCGAAGACAGGGAGCGGGAAATCGCCCGAATGCTGGCCGGCAGCGAGTCCGCAACCTCCCTGAAGCACGCCCGAGAGCTTCTGTCCTCCAGCAGGCTCCAGACCCGATAAGTCTGGTTGTCGTCTGCTCTTTGCTGTACCTAAGTCCGACAATTCTGCGAATTCGACAAGTTTTGGCGACTTTGCTGCCTTTTGTGGCCGTGCCGATGCATGCTCGACGTCTGCCATTCCGTTGCTTTTCACTCTGATGCTTTGACTGTAGGCAATCGGCTGTCAATGGGCCTGTGGCAATGAACGTGCTGGATTTTAGTTGATGACACCGTACCTGCCCTAGACATGAGCAATGCGGCGTTGACCTGTTCCAAATGGATTTTGTTCGAAGTTGTGATCGGCCGGGATCGCAGTACTACAGCGCTGTTCCACCGAATCTGTGAATCATGGCCTCAGCAGATCATTGGAGGGTTTGTCTTCATGGCTAAACTGTTATAGTGTATACATGAACACCGGCACAGCTCAGCCAGGGTCGTGCTGACAATCAATGAAAGGGGCTTGGATGAAGCTGATCATCTCATCCCTGTCCGGACAGCCGATTTATCGGCAGATCGAGGACCAGATACGTTCGGCCATCCTGACCGGAGACTTGAAAGCGGGGGAGGGACTGCCTTCTCTGCGACATCTCTCGCAGGAGCTCAGGGTGTCCGTGCTGACCGTGACCCGCGCCTATACCGAACTCGCTCAAGAGGGCTTGGTGGAGAACATCCAAGGCAAGGGGACCTTCGTGGCCGACAGCGGCGACAAGGTCATGCGGCAACATCTGGAGAACCGCGTGCAGTCCCTGCTGGGGGAGGCAGTCGATACGGCTCGTCGGGCCGATATGGAGCCGGACCGGATTCGCGGCCTGCTCGACGGCCTGCTCGGCAACAGGGGTTCTGCACCCGCGTCCGAAGAAGGAAAGGAATAGGAGTATGCGTGCATCACCGCCGATGACAACTTCCGGTGAAGAGGTCGACTATGCCTTGCGCGTCAGTGACCTGGGAAAAAGCTATGTCAAGGCTGACGGCACGGGTTTCCGTCTGCAGCAGGTCACCATGGACCTGCCCATGGGTTACATCATGGGATTGATAGGCCCCAACGGCGCAGGCAAATCCACCCTGATCCGGCTCTTGCTGAACATGACCCGCCGAGACAGCGGAGAAATCAGCATTCTGGGCCGCGATCCCTCGAGTCAGGAGGAGGAGGTCAAAGCGGATCTGGGCGTGGTCTTCGATTCCATTTATTTCCTTGAGGCGTGGAAGGTCAAGGCCGTCGAGCCAGTGATGGCACCCATGTATCCCTCTTGGAACAGTGATCGCTATCAAGACTACCTGCGTCGGTTCGGGCTGCAAGAAAACCGCAAAATCGGCAAGCTCTCCCGCGGCATGCAGATGAAACTGATGCTGGCTGTCGCCCTCAGCCACGACGCAAGGCTCTTGATTCTGGATGAGCCCACCAGTGGTCTGGATGTTCTGGCCAGGGACGAGCTCATGAATATTCTGCTGGACTACATCGGTGACGGTCGTCATTCCGTGCTGTTCTCCACGCACATCACCACGGATCTTGAACGGGTGGCTGATTTCGTTACCTACATCAATCGAGGGTCTGTCTTCTACACCGGCCCCAAGGACGAGTTGATGGAGGCTTTCCAGATAGTGAGAGGAGGGCCGGACGATCTGGCTAGAGCGCAAATGCCACATCTGATGGGCTTGCAGCGTTCCGCCACCGGTTTCGAGGCTTTGGTCCCTGCTGAACACTTGAAGGATTTTCTGGCATCGGCTTCTCCTGCCGCCGTGGAGCCTTCGGATGGCCGCTACCTGGTGGAGCGGGCCGACTTCGACAACATCATCAGACTGACCGCGGGCTCACCTGCCGCGACCGACGGGGATAAGGAGGTGGAGTCATGAAGGCGATAGCCAAGCAGATCAGGTTGGACATGCAACGTTTCTCAGGAACAGGGAGACCTTGGGTTGGTGTGCTGATTTACATGTCCGTGCCCTGCATCGGAATCCTGCTGAACCTAGTCATGGCCCTGACAGGCAATGATGGGGAAGATGCAAGGACTGCCTTGACGGGAGCAGTGGTCGGCATGGGAATCGGACTGATTGTAGGCCAAGTATTTGGCTTGTTCGCTGATTTCAACAATACGGCAATTCGGTTGAATGGTCTGCTGCCCATAACACGTGATCACCAGGTATTCGGACGCTATGCTGCTGTAATTCTGCTGGTTCTGGTTCAGTCTTGCGGCTATGCAGTATTCTTCTTCTACGCTACTGATTCATTTTTGCATGGTCGGGACCATTGGCGCGATACTGTCTTGTTTGCTCTGGGGTTGTTCCTGTTGGAATCTTTGCTCTTTGCAGTAGCTACGCCCTTGTTTTATTGGCTGGAACCAGTTAAGGCAATGATAGTCTTCCTGGCGCTTCTTGGTTTGGTACCAATCATGGCCCTTATCGGCAGTTTGCTGCCCTTGGACTGGGGGACCTTCTGGAATTCAATCTTGCAATTTTTGACATCCGACCTGTGGCGGCCAGTGCTCCTTGGGCTGGCCTTGATTCTGGCGGTTGATATGGTTTCGATAGTCTTATCTCGCAAGGTCTATGTCAGGAAGGAGATCTGAGCCAATTCGCTCAGGCTTTAGGACTGCATGACCGCGTGGCGGACGTAGTCGGACATGTCCCCTGGATCGATGCAGTCCTGGAAGCGCACAGGTGCGTTTTCCAGGGTGCGCAGAGCCTTGGGGGGCCTGGTGTTGGTGGCCTCTGCCAGGATGTCCATGCAGTCGAAGTCGCTGTCCGGGGTCTCCAGGCCCAGGGATTGGCAGACCACGCGGGGGAACTTGTAGGGGCTGGCCGTGGACAGCAGTACCCGGGGTATGGCAGGATCCCGGTCGGTCTGCCCGGTCATAACCTGGTAACCACAGGCCGTGTGCGGATCGATCAGGTATCCCCGGTTCTCCCAGCAGTTGCCGATGGCTGATGCCACCTGGTTCTCGTCGGCCCAGCCGCAGGAGAAGAGCCCGCGGATTCTGGTCATCAGAGCATCAGACACCCGGTAGCGTCCCGTGGATTCCAAATCGCTCATAAGCGAGGCAATCAGTTTGGTATCGCCGTCGGCCATGTAGTAGAGCATCCGTTCCAGGTTGGAGGAGATCAGGATGTCCATGCTGGGGGAAGTGGTGGTGTAGAAGGGGCGGTTGCGGTCATAGACGCCTGTGGTCAGGAAGTCGTTGAGGACCCGGTTGCGGTCCGAGGCCACGGTCAGGCGGGCCACTGGAAGGCCCATCATCTTGGCATAGTATCCGGCCAGCACATCGCCGAAGTTGCCGGTGGGCACGCAGAACTCGACCGGATCCCCAGGTCTGATCACTCCCCGTTCCATCAGAGACCCGTAAGCCCGGAAGTAGTAGACGACCTGCGGGGCCAGGCGGCCCACGTTGATGGAGTTGGCCGATGAGAGAACGGTCGAGGCCTTCTCGTCCAGCTCGCGAGCCAGGTCAGCGTCGGCAAAGATGGACTTGACTGTGGACTGGGCATCGTCGAAATTACCGCGAACCGCGCAGACCCGCAGGTTGCCCCCCTGCTGGGTGACCATCTGCAGACGTTGAATCTGGCTCACCTTGCCTTGCGGGTAGAAGACGGTGATGCCCGTGCCCGGCGCGTCTGCGAATCCGGCCAGCGCTGCCTTGCCCGTATCACCGGAGGTGGCGGTGAGCACCATGATCCGCTCGCCATCGTCCCCGGCCAATGCCATCAGTCTTGGCAGAAGCTGCAGGGCCACGTCCTTGAAGGCCGATGTGGGACCGCGGAAGAGCTCCAGTACGAAGTCGTTGCCGCCCAGATCCACCAGAGGGGTGATTGCCGGATCGGACCACTGCTTTCCGTATGCTGCGTCCAGGCAGGAGTCCAGTTCTGGGGAAGAGTAATCACTCAGCAGTCTCGAAAGGACCAGTTTGGCCGTGCCCTTGTAGTCCAGGCCGGCTACCGAGGCAGGGTCGATGGCCTCGGCGTCCAGTTCATCGCTGACGTAGAGTCCGCCGTCAGGAGCCAGGCCTCGTCTGATGGCCTGCTTGGACTGCAGTTGCTCCTTGCCGCCTCGCGTGCTGTGGTATGTGCTCATGGTTGCCTGCCCCTCCGCCATGTCGCCGAACAGATCATTACCAGGGCATTCTACCCCGTGCAGGGGTCCGAACCATGGCCTTGCTCGGCTCGCGGAGGAAACCGTCTATGGACGCCACGGCCTGCCAGGGGTTGGCATGGCGTACAGTATTGCCCACCAGCCCTGTATCCGAGGCTGGACCTTATAGACAAAGGAGTGACCCATGGTCGAAGAGAACCCGGTACAGCAATCCTACGATGTCCTGAACTCTTCGATCTCGCAGGTGGATCCGGAGATCGCTGCACTGCTGGATGGGGAGTTGGAGCGCCAACGTGGTGGTCTGGAGATGATCGCCTCAGAGAACTTCGTGCCCAAGGCCGTCCTGCAGGCTCAGGGATCCGTACTGACCAACAAGTATGCCGAGGGCTATCCTGGCAGACGCTACTACGGGGGTTGCGAGTGGGTGGACCAGGTCGAGAACCTGGCCCGGGACCGCGCCAAGGCCCTGTTCGGCGCCGAGTATGCCAACGTCCAGCCCCATTCGGGTGCCCAGGCCAACGCCGCCGTTTACCAGGCACTGATCAAGCCTGGCGACACCGTGCTGGGTCTGGCCCTGGATCATGGCGGCCATCTGACCCACGGCATGAAGATCAATTTCTCCGGACGCTTTTACCATGCCGAATCCTACGGAGTCGATCCGGACACCTTCCGCATTGAGCCCGAGATCATCCGCCAGCGGGCTCTGGAGACCCATCCAGCCCTGATCATCGGCGGGTGGAGCGCCTATCCGCGCATCGAGGACTTCGCAGCCATGAAGGAAATCGCCGATGAGGTGGGAGCCAAGTTCTGGGTGGATATGGCCCACTTCGCGGGTATGGTGGCAGCCGGCCTGCACCCCAGCCCGGTGCCCTATGCCGATGTGGTCTCCTCCACGGCCCACAAGACCCTGGGAGGGCCCCGATCCGGATTCATCCTGGCCCGTCAGGAGTATGCCAAGAAGCTCAACTCCTCGGTCTTCCCCGGCAACCAGGGCGGCCCGCTCATGCATGTGATCGCCGCCAAGGCTGTGGCCTTCAAGCTGGCCGGCACGCCTGAATTCAAGGAGCGGATGGAGCGCACCCTGGAGGGCGCCAAGATCCTGGCTGAGCGCCTGATGGCCAAGGATGTGGCCGACAACGGCATCACCGTGCTCACTGGAGGGACGGACGTCCACCTGGTCATGGTGGATCTGCGCAACAGCGAGATGGACGGCCGCCAGGGGGAGGATCTGTTGGCCAAGATCGGCATCACCGTCAACCGCAATACGGTGCCCTTCGATCCCCGCCCGGCATCCGTGGCCTCCGGTCTGCGCATCGGAACCTCCGCCCTGGCCACGCGTGGATTCGGCCCGGCCCAGTACGAGGAGGTGGCCGACGTGATCGGCACTGCGCTGGCCCAGGGTCCCCAGGCTGATCTGGATGCCCTCAAGGCCCGGGTGGACCGGTTGGTCGAGGCCTTCCCGCTCTATCCCGAGCTGGATCAGACCCACTGATCGGCCCTTGGAGGAGGGAGGTGCAGCAATGCCCTCCCTCCTCCTGTCGTCATTGCCTCCGCTGAGGGTTACAATCGGTACAGAATATGGGTCTGGCAGGCCCGTGAGGGCGAAAGGATCTGACGAACATGAGTGAAAACGACGACTCCGATCGCCAGGATGTGTTTGATCGGGTCTGCGCCATGGCCGATGCTGCGGCGGCTGCGCAGGCAGGTCTGGCAGGTATGACCGGCCAGGCAAGGAACGCCCTCCTGCTGGCCTTGGCCGATGCGCTGATCGATCAGGCTGAGCAGATTGCCGCAGTCAATGAGCAGGACTGCGCTCAGGCTTTCGAAGAAGGAATGAGCGCCGGTCTGATTGACCGTCTGCGCTTGGATAAGGTTCGTGTTGCGGACGCCGCCCGTGGCGTGCGCATGGTGGCGGGACTGACCGATCCGCTTGGCGAGGTGGTTCGCGGCCATGACATGCCCAACGGCATGCGGCTCAATCAGGTGCGGGTTCCCCTGGGCGTGGTGGCCATGATCTACGAGGCCCGGCCCAATGTCACCATCGATGTGGTGGCCCTCTGCCTCAAGTCCGGCAATGCGGCCCTCCTGCGAGGGGGTCACGCGGCCCAGCGCACCAATCGCGCGCTGGTGGAGCTGATAGGCGGGGTGCTTCGTGAGCAGGGGTTGGATCCGGCTCTGGTGGCTTCCGTGGACCGATACGGTCGTGAGGGGGCCCAGGCTCTGATGAAGGCGCGCGGTCATATCGATCTGTTGGTGCCCAGGGGTGGCCGGGGGCTGATCCGCAGCGTAATTGAGCAGGCCACCGTGCCCACCATCGAGACCGGGGCTGGCAATGTCCATATTTACGTGGATCGCACGGTGGATATGGATCAGGCCATCCCCATCATCGTCAACGCCAAGACCCAGCGGGTGGGCGTCTGCAACGCTGCTGAGAAGCTGATCGTCCACCGGGATGTGGCCGCTGAATTCCTGCCCCGCGTGGCCCAAGCGCTGACGCAGGCCCAGGTCGAGCTGCACCTGGATGCGGTCTCCATGGACATCCTCGCCGGGCATGGTTTGCCTGAAGAACTGCTGGTCCGCGCAGAGGAAGCCGACTGGGATCGTGAGTATCTGGATCTGAAGATGGGGGTGCGTGTGGTCGACTCCCTGGATCAGGCCATCGAACATATCAACCGTCACTCCACCGGCCATACCGAGGCCATCCTGGCTCGGGACTATGAGGCTGTGGAGGAGTTCTCCCGTCGGGTGGATTCGGCCGTGATCATGGTCAATGCCTCAACGAGATTCACCGATGGCGGCATGTTCGGCATGGGCGCCGAGCTGGGCATCTCCACCCAGAAGCTGCATGCCCGAGGACCCATGGGTCTGCAGGAGCTGACGACCACCAAGTGGATCGGCTACGGCAGGGGACAGGTGCGGCCGTGAATGAGAAGATCGAAGAGCTCTTCCAGCGCGAGCACGACAATCCCCGCATCTGGCTGAGGGTGGCTTCCGAACGGCTGAGCCTGCTGCGGTACGTCTTTCTGGTGCAAATCGAGGATGGCATCCCGGATGCAGACCAGCGCTCCTGCCTTGAGTACGCCGACGCTGTACTGATTGGCTGGCCTGACGAGCATGCCGATGATGTATACGACCTGGACCAGGACCAGCTCAATCAGGTCAGGCACAACATCACCGTCATGGAGGAGCGGGTGCCGGTCTTCCGCAAACAGGAGCAGGAGGGGCGCATCGCTGACCTGTCCGATTCATTGGTGGCTATCACCGGATGCGTGGCTCAGGTTCGTCGGGCATACCAGCCGGGCTTCCCCCTGCCCACCTATTCCGAGATCCGCCGGGTGGTCCAGGAGGAATGGAATGCCGACATGGAGCGGATCGATCCTGACAGGGTCAACCCCAGCGCCGAGCAGATGCGTCAGGAAGCCAAGTCGGAGAACGAGGAGAACGCCTCGGAAGCCAGACGGGAGGGCGAGCAGGCGTGAACCGGATGATGTCTGAGCTGTCCAAGGAGGGGGAATCCGGGCAGGAGCCATCAGATATTGATCGGACCGCTGGGTCGGCCCACCATAACCATCGACCCCGTGTGGGGATTATGGGCGGCACATTCGACCCCATTCACAATGGCCACTTGGTGGCTGCCTCGGAGGTGGCCTGGGTCTACGACCTCGATGAGGTCATCTTTGTGCCTACCGGCCGCCCGGCTTTCAAGCTGAACAAGACGGTGACCAATGCTGAGGATCGCTATCTGATGACCGTGATCGCCACGGCCTCCAACCCCAAGTTCACGGTCTCCCGGGTGGATATTGAGCGTCCTGGCATCACCTACACGGTGGACACTCTGCGCGACATCAAGCGAATGCGCCCCGACAGCGACCTCTTCTTCATCACCGGGGCGGACGCCGTGGCCGAGATTATGCGCTGGAAGGATGCCAACCGGATGTGGGATCTGGCCAAGTTCGTGGCTGTCTCCCGGCCCGGCTATTCCTCCAGCCTGGACGACCTTCAGGTGCCTGCCCAGCGGGTGGATACCTTGGAGATTCCGGCCCTGTCCATCTCGTCCACGGATGTGCGCCGTCGTTCGGCCCGGGGTATGCCAGTCTGGTACCTGGTTCCGGACGGGGTGGTGCAGTACATCAACAAGCACGGGCTCTACCGCTCGGCTTCCTGAACTTTGCATTCCGCCTGACTCGTCAACACGGACTGCTCGGCTGTGTCAGCGCGCGCCATTATTATGGAGGCTGTCCGCTTCAGCGAAAACAACGTTTGGAGATATGGTGAGCGCGATACTCAAAGGCAGACCAGGAAAAAATCTCATACTTGTCACAGGCCGGACCCATCCCAGACTCGCGGCGGACGTGGCCGATCAGCTCGGCATCGACGTCCTGGAGACGACAGCCTACGACTTTGCCAATGGCGAGATGTATGTGCGTTATACGGAGTCGGTGCGTGGTGCGGATGTCTTCGTCCTGCAGACCCATTCCGACCCGGTCAACAAGTCCATCATGGAACAGCTGATCATGATCGATGCCCTCAAGAGAGCCTCGGCGCGATCCATCACGGCAGTCTGCCCGCTCCTGGGGTACTCCCGTCAGGACAAGAAGCACCTGGGGCGCGAGCCCATTTCCTGCAGGCTCATGTTCGACCTGCTCAAGGCGGCCGGTGCGGATCGAATCATGTCAGTCGACCTGCACGCTGCCCAGTCACAGGGCTTCTTCGACGGGCCTGTGGACCACCTGATCGCCATGCCTGTGCTGGTGGACTATGTGCGCGACCGGATGGATCTGTCCAAGGTGGCCGTGGTCTCGCCAGATGCCGGCCGTATCCGGGTGGCCGAGCAGTGGGCCCAACGCCTGGGTGGCGTGCCCCTGGCCTTCATCCACAAGACCCGTGACATCACCCAGCCCAACAAGGCTGTGGCCCATCGGGTGGTGGGCGACGTACGCGGCTTGGACTGCGTGCTGGTGGACGACCTGATCGACACCGGCGGCACCATCGCTGAGGCCTGCAATGTGCTGGATGAGGCTGGCGCCAATTCCATCACCATCGTGGCCACTCATGGCGTCATGTCCGGACCCGCCGTGGAACGTCTCAAGTCCTGCCAGGCCAAGGAGGTCATTCTGACCGACACGGTTCCCATTCCCCAGGAGAAGCGTTGGGATGGATTGACTGTGCTGTCCATCGCCCCCCTGCTGGCCTCGGCCATCAAGGCGGTCTTTGAGGATGGCTCAGTGGCCCGGCTCTTCGATACGTATCCAGCTCATCACGGCCAGGGCTTCCTCTTCGCTTAAAGTCTTGCCTGTCCGGCATGGCGTGGCGTAATCGTCCGGCTGTGGCATAATAAACTTGGCGGGGCCTCAAGGGTTCCGCCCTTCCCCCATGGTGTAAAGGCAGCACACGGGTCTTTGGAACCCTTAGTCTTGGTTCGAATCCAGGTGGGGGAGCTTACGCTCGCCGATTCCGGTCGGAGACGGCCTCCTTGGGGTCGGTGACCAACCGAAAGGAACTGTCTTGGCAGTCAAGAAGATCGAAACCTGGCTCACCGACATGGACGGCGTGCTGGTGCACGAGAACACGGCCCTGCCCGGAGCTGCCGAATTCATCGACACCCTCAAGCGCAACAACCGCCAATATCTGGTGCTGACCAACAATCCCATCTACACCCCACGTGACCTTTCGGCCCGCCTTGGTCGTTCGGGCATCGACGTGCCCGAGGATCGGATCTGGACTTCAGCCTTGGCGACCGCCGACTTCGTGTCCCGGACCATGCCGCAGGGATCGGCCTATGTGATTGGTGAGGCCGGGCTGACTACGGCCCTGCACGAGGCCGGGTTCATTCTTTCCGACATCAACCCGGACTATGTAATCCTGGGCGAGACCCGGACATACTCCTTTGAGTCCATCACCACAGCAATCCGCCTGATCCTGGGCGGCGCCCGCTTCATCTGCACCAACCCTGACGCCACCGGCCCCAGTGAGAACGGCGTTCTGCCGGCAGCCGGCGCTGTGGCGGCCCTGGTGACCAAGGCCACCAACCGGGAGCCCTACTTCGTGGGCAAGCCCAATCCCATCATGTTCCGCACGGCCCTGAACAGGGTTGGCGGCCACTCAGAGACCACAGCCATGATCGGCGACCGAATGGACACCGACGTGGTGGCTGGAGTCGAGGCTGGCCTGAACACCTTCCTGGTGCTGACTGGCATCACCACACGATCCGAGGTGGAGACCTTCCCCTACCGCCCTGACCAGGTGGTGGATTCCATTCAGGATCTGATTGACATCGCCGAGAGCGGGGTGGTGGAGTTTTGAGCGGCGGGCAGACGCTGACCGCTGGCATCATCCTGGCCGCAGGCGAGGGCACTCGCATGCACTCGGCCCACCCCAAGGTTCTGCACACCTTGGCTGGCAAGACCTTTCTGCAGAGAGTCATGACTTCGGTGACCGCCCTGAATCCCGAGCTGACGGCCGTGGTGGTTCATCATCAGGCCGACCTGGTGGCGCAGGCCGCACGGTCCTACGATCCCCAGGTGCGGATCGTCCGTCAAGACAGCAGACCGGGTACAGGGCGTGCGGTCCAGTGCGCCGTGGACCAGCTGGATGGGGAGCTTCGACATGACGGTCAGGTGCTGATCGTGGCCTCGGACATGCCCCTGCTGGACGCGGACACGCTGCAAAGTCTGCTCGACTATCATGTCAGTTCCGGCGACGGGGCCACCGTGCTGACGGTCAACCTGGACGACCCCACCGGGTACGGCCGCATCATTCGTGACCAGGATGGACGGGTCCTGCGCATCGTCGAACAACGGGATGCCACCGGCACCGAGCTGGCCGTCAAGGAGGTCAACACTTCCGTTTACGTCTTTGAGGCTGATCTGCTTCGACAGGCGGTCCGTGGCCTGGACGACAGCAACGCCCAGGGGGAGTTCTATCTGACCGATGCCCTGGAGACAGCCCGTCGTTTGGGCCGGGTGGGAGCCTTCGCTGCTCCTGATCCGCTCAAGGTCGAAGGCGTCAACGACAGAATCCAGTTGGCCGATCTGGCCAAGGCCCATAACCTGCGGGTCTGCCACAAGTTCATGCGCCAGGGGGTGACCATCCTGGATCCATCCACCACCTGGATCGAGGACGACGTGGTCATCCAGCAGGATGCCGTCATTCTGCCCGGATGCTTCCTGCAGGGTCACACCGAGATTGCCTCGGACGCGGTTATCGGGCCCTATACCACACTGATCGATGCCATCGTCGAGCCACAGGCCAGGGTGGAGCGTTCCCGCGTGCAGGAGACCCGGATTGGAGCCAGGGCCAACATCGGCCCATGGACCTATCTGAGGGCCGGCAACGTTCTTGCCGAGGACACCAAGGCCGGGGCCTTCGTGGAGATGAAGAAGGCCACCATCGACCACGGGACCAAGGTGCCCCACCTTTCCTATGTGGGTGATGCCCACATAGGCCACGACAGCAACGTGGGCGGCGGGTCCATCACGGCCAATTACGACGGCGTGCACAAGAACCGCACCGAGATCGGGTCCCAGGTGCATGTGGGCGCTGGAAATCTCTTTGTGGCTCCAGTTCAGGTGGGCGACGGGGTCACTACCGGGGCCGGATCGGTCATCCGTCATCCGGTCGAGGACGGGGCCATGGTCTACTCCACCAATGACCAGCATCAGGTTCCGGACTGGAAGCCCGCCTGGGAGCGGTAACTATGGGAGCATCGGCTCCACAACAAGGAAAGGCGTGACAAGTGCCAGCATTGCAGGAATCCATCGACGCGGTCCGGGTGGCCGCTCGGGCTGCCAACGATGTCAAGGCCATGGACATCGTGGCCTTCGACGTCTCCCGGCCTATCGCCATCACTGATATCTTCATGGTGGCCACCGGCAGCAACGAACGTCAGGTCCTGGCCATCGCCGAGGAGGTGGAGAAGCAGCTCCACCTGCAGAAGAACCTGGATCCCCGCTCACGGGAGGGCGTCCAGGAGGCCCAGTGGGTTCTGCTGGACTACGGTGATTTCGTCATCCACATCATGCACAAGCAGGCCCGGGCCTACTACGATCTGGAACGGCTTTGGAAGGACTGCCCCCAGGTGGACCTGCAGCTGGAGCACCCCTTCACCCTCGCCGATGATGACCCGGATAGCCAGTTGGCCTCCAAGGCGGACGATCTGAATGGGGATGATCTGCGCAGCCGTTTCGCCGATCCGCAGGAAAGCCATGACTGACTCGGTTGCCACCGTCGAGGATGGACGGCATGTGCGCTCCATGACCGTGGTCCGTCACGGGCAGACTTCATATAATGCGAAGCACCGGATGCAGGGCCAGATCGACATTCCCCTCAACAGTGTTGGCCGCTGGCAGGTGGAGAGGGCTGCCGAGGAGCTCCGGGCTGAGTACGTGGATGGCGCTCCTCAAGACCGTCATCTGCTGGTGGTTTCCTCTGACCTGGGTCGGGCTGCCGCCACCGCTCATGCCTTTGCCGACCCCTTGGGCCAGACGGTCCATCTTGATCCCGGGCTGCGTGAGCGCAGCTTTGGCGAGTGGGAGGGGGCCAGCGCCGAGGAGGTTCGTCAACGTTGGCCCGAGGACTATGAATCCTGGTCCCGGGGCGCCGGGGGAGAGCTGCTGCACGGTGCCGAGACCAAGGCCCAGGTAGGTAAGCGCGGTCTGGAAACCCTGAACCGTTGGATCCACCGGGCTGGTCCAGACACGGATCTCATGGTCTTCTCCCACGGGTCCTTCATAGCCCAGGCCCTCCAGGCTCTGCTGGGCATGGCCAGTGAATATCCCGAATACCTGGGTCTGGTCACCATGCGCAATGCCCACTGGGCGCGATTGATGCCACGAGACCTGCCAGACGGCGGTTTGCGCTGGTCCATGATCGACTACAATCGCGGTCCTGCCATCGCCATGCGTGGGGACTGGGACAATCCCCGAGGGCTGGTCCAGACCGATTGAGGTGCTTGGGCGGTCGGCCGACCATCACAGGATCGCCATGACCACCAGCTACCATAAGAGCGCAGCAACCAGCCGTTGGATCAAAAGGGGTCGGAGTGAAGCAGTTCTTTCATGACATTTCCTGGGCGCAGATCGTCGCCGGCGCTCTTGCAGCCATGACCTCCTTCTGGCTAGCCGCCAAGATCGGCGTGGCGGGATCCATCATTGGTGTAGCCATCGGTTCCATCGTTTCTGCTGTGGCCTCGCAGATCTACAAGAATGTCTTGGAAGCCTCCGGTCAGAAGCTCCAGGAGTCCGTGGTTGGCAGTGCCGATCAGGATGATGACGATTCCAAGACGGATTCGAATTCCGATTCAGCCGCGGATGGACAGACCACGGTCTTGCCAGCACAGGGGAAGGGCACTGCGGACGATTCCAGCGGTGCTGCCGACGGGTCCACCCAGGTCATGGCGCCGGTTGATGGATCCACGCAGGTCATGCCTCCTGTCGGTGGCGAAAAGTCGGCAGCCAAGACCGGCAGAACCATTTCGTCCAATAATGGTCCTCGGGCCCACGCGGCCCCCATCGCGGCAACCAACAAAAAGAAACTGGATCAGCGCCGCCGCAACGTCATCATCGTCTCCGTGGTCAGCGCTTTGGTGGCCGTGCTGCTGTCCGCCCTGGCCATCAATGCCCTGACCAAAGGCGAAGGCACCGACAAGGTGGTCCGCAACGTGGTCAGCCCTTCGACCAGCCAGGTAACCCCCAGCCATGAGGAAGAGACCCCCTCCAAGCCTGCACAGCGTACTGAGCAGCCTGAAGACCAGGCGACCCCGGGTGCCCCCCAGAATCAGCCTTCGGGAACGAATCAGCACCAAGGCAATGAACAGGGATCCGGGCAAGGTCAACAGCAGGGAGGGAACCCCACGAGCTCGCCTTCGCCGTCTGCCGATGCGACCGGCTCCACGCCCAGCCCCTCAAGTACGGCTTCCACACCCCAGTCGTCGCCGACGAGCACGACCAATTCCTTGCCTCATAACTGACCGGTTGCACGGCGCGGCACACCCATCTCACCATGTAATGTGACTAGGGTCACTTTCAGACGGGCCAAGAGGCTCGTCACTAAGGACCTGGTCCCGAAGGCGGGATCAGCGATGAGAAAGGTGTATGTATGCGCAAGGTTCTGTGCTCTCCCGGCTCCTATGTTCAGCAGGAGGGCGCCATGGGAAAGCTGGCTGGAGAATACGCGGCTCTGGGCACCAAGGGCGCCCATCTGATCGTCGATCCGGTCATCGACGGGCTCTACCACGACGACATTGTCGCCTCCTTTGAGCACGATGGGATCCCCTACGAACTGATGAAATTCGGCGGCGAGTGCTCCATGGAGGAGATCGACCGTCATCGTGCCCATTTGGGCAGCAGCGACGCGGTGATCGGCATCGGCGGCGGCAAGACCTTGGATACCGCCAAGGCTGTGGCTCACTTTGCCCACCTGCCGGTCATGATTGTTCCCACGGCGGCCTCCTCGGATGCGCCATGCTCAAGGCTGTCCGTGCTCTACACGCCCGAGGGCGTCTTTGACCGTTACCTGCCCCTGCCTGCCAACCCCAACGTGGTCCTGATGGATACCGACGTCATCGCCAAGGCTCCGGTGCGCTTCTTGGTGTCAGGACTGGGCGATGCCTTCGCCACCTATTACGAGGCGGCCGCCTGTGTGCAGTCGAACGCCGTGACCATGACCGGGGGACACGCCACCATGGCTGCCTTCGCCCTGGCCCGTCTCTGCCGCGACACCCTGCTGGAGGATGGGGTCAAGGCCGTGGCCGCGGCCAAGGCCGGTGTCCGCACAGCCGCCTTTGAGAAGATCATCGAGGCCAATACGCTGCTGAGCGGTCTGGGCTTCGAGAGCTCCGGCCTGGCTGCAGCCCACGCCATTCATGACGGGATGACCGCCCTGGAGGGCACCCACTCCATGCTGCACGGCGAAAAAGTGGCCTTCGGCACCTTGGCCCAGCTGGTCCTTGAGGATCGGCCCCTGGAGGAGACTCGCGGGGTCTATGACTTCTTCCGCAGCGTGGGTCTGCCCACCTCCCTGGAGCAGATCGGCATCGGGCAGGCCAGCGAGGAGGATCTGCTCAAGGTCGGCGAGCATGCCTGCGGCCCTGACGAGACCATGGGCAACATGCCATTCGAGGTGACCCCCACCGATGTGGCTCACGCCCTGCGCGCAGCCGATCAGCTGGGCAAGCAGCTCTGATACGTCATTCTCTGGCCCCTCGTTGAGAGACCAAGCGGCCGTCGGCATGAAGTCGGCGGCCGCCTTTGTTTCCTCCGGTTTTGCGCCGGTCACCATTGCAGGGAGCTGGCGGCCTTTCGTATGGCTTCTTCACTTGGGCATGTGGCTGGACCCCGCTGGGTAGTGGAAAGTGCTCCTGCACAGTTGGCCAGCACCAGGGCCTCCTCAATGGGCAGACCTTGGAAGATGCCCGCGCAGAGGACGCCCGAGTGTGCATCGCCTGCACCGTTGGTGTCTATGGCATGGACTTGCGGGGTGGGAATGTACTGGCTCTGCATTGCATCCTTGGGTTGGTAGTACCAGGCACCGCGGGCCCCAGCCCTGAGAACCACCGGACTGTCCAGTCTCAACGAAAGCGAGCGGCAGAGGGATTCCAACTCAGTAACGTCGCCAGTTTCGGGTTGGCACCCTAGACGTTTCGCCAGGATTGGTCCCTCGCGTTCGTTGAGGGACCAGATAGGATGCAGACCGTTGACCGCATCAAGCACATCCGGTGCAATATCTGCCACCATGGGTCCCAGGTCGAAGAGCACCGGAAATCCTTCGCCCTGGTGTTTCTCAGCAAAACCGAGCAGGCTTCGGGTGTTGTCCTTGTGGCAGAAGGAATACCCACTCAGGTAGATGACATCACCGGGAACCAGATTCATGCTTTCGTAGGTGCCCTCCGGTACCCGGGTCTCTGCGCCCCTCGCCGATACAAAGGTGCGTTCACCCGAGGGTTCGATCATGGCTACCGAGTATCCGGTGTCACAGTCGTCCAGCACAGGCCCTTGTGCGGGAACCTGCAGGGCAGCAAGGGCTCCACGGGCCATGTCCGCCATCGGACCTGTGCCGATCGCCCCCATGTAGGCTATGGGTGCCCCCATCCGCCTGGCTGCCTGGATCACGTTGTATCCGCCGCCGACCTTTATGGCGGTTCGCCTGGCGAAAATGTCCCCTCCGCGTTCCGGGAGGTGGTCGATGTTCATGCTCAGATCAATCACCACCTGACCGAGATGAAGGATGCTGGGTTCAGTCATTACCGCTGCTCCTCACCGCCACGGAGTCCTTGGAGAGGAGGTGCAAAATGGCATAGAGGATTCCTCCCAGCAGGAGGGATACCAGCCATGCCAGGCCGTTCCTGCCCAGGAAGCTGCCGGCCAGCGGTCCTGAGAACCAGACCTCGTTCTTGGAGACCTGGGCCGTCACGAACAGGAAGCCGACGACTATCCCCACCAGCCAGCTGACGATGGCCGGGAGGTTGATGCCGTGCCAGTACCAGTATGGGGAATCGGCTCGCAAATTCAGAAGGCCGTCCGAATCGTAGCGCTTGCGGAAGATCATATCTGACAGGAAGATGCCTGCCCAGGTGCTCAGCGGCACTGCCAGCAAAGAGATAAAGGTAACAAAGGGACCGTAGAACCCGTCGGAGCCCAGCGTGAAGTACAGGGCTCCGCAGGTGGTCACCACCACATCGACGACGACCGCATAGACGCGGGGAATTCTGATGCCCAGGGTGATGGTGGTAAGGCCGGCCGAATATACGGACAGGTTGTTTGACATGAGCAACCCAGCGAAGGCGGCAATCAGATAGGGAATCGAAACCCAGGCGGGCAGGGCGCTTCGAACCGCGGCGACCGGATCAGCGGCGGAGGCAATGGTGGAGTTGCCTGCTGTCAGGACCGATCCCAGGCCGATAACCACGACCAGGGGGATGCCGGCGCCGGCCGCTGCAGTCAGGATCAGAGAGCCCGATTTCACCGAGGTCTTTTGGTAGCGGGCCATGTCTGCGCCGGAATTGACCCAGCCGATGCCCGTCCCTGCGGCTATGGTGCCGACTCCGATCAGGAAGGCGCTGGCTGACCCGGGGGCATTGCCGATGAAGGAGGACCAGTCGACGGTCGTGGCCAGATAGATGGCTACCAAGAGGGTAAGGGCTCCGAATATCCAGGTGGCCCACTTCTGCACAGTGAGGATGAAGGCGTGGCCTGCGGCCGAGACCACCACGGTCAAGGCTACGAAGACGGCAATACAGACGAAGGTCAGGAAGGGGGAGCGCTTGGCATCAGCTGATGTGCCGAAGATGATGGCGATCAGGGAGAGCAGGGCAAAAGCGCCAGTCATCGTGTTCACCGTCTCCCAGCCCAGCCTGGATAGCAGAGCCACCAGTGTGGGGCCCGCATTGCCTCTGACGCCGAAAATGGCTCGGGACAGGGTCAGCGTGGGGGCGCCGCCTCTTTTGCCGGCTATGGAAATGATGCCGACCAGTGCGAAGGATCCGAAGGCTCCGATGGTCGTGGCGAGCACGGCCTGCCAGAGGTTGAGGCCCTGGGCAATCAGGGTAGCTCCCAGAGGGATTCCCAGGATCGAGATGTTGGCGGCGAACCAGACCCAGAAGAGCTGACCGGGCGACCCGTTCCTCTGATCCTCGGGCACGGGTTCGATGCCCCTTTGCTCAACTCTGGAGAGGATGGTGCCCTCTTTTGGTGCAGTTGACATGGATTGTCTCCTTTGACTCACGATGTACTGGATGCAGCGATGGATTGTCTGGTCAGGCCTGTGGTGTGGTCTGGGTGGACCCCATGATCTCAGGGTTGACTGGATTTTATATTCTTGTATTCCTGAAGGATTCTGTCGTATCCGTTTTGCGCTTTACCTTAGGGTAATCAGGCCACGGGCAGTTTTCTGCAGGTCAAGGTGAGATACCGAAGCCACCTGGGAGCAGAGTGCAGGGTCGAACACCTCGGGGCCGGTGCATGCGCCGGTCATTGCGCCAGTCATGGCAGCGATGGTGTCCGTATCGCCGCCCAGGTTGACCGCGACGAATAGAGCCGATTGGGGATCGTCGGCGAATCTCCAGGCCAGGGCAAAAGCGGCTGCCACAGACTCATTGGCCTCCACCGAAGTGCCGCAGTCTTCGATGAGGTGGCGTTCGAAGTCGTCCTCATCGCTGAATTCTTCGGACACTTGTATTGCCTGGCGGGCCCGAGCGGGAACCGATGCCTTGGGTGTCCAGGCTCCGGCGGTTTCCATGGCGGGTACCAGGCGCAAGGACTCATTCAGTGCCTGGCGAACGGTCATTCCTTCAAGTCCCAGACTGACTGTCGTAGCGATCAGCGCTGCGCCTTGAAAGCCTGCGACCGTGTCGTGGGTGACCTGGCAGGACTCGTAGATGCGATTGGCCAGCCGTCTGGTGTCTTCGGGCCTGTTGGCTATCCCTACCGGGGCGACTCGCATGGCCGCCCCATTGGTGGTGCCGGTCCTTCCTGTTGTCATGATGTCCGCGCCATGGCGAACCTGTTCCAGGGCCAGCTTGGTGGATGGCCCGAGCAGGTCGAGTGATCCGCGTGACTTCATGCCGTCCTCCCAGGCCAGAAGGCGCTTAGCGAACTCTTTGGGATCGATGTGTCCTCTGCCCTCGATGATCAGTTCTGCGACAATCAGTGCCTGCTCGGTGTCATCGGTCACAGATCCCGCAGGCATACCGGGAGCTATCGGCTGATCCGCAATAGCATCACGAAGGGTGTCAACCCTGCCGTAGGCCTCATGGATGGCTGCTGGACTCATGCTCTGCGTGGGCATGCCCAGTGCGTCTCCCAAGGATAGCCCAGTAAGCGCGCCAAGTGCGCCCTTTTCAGTTCTGGTCATTGTTGTGCAAGCCTCCAGAGTCGTTGCGATGAGCCCATGAATCTGTTTGCAGATAGACTGCGACATTTTTAATCAGAATAATTGTAAGGCCCTTGGAGGTTTGTCGGCACAAAGGTTGTGGCAGGCATGATTCACAATGAAGAATGGGAGTCTGAGCGAGCTCTATCCTGTTAGGTGGGAGATAAAAACAATGCTGGTTAGTCGAGGTTAAAGATTTGATCGAGGTGTGGGTTCTATAGATTGCCGACAGTGATTGGCGAAGATTATCCCTTGATGCCGTAACGGAGTTTGTCGGGGTGTCCTAATCTTGGCTTCGGCATGGGTGGGCTATAGGAACTAAACGCGTTGTTTATGTTGGGGGTTTGGCCTTGTGGCTGTAAGCGTGTTGGGTGGTTGTTAATAGGTCGGGTTGTTAATAGGGGTCTTGCAGGGGTGCCCGTTCCTGTTCGATTGGGGAATGAGAACCAGA